>JBDZVD010000020.1:0-15271 GCA_040255525.1 Micromonosporaceae bacterium | reverse complement strand
TACGCCGGCCGCCGTGCCGGTGGTGTCCATCGCGATCGAATCGGCCGAGCCGGTCGACCTCGCCGCCGTACCGACGCTCCGGTTCGGCGCACGGATCCGCGCCGCCGGACACCCGGCGATCCGCTCGCTGGCCCTGCACACCCAGGTGCGCATCGCGGCCACCGTCCGGCGCTACGACCCGGCCAGCCAGGCGCGGCTGGTGGAGTTGTTCGGCGCACCGGACGAGTGGAGCCGCAACCTGCGGAGTCTGTTGTGGACACAGGCGACCCGCCAGGTACCGGAGTTCCACGGCGAGACGGTCGCGGACATCGACGTGCCGTGCACGTACGATTTCGACGTCGTCGCGACCAAGTACCTGCACGCCCTGGACGACGGTGACATCCCGCTGGACTTCCTGTTCAGCGGCACGGTCTTCTACTCCGTGGACGCAGCGCTGCGGGCCGCCCGGATCCCGTGGAGTACCGAGTCCGCGTACCGGATGCCGGTACGGGTGTGGAAAGACCTGATGGCCAGATACTTCCCCGGTACCGCGTGGCTGCGGCTGGAGCACGGCGCCTTCGACCGGCTCTACGGCTACCGGGCCCGCCACGCGCTACCGAGTTGGGAGAGCGCGATCGATGCCCTGCTGGACGCGGCCGAGCGGCCGGTGGGCGACGCCTACCGGGTGCAGGGTGCCTGACGTGAACAGGATGCCTGAGGTGGACAGGATGCCTGGTGTGGAGATGGTACGGCAGGTCGCCCAGGCGGTGCTCTACGAGGGGTACCTGCTGTGGCCGTACCGGCGTTCGGCGCTCAAGAACCAGCACCGCTGGACGATCGGCGGGGTGTACCCGAGGCCGGTGGGCGGCGCGTACCAGGCCGGACCGCACCTGAGCCAGACGCAGTGCCTGGTGGAGGCGGACCGGCGGGACACGGTCCGGGTACGGGTCCGGTTCCTGCAGGTGGTCGTGCGCAACGTGAGCCGGCTGCGCCTGGGGCGGCTGGAGCCGGTACCGGAGCTGGTCGTCGGTACCGAGCGTTACCTGCCCTGGGAGGAAGCCACCGAACGGGAGGTGGGTACCGGGGACCTGCCGCTGGCCGCGCTCGTCGAGGCGCCCTGCCACGTACCGGTGCGCATCGCGGCCGGGCGGCGCGTCGAGTGGCTGCGGTCGTCCGGCGACGACCGGCGGGAGGGCGCGCTCCTGCGCCGGTGGCAGGAACTGCACGGGCGCCTGGACGTGGGTGCCGAGCTCGTGGCGCCCGGCCTGTACCGGCTGACCGTGCGGGTCGTGAACACCACGGCGTGGTACGGCCACGACCGCCCCGGCGCGCTGCGGCGCACGTTCGTCGCGGCGCACACCGTCATCCACACCGATCGGGCGCGGCTGGTCTCGCAGACCGACCCGCCCGACCATCTGGCGGCGCACGCCGCCGGCTGCGAGAACATCGGTACCTGGCCGGTGCTGATCGGCGCCGGAGGCGACCGCCACACCATGCTCTCGGCGCCCGTCATCCTGCCCGACTACCCGCAGGTCGCGCCGGAGAGCCCGGGGGACCTGTTCGATGCCGCCGAGATCGACCAGCTGCTGACTCTGAGCATCCTCACGCTGTCGGACGAGGAGCGGCGCGAGATGCGCGACAGCGACCCGCGCGCCCGGGAGATCCTGGACCGCTGCGCGGCGCTGAGCCCGGAAGAGCTGATGCGCCTGCACGGCCGGCTCCGGGAGGTTCAACCACTCGGCCCGGCGAGCGGGCCGGGTGGGCCCGGGGAGTGGGTCACCGCATGAGGGCCGTGGACCGGCGGTTCGACCGCGACGCCTTCTCGGCCGGCGTTTCCTCAACTGGCGGCGCCTCGGCCGAAGTCTGCCCGGCCGAAGTTTCCCCGGCCGAAGTTTCCCCGGCCGAAGTCTGCCCGGCCGGCGGCGCCCCGGCTGGCGGCGCCGATGGCGTGGCTTTCCGCGACCGGTCGCCCGACCATGGCGCCCGCTCTGCCGGCGCCGCTGTCGCCCCGGCGATCGGCTCGGACTTCTGGGACGTCATGGGCAGCCGCGGCCCCGACACCGTGATGGTCGGCGGCGTGCCGGTGAGGCCGGGCAGTCGGGTACGGCTGCGCCCCCGCGGCCGCGCGGACATCCTCGATCTGGTGCTGGACGGCCGCACGGCGGTGGTCGAGGCCATCGAGCGGGACGGCGAGGGGAACGTGTTCCTCGCCGTCACCGTGGCCGACGACCCGGGCCGCGACCTCGGCGAGGCGCGCATGCCCGGTCACCGGTTCTTCTACGCCCCGGACGACGTGCAGCCGCTGCCGGCCGGAACCGACGGAGTCGGTGCTGCCCGGGTACTGGTGGCCGGCATCGGCAACGTGTTCCTCGGCGACGACGGGTTCGGCTGCGAGGTGGTCCGGCGCCTGTCCGCCGGCCCGGCCATGCCTGGGGTCGATGTCGTCGAGTTCGGGATCCGCGGCATGGATCTGGCATACGCGCTGCTGCGCGACTACCGCGCAGCGATCCTGGTCGACGCGGCCCCGCGCGGGTACGCCCCGGGCACGCTGACCGTCATCGAACCCCGCCCCCCGTCGGCCGGCGCCGTCGACCTGCAGACCCACGGCATGGACCCGGTGCGGGTGCTGGCGCTGGCGCGGGAACTCGGCGGGGTACCGGCCCGGACGTACGTCGTGTGCTGCGAGCCGGAGTTCATCCCGGACACCGGGGCCGACGAGGAGGTCGTGGTGGCGTTGAGCGCTCCGGTGCGCGGTGCGCTGGACGCGGCCGCCGGGATGGTCAGGTCCCTGGTCGCCGAGATTGTCGCTGAGCCGGACCCGGAAAGCGGTCCGGACGGGAAGGGCGGTGAGGCTTGTGAAGAAGACGCTGTCGTCGGTCGGCATCGTGGCGGGTGTCGCGGTACTCGCGATGATGACCCGGCAGTGGCCGGAGATCCGGCGGTACCTGAAGATGCGCCGGATGTAGCCGTGCCGGGCGTGGCTGGGCCGGGTGTGGTCGGGCCGGGTGTGGTCGGGCCGGCTGCGGCCGGGTCGGATCCAGAGGCGCCGGCGGTGGCCGGGCGGGAAAGGAGCGGGGACTGTGTGCCTGGGCATCCCCGGTGAACTCGTAGACACCGTCGAGGAGCAGCCCGACCTCGCGGTAGTGAAGGTCAGCGGCGTGCGCCGGAAGATCAACGTCGCCCTGCTGGCCGACCAGGACCTGCGGCTGGGCGACTGGGTTCTGGTCCACGTCGGGTTCGCGCTGTCGAAGATTTCGGAGGACGAGGCGCGGGCCGTGCTGTCGTTCCTCGCCACTCTCGGGACGCCGTACGACGACGAGCTGACCGCCTTGCGGGAATCGAACATCGGCTAGGGCCGCCAGGCCCGCCTGGTTTGTGGGTGGGCCGGTCAAGCGGCCGGGGGAAGAGAGCAGGGCCGCTAGGCCCGCCTGGTTTGTGGGTGGGCCGGTCAAGCGGCCGGGGGGAAGAAAGGGCGGGGAAAGGAACACATGCGGTACGTGGACGAGTTCCGCGACGCGGACCGGGCCCGGGCACTGGCCGCGCGCATCGCGCGGCTGGCCGAGCCCGGGCGGGAGTACAAGTTCATGGAGGTGTGCGGTGGACACACGCACACGATCTACAAGCACGGGCTGGAGGACTACCTGCCGGAGAACATCACGCTGGTACACGGGCCGGGGTGCCCGGTCTGCGTGATCCCGATGGGTCGGGTCGACGACGCGATTCACATCGCCCGGCAGCCCGGCGTGCTCATGACCTCCTTCGGCGACATGATGCGGGTACCCGGTGGCAACGGCTCGTTCTTCGACTCCAACGCGCGGGATACGAACATCCGCATGGTGTACTCACCGCTGGACGCGCTCGCCATCGCCCGGGAACGGCCCGAGCTGCGGGTCGTGTTCATGGCGATCGGATTCGAGACGACGGCGCCGTCCACCGCGATGACGCTGTTGCGAGCCCAGGCCGAGGGGCTGCGCAACTTCTTCGTGTTCGCCAACCACGTGACCATCATTCCGGCCATCAAGGCCATCCTCGACTCGCCGGACCTCAGGTTGGACGGGTTCCTCGGCCCCGGCCACGTGTCGACGGTGATCGGCTGCCGCCCGTACGAGTTCATCGCGCGCGACTACGGCAAGCCGGTGGTGGTGGCCGGATTCGAGCCGCTGGACATCCTGCAGTCGGTGTACCTGCTGATGCTCCAGCTGTCGCAGGGCCGATGCGCGGTGGAGAACCAGTACGGCCGGGTGGTGCCGTGGGACGGCAACCCGATAGCGCTGCGGGCCATCACGCAGACCATGCGGCTGCGGCCGTACTTCGAGTGGCGCGGGCTGGGCTTCATCACGTCCTCGGCGCTGCGGCTGCGCGAGGAGTTCGCCGAGTTCGACGCCGAACACGTCTTCGAGCTGCCCGGCCTGCGGGTCGCCGACCCGAAGTCGTGCCAGTGCGGCGAGGTGCTCAAGGGCGTGCTCAAACCGTGGGAGTGCAAGGTGTTCGGCACGGCGTGCACGCCGGAGACGCCGATCGGCACGTGCATGGTGTCCCCGGAGGGAGCCTGCGCGGCGTACTACAACTTCGGCCGGTTCAGCCGGCAACGGGTCAAGGAGGCGAGTCGCGCGTGAGCGTGGCGCACGAGGAACAGGTACTGGCCCGCATCGCGCGGGTACGGCGCGGCAGCGCCAGGCTGCGGGAGCAGCGCGTCACGATGGCGCACGGGGCCGGCGGCAAGGCGACCCAGACCCTGGTCGAGTCGGTGTTCCTGCGCCGGCTGGGCAATCCGGTGCTGGACCGGCTGGAAGACGCCGCCGAACTCGTGGCCGGCGGCGCCCGGCTGGCATTCACCACCGACTCGTTCGTGGTGTCGCCGCTGTTCTTCCCTGGCGGGAACATCGGTGACCTCGCGGTCAACGGGACGGTCAACGACCTCGCCGTCCGGGGTGCCACGCCGATGTTCCTGTCGGCCGGCTTCATCCTGGAGGAGGGCTTCGCGGTCGAGGACCTGGAGCGCATCGTGGCGTCCATGGCCGCCGCCGCCGCCGCTGCCGGCGTCCAGGTGGTCACCGGCGACACCAAGGTGGTCCAGCGCGGCGGCGCCGACGGCTGTTACATCAACACGGCCGGGATCGGCACCATGGTTCCGGGCGTGCACCTCGCCATCGCCTCGGTGCGGCCGGGCGACGTGGTACTGGTGTCGGGACCGGTCGGCGAGCACGGAGTCACCGTCATGCTGGCGCGGGGCGAACTGGACATCGAGGCCGAGGTGACCTCCGATACCGCGCCGCTGTCCGGGATGGTGGCGGCGCTGCTGCGCGCCGTACCCGGGGTGCGGGCGCTGCGCGACGCCACCCGGGGTGGGGTGGCGACCGTGCTGAACGAAATCGCCAAGGCGGCCGACGTGTCGGTGGTGGTGGACGAGGTGGCCGTACCGGTGCGGCCGCCGGTGCGCGGCACCGCCGAACTGCTCGGCATCGATCCACTGTACGTGGCCTGCGAAGGGCGCATGGTCGCGGTCGTCGGTCCGGAGGACGGGCAGACCGCGCTGGACACCCTGCGCTCCCACCCGGGTGGTGAACAGGCCGCCATCATCGGCCGGGTCGCCGCCGACCCGCCGGGGCTGGTGCTGCTGAACACGGTCTTCGGCGGTACCCGCATCGTCGACCTGCTCGTCGGCGATCCGCTCCCGCGCATCTGCTGAACGGACTCGGCAGTGCACGAACTGGCGATCGCGCAGAGCATCGTCGAGGCGATCGGAGCGCGGTGCGGCGACGCCCGGGTGACCCGGGTGCGGCTGGCCGTGGGGCGGCTGTCCGGCGTGGTACCGGACGCCATCCGGTTCTGCTTCGACCTCGCGGCGACCGGTACCACTGTGGACGGTGCGCGGCTGGACATCGAGGAGCCGGACGGCTGGGCGCGGTGCCGTTCGTGCGGCGGGGAGTACCGGGTCGACGACCTGATCCTGCTGTGCGCCTGCGGGAGCGCCGACGTCGAAGTGCTGCGTGGCCAGGACCTGACTATCCGATCCGTCGAGACCGTTGGATCCGCCGAAACCGTCCCATCCACCGAAACCGCTTCATCTGCCGAGGTGACCTGACATGTGCGGAACCTGCGGCTGTGCCGCCACCACCACCGTGCCGCTGGAACAGCGGGTACTGGAGAAGAACGACCTGATGGCCGCGCGCAACCGGGAGTGGCTCGCCAACCGGGACATCCTCGCGGTCAATCTGATGAGCTCACCCGGGTCCGGCAAGACGACGCTGCTGGAGCGTACCGTCCGGGCGCTGGCCGCCTCGGTTCCGGTGTCGGTCATCGAGGGCGACCAGGAGACGGCGCTGGACTCGTGGCGGGTACGCGCGGCAGGCTGCCGCACGGTCCAGGTCAACACGGGTACGGGCTGCCACCTCGACGCGGCGATGATGGCCCGGGCGCTGCGTGAGCTGGACCCGCCCCCGGGGTCGGTGCTGTTCGTGGAGAACGTCGGCAACCTGGTCTGTCCGGCCCTGTTCGACCTCGGCGAGAGTGTCCGCGCGGTCATCGCGTCGGTGACCGAGGGTGCGGACAAGCCGTTGAAGTATCCGCACATGTTCCGCACCGCGGATCTGTTGCTGCTCAACAAGGTGGATCTGCTGCCATACCTGGACGTGGACCTGGCCGTGTTCGAGCGGGCGCTCACCTCGGTTCGCCCGGGCCTTTTCCCGATGCCGGTGTCGGCCACCCGGGGGGACGGGCTGGCGGACTGGTACGCGTGGCTGCGCGCCCGGCAGGGCCGCCGGGGTTCGTCGGGCCCTCGGGAATCTCTGGGCCGCCGGGATCCCGACAGCCGCAGCCCTCAGCGGCTGGCCGGGTAGGTTGCCCGGTTTTCGGGCGCGTGCGCGCCGCAGGGGCGGGCGACCCGGGCAGCGCCTGCCTGCGAATCTGTGCCACGGCGCGACCTCCCGTACCAGCGACGAGCGCGCCTGCGTGGTTCGCCGGCGCGACGGTGACCGTTGCCGTGCGTCGGGTCCAACGGCAGGTCCAGGCATCGAAGCCGGCTGATCGAGTGAGGCTACCCGCCGGAGGGAAACTGGTAACTTTCTTGACTGTTTTGGTGATCTCACCGAGAATTTGACAGCGAATTCGACAGCGGAATGGATCGCCTCGACGGCGGGGACACCCGAGGAGCGCATATGGCACGCGGCCACGCCCGTAGCCTCGAACTCGAACGGCTGGCGGACGCGGTGCTGCAGCCCGGGTTCGAAGGCACGACTCCACCGCCGTGGCTGCTGCGCCGGCTGGAGTCCGGTCTGGGCGGAGTCGCGCTGTTCAGTCGCAACATCACCGGTCGCGAACAGGTCGCCGCGCTCACCGCCGCGCTGCGTGCGGCCAATCCCGATGTCGTCGTCGCGGTCGACGAGGAGGCCGGCGATGTCACCCGGCTGGAAGCGCGTACCGGCAGTTCCCGGCCGGGCAGCTACGCGCTCGGCGCGATCGACGATCCCGACCTGACCGCGGCGGTCGCCCAGGACGTCGGGCGGGACCTCGCCGAGGCCGGCATCACCCTGAACTACGCCCCGGACGCCGACGTCAATTCCAACCCCGACAACCCGGTCATCGGCGTACGCGCGTTCGGGGCCGACCCGGCCCTGGTCGCGCGGCACACCCGGGCCTGGGTCACCGGCCAGCAGTCGGCGGGTGTGGCCGCGTGCGCCAAACACTTTCCGGGGCACGGCAACACCAGTGCCGACTCGCACCACCTGATCCCGGTCATCCCCGCCAGCCGCGCGGAGCTGGACGCGTGTGAGCTGGTCCCGTTCCGGGCGGCCATCGAGGCCGGCGCCCGCGCCATCATGACCGGCCACCTGCTGGTAACGGCGATCGACGATGAACTGCCCGCGACGCTGAGCCGGCGGGTGATGACCGACCTGCTTCGGGGCGAACTGGGCTACTCCGGGCTCGTGGTCACCGACGGGATCGAGATGCGCGCGGTGACCGGCCCGTACGGCCTGCGCGGGGCGACGGTACGCGCCCTCGCGGCCGGGGTCGACGCGATCTGTGTCGGTGGCGAACACGCCGACGAGCACACGGCCACGCTGCTGCGCGACGCGATCGTGACCGCGGTCGTCGATGGCGACCTGCCCGAAGCGCGGTTGGTCGAGGCGGCCGCCCGGGTCGCCGAGTTGGCCGGCTGGGCCGCCGCCCGGCGCGCGCTGGCACACGGTCACCGGCCACCGCGCGACGGTCTGCTCGGGCTGTCCGCCGCGCGACGCGCGATCCGCGTCACCGGATCGGTGAGCGACCGGCTGTTACCGCTGTCGGGCCCACCGCACGTCGTGGAGTTGTCGCCGGCCAGCAACATCGCGGTCGGCGACGGCGTTCCGTGGGGCCTGATCGACCTGCTCACCCCGGCGCTGCCCGGTACCACCGGCGTACGGCTGGGGGAGGCCGACTTCATCGACGGCGTGGACCTGTACCAGGTCGCCCTGGCCCCGGCGGCGGGCCGTCCGATCGTGATCGTGGTACGCGACGCGCACCGGCACGAGTGGGTCGCGCAGGCGCTGAAGCTGCTGATCGGCGCGCGTGACGACTGCATCGTGGTGGAGACCGGCCTGGCCGGTGCCGTGTACGGCGCGGTGCACGTGTCCACCTCGGGAGGCAGCCTGGCCTGCCGGCAGGCGGCGGCCGAGGTGCTGCTCGCGCCGGCCCGCGCCGGGGGCTGACCGGATCCCTCCGGCGGACCGGCCGGCACTGCGTGGCGGTGTTCCATGAGACGAAGGATCGGATCCGGAAGCCTGCCGGTCGGCCCCGTGCGGGTCGGCGTCGTGCGGGTCGGCGTCGTGCGGGTCGGCCTGTTGCGGGTCGGCCTGTTGCGTCGGCCTCGCGCTGGCGGCGTCTGCGACGGGCGTCCTCGTGCCGGCCGGGTGTGCCGTGGAAGGCCCCGGAACCTCGCCGGTCGCTCCACCGGCTCCAGCGGTGGCATCACCGGCCGTACCACCATTGACGGCGGCGACGCGCGTCGGGCGGCCGTCGCTGTGCGCGTCGGCGGGACCGGTGGGCAGACCCGGGCCGGCGAGCCCGGCGACCGCGGTGCGCATCGAGTTCGACCGCCGGGGCGGGATCGCGGGTGTGGTCGATCGGCTGGAGGTCCGCCGGGACGGCGGATTCACCCTGTTCCGCGCCCGGCCGAGCGTGAACCGGACCGGCCGGTTGACCGCGGCGGAGCTGTCCGACCTGTACCAGAAGATCGACGCGTCCGGTTTCGCGACCCTGCCCGGGGTCGAGAGCGCCCCCGGCAACGACCTGTTCGCCTACCACCTGACCTACGGCGGCTGGCAGATCCTCGCGCGGGACGGCGGTATCGCCGCGCCGCTGCGGCCAGTGATCTCCGCGCTGTCCGCGGTGGTGCAGAAGTACGGTTCGTGAGCCCCGATCCGCGCCCGACGTACCCTGGAGCGTAACGCCGATCGCGGAGGAGGTGCACCGCCGTGTCGACCCAGTACGAGTCGCCTGTCGAACGCAAGATCCGCGAAGCGCAGGAGCGCGGTGACTTCGACGACCTGCCCGGCCTGGGGAAGCCGCTTCCCGGGTACGGCGAGACCTACGACGAGAACTGGTGGGTCAAGGACTGGGTACGGCGGGAGAACATGACCGGCGTGCTGCCCACCTCCCTGCGGCTGCGCAAGGAGGCCGAGGACCTGACGCGCACGATCGCGAAGAAGCCCTCCGAATGGGCGGTGCGGCAGTTCGTCACGGACCTGAACGAGCGGATCGGCCGGGCCCGGCGGGGACTGGTCGACGGCCCGCCGGTCGTGCTTCCCGACTTCGATGTCGACGAGGTCGTCGAGACCTGGCGCCGGCAGCGGGAGCGCTGACAACCCGAGCGCTGACGACCCTGAGCGCTGACAGCGGAAGCGCGGGCAGCGGAGCGCCGACATCCGAGCGCTGCCAGCGGAAGACGGTGACGCTCAGGGAGGCGATGCGCAGGGCAGGCGATGCCCGGGGCGGCGATGCCCGGGAGGTGGCAGGCAGAACCCCGGCGGCGAGGACGGCGAGCCCCGCTCCGGCGGATAGCCGGAGCGGGGCTGCGTCGCGCATCGGGGCCTACACCGTCGGCACGTCGCCGTTCAAACCCCAGCCGAGGGTCGAGGTGGCGAAGTTGGAGCTGTACCGGGTGTACCAGGTGCCCATCGGCGGGCGGTACAACGCCTGGTCGGTCTTGCCGTCGCCGTCGTAGTCCCCCGGCACGGGCAGGTCCGAACTCGTGCCCCAGCCGAGCATCGAGGCCGTGTGGCTCGCGCTGTACCTGGCGTACCAGGTGCCCGTCGACGGGCGGTACAGCGCCTGGTCGGTCTTGCCGTCGCCGTCGTAGTCCGCCTGGATCGGCAGGTCGCCGGTGACGCCCCAGACCTCCGGGGCGATCCGGCTCGGGTCCGAACTGTTGCGGACGTACCAGGCGCTCGACGACGGCCGGTACAGGGCCTCGTCGGCCCGGTCGTCACCGTCGTAGTCGCCGGGCACCGGGATGTCGCCGGGTTGCCCCCACACCACGGTCATGACCGTCGAGTTGCTGCTCCGGCGGACGTACCAGGTGCTGGTGGACGAGCGGTACAGGCCGGGGTCGGCCCGCCCGTCACCGTCGTAGTCGGCGGGTACCGGAATGTCGCCGCCGGTACCCCACGGCAGCACGGTGACGCTGCCGTTGGAGCTGTTGCGGATGTACCACATCCCGTTGCGGTACAGCGCCTCGTCGGTCCTGTGGTCGCCGTCGTAGTCGCCGGGCACCGGGATGTCGCCCTTCTGGCCCCAGTGCAGCACCTCGACCGACTGGTCGCTGCTGTGCCGGATGTACCAGGTGCCGTCCGCCGGCCGGAACAGCGCCTGATCGGTCTTGCCGTCCCCGTCGTAGTCACCGTTCGGGTGGGTGACCGGGCCGATGATCAGGCGGTTGTACCGGTACGGCGACATCGGGTAGCCGTCGAAGTAGGGATAGGGAATCTGGCGGTAGTGGGTGCCGCCGTCGCCGCTCTGCTCGTACCCCCAGTAGCTGGTGTGCGCCGGGTCGGCCCAGTGGTCGAAGATCACCGCGTGGCCGGCCGGGCCGATGCCCGGGTTGATGAGCAGATCCGCCTGGACGAGCTGGTCCTTCGTGATCGGTGTGGTCACGGAGCGCTGGGCCATCTCCGAGGTGACGTACCCCGGCATCGCCCAGCCGAAGGCGAGCGACACGTAGCCGGAGCAGTCGGTGCGGTACCCCTGGAACGTCCTCGACATCGAGTAGGGCACACCGCCACCGTGTTTCGCGTGCAGCCACGTCTGTGCCCGGCCGATGACCTCCGCCTGGGTGACCATGGGCAGCACGTCGGGTGAGACGCTCGGCATCGGCGTGAGCTGAGGTTCGGTCGGCTGGCCCGGGGTCGCCCAGAACGGTATCTGTGCCGCCGGTTTGGCGGCCTCGGCCGATGCCCGCGGAGCGGACACCAGCATGGTCGGCACCCCGACGGCGAGCATGACGCCCAGGCCGGCAAGGTACAACGCGGGTCTTCGCATGGATTCTCCTGTTCGTACGGGTGACAAGATCCGCCGCCATGCGGGCCTCGTGGGCCGTGGCGGGGGACCGGGAATCCGAGGGCGCCCACCGCTTCCGGGGGCGCGGTTGGGTTTGGGAAGCGGCAATCCCGCACGCCGCGCCGTCTCCGGAAAGCGCCGTCTCCGGAAAGCGCGGTCACCGGAAAGCGCTGTCACCAGGTAACGCCGCCTCCAGGCAACCGTCCGCAGGGAACGCCGTCCGCAGGGAACGCCCGCGAGGCGTGCCGGCGGCGGGGCCGAGGGAAGGGCGAGGTCCGGGCTTTTTTGTTCGTACCTCATATTCTGCCCTGATAAGTCCGGGTATGTGGCATAACGACCCGAATGTCGCTCATCCAGCTCGCCGACGGGGCGGCGGCGCCCGTCCTGAACGGCGCTGACCGGTACTTTTGAGGCCGACACTTGTGACGCCCAGCGCCGAACTTCTGATCCACGTAGAGTCCGCATCACCCGACGGGAACGTCCGATGGCTGCCTCCGTACCGCCCGCGCCTGGTCCACTGCCGTACCACCTGCTCTGCCTGCTGCGTGACCGGGGCGCGATGTCCCGGGCCGAGCTGGCCGGCCGGTTCGGCGATCCGCGGGCCCGGGTCCTCGGGGAGATCGACGCGTTGATCGCGGCCGGCCTGGTCCGTGAGGCCGGACCGGCCGCCTCCCGCGGCGGCCGGCGCTCCACTCTGGTCGAGCTGTCCGGTGACCTGCGCTTCGCCGCCGTCGACCTGGGCGCGTCCTCGATCGACGTGGAGATCACCGACGGGCGGCTGGACCCGGTGGCCGGCCACGCCGAGCCCGCGGACATCCGCTCCGGACCCAAGGCGGTGCTCCAGCGGCTCGGTGAGATCCTGGCGAAGCTCAAGGCGGACGGCGCGTACCAGCGGCTCCAGGCGATCGGGATCGGCGTACCGGGCCCGGTCAGCTACCGCGACGGGGTGCCGGTCTCACCGCCGATCATGCCGGGCTGGGACCGGTACCCGGTGCGCGACGTGCTGGCCCGCGAGCACTCCTGCCCGGTGGTGGTCGACAACGACGTGAACATCATGGCCATCGGCGAGCGCCACGGCGGAGTCGCGCACTCGGTGGACAATCTGCTGTTCCTCAAGCTCGGCACGGGCGTCGGCTGCGGCATCTACCTCGGCGGGGAGGTGTACCGGGGCACCGACGGCTGCGCTGGCGACATCGGGCACATCCAGTTGGACGGGCAGGGCCAGGTCTGCGCGTGCGGCAACGTGGGGTGCCTGGAGGCGGTGTTCAGCGGCGCGGCACTGGCCCGCGACGCGCTCGCCGCCGCGCGGTCGACCACCTCGCCCGCGCTCGCCGAGCGCCTGGCCGCGGCCGGCGCGGTGAGCGCGCAGGACGTGGCCGACGGCGCCGCCGAGGGGGACGCGACCTGCGTACGGCTGATTCGGGACGGCGGCCACCACGTGGGTACGGTGCTGGCCGGCCTGGTCAGCTTCATCAACCCGTCCATGATCGTCATCGGTGGCGGCCTGGCCGGCCTGGGCCACGTCCTGCTCGCCGAGATCCGCAGCGTCGTCTACCGGCGGTCGCTGCCCCTGGCGACCGGGAACCTGCCGATCGTCCTGTCCGAGCTGGGTCCCCGAGCCGGCGTGGTGGGCGCCGCCGTGCTAGCCAGCGATCTGGCGTACGGCCGCCAGGAGCGCTGACGGCCACGCGCTGGCGCGTCGGTATCGGGTACCGGCCGCCGCCGGTCCTGACCGCGCCCCGGTACGCGATCTATGCTTCTCGTGCCCTCAGCCACCCTCGACCCCGTCCGCGCACCGGTGCCCGGCACCGGGATCCCACCACCGGGACGGCGCCGCGGAAAGGACCCTCATGTGATCACCCGACCCGAGTTCGTTGGCGACTTCGGCATGGTTGCCAGCGCTCACTGGCTCGCGTCCGGTACCGGCATGAGCGTGCCGGCGTTGCGCGACATCCTGGAGCCGCCGGTACCGACGTCCCGGACACGTCCGGCCGCCCGCACCGCGACCATCCCGGCACTCGGCTTCTGCCTCGGTACCCGCGGCCAGATGTTCTGGGTCGAGGACGGCCTGCCGCGCAGCCTGCGCCCCGGTGCGCGGCCGCGGACACCGTCACGGACCCGTGGTCGTTGGGCCGGGTCAGCGCGGTGGCGCGTGACGGCGGCTGGCTCAAGGCGGCGGCGAACCCGCGCGGCGCGCAGGGGTACGCGGTCGGTCGCTGATTCCCGGCGCGCCCGCTCGACGTGGTGGGGCTCGCCCTACCGGGAGTCCTCCGGCTGGCTGGATTGTGGTGCCGGGAGCAACTGCGCGCACCACCCGCGCGCGGCGGCCGCATGGCCGGCGGGCCCGGGTCGGGGATCCGGGTAGCGTGGGCCGCAGCACCAGGCACGGCACGGGTACCGCGCCGGCACCGGTACGGCTACCGGCGCAGGAACAGACAGGCGGCACGGGTACGGCACGGCCCGCGGCGCGAAGGGCGGACGGACGGACGTATGACGTTGAGGCGGTACGGGCGCATTTCCCGGCGCTGGCCGAGGGCGCGTCCCACTTCGATTCGCCCGGCGGATCCCAGGTGCCGGACGTTGTCGCGGCCGCGGTCGCGGAGACCCTCACATCCGCCATCGCGAACCGGGGCAGGGTCACCACCGCCGAGCGGCGGGCCGAGGACATCGTGGCCGGTGCCCGGCAGGCGGTGGCCGACCTGCTCGGCGCGCAGCCGTCGGGGGTGGTGTTCGGGCGCAGCATGACCCAGCTGACCTTCGACGTGTCCCGGGCGCTCGCGAAGCGGTGGCGCCCGGGCGACGAGGTAATGGTCACCCGGCTCGACCACGACGCGAACATCCGGCCCTGGGTGCACGCCGCGGCCGCGGCCGGCGCCACCGTGCGGTGGGCGGACTTCGACCGGGACACCGGGGAGCTTCCGGTGGAGTCGGTCGCGTCCGTACTGTCCGACCGCACCAGGCTGGTCGCGGTCACCGGTGCGTCGAACCTGTTGGGTACCCGCCCGGACATCCCGGCCATCGCGGCCGCGGTCCACCGGGCCGGCGCACTGTGCTACGTGGACGGTGTGCACCTCACCCCGCACGCGCCGGTCGACGTCCGGGCGCTGGGAGCCGACGCGTACGTGTGTTCGCCGTACAAGTTCTGCGGTCCGCATCTCGGCGTGCTGGCCGCGTCCCCGGAACTGCTGGAACAGCTGCACCCGGACAAACTGCTGCCGTCCTCCGACGCGGTACCGGAGCGGTTCGAGCTCGGCACCCTGCCGTACGAGCTGCTGGCCGGCACCACCGCCGCGGTCGACTTCCTGGCCGGCCTGGTGCCCGGCGGGGGTGGCCGGGTGAAGCGGCTGCGGGAGAGCATGGCGGCGGTCGACCGGCACGAGGCGGCGATGCTCGACCGGCTGGAGGCCGGCCTGGACGCGATCGACGGGCTCACCCGGTACGGCCGGCCGGCGCGGCGCACGCCGCTGGTGCTGTTCACGGTTCGCGGCCACCGGCCGGCCGAGGTGTACCGCCGGCTCGCGGCGTCGAAGGTGAACGCCCCGGCCGGCAGCTTCTACGCGGTGGAGTGCGCGCGGTGGCTCGGGCTGGGGGACGAGGGCGCGGTACGGGCCGGCATCGCGCCGTACACGAACGCCGCGGACATCGACCGGCTCATCGAGGCGGTCGCCGACCTGGCCTGAGCCGGCCCGGCGCTCGGTGTGGCTCCGGCTGCCGGTCCGGGCCTGGCTGCCGGTCCGGGCCTGACTGCCGGTCCGGGTCT
>JBDZVD010000019.1:45236-76143 GCA_040255525.1 Micromonosporaceae bacterium | reverse complement strand
GCTCACCGGCCGCCCCACCGGCGCCGCCGCGCCCGACCTGGACGCGCACGCCCGCGGGGCGCTGCGCGCCCGGCTGACCGTCAGCGCCGCGGCGGCGCTGGCCGTGATCATCGGGCTCAGCGTCGCCGTCGGACCGGCACTGGCCGGCCGGGTGACCACCACACCGATCGACCCGCGCCGCTACGTGAGCCCACCCGACCTGTCCGCCGAGGACGAGAACCCGCTGATCCGGCTGTCCGGCTGGGCACTCAACCCGACCGAGAAGCTGTTCGACACCGACATCACCACCACCGTGCCCGCGGCCGACCTGCGCATCCGGCTGGCCGTCCTGTCCGACTACGACGGGGTCAACTGGCTGGTCCACGGCAACTACCGGGAAGCGGGCCGTGCCCTGCCGCCGATCGACGGACCGGGTGCCCCGCCGCCCGGCGGCCGCCGGATCGACGCCCGCATCACCGTACGGGACCTGGACGGGCGGCTGCTGCCCGCCGCCGAGTCGGCCCGCGAGGTGGGCGGCGTACGCGTCGGGTACGACCAGGGCACCGGTACCCTCATCCTGCCCGCCGGCCTGTCCCCGGGGCTGACCTACACGGTGCGCTCACAGGCGGCTGCCCGCAACGTCAACCTGCTGCCCGGCGCCGACGTGCCGTCCGGCCCCACCGTCGCCCGGTACCTGCAACTGGGCATCGGCGCCCCGGACGCGATGACCAGACTCGCCGCCCAGCTGGGCCAGGACGTGGCCGCCCCGTACCAGCGGGCCCAGGCGATCGCCGACTTCCTGTCCAACCACTACACCCTGGTCAGCGACGCCCCCAGCGGCCACGCGTACCCGAACCTCAACTTCTTCCTGTTCGCCGCCCGCAACCTCGGCGGCCAGCGGGGCACCACCGAGCAGTTCGCGGCCAGCTTCGCCGTCCTGGGCCGGATGCTCGGCCTGCCGACCCGGGTGGTGGTCGGCTTCACCGCCCGGCCCGGCCGTGGCAGCGTCCTGGGCCGGGACGCGCTGGCCTGGCCGGAGGTGCTGTTCACCGGCGTCGGCTGGGTGCCGTTCGACCCGCTGCCGCAGCCGGGCACGGCGCCCCGCCCGGTCGAGGACGACTTCGCCCCCAAACCGCCACCGTCCCCGCCGCCGCCCTCGCCCGCCCCGACCGTTGCGGTCTCCGCGTCGGCGAAGCCGCACTCCCCCTCGCCCGGCCCGAGCGTGCCGGCGCTGCCGGCCGGCGGGGTCGGCGGCGCACTGCTCGGCGGGCTCGGTGGCGGGGTGCTCGCGATCCTCGGGGCGGCGCTGGCCGGTGTGGTGTTCGCCCGCCGCGCCCAGCGGCAGCGCCGGCTGGAGCGGGGGTCACCGTCGGCCCGGGTGGCCGGTGCCTGGCACGAGGTCCTCGACGGGCTGCGGCTTGCCGGGCGGCCGGCCGCACCAAACCTGGCCGTCACCGAGGTGGTCGCGTACGCGGCGGAGGCGGTCGCCGGCCCCCGTCGCTCGACCGGTGCCGGCTCCGGCCTGCCCGCGCCGTCGCTGGACGCCCTGGCGGCGCTGGCCAACCAGGTCGCGTTCGCCGGCGCTCAGGTGGGCGAGGAGGACGCCCGGCGCGCCAAGGCGCAGGCGCTGGCCTACGTCGACGAGTTGCGCGCCCGCCGGCCGTGGTGGCGGAGGTTGCTGTGGTGGGTCGACCCCCGCCCGCTGCGCTGGGACCGGGCGACAGCGCCCGGAAGCCGGCCGGCGACCGGGAAGGCGCTGCCCGCCGCGGACGCCACGGGTACCGGCTGAGCGGGTCAGGGACGGGTCAGGACCACGTCGGCGTACCGCATGGTGGTCCGGATCAGCGCCGCGTTGGCCTCGTCGCTGCGGTGTACCCAGTCGTGCGCCGCGGCGGCGGCCAGCCCCCGGGCGCGTTGCCGGCGCAGCAGCGCGTCCACCCGCACCGGGGTGGCCGCGTCCAGGTAAAGCACCAGGTCCAGCTGCTCGCGGGCCAGCGTCCAGGGTGCCGAGGGCAGTAGCAGGTAGTTGCCCTCCACGACGATGACCCGGGTCGCCGCCGGTATCGGGATGGCGCTGCCGATGGACTCGTGCAGCACCCGGCTGTACTCCGGCGCGTACACCACCTCATCGGCCTGCTGGCCGCGCAGCCGGCGCAGCAGCGCGGCGAAGCCCCACGCGTCGAACGTGTCCGGCGCACCTTTGCGGTTGGTCAGCCCGAGCCGGGCCAGTTGCGCGTTGGACAGGTGGAACCCGTCCATCGGCACCGCGACCGCGGCGCCCTCCCCGAGATCGGCGCACAGGTCGGAGGCCAGCGTCGCGGCCAGCGTCGACTTGCCCGCCGCCGGCGGCCCGGCGATGCCGACCAGGATCCTGCCCTCGTCGCCGCCCAGCAGCGGCTTGACAGCCGAGCGTGCGCCGGCCAGCACAGTGGGATGGGAGGTGGCCACGATCAGTACCTTCGCACAGCCGGGAAACCTTGGCCCCCTTTCCGATCCCCCCACTTTGCTGGCGTACCCTACCGGCGGCCCGCCGTCCGGCGGGCCTCGTCGATGAAGGGGGAACCCGTGCAGGGAGCCGAAGCCAAGCTCGACAAGGCGTACCAGGACAAGACCGTGCAGGAGCTTGCGGACGCCCCGGTGGCGGCGCTCGCCGGCGTGTCCGAGAACGCCGCGGAGCTGATCAAGCAGGCCCTGGGCATCAAGACCATCCGTCAGCTCGGCACCAACCAGTACTTCCTGGCCGCTCAGGCCATCGCGAACCTCGCGGGCTGAGCCCCCGCGCGTCGCCGGGGCCGGGCGGTCCCGGCGGCGCACGCCCGCGGCGTCCAAAGCCGTCGAACTGTCTCCAGCCTCGACCGGCGCTGCCCTAGAGTGGGGTAGCGGCGACGGGAGTGTGGCGGTGGCGATCGGGCGGTTCGGCGGAGTGTGCATGGACGCGGTCGACCCGGCGCGGCTGGGCGGCTTCTGGGCCGGCGTCCTGCACCTGGAGTACCGGCCCGAGGCGGACGCTCGCGCCGACGGCGGCACCGTCGGTGACCCGTCGCGACCGGCGCTGCGGCTGACCCGCACCGCCGTGCGGAAGACCGTCAAACACCGGGTACACATCGACGTCTACGCCGAGACGCTCGCCGAACTGGGGGCCCGGGGCTCACAGGTCGTGCTGCCCCAGGGTGACGACCGGCGCTGGACTGTGATGGCCGACGCGGAGGGCGGCGAGTACTGCGCGTTCCTGCGCCCCGACCCGCCGCGGCAACGGATGCACGGGCTGGTCGTGGACTGTGCCGACCCGCTCGCGCAGGCCCGGTGGTGGGGCCGGGTGCTCGGCGTCGAGCCCACCGAGAACGCCGGTTGGTTGACCCTGGAGGGCGTACCAGACGCGCCGTTCACGATGGACTTCGTGCCGGTACCCGAGCCGAAGAGCCTGAAGAACAGGGTGTACTGGGACGTCTCGGCCCCCGATGTCGCCGCGCTGACCGCGCTCGGTGCCACCCACCGTGCCGCTGCCGGGGACGCGGACGGCGGGTGGCAGCTGCTGGCCGATCCGGAGGGCAACGAGTTCCGCGCGTTCCCCGAGGCCGGCTGACCGCAGCCGGCGGCACGGTCAGTCGACGCCGAACGTGTAGACCGTCGTGCTGCGGTACTCCTGCCCCGGGCGCAGCACCGTGGACGGGAAGGTCGGCTGGTTGGGCGAGTCCGGGAAGTGCTGGGTCTCCAGCGCCAGCCCGTCGCCCTGCCGGTACGCCCGTCCGGCCGGCCCGACCAGTGTTCCGTCGAGGAAGTTGCCGGTGTAGAACTGCAGCCCCGGTTCGGTGGTGCGCACCGACAGCGTGCGCCCCGACTCCGGCTCGACGACGCGGGCCGCCACGTCCCCGCCGCGCAGCACGTAGTTGTGGTCGTACCCGTGCCCGGTCACCAGTTGCGGGAAGCTGTCCCGGATGCGGGCACCGACCTGGGTCGGCGAGGTGAAGTCCAGCGGGGTACCGGCGACCTGCTCGACCGTGCCGGTGGGGATCAGCCCCGGGCCCAGCGGCGTGTACCGGTCGGCGTTGATCTGCACCACGTGCCGGTACACGTCGCCGCTGCCCTCGCCCGCGAGGTTGAAGTAGCTGTGGTTGGTCAGGTTCAGCACGGTCGGCGCGTCGGTGGTGGCGGCGTACTCGATGCGCCACTCGCCCTCCGGGTGCAGCGAGTACTCGACGCGCAACTTAAGCGTGCCGGGGAACCCCTGGTCGCCGTCCGGGCTGGTGTGGCGCAGCCGGATCGCCGCGTCCCCGCACTCCTCCACCGTCCACACGCGCTTGTCCAGCCCGATGCCGCCGCCGTGGATGGCGTTGGGGCCGTCGTTGAGCGGGATGTGGTACGGGCGCCCGTCGAGGGTGAACCGGCCGCCCGCGATCCGGTTGGCGTACCGGCCGGTGATACACCCGAAGTACGGGCTGCGGCGCACGTAGTCCTCCAGCGTCGGCAGCCCGAGTACCACGTTGGCCGGCCGCCCCCGGCGGTCCGGCGCCTCGATCGAGCAGACCGCGCCGCCGTAGCTGAGCACCTGGAGCCGGATCTGTCCGGCCGCGAGCGTGTAGCGGTCGACCCCCTCGCCGTCCGGGGTCGTTCCGAAGCGCTCGGCGCTGACCGGCATGTGCGGCTCCTTCGCGTCCTGACGTGCCAGCGCAGCCTACCGGCCGCACGCGCGGCCCGTGCGACTGTCTGTGCGATCGGCGGCCGCCGAAGCCGGCGTTTCGCCGCCAGGGCGCTCTCCTCCGCCACAGCCGGCTCCCGCTGGATCAGGTGTTGACCTCGGCGCCCGCCATCTCCCCCACGCGCTGGAGGTAGGAACGGATCGCGATCAGCGCGGCGATGCCCTCGCCGGTCGCGGCGCCCAGCTGCTTGGTCGCTCCCGCCCGCACGTCCCCGGCGCAGAACACCCCGGGAACCGAGGTGGCGAACGCGTCGTCGGTGACGAGGAACCCCCGCCGGTCGCGCCGCAGCAGGTCGCCCAGCCAGTCGGTGTTCGGGTCCAGCCCGATGAACACGAACGCCGCCGCCGGGGTGAACCGCAGCGGCGTGCCCGCACCCCGGTCCCGGGCCAGCACCTCGGTCAGCCGACCCCCCTCGCCGGCGAGCGACACGATGTCGGTGTTGGTCTGCACCGTGATCCGCGGATCCTGGATGACCTTCTCCCGTACCAGTGCCGAGGCGCTCAGCTCGCCCCGGGTCACCACGCGGATCCGCTCGGCGAACCGGGACAGGTACAGCGCCTCCTCCAGGCCGGAGTTCCCGCCGCCGATCACCATGAGCTCCTCGGCGCCCCGGTAGAACGGGCCGTCGCAGGTGGCGCAGAAGTGCACCCCGGCACCGATCAGCTCCTCCTCGCCCGGTACGCCCAGCCGCTTGTACGTCGAGCCGGTCGCGATCAGTACCGCCGGGGCGCACACCTCCCGGCCGCTGCCCAGCCGTACGCACTGGCAGTGCCCGTCGGGCTCGATGGCGGTGACCTCCGCCGCCTCCAGCAACTCGACACCATAGTGCCGGGCCTGCTCGATGAACCGGTCGGCCAGCTCGCCGCCGCCGATGCCATCCGGGAAGCCCGGATAGTTCTCGATCCGCTCGGTCACCCCGGCCTGCCCGCCGAGGCCGGCCTTCTCCACGACCAGCGCCTCGATGCCCTCACGGGCGGCGTAGATGGCGGCGGCCAGGCCGGCCGGCCCGCCGCCCACGATCACCAGGTCGTACGTCTCCCGCCCGGGGTTGACCGCCAGCCCGAGCTTGCCGGCCAGCTCGTTGTCGCCCGGTGCGATCAGGTGGGTACCGTCCGGGAAGGCCACCGTGGGGATCGTCCGGCCGCCGTGCTGTACCCGCTCCACGTGGGCGAGCCCCTCCGGATCCCGGTCGATGTCGACCCAGTCGTACGGGATCCGGTGCGAGGTCATGAACTTCTTCACGCGCCGGCAGTCGGGGCACCACGGTGCGCCGTAGACCTTGATGTCTGCCACACCCTAAGCCTCACACGAAACCCCGGCCGGGGTGGGCGGCGCGACCCCCACCCACCCCGGGTCCTGGGGCGTTGCGGGCGGGCCGGGCCGGCTAAGGGGCCCAGCCCGGCCCGCCCGCGACGCCGGCCGGCCTGCGTTGGCCTTAGCGACGCCGGCCGGCGTCCGCCGGCTCTCAGCCGGCCGGTACCGGCAGTGCGTACTCCGCGCCGGCCGCGCCGCCTGGAACGCACGGGCGGATCGTGCGCGGGCTCGCCGTGGTGTGCCGGTCGCCGTCCTGGCCGGGCTCCGGTGCGCTGGTGTCGACCTGCAAGCCAGCGGTTTTGCCGGGGTCTGTCTGCGGGGTCGACGGGGTCGCCGATCCGGCCGGCGCCGCGGCGCCGTCGGGCGTGCCGCCCGCGGCGACGTCTGTGGGTGCCGGATCGCGAGGCCACCGCCTGCCGGCCGGGCCGCGCCGGAACAGTCTCACCGGGGACATCCTCATGCCGACGACTCCTTGGGCGAACGACGTAACGGGGGTCGAGCTCGGGTGGTACGGCCGGTGCTGGCCGGCACGCGGCGGTCCGCCTGTGGTGTGGTGGCTGCCCGGCCGCGAACCGCGGGTCTGGCGGTCGCGTCGTCGTCCCTGAACGGGATTGCCCTCGACGGCGCCTAACGAGAACTGGCTCCCCATGAGTCGCTGTCATCGTGGCATGGAAACGCTCCCAAGACAACCCGGCACCCCGTGAACGACTACGGAACGCAATCTTGCCGGGGGTCTTTTACAAACCCGAAACGAGTACTACAGTCCACAACCAACATCGATGGAAGCGCTCCCATCGATGCCGGTCGAACCCGGCCGGTGGACCAGCGTGCTGGCCCCATCGCGTCCGGTGGCGACCCGGCGGTTAGCGGCGGGCCAGCCCGGACGCCGCCGCTAACCGATCCACCGAGCCGCTCCGCAAGGAGCGGTACCCGAAGGAGGTGGTCACCGGAACCACTGCGAGGCCCCGGCTCCCAAGCCGTGACACCGCCAGACGCCAGCAAGCACTACGGCGGATGTCATCGACAGCCGTGGGGGTGGGGATTGCCCTCCCCGCCCCCAACGGTACGCCAGCGTTCCCGTTAGATCAGTCCCCCAGTCGTCCAACGGAGATCTGATCGATGGTGTACAGCCGTACAAAGGTTCCGGTCGGCGACGACAACCCGGCCGCGATGGTGCGCCGTGGTGCCGGCACCGCCCTCGCCGGGCACACCCGCAGCGCCTTCGGCCGTGACTGCGGCTTCCTGGAACTGCTCCTGGGCCCTGACCGGGCCGATCGACGGCGAACGTTCCATGTACGCCGACCCGCGAGTACGAGCCCGCGCACTACGAGCCGGTGCGCCGGGAGACCCTGGAACTGCTCGCCGCTCAGTTGGCCAAGCTTGAGAGCCTGCCCCCGTCCGTGCCGGTCAGGTCGGCGCGCAGGATGCTGTACAGGACGCCGTCGCGCCACTCGCCGTTCCGGAAGCCGTACCCGCGCAGCACTCCCTCCCGGGCGAACCCGGCCCGTTCGAGGCAGCGCTGCTCGGCCACGTTGGTGACCTCGGTCGCCGCTTCGACGCGGTTGACCAGGGTGTGCGCGAACAGGTACTCCACGAGCAGCCGCTGGGCCCCCACACCGTGGCCGCGCCCGCGGGCGTCGGGTGCGAGCACGATCCCCATGTTCCAGCAGTGCGACGGCCGCGCGGTCACAATCTTCCGCCAGCCAACCAGGCCGAGCGGACGCTCACTGGACGCGACGAGCAGGGTGCCGCCGTCCGGGCCGAGCAGTCCGTCCTCGGCCCACCGGGCGTTTACCGGCTGCGGACCGTGCCACCCGTACCACTGGAACTCGCCGCCGCCGTCGGGATCGTTCATCA
Organism: Micromonosporaceae bacterium; assembly: GCA_040255525.1. Classification (GTDB taxonomy): domain Bacteria; phylum Actinomycetota; class Actinomycetes; order Mycobacteriales; family Micromonosporaceae; genus Rugosimonospora. Next base: position 68,296 of record JBDZVD010000019.1, on the reverse strand, counting down.
GGTAGTGCAGGAACGGCAGATCGTCTTCGAGAACCGGCCGCAACTTCAGTTCGTCCCCCATGCGAGCGAGGCTACCCGAGGGCGGTACGGGACGGTCGGCCACAACTGGGTGACGGAGTCTGGCGGGGCGGCAGGGGCTGTCGCAGACTCATCGATATGTGGGCGTTGGCTGCCGGTACCCCGCTCGCCGGCCGGTACCTGCTGATCGAACGGCTCGGAGCCGGCGGGATGTCCGTGGTGTGGCGCGGAGTGGACACGGTGCTGGCCCGGCCCGTCGCGGTCAAGGTGCTGGCCGGTCCGCTGGCCGTCGATCCGATGTTCCGCCGGGTCATCGAGCGGGAGGCGCGAGCCGCCGCGCGGCTGACCCATCCGCACCTCACGCACGTCTACGACTACGGGGAGGCCACCCTGCCCGACGGGTACGTCGTGCCGTACGTGGTGATGGAGTTGCTGACCGGACGCCCGCTGGCCGACCGGCTGGGCGATGGCCCGCTGCCCTGGCCGGAGGCGGTGCGGCTGTGCGCCCAGGTCGCCGACGGGCTGGCCGCGGCGCACCGGCGGGGCATCGTGCACCGGGACATCGCTCCGGCCAACGTCATGCTCACCGGCACCGGCGCCAAACTGCTGGACTTCGGCATCGCGACCCCGGCCGGCACCCGCAGCGAGGCCGAGGACGGCAGCCTGCTCGGTACCCCGGCGTACGTCGCGCCCGAACGCCTCGACGACGCCCCGGCCGCCCCGGCGGTCGACGTGTACGGGCTCGGCGCCCTGTTGTACGAGTCGCTGGCCGGCTCGCCACCGCTGGCCGCGCGTACCTGGGACGCGCTGGCCCGGGCGCACCGCCAGGGGGTGCCCGTCGCCCCGCTGCGCGTCGAGGGTCTCCCCCGCGAGGTGGACCGGTTGTGCCGGCGGTGCCTCGATCCTGATCCGGCGAGCCGGCCGGGCAGCGCCGAGGTCGCCCGGACGCTGCGCGACGCGCTGCCCGCCGGGCACGCCGACGTGCTGTGCACTCCGATCGCCGCGCCGGCGCTCGCGCGCCCGCGCCGGTCACGGCCGCTCCCCCGCCCGGTACTGGCCGCGGTGGTCGCGCTCGCCGTCGCCGGCACCCTGCTGGCGCTGGCCACCCGCGACTCGCGGTCCGCGGCGCCGGTCGGCGCACCCCGGGTGGTGCCGAGCACGCCGGCGACGGTGTCCACGGCCCCGGCCGCCGCGCATCCGTCACCCTCACCGTCCTCGAGTCCGCCGGCCGGCCGAGGTACCCGCATCGACGTGGTGCAGCAGCTCATCGACGAGGTCGACGCCGGGCGCGGCACCGGCGAGATCCGCCCGGACGTGGCCCTCGATCTGGACAACCTCCTGCGCGACCTGCGACGCCGGTTGGCGACCGGTGCGCCCGTCGACATGGTCGAGCGGGTGGCCGCGATCCGCGACAAGATCTCCGTGCGGCTCGGCGAGGGCGGCCTGGACTACCCGACCGCCAGCCGGCTCCTGTCCACTTTGGACTCCCTGGTGAGCCCGAGCCGGCCGCCGGTACCGGATGACCTCGCACGTGACACGCGTCTCAGGGCGGGCACAACCGTCCCGACGTAGCGTCGCCCCGGGGACCAGGTACTCCGCGGGCCCGGTGCCGACCCGGACACCCGGCGCCGCGGGTCACCAAATCCGGGTGTTACGGCGATCATTAGGTATACCGCCGCTTCCCGGTTCGCGGATCGCTGCGTAGAGTCTGCGGGCGACGCGTCGATGAGGGTCGCCGTGGAAGGAGTCTGTGTCCGTGCAGCAGGAGAGGGCCGAAGATCAGCCGCTGTTCGGTGGACAGCCAGCCCGGCACTCCGAAGCGACCCAGCCGATCGTTCCGCCGGCTTTCGCAGGAGCGCAGCCGGAGCCGGGTTTTGGCGGAGGCGAGCGCCTCCCGAACCTTGGGGCATCCGGGTTCGGGTCGCCGTTCGCCGCTCCGGAACGGTCCGGGTTCGGGACGTCGGCGGGTGCCGCGCCGACCAGTGGAGTACCGGCGGGTACGCCGGCAGGCGGCCAGCCAGCCACGCCCGGGTTGCCGGCCGGCGGCCCACCGGGGATGCCTGCCGGTCCTCCGGGCATGCCGCACGTACCGGCGCAAAGGCGCGCAAACCCGGAGTACCTCACCGCCGCCCCGGACGACCAGCAACCCACCGCCGACTTCGGCCGGGGTGAACAGCCGGCGCACCCGCCAGCCGGCCCGGAGTACGGCCGCGAGCACTTCACCGGGCCGCTGCGCGGCAACCGCGCCGCCCAGCACCGGGCCGGCGAGGATCCGGCCACCGACTCCGACCGCACCGTGGCCATCCCCCGCCCTGCCGCGGACAGCCACCCGGCCAACGCGGACACGATGGTCCTGCCCGTGTTCCTCACCGGAAGGAAGGAGCCGGAGCCCGCGCCGGCGAAGGCGGAACCGGCCCGCCCCCCGTCAGTCGCCGACGGCTCCCTGCCCCCCAGCGAGCGTGGCATGCTCGTGTTCGTCGCGGCGCTGCTCGGCGCCGGTACGATCGCGGTGGTCACCATGCTCGGCCTCGGCGGGCTGCACACCAAGCACCCGGCGCAGGTGCCGGCGAGCACGCCGGTCACCGCTCCGGCGGGTGGAGCCCCCGCCCCGGCCGCCAGCCCGTCGGGAGCCGTGCCGACGACCTCGGCGTCCCCGTCGACCGCGTCGCCGACGCAGGCCAGGACGACCGCCAAGCACCTGTCCTCGCCGGCCCTGCTCGGTCAGCCGCAGCCGCTCGCGTACTGCCTCGCCAAGACCCACGGACTGCCCAAGGCGCCCAACCACGACCACCCGACCTGGACGTGCACGACCGGGCGCCGCGGCCAGGTCGAGGCGTTCAGTCCGGAGCAGGTGTGCGACTGGCAGTACGGGAACGCGGCACGCGCGGTCGTCGGTTCGCTCGCCGACTACACCACCTGGAAGTGCTACAAGTGAGCGCCGCCCCGGGGCTCCGCCGGGCCCGGCCGGTTCCCGTGCCCTGAGCTACGGCCGGACCTTCTCAGCCCAGCCAGCCCGGGCGCACCAGCCCGGCCTCGTACGCGAACACCACCAGCTGCGCCCGGTCGCGTGCCGACAGCTTCACCATCGCGCGGCTGACGTGCGTCTTCGCCGTCGCCGGGCTGACCACCAGCCGTTCGGCGATCTCCTCGTTGGACAGCCCCTCGCCGACCAGCGCCATCACCTCCCGCTCCCGGTCGGTCAGCGCGGCCAGGTCCTTGGGCGCGCGGGGCGCCCGGGCCCGGGAGGCGAACTCGGCGATCAGCCGGCGGGTCACCCCCGGCGAGAGCAGGGCGTCTCCGCCGGCCACCGCGCGTACCCCGCGCAGCAGCTCCACCGGCTCGGTGTCCTTGACCAGGAACCCGCTGGCCCCCACCCGCAGCGCCTCGAACACGTACTCGTCCAGGTCGAACGTGGTCAGGATGACCACGTGAACGCAGGTCAGCGCCGGATCGGCGGCGATGCGCCGGGTCGCTTCCAGCCCGTCCAGGCCGGGCATCCGGATGTCCATGAGCAGCACGTCGGGCTTGCACTGGCGGGCCAGGCGCACGGCCTGCGCGCCGTCGCTGGCCTCGCCGACCACCTCGATGTCGTCCTGCGCGTCGAGCAGGGCACGGAACCCGGCCCGTACCAGTGCCTGGTCGTCGGCCAGCAGTACCTTGATCATCCACTCCCCCAGGGCAGGTGGGCCTCGACCCGGAACCCGCCGGCCGGGCCAGGGCCGGCGCTCAACGTACCGCCCAACGCGGTCGCCCGGGCACGCATACCGGCGATCCCGTTGCCGTCCTCGGCCGGTTGCCCGCCGGTACCGTTGTCGTCCACCCGTACCGTCAGCTCGTCCTCGCCGTACCCGATGGTCACCGTCGCCCGGGCCTGTGCCCCGGCGTGCCGGCGGACGTTGGTCAACGCCTCCTGGGCGATGCGGAACGCCGCCCGGTCCAGTTCGGCGGGCAGCGCAGCGGCAGTGCCGGTGATGACGACCTCGGTATCGGACCCCTCCACGAGCGTGGACAGGTTCGCCAGGCTGGGCGCGGGCGCCCGGGGAGCCGCCTCGTCCTCGGGGCGCAGCACGCCGAGCACCGAGCGGACCTCGCGCAGCGCCTCGGCGCTGGCCTGCTTGATGGCCTGCAGGGACGCGCGCGCCTGCTCCGGGCGCTCGTCCATCAGGTGCAGCCCGACGCCCGCCTGTACGTTGATCAACGATAGGTGGTGGCCCAGCACGTCATGCAGTTCGCGGGCGATGCGCAGCCGCTCCTCGCTGGCCTGGCGGCGCTGCTGCTCGGCCCGGGCGCGCAGCTGTTCGGCGCGGGCACGGGCGATCTCGGCGAACCGCACGGAACGCACCCGGATCCCCTCGGCGACCACGAGGACGACGGCCAGCCAGGCGGCCAGGCCGAGCGCCATGCTCAGGCTCGGCGTGCGGACCGGCGCCCCGCCGATCGTGGGCACCAGGTCGCCGAAGAAGACGTAGATCAGGTACGCGGCGGCGGACAGCACCCCGGCGGCCAGCCGGTGCCCCGCGCGTACCGTCCCCAGGATGGCGACCAGCGCCGCCAGAAACGCCGGGCCGAACGGGTAGTCGAGCAGGTAGTACGCCAGCGTGACGGCGAGCACCACGGTCAGCGTGGGTACCCGCCACCGCCGCCGCGGTACCAGTGCCGCCGGGCCGGCCAGCAGCAGCAGGTACCCGAAGTGCGAGAGCGGCCGGGTGCTCCCCTCGGCGTGGAAGTGCGCCGCGCCGCTGCTGCCGACCAGCTGGATGACCGCCACGAAGACAGCCAGCCGGACAGCCGGACCCCGCCGGCCGCGCCCCCACGGGCCGCCACGCCCCCACGGGCCGCCGCCCCCCTCGCCCCAGGGCGGGCCCCCGCGGCCGCCGCCCCAGCGTTGGCCGCCGTGGCCCTCCCGTCCCCGGGCGCGGTCCACGGCACCCACCGCCGGGCCCGCCGGGCGGGACGGATCCTCGCGCGGCAGGTCCGGATCCGGGGCGGTCGGGCTGTCCACGAAACAACGGTAGGTCACCGGCGCTCCGCCCCGCGTCGTCGAGCCGGAGGCGGCCCGCTACGCCGGGCGGAGTACCCGGCCCGGCCCGCTACGCCCCGGGCGGCACTCCCGGTGCCGCCGCCCGCCCGACGACACACCGGTACCGGGGGACGCACGCTGGGACGGTGACCGGGCGCCCCGCCCGGCACCGAGGAAGAGGAGTTGGCATGTCCGAACAGTCTGAGGATCCGGGACGGGTCCGGACCTCCGACGCCGAACGCGAACAGGTCGCCACGATCCTGCGCGCCGCGGTCAGCGAGGGCCGGCTGAGCCTGGAAGAGGGCGACGAGCGCCTCACCCGGGTGTACCAGGCCAAGTACCGCGACGAACTGGGCCCGCTGACCGCCGACCTGCCCGACGGCGGCTGGGACGCGCTGCACCACACGCCCGAGGCGCTGGCCGGCATCCGGCGCCGGTTGCGGATGCACGCCGGAGGGGCGGTGCTGATCGGCGGTGCGCTCGTCGGCCTGTGGGTACTGTCCGGCGCGCACTTCTTCTGGCCGCTGATCCCGCTGCTGGTACTGGCGTTCAGCGTGCTACGGCACCGGCGCTGGGCCTGGTACGCCGCGCAGGGCCGGGGGCCGTGGGGCGGACCGTGGGGGCGCGGCCCGTGGGGCCAGGGACCGTGGGAACGCGGACCATGGGGCCAGGGGCCATGGGGTCATCACGGTCCCTGGGCCTCGAGCGGCGCTGGGCCGTGGAACCGGCGATGAGCCCCAGCTTTCCCGACCTGGCTCGCCGGGTGGCGGTGGTGACCGGTGGCTCCGGCAGCATCGGCGCCGCCACCTGCCGGCTGCTGGCGGCGCAGAAGATGCGCGTGGCCGTGGTGGGGCGCGACGAGCCGGCCCTGGAGGAGGTCCGGGAGCAGGTCTGGAACGGCGGCGGCGAGGCGATCGCGGTCGCGGCGGACTGCACCGACCCGGCCGCCGTGGCCCGGCTGCGCGACCGGGTGGCCGACGAGCTGGGCCCGGTCGACCTGCTGGCCGCCTTCGCCGGCGGCGCCGGCGCACCGCAGGCGTTCCTGGACATGCCCGTCGACGAGTTCCGCCGGATCATCGACAGCGAGCTGACCTCGACATTCCTGACCGTCCAGGCGTTCGTACCGGCGATGGCCTCCCGCGGCCGGGGATCGGTCATCACCATGTCGTCCTCGGCCGGGCGCCAGCCGTCCGGCGCCAACGCCGCGTACGCGGCCGCGAAGGCGGGAGTGGTGATGCTCACTCGGCACCTCGCCGCCGAGCTGGCGCCGCGCGGGGTGCGGGTCAACTGCCTGGCGCCGGCCGCGGTGCACAACGCGAAGATGGACCGGCACCTGACCCCGCGACAGCGCGAGGAGCTGGGCCGATCTTTCCCGCTGGGTCGCGTCGGCGAGCCGTCGGACGTCGCGGCCGCGGCCGCGTACCTCGCCTCGGACGCCTCGTCCTGGGTCACCGGAGTCACCATCGACGTGGCCGGCGGAAAGGTCATTTCATAGCGACACGTATACAGCGGACATCGGCGGAAGATCCTCGATTCCGGCCCTGACGACCGGCACACTGCCTGCCATGATGGGGCCCTCTCACGCATTGTCCGGCGCCGCCGCGTGGCTTGCCGGTTCGCTGGCGCTGGCGCACTTCGCGAACTTCCACCAGACTCCGATCGAGCTGGCCGTCGGCACAGCCATGTGCGCCGGCGGCGCGCTCGTCCCCGACCTGGACCTGTCCGGACGGGTCACCACCGACCAGGGCGGGGCCACCGTGGCACACACGTTCGGCGTGTTCTCGCTGTTTCTCGCCGAGTGCGTGGAGAAGTTCTCCCTCGGCGTGTACGACCTGACCCGTACCCGCAAGGATCCCCACCTGCACAACGGCCACCGGACGTTCACCCACACCCTGCCGTTCAACATCGGCCTCGGCGTCGGCGTCTTCGAGTTGTGCCTGCACTTCGGCAAGTGGGCCGTGCTGTCTGTGCTGTTCGTCACGTTCGCCATGGCGCTACGCGGGCTGTTCGAGAAGTGGGCGCACCGCGCCGGCTGGGTCATCGTCACGCTGACCGCGCTGGGCGCGACTCTGTTCACGTACACCCGGCTGCACGGCGACCGCGGGTACCCGATGCTGGGCATCGCCCTGGGCGCCGGCGGGATCGTGCACCTGCTCGGCGACATGCTCACCAGCCACGGCTGCCCGATCGCCTGGCCGATCCCTCTGGGCCGGCGGATGTGGCGGTGCGTCGGCGTACCGAACGCGATCGCGACCCAGGTCGGCGGCAAGGTGGAGTTGTTCTTCTGGCGCGGCCTGTTCACTGTGATCTCCGTCCTGGCCGCGGTCGGACTGCTCGCGCCGCAACTGCTGGACCGGTACAACCTGAAGCTGTGAAGGACAGCGAGGTCCCGGCGTTCTGGCGGGGACTGGGCCTACCCGGCCTGGCCGACGTACACGTGCACTTCATGCCGCCGAGGATGCAGCGCCGCGTCTGGGCGCACTTCGCCGAGGGCGGGCCGCTGCTCGGGCGGCCGTGGCCGGTGGAGTACCGGTGGCCGGACGGGCGCCGGGTGGCCCACCTCGCCGCGCTCGGCGTGCGGCACTACTCCGCCCTGGCGTACGCGCACCGGCCAGCGATGGCCGCCGACCTCAACGACTGGACGCTGGACTTCTCCGGTACGGCGCCCGGCTGCCTGGCCAGCGCCACGTTCTACCCGGAGCCGGGCGTCGCCGGTTACGTCGACTCCGCGCTGGAGCGCGGGGCGCAGATCTTCAAGGTGCACCTTCAGGTGGGCGGGTTCGATCCCAACGACCCGCTGCTGGATCCGGTCTGGGGCCGGCTGAGCGAGGCCGGCGTGCCGGTCGTCGTGCACGCCGGCTCCGGCCCGGTGGCGGCCGGCTACACCGGACCGGGGCCGTTCGGCGCCACGCTCGCCCGGTACCCGCGGCTGACCGCGGTCATCGCGCACCTGGGCGCGCCGGAGTACGAGGGGTTCCTCGACCTGGCCGACCGGTACCCCCGGGTGTCCCTGGACACCACCATGGCGTTCACCGACTTTTTCGAGGGGCTGGCCCCCCTACCGCCCCGGCTTCTGCCCCGTATCCGGGACCTGGGCCTCGCCGGCCGGGTGATGCTCGGCAGCGATTTCCCCAACATCCCCTACCCGTACGCGCACCAGTTGGAGTCGCTGGCGCGGCTGAACCTCGGCGACGCGTGGCTGCGCGCGGTGTGCTGGGACAACCCGGTACGCCTGCTCGGCCTGCCCGGGACGGGTACCGGCTGAGCTCCCACGACCGGCGCGCTTCCGCCATCACGGCTTTCCCGGTGGGTTCCTCCGTTCGGCCGAGGGGCCGCGGGACCCGCGGCGCCACCGCCGGTGGATCAACGTTGACCGACACGGCGCTGTCCACTGGCCGTCCACAGCAGTCGGCCGGTTTTCCCCAACAGTTATCCACAGGCTGAGGACAGTCAGCCTGTGGGCACGGAGCGTCATGCGGCCGCGAAGATCACCGCGAGGGTGAGCAGGCCGCCCAGCAGGAACGCGCACACGTACGGCAACAGGCCGCGCACGCGGGCGGGTACCGGGGGTGGCGCGGGCACCGCCGGAGGGTTGCCGCCCTCCGGCTCCCCGGCGGTCAACCGCGCGGTCAGCGCGTCGGCCACCTGGGTGAGCATCCGGGCACCGGCCGCCTGGACCAGTCGCCGGTCGCTGCGCATGAGCCGCCCGGTCATGGCCAGTTCGGCGCACAGATCCACCCGGGTGGTCCGGTTGGGCCCCTCGCGCAACGTCGCGCTCGCCGTGGCGGCGGCGGTGCCACCCCCGTGCACGTCCTGGCCGGCGGCCTCGACCATGAGGTGCCGCGAGGACGGGTCCCGGACGACGTACCGTCCGCTACCTTGATAACAGAGCGTCACGGGACCGATCCGTACCCGCAGGGTGCCCGCGAACCGGTCGTCGGCGCGGGTGCTGATCGCCATTCCCGGCAGCAGCGGCGGCCCGGCGCCGGCGTCCAGCAACGCGGCCCAGGCCAGCGGCGCCGGCACCGGGACGACGAAGCTGTGGTCGAGACGCATCGCCGGAACGCACCCTTTCCTACCCCGCCCCGGGCCAGGGCGTTCGCGTTCAGTACCCGAACCAATGCGATCAGCTAACCGCCCGGGCGCGGGTACCGCAAGTGGCCGCGCGGGAAAATTCACTCATGTCGGCACGGGTTACCGAGGGTAATGACCTACGGTTCAGACATGCAGTCTCCGCACAGCTGGCAGCGGACCAACCTGATCCAGCACTCGCACTGCTCCTACTGCGGCACCGCGTACTCCCCCGGAGCGGCCTGGCCACGGGTGTGCCCCCACTGCGGCGAGACCACCTGGCTCAACCCGCTACCGGTGGCGGTGATCCTGCTGCCGGTGCGCACCGGACCCGACACGGTCGGCCTGGTCGTCGTGCGACGCGACATCGAACCGGCGCGGGGTCAGCTGGCGCTGCCCGGCGGGTTCATCGAGGTCGGCGAGACCTGGCAGGAGGCCGCGGTGCGGGAACTGCGCGAGGAGACCGGGCTGACCGGTGACCCCGAGCGGGTCGCGCTCGTCGACACGATCAGTACCCGCGGCACCCTGAACATCTTCGGCCGCCTGCCCATCCGCGAGCAGGCCGACCTGCCCCCCTCGGCGCCCACCGAGGAGGCGTCGGAGTGGCTGGTCATCGAGGACGCCCGGCCGCTCGCGTTTCCCACCCACACCGACGTGGTGGCCGCCTACTTCGCGTCCGCGTAGCAGCCGACCACCGACACGTCGAGCGGGAACCGCACCGGCGTGCCGCCGAACAGCAGCCGGCCGGCCCGCTCGCAGGCGGCCTCCACGGCGGCGACGACCCTCGGCGCGTCGGGCTCCGGGCAGTGCACCACCACCTCGTCGTGCTGGAAGAACACCAGTTCGGCGTCGCTGCCGGCGAGTGTCGCGCGCAGCAGGGCCAGCAGGGACAGCGCGAACTCGGCCGCGGTGGCCTGGATGACGAAGTTCCGGGTGAACCGGCCACGCGCCCGCGCCGCAGCCCCACCCCGGGGCCCGTCGGGAAGCGCCTCGCCGCCGGCGGCCTCGGGGTCGAGGGCCCCGCTCGGCTCGGCCCAGGCGCTCCAGGTGACCGACGGGGGCGGGCACGTGCGGCCGAGCCAGGAACGGACCAGGCCCCCCGCCTCCCCGATCCGTGCGGCGTCCTCGACGTAGGACAGCGCGACCGGGTACGAGCCGCGCAGCGCGGCCAGGGCCGGCACCGCCTGGCCGCCGGTCTGGCCGTACATCGCGCCGAGCAGGGCCACCTTGGCCTTCGCCCGGTCGCCGCCGAACGCCTCCGCGGCGAGCGCCGCGTACATGTCTCCGGAGCCGGCCGCCCGGGCCATGCGCGGGTCGCCGGAGACCGCGGCCAGGATCCGGGGCTCCAGCTGGCCGGCGTCGGCCACGACCAGCACCCAGCCCGGATCGGCGCGCACGGCCCGGCGGACCACCTTGGGGATCTGCAGGGCTCCCCCACCCCGGGTGGCCCACCGGCCGGAGACCACGCCGCCGGGCACGTACTCCGCCCGGAACCGGCCCCGGTGCACCCACTGCTGGCACCACGACCAGCCGTGCGCGGTCCAGATCCGGTACAGCTCCTTGTACTCCAGCAGCAGCGGCACCGCCGGATGGTCCACCCCGCGCAGCGTCCACGCGCGGGTCGAGGTCAGGCTGATGCCCTCGCGGGCGAACGCGCGCAGCACCTCGGCCGGCGACTCCGGGTGCACGCGCTGCCCGCCGAACGCCTCGCTGATCTGCCCGGCCAGATCCGCCAGCCGGCGGGGCGGCCCGCCCACCGGCGACGGCTCGCCGAGCAGCTCGACCAGCAGCTCGTGGTGCACGTCGGCACGCCAGGGCAGGCCGTGGTGCCCCATCTCGACCGCGATCAGGGCGCCGGCCGACTCCGCGGCGACCAGCAGCCGCAGGCGCCGCACGGCCTCCGGCGGCACCCGCGAGGCGGCCCCGGAAGGCACCGGGCGCCGGGCGCCCGCGGACGGGCCGCCCCCGTCGACGGCCGGCTCCCGCCCGGCCGCTTCCAGCCGGGCCTGCTGGTCGCGGTACACCCGGATGAGCGCGGCGAGCGGGTCGAACCCGGCGGCCGGCGGCGACCAGGCGGCCTCGAACAGCGTGCCCTGCCCGTCGCCGGGCGGCGTCGCCTGCCGCGCCGGCGGATCGGGCGGCACCGGTGCCCCGGTCAGCCGCGCCCACGCCGCGGCCAGCGAGCGCGGCTCACCCCACCGCCCCGCGTAGCCCAGCAGGAGCGCCTCGGTCAGCTCCAGGTCGTGGCAGCGGGCCACCCGCACGCCGGCACGCAGCAGGCGCGGGTAGCAGTCGGCGGTCGACGCCCACAGCACGCGCGCGTCGGGCGCGGCGCGCAGCGCGGCGGCCAGGTCGGGGGTCCACTGTGCCGGTGCGAGCGGCTGCCCGGCGTCGTCCAACCGCCGTAGCCACGCTCCCCCGGCCGGTCCGAGGGCGGGCACTGGGCCGGACACAGCATCCGGCCCGCCCGGAGAGGGCGGGCCGGACTCCGAACGCGGCCCACCCACACCGGAGTCGTCCGGCACGACCGCGATCAACACACCCGCATTCTGCGCCGCGGGTCTGACATCGCCGCTACTTGACCGCCCCGGCGGTCAGGCCGGACTGGATCTGGCGCTGGAAGACGCCGTACACCGCGATCATCGGCAGGATCGCCAGTACCAGCGCGGCGAACAGCGCGGGCCAGTCAGACTGGTACCCGGCCTGCGTGGAGATGTCCGCGATGCCCTGGGTCAGTACCCACTTGCTCTTGTCGGTCGTGTCGCTCATCAGCACCACCGGGATGTTGTACTGCGCCCACTGCCCGATGATGTTGAAGATGCCGATGCTGATCAGGCCGGGCTTGGCCATCGGCAGCATCACCTGGAAGAACAGCCGGGTGTGCGAGGTCCCGTCGATCATCGCGGCCTCGGCGACCGAGGTGGGCAGCGTCTTGAAGAACGCCGACAGGAAGAACACGGTGAACGGCAGCGAGTACGCGATGTAGACCAGGATCAGCCCGCCGCGCGTGTTGAGCGTGATGAACTGCCCGATCAGCGGCAGCGTCCCCATGTTCTTCACCACGAAGAACAGCGGGCTCAACGCGAGGAAGACCGGGAAGGCCAACCCGGCGAGGAACAGATAGTAGATGATCCGGTTGCCGATGAACTTGTACCGGGACAGCACGTACGCCGCCATCGAGCCGAACAGCATCGTGCCGAACGTGCTGAGCACCACCACGACGACGCTGTTGAAGAAGTACGTGCCCAGGTGAGCCTTGCTCCACGCCCGCGCGTAGTTGTCCCAGCGCAGCTGGTGCGGCAGCGCCCAGGCACTGCCGAAGATCTCGGTGTTGTTCTTGAACGAGGCGAGCAGCGTCCACACCATCGGCCCGAGCACCAGAATCGCCCAGATCGCCAGGGCCACCTGGCCGAGCAGGAAGAGCGCGCCCATGTCCGACCTGCGCCGCCGCCGGGGCGCCGCGGGGCCGGCCGCCGGGTCGGTGGCGGTGGACAGGGTGGAGAGGTCCGGCGTATGAGTTGTCATGATTGGCCGCTCTCAGTACTCGATGCTCTCGCGCCGGGACAGGCGCAGTGTCAGCACGGCGAAGGTGAGGGTGAGGAAGAACAGCACGACGCCCATCGCCGAGGCGTACCCGAACCGCGAGTACACGAACGCGTCGCGGTAGATCTCGTTGGCCAGGTTGGTGGTCGCGCCGTCCGGACCGCCATTGTCCACGGTGAGGATGTTGACCAGGGCGAACGCGTCGAAGGCCGCGATGCCCAGGTAGACCCAGGCGACCTGGATGGTGTCGAACAGCAGCGGCAGGGTCACCCGGAAGAACAGCACGACCCGGCTCGCGCCGTCCATCTCGGCGGCCTCGTAGATGTCCACCGGGATCGAGGACATGCCGGCCGAGAAGAGCACCACGTAGAAGCCGACCGCCTGCCAGACCAGCACGCCGATGATGGTCCACATGGCGAGCGTCGGGTTGGTCAGGAAACCGATGTTGGCGAACCCGATCGCGTGCACGATCGAGTTGATCGCACCCGCGTTGTCCGGTCGCAGGATCTCCTGGAACAGTACGGCGATGATGGCCAGCGACAGGACCTGGGGGAGGAAGTACACCACCCGGTAGACCTTCGACCCCCGGACCCCGGACCTCGCGCCGCCTCGCGATCCCCCGCCGACGTTCAACATGAACGCCAGGAACAGGGCGATCACGATAGTGATCAGCGGCAGGGCAAGCAGCAGCATGATGTTGTGCTCCGCTGCCTTCCAGAACACCGCGTCGTGGAACAGCTTCGTGAAGTTGGCGAACCCGATGAACTTCGGATGCGCCGCGATGCCGTGCCAGTCGGTGAACGCGTAATAGAAGGCCTGCACGTACGGGCTGATGACGAAGACCGCGTAGAGCACCACCGGTACCACGAGGAAACCGGCGACAAACGGATACTTGCCGTGCCGCATGACCACTACTCTCCGCTCAGCGCTTGAACTTCGTGATGGAGGAATCCTTCTTGATAGCGTCGGCCTTGGCCTGCATCCGCTGGCAGAAGTGGTCCGCTTTGCCGCCCTGGTAGAACAGCTCGTTGGTGGCCGCGCGGCACTCCGTGTCCATGTCCTTGTACCAGCCGTCGAAGCGGAAGTAGAAGGCGCTCTTGGCCTTGCTCAGCGCGTCGCTGGAGCTGGTGAGGCCCGGAGACAGCGACATGCCGTCGGACGCGTGCGCCACGGAGGTCAGCGAGCCGGTCGCCGTGGTGAAGTCGCGAGCGCCTTCCTTGGACAGCATCCGGCGAAGGTACTCCATGCCGCCCTTCGGGTTCTTGCCCTTCGCGGCCACGATGAACGGTTCGCCGGCCACGGCCATGACCGATGACGCGTCCAACTTGTCGCTGGTGGTCACGCTGGGCACCGGCATCATCGCGTAGTTGAAGGTGGCCGGGGTGCTGGCCTTCTGCTCGTTCTCCAGCCAGTTGCCGGACGGGTAGAAGGCCACCTGGTCCTGGTCCTGCTTGAGCTGCACGTCGGTGTGCTTGAGACCCAGGAACGCCTTGTCGGAGTACTTGGCACCGATCTCGGCCCAGGCCGCCGCCGACTGCTTGACCGGGTCGGCCAGCCACGCGCCGTCCTCAAGGTTGTCGATGTTCTTGAGGACGTCCGCGCCACCGATCTTGGCCGCACTGGTCATGAGAACGTAGTACTGGTAGTACGCGGCGTTGGCGCCGGCGTAGCCGTACGGCGTGATGCCCGCGGCCTTGATCTTGTCGAGCAGGGCGGTGAAGTCTGACCAGGTGGTCGGGATCGTCCAGCCCTTGCTCTGGAACAGCTTGGAGTTGTACCAGAGGCCGAAGACGGTGAAGACGTAGTTCATCACGTACGGCTTGCCGCTGTACGTGCCGACCTCGACGGTGCCGTCCACCAGGGTGTCCTTGACCGTCTTGCTCGGGTCGTCGACCGACGGCGCGTTGAGCAGGTCGGTCAGGTCCTGCAACTGGCCGTCCGAGATCAGGGCACCGAAGTCCATGAACTTGGTACCGGAGTTGTCCACCACGTCCGGCGGGTTGCCACCGGTGAAGCGCGGCTGTAGCGTGCCCTGGATGTCCTGGGTGCTGGACTCGGTGACCTTGGCCTTGGGGAAGGCCTTCTCGTACAGCGGCACGTGGTACTTGGTGGCGTAGGCGTCACCGTAGCCACCGGCGAAGATGACGACCTCGACCGGGGCGCTCTCGTCCACGCCCAGCGGGTTCGTGGCGCTCTTGGCACCACCGGTGCTCTGGTCCGATGGCGACGAACCGCCACCGGTGGCACATGCCTCGAGCAGACCCACGGCCGGGATCGCAAGCAGGCCGAGTGCGCTGGCCCGCTTCAGAACCGTGCGCCGGCTCAGGTCGGGCGTGGCGGTCCCCGCCGCGCCCGGATTCTCTGGGGAAAGGGACATCCGTGTCTCCTTGGGATCGGGTCAGGCCGTGCGCCGGATGCGACCGGCGTACCGCGACTCGAGGGTGGTGTTGTGCTCGTCCCCTCCGGGGACATTTGCGGACAGGTAGATCGGGGGTACCTGGCCAGCATCCTGGAGCTGCCGTGCCACCTCGACGGCCACCAACTGCCCGAGTAGGGCCGAGGTGATCGAGGAGATGGCGCCGACCGTGCCGCCGCCGGGTAGGGGCAGCAGTGCGTCGCCGTACGGCGCGCCGTTGTCCAGTACGACATCGGCGATCTCGGCAAGCCGGCGGCCGGACGGGTGTCGTGGCGCCACCCGTGCGGTGTGCTCGGCCGAGGTGATGGCGATGAGCGGATGTGCGTGCTGCTTGACCAGCAGTGCGAACTCGACGATGCAGCCGTTGATGCCCGAGTTCGACGCGACCACGAACACGTCCTCGGGGCACGGCGCGGCGAGCGCGTAGAGCTGGTGGGCGATCGCCGGATCTCGTTCGAGCTTCTCGTCGTGCAGCACCTCTCGCGGAGCGTCGCCGAACATTACGACGTCCCGCAGCGAGATCTTGTTGGTGGGTACCAGGCCACCGGCCCGGCCGACGAGTTCCATGGCCAGCGCTTCCGAGTGGCCGGTGCCGAACGCCTGCAACACGCCGCCGGCCCGCAGCGCCGAGGCGATCAGGTCGACGGCCCGGGTCACCTGATCCCTGCTGTCGACCACGACCCGGTCGATGACCGCCCGGGCGGCCTCGGCGAACGCCCGCGCGCTCACCGTGGCACCGTCCCTGTCCAGCGTGGTCACTCCCCCTCCTCCTTCGCCGCCCAGTGCCCGGCCACGGCCCGTGCCGTGGCCTGAAAGGCCGCGTGGGACCGGTCATGGGTCCGCTGCGCGACGGCGATGTAGAGCAGGTCGAGCACGACCAGCTGAGGGTGGCGGCCGGACAGCGCGTCGGTGCGGAACGCGGTCGGCTGCATGGCATGGATCAGCACGATGTCGGCGATCTCGGCCAGCGCCGAGCGGGGGATGCTGGTCAACGCGACCGTGGTGGCGCCGTGGCTGCCCGCCTCGGCGAGCACCTCGATGGTCTCCCGGGTCTGTCCGCTGTGCGAGATGCCGATCGCCACGTCACCCGAGCCCAGCAGCGCGGCGCTGGCCAGCCCGTTGTGCAGGTCCGTCCACGACCAGGCGGCCAGCCCGATGCGGTGCAGGCACAGCTGCATCTCGGCGCCGACCAGCCCGCTGCCGCCGATGCCGTACAGGTCGACCCGGCGCGAGGCGGCCAGCGCGTCCGCGGCGCGCTCGAGCGCGGCGAGATCCAGCACGGCGGCCGTGTCGGCCAGAGCCCGGGTGTCCGCCGCGATGATCTGCTGCAGCACCCGGTCCAGTGGATCGGTCGGCTGGATCTCCCGGCCGATGTCCACGCTCCACCCCGCGGAGCGGGCCGCCCGGCCGGTCTCGCCGGCGATGCCCAGCCGCAGGTCGGAATAGCCCTCGAAGCCCAGAGCGCGGCAGAAGCGGGTGACCGTGGCCGGCGACGTGCCGCTGCGCTCGGCCAGCTCGACGATGGTCGCCCGGGCCGCGCCCGCCGGGTCGCTGAGCACCAGTTCGGCGACCCGCTGCAGCGCGCCGGTGAATTCCGGCAGCCGCGCGCGTACCCGCACCAGCACGCCTTCGGGTGCCGGGATGGACGGCGACGTGACGTGCGAGTCGACCACCGCGGTACCCGCGACGGTGGTCTCCTGCTCGGTCATCCCGCGCCGCCTTTCAACAAAGACTGTTAACTGTTAGTGGTAAAATTTCTTACTGAGGCCCACTCCTTGTCAAGAAGACGGGCGAAGTTTTCAAACTTGTTACCTTCCCCGGCCCGCCCCGACCGCCCGCCGGCACGGCCGCGGCCACCCGACCGGGACAGTCCACGTCGGAGGGTGGCACCCGGGACGAGCGATATCCGCCCACGCCGGAGCGGTGATGGCAACGGCGGCACCGGCGGCGGGCCGGACTCCGGGCGGTACCCGACTGCCGGCACCGCCGGGGTGCGGCCGGACGATTCCGGCCGGACGCGCCGATGGTGCCGCTGCCGCCCGCGGCAGGGGGCGATGGCCTCGCGGACCCCCACACGATCAGAACCGGCTGCCCTCCCGGCCCATGCGGGCGATCTCCGTGGTAAGAATTTCCAATCCCTGGCGGACCTCGCCGGCGCTCGGCGCCAGCGGCGGTCCGATCCGCAGCGTGTGGCCGTACAGCCCGCCCAATGCTCCCGCCGCGCCCGGCCCAAAACCCACCACGCGGTGTTCGCCTGCGCCACGGACCGGTTCCGGGCGTGCGCGGAGAGGCCAGGCGAACAGGTCAAACCCGCCGAGGCATGAACCTTGCTTGCGCACGGCGACGCCGAGCACACTGTCCGCCATGGCGATTGGCAGTCCTACGGTACGACGGCGGCGCCTGGGTCTGATCCTGCGCAGCCTGCGGGAACGGCAGGGGCTCACCGGTGAGCAGGTCGGCGCCGCTGTGGAGCGGTCCGGTTCCTGGGTGAGCCGGGTGGAGACCGGACGGGTCGGCCTGCGCGGCCGGGACCTCACCGACCTGCTCGATCTCTTCCAGGTCTCGGACACCAACCTGCGCGCCGAACTGAGCGCCCTGGCCCGGGAGGGCAAGCAGCGCGGCTGGTGGAGCAAGTACGCCGACTCGCTGTCCGGGCCGTACGCGACCTACATCGGGTTCGAGGCGGAGGCCGCCCGGCTGCAGGTGTACGAGACGCTGACCGTACACGGCCTGCTACAGACCGAGGCGTACGCGCGGGCGCTGTTCCGCGCCGGGCTGCCGGTACTGGACGCCGACGCCGTCGACCGGCGGGTCAAGGTGCGGCTGGCCCGGCAGAGCGCACTGCTGGCACCCCCGTCCGAGCCGGCGGAGCCGGGCCGGCCGTTGGAGTTGTGGGCGATCTTCGACGAGTCCGTGCTGCACCGGCACATCGGCGGCCAGGATGTGCTGCGCGGGCAGCTCGCGTACCTGCTCCAGGCCGCCGAACTACCGAACGTGACGGTACAGATCGTGCCGTTCACGGCGGGTGCCCATCCGGGCATGGTCGGCTCGTTCACCGTGATCAAGTTCGCCGCCGAGGGGGACCCGGACGTGGTGTACGTCGAGGGGGTCACTGGGGACATTTTCGCCGAATCCGAGGACGCACGCTGGTATAACGTGGTATTTGAACACTTATTAGCCAATGCACTCAGTCCGTCCTCATCGCGGGAGCGCATCGCCCGGGCGGTCGACGAGCTGAGCTGAGCGTTCGAGGAGGTGAGACACATGTCCGTTCTCACCGCACAATGGCGCAAGAGCAGCCGCAGCAGCACGAACGGTTCCTGCGTGGAGGTACGGCGGGCGACCGGCGCCGTGCAGGTCCGCGACACCAAGGACCGAGGCGGCCCGGTGCTGTCCTTCGCCCCGCACTCCTGGCGGGACTTCATCGCGGCGGTCCGCGCCGGCCACTTCGACCACTGACGGCTGGCCACTGACCGGACCGGGGCGCCACTGACCGGCGCACCACTGACCGGCGCCCCGGACCGGCGCGCCCGCTGGCTCGTGCCCGACTATCGCGCCAGCCGTAGGCCCATCCGGGTCGGGTGCCGTCCGCTGTGAAGGCCGCCGGTCCGCGGGCGCCCGCGACGCCGGCCGTACCGGCCCGGGGGTTGCCCCCGACGGCGCGCGCGTACCGGGACGTGCGCGGGTACCCGCTCGGGTGGGCGACGACCGTACCCGTCCGGGGTGCAAGTCGGCGTCGGGCATCCGCGTCAGGCGGGGGCCGGGTCGATCAGGATGGCCACCGCCGCCCGGGCATGGCGGGCCGGTTCGTCCGAGTGCAGTGCGCCGCCCTGCGCCGCCGCGCCGTCGCAGAGCACCGCGAGCTGGTGCCCCAGGGCATCCGGGTCGCGCGCTCCGGCCTTGGCCGACAGCTGGATCAGCGTGTCGATGAACGCGTGTTGACGATGCCCTGCTCGTAGAACAGGTCGGTCGCCGCGCGCAGGATCCGTTCCCGGGCGCCCCGGCCGCCGCGCCCGGTCGAGGCGTCGGTGGTCTTCGTCGTCACGGCTCCCACGGTACCGACCGGTTTACTTCTCGCCAGTGGGCGCACTCGCGGAGGGCCGGCACGAGGTCCTGGTGGACGACGTGTCCCGCGCGGTCAAGACGCACTGGCCGGCGACCTGACCGACCTCTATCCGGTACTCGCCTGAGACGGCCGTGTGCGCGTCGCCGAGTTCGGCGCGCACGATGGACGTTGTTCTCCTATTGCTTCTAACGAATATGTGTCGTGCCGTCCGAAACCGTTCAGGTCGAACCGGAAATCGCACCTCGCGCACCATCGGGCAACTCATTCCGCATGCGCCAGCTGTTCCGAATGCCCGCGATCGGAATCCGCATACGCGCAGCTCAGAGCCCGGAATGATTGGCGACCCGCCGCCGTTGGAAACTGTCCACGGCCAAGAAAGGAAAAGCGCAAGTGCTGAATAACCTCCGCATCCAACACCTGCTGCCTGACTTCGCCACAAGCTCGAAGCGTGCCGCCGTGGCAATCGCCGCGAGCCGTCCCCGGGTCGGGCACCTGCTGCCGCGCTTCGCGAAGAACCCGAAGCGGGCGGCCGCGTCCGTCGCCCTGGTCGCCGGCCTGGCCGCCGGTCCGCTGACCGGAGTCGCGGCGACTACGGACGCCACGCCGTCCGGCACCAGCCCGGCCACGGCCGCGGCCAACGCGGTGACCGGCGAATCGCCCGGCGGCCAGCCGGCCCCGGCCCAGCTCATGCCGAACGGTGCGCCGGATCCGTCGACCCAGTCGATGATCAGCCTGAACAAGGCCCAGATCGACAACGCGAACACCATCGTGGCCACCGCCAACGCCAAGCACCTGCCGCCGCGCGCCGCGGTGATCGCTGTGGCCACCTCGCTGCAGGAGAGCAAGCTGGAGAACCTCGGCAACCTCGGCGCGAACAACGACCACGACTCGCTGGGCCTGTTCCAGCAGCGGCCGTCGTCGGGCTGGGGCACGCCCCAGCAGTTGACCGATCCGCGGTACGCGTCCAGCGCGTTCCTCAACGCCCTGCGGCAGGTACCCGACTGGCAGAAGCTGCCGCTGACGGACGCCGCCCAGGACGTCCAGGTCTCCGCGTTCGGTGGGGCCTACGCCCAGTGGGAGCAGCAGGCGGCCGATCTGGTCCAGGGGTATTACCACGCGGGACACGGCGCCGACGGCCGCTGACCGCGCCCCTGCCGGTGGAAGCCGCGCCCGCCCGACGGGCGCGGCTTCCGTCATACCCGGCCACCGCCCGCTTCCGGGTCCGGCCACCGCCCGCTCCCGCCGGCTCCGGCTACCACCGGCCCGCGTCGCGTCCGCGTTCGCGTGCCGGGAAGGCGTCGCCGTCCCGGATCGCGTCCAGCGCCAACAGCGCCACGTGCAGCGACAGGCACGCGTCCACCGAGTCCAGGTCCGCGTCGAGGATCCGCTCGATGCGGGCCAGCCGCTCGTACAGCGCCGGCCTGGACAGGTGCGCGGCGCCCGCCGCCGCCGACTTGTTGCGCCCGCTGTCCAGGTACGCGCGCAGCGAGCCGAGCAGCGGGTCCTTCGGATGCCCGGCGTCGTGCGCCAGCAACGCACCCAACTCCCGCTCGACGAACGTCTGCAGCCGGGGCTCATCGCGCAGCAGCTGGAGCAGCCCGACGAGGCCGACGTGCGGCGGGCGGAACACCGGTAGCGGCCGGGTGTCGTGCCGGGCCGCGTACGCGACCTGCCGCGCCTCGGTCAGCGACCGGCGCGCGTCGCGGGGGGCGTCGACGCCGGAGCCCGCCGCGACGATCAGGCCGTCCCGGCTCCGGCGCAGCGCGGCGGCGAACGCGCCCAGCGCGCCGTCCTCGTCGGCACCCGGATTCATCGTCACCAGTGCGCCGACCGACCGGTCGTCGAGCGGGCCGACCAGCCCCGGCAGCTTCGCCTCGCGCAGCGCGACGGTCACCGCCTCAGCCAGGTCGCGCTGCCGGGGCAGTGCCGGCGGCCCGCCGTCACCGGGCGGTGGCGGCTGGCTGCGCTGGCGTACCGCGACGCCGACCAGGCGCCGACGCTCCAGCGGTACGCCGAGTGCCTTGGCGCGCACGGTCACCTCCTCGACCGGGCGGGTACCGTCCAGGAGCGCGGTCAGCACCGTCCGGTGGGTCTGCCGCTCCAGCCCTTCCGCGTCCCGGTCGATCAGCCGGCCCAGGGCGAGGGTGGAGGCGGCCCGCTCGACCAGGATCGTCAGCCGGGTCGGCGGCCGCTGGCCGGAGGCCACCGGGGTTCCCGACGCGGGCCAGCGCAGCAGCAGCCGGCCCCAGTCCTGCGCCCGCGCGCCGACCGTGGTGACCAGCCAACCGGCGTCCGGGTCGTACCCGGTACGGCCGCTGGCATTGATTTGCCGGGAATGCTGCTCCCAGCCGTCGAGCAGCAGGTCGGCCCGGTCGCCGGCCGCGTCGTAGGCCAGCACCTGCCGGCTCAGGTTCTCCAGCACCACCGGGCAGCCGGCCAGCTCCGCCACCTGCGCCACGACCTCGGCCGGCTCGGCGCCCTCCATGGACAGCTCGGTGAACCGCTGGTGGATCTCCTCGGCGGCACGCAGCTCATCCAACTGCGCGTCCAGGACCCGTGCGTGCACCGCCTCGGTGATCTGGATGAACGGGGTGGCCCGGCGCAGCTCCACCAGCGGCAGCCCGTGCCGCTGCGCGGCCACGACCATGCTGCGCGGTACCCCGTCGATGTAGCGGCGCCCCAGCTCGACCACGAGTCCGGCACAGCCCACCTCGGCCAGCTCCGCGATGAACCGGCGCAGCCCGGCGTCCTGGGCGGGCAGTCCGATGCCCGTGGTGAGTACCAGCTCGCCGCCGCGCAGCAGGCTGGCGATGTCGGGTACCTCGGCGGAGTGCACCCACCGCACCGGGCAGTCCAGCGCCTCGGCGCCCGCCACCACCCGCGGCGCCCCCCGCCGGAACGAGTCGAGCGCGAGCACCTCCCGTACGGTGGGGAACACCTCAGCGGTCCCCCGCGTCCCGGCACAGCTCCCAGAACGCGACCGCCGCCGCGGCGGCCACGTTGAGCGAGTCCACGCCCCGGTGCATCGGGATCACCACCCGAGCGTCGCTGGCGTCCTGCGCCCACCGGGACAGCCCGGCGCCCTCGGCGCCCAGCAGCAGCGCCGGGCGGCGGCGGTGCCGGTCGGGCAGCCGCTGGATGGGCAGAGCGTCCGGCGCCGGTGTCAGGGCGAGGACCGAGAATCCCGCCCGGCGTACCGTGTCCAGCCCCGCGGGCCACGGTTCGAGCCGCGCGTACGGCACGGCGAAGACCTCACCCATGCTCACCCGTACGCTGCGCCGGTACAGCGGATCGGCACACGAGGGCGACAGCAGTACCGCGTCGATGCCCAGCGCGGCCGCGCCCCGGAAGATGGCCCCGACGTTGGTGTGGTTGTTGACGTCTTCGAGGATCGCCACCCGGTTCGCGGTCGCCAGCACGTCCGCAAAGGAGGCGGGCGGCCGGCGGTGGAACGAGGCCAGTACCCCCCGGTGCACGTGGAAGCCGGTCGCCTTCTCCAGCACGTCCTGGGTACCCGCGTAGAACGGGGCCTCCCCGGCGCCGCCCGCCTCGCCGACGGCGTCGGTCACCTCGGCCACCCGCTTGGCGTCCACCAGCACGGAGCGCAGCCGGTACCCGGCCCGCAGCGCCCGGCGCAGCACCAGCTCGCCCTCGGCGATGAACAGCCCGTTGGGAGGCTCCCACCGGGTGCGCAGCTCGACGTCGGTCAGCGCCCGATAGTCGGCGACGCGCTCGTCGTCCGGATCGGTGATCGTGGTGACGGTGGGTGACACGTGGCCATTCTGACCCGCCGCCGGCCCCGGGCCCCGCCCGCCCCGCCGCGTTCCGGGCATGCCCCGGCCGGGCAGGCCAGAAGCGGCCGGGCAGGCCGGAAGCGGCCGGGCAGGCCGGAAGCGGCCGGGCAGGCCGGAAGCGGCCGGGCAGGC
>JBDZVD010000019.1:0-45136 GCA_040255525.1 Micromonosporaceae bacterium | reverse complement strand
AGCGGCCGGGCAGGCCGGAAGCGGCCGGGCAGGCCGGAAGCGGCCGGGCAGGCCGACGGCACCTCGCGCGGCGCACGGGCCGGCATGACCGGGCCCCGGCCCGCGCAGGCGCCGGGGCCGCGACCGGATCCGGGTCAGGCGTGCTCGCGCTGCGGGGGCTCGTCGCCCAGGACATCGTGCGCGGTCAACTCCCGTGGGGCCGGCAGCCCCCGTACCGCCTCCTGCTCGGTCTCCGCGGCCGCCGCCTGCGCCTCGGCCAGCGCCTGGTCCAGCACGGACGGGTCGGCCTCGGGCAGGTTCGTGTCGGTGGTCGTCGGCCCGCCGGTGTCCTGGACCAGGTTGCCCAGCGCGCCGCCGATGCCCTCCAGCGCCTTGGTCAGCTCGGCCGGCACGATCCAGACCTTGTTCGACTGCCCGGCCGCGATCTGCGGCAGCGCCTGCAGGTACTGGTAGGCCAGCACCTTCGCGTCCGGGTTGGAGGTGTGCACCGCGTTGAACACGGTCTGGATCGCCTTCGCCTGGCCCTCGGCGGACAGGATGCGCGCCTCCCGCTCACCCTGCGCGCGCAGTACGGCGGCCTGCCGCTCACCGTCGGCGGTCAGGATCTGCGACTGCTTGACCCCCTCGGCGTTGAGGATCGCGGCGCGGCGGTCCCGCTCGGCGCGCATCTGCTTCTCCATCGAGTCGCGGATCGACGGCGGCGGCTCGATCGCCTTGATCTCCACCCGGGTCACCTTGATGCCCCACCGGCCGGTGGTCTCGTCCAGCACGCTGGACAGGTGCTGGTTGATCTCGTCCCGGCTGGTCAGCGCCCGCTCCAGGTCCATCGAGCCGATGACGTTGCGCAGCGTCGTGACGGTCAGCTGCTCGATCGCCTGCAGGAAGCTGGCGATCTCGTAGGTCGCGCGTACCGGGTCGACGACCCGGTAGTACAGCACGGTGTCGATGGACACGACCAGGTTGTCGGACGTGATGACCGGCTGCGGCGGGAAGCTCTGCACCGCCTCGCGCATGTCGACCTTCTCGCGCACCTTGTCCACGAACGGGATCAGCAGGTTCATGCCCGGCTTGAGCGTCCGGCGATACCGGCCCAGCCGCTCGACGATATCCATCCGCTGCTGTGGAACGATCCGCACCGACCGCGCGATCGTGACGACCACCCACAACACGACCAGGACGGCGACCACGACCAAAAAGACTTCGAAGCCTCCCACCGCTACTCCCTCCAGACAAGGGCGGTCGCGCCCTTGATCTCTATGACCCGCACCCGCTCACCCTTCTCGATCACCTGGGTGGCATCGTACGGACGAGCACTCCACATCTCGCCCTCAATCTTGATCAATCCGTGATCCAGATCGACGGTTTCCAGCACCAGGCCCAGCGATCCCTCGATCGCGGCCAGCCCCATCGCCGCTTCCTCGGCATCCCAGTGCAGGTGTCGCTGGATGGCCGGGCGTACCAGCGCCAGCGCGGCCGCCGAGACGGCCGCGAACGACAGGACCTGCACATACCACGGCAGGCCGACCGCCGCCGCACCCGCGGCGGCGAACGCGCCGGCGGCGAACATCACCAGCACGAAGGTGGTGCTGAAGACCTCCGCGATCGCCAGCGCCACTCCCAGGATGAGCCACAACCAGGCCACACCTCGATCGTGGCACGCCAACGCACGACTGGCGATTGCCAGTTCGGCCGGGGCACCGTTCGACGGGACGCGCCAGCGCCCGTGTCTGGCCGAGCGCGTGAACGGCCGCCGGGATAAGGTTTCCGCCAGCCTCGGGAAAGATCGGTCAACCACGGGGAAGGAGACCCATGCTGTCCGACACCGCCCGCCGGGTTGACGACATCGTCGCGTCGGCGCAGGCCGAAGGCCGGGTGCCTTCGCTCATCGCCGGAGTGGTACGGGACGGGACACTCGCGCACACCTGCGCCGCGGGCGAGGTACCCAGGCCGGAACCGGACATGCAGTACCGCATCGGTTCGATCAGCAAGTCGCTGACCGCCGCGCTCATCCTCCAACTGCGCGACGAGGGCCGGTTGGACCTCGACGACCCGCTGCGGCACCACCTGCCGGACACCCGGTTGACCACCACCCTGCGCCAACTGCTCGGCCACGTCGGCGGGCTGCAGCGCGAGCCGGACGGCCAGTGGTGGGAGCGCTCGGCCGGGATGGACGCCGACGCGCTGCTGGCCGGGCTCTCCGCGGAGAAGGTGGCGTACCCGCCGCACCACCGGTACCACTACTCGAACCTGGCGTACGGGGTGCTCGGCGCGCTCGTGGAACGGATCGCCGGCCAGTCCTGGCGTGCCCAGGTCACCAAGCGGTTGCTCGAACCGCTGGGGATGACCCGCACCACGTACCACGCGACCGAGCCGTTCGCCCGCGGGTACGTGGTGCACCCCTGGCACGGGACCCTGCGCGAGGAGCCGCGGCACGACGCGGGCGCGATGGCGCCGGCCGGGCAGCTGTGGTCGACGGTGGCGGACCTGGGCACCTGGGCGGCGTTCCTGGCCGACCCGGCGCCGTCGGTGCTGTCCCCGGCCAGCGTGGCCCAGATGTGCGCGCCGACGGTCATCGACGACGTGGACACCTGGACCAGCGGGTACGGGCTGGGGCTGCGGCTGTGGCGGCGCGGGGAGCGGGTGTACGCCGGCCACACCGGCTCGATGCCCGGGTACCTGGCGGTGGTCGCGGTGCACCGGCCCAGCCGTACCGGGGTGGTCGCGTTCACCAACGCGTACACGCTGCACCACACCAGCATCGACACGCTCGGCCTGGACCTGCTGGACGCCGTCGTGGACGGGGCGCCGGCCCGGGTTTCGCCGTGGCGGCCGGGCGCCGCTCCCCCACCGGACATCGAGGTGCTGACCGGGCGCTGGTGGTGGATGGGCAGGGAGTACTCGGCCGCCTGGGATGCCGCCGGACGCCAGCTGGTGATCTCGTCGCTCGCGTCGCCGGACGCCACGCCGTGGCGGTTCACCCAGGAGGGCGTGGACCGCTGGCGCTGCCGGTCGGGCAGCAACGACGGCGAGGTGATGGTGGTGCGCCGCAGCGGTACCGGTTCGGTCGCCGCGCTGGACATCGCGACGTTCCTGTTCACCCGCGACCCGTGGTCGGCGTTGTAGCACCCGTCCGGTCTCCCGCGCACCGGCCCGGGGCCGCTCGGCCGGCGGCTACTCCGCGGGCTCCGTCACGAAGTCGATCAGCCGCTCCATCGAGTTGATCAGCGGCGTCTCGACGTCGTGGTACCCGCGTACCGTCGACAGGATCCTGCGCCACATGTCCGCCGGCTCGGCCACCCCGAGCGCCGCACAGACGCCCTCCTTCCACGGCCGCCCCGGCGGTACCACCGGCCACGCCCGGATGCCCAGGCGCTCCGGCTTGACCGCCTGCCAGACGTCCACGTACGGGTGCCCGGTGACCAGGACGTGCGGGGAGGTGACCGACGCGACGATGCGGCTCTCCTTCGAGCCCTCGACCAGGTGGTCGACCAGGACGCCCAGCCGCCGTGCCGGTCCGGGGCGGAAGTCGCCCACCGCGGCGGCCAACTCGTCGACGCCGGACAGCGGCTCCACGACCACGCCCTCGACGCGCAGGTCGTCGCCCCAGATCCGTTCGACCAGCGCGGCGTCGTGGATGCCCTCGACCCAGATCCGGCTGGCCCGCGCGACCCGGGCCGCCGCCCCGGCGACCGCGATCGAGCCGCTGGCGGTGATCCGGCGCTGGGCCGGCGCCGGCCGGACGGCCGGCCGGCGCAGCGTCACCGCCTGCCCGTCGAGCAGGAACGCGGCCGGCAGCAGGGGGAAGTTGCGCCGCTTGCCGAACCGGTCCTCCAGCACCACGGCACCGGACTCGAACCCGACCACCGCGCCGCAGAAGCCGGACTCGGCGTCCTCCACGACCAGATCGGGCTCCGCGTCGACCTCCGGGACCGTGCGCCTGCGCCGCCAGTCCCCCTTGAGAACGTCCTCCCCATACATGGCCCTGACGCTAGTCGCTCGTGCTCGCGGCGCGGTGGACCGGCGCGGGGAAGCGGGCCGCGCCGGGCCCGCCGTCCGCAATTCCGCCCCCGCCACGCGTTTTTCCACCGCTCCGGGCAGAAATCCTCGCGCGAAAAGGGGTTTAGTTCGCGCCGGGCAGTCCACGACGAGACATCGACCGGGCGCGCCACGTACCCTTGCCTGCATGTCCCCCGCAACAGGTGCGGCAACGCTGACTGTGCGCCGCTCGACCCGTTTCGTGACCTGGGTTCGCTCCTGGCGCGCCGGACTGTCGCCGTACGACGAGGTGGCCGGCGAGATCGCCGGTGGCGAGGAGCACCTGGTCGCCGACGCGCCGGACACCTGGACGGATGTGCCGCTGGCGAGCGTGCTGAGCGTGTTCGCCAAGTTGAGCCCGGACGACATCCGGCTGGTGCTGCCGGCCGCCGGCGACCCGCGCGGGCTGCCCGGTCCGGGTCCGTTCACCGGCGCCGCGCTGCTGGCCGAGGAGGGTGTGGTCGCCGGGCGCCACGGGCTGGTCCCGGAGGTGCGGCGCCACACGTCCGGCTCCGGGGACACGTTCGAGACGGTGCTGTGGCGGATGTACCCGCTGGCCGAGGTGCCGGCGCGCGGGTACGAGCCCGGCCCGGCCGAGGCCGAGGCCGACCTGACCACCGCGATCATCGAGGCGACCGGGCAGTTGACCCGGCTCGACGTTGCCCAGTGGCGCCCCGAACTGGCCGGTGCGCTGGCCACGCTGCGCCGGCCGGACTTCGCCGGCGACCTGCCGCCCGGCTACGACGCCCGTTCCCGCCGGCTGTACGCCCGGGCCAGCGTGCTGGATCAGGTGCTGACGCTGGCCGGGCAGGCCGCCCCCGGCGGGGCGGTCACCGGGTACGAGGCGACCCGGCGCGACGAGGCGCTCAGGCCGCTGCGCACCGCCTGCCGCCACGCCCTGGTCGCCGCGTGCAACGCGCGGCTGGCCCCGTGAACCGCCGGTAACCCGCCCCGGCCCGGTCGCGGGCCCCGGTCCGGTCGCCCCGGCCGGGCGCCCCGGGGCGGCATCAGATCTCGTCGATCAGGTCGGCGACGGAGTTGACCACCCTCGACGGGCGGTACGGGAACCGGTCGATCTCGCTGCGCGTGCTGATCCCCGTCAGCACCAGGATGGTCTCCAGTCCCGCCTCCAACCCGCACAGCACGTCGGTGTCCATCCGGTCGCCGATCATCGCCGTGGTCTCCGAGTGCGCGCCGATCGTGTTGAGCGCGGAGCGCATCATCATCGGGTTCGGTTTGCCCACGAAGTACGGCTCCACGTTGGTGGCCTTGGAGATCAACGCGGCCACCGAGCCCACCGCGGGCAGCACGCCCTCGTTCGACGGACCGGTCGCGTCGGGGTTGGTGCAGATGAACCGGGCGCCATCCAGGATCAGCCGGATCGCCGTGGTGATCGAGGTGAAGCTGTAGGTCCGGGTCTCGCCGAGCACGACGTAGTCGGGCTCCATGTTGCTCAGGATGTAACCGGCGCTGTGCAGCGCCGTGGTCAGGCCGGCTTCGCCGATCACGTACGCGCTGCCGCCCGGCCGCTGGTCGGCCAGGAACTGCGCGGTGGCCAGCGCGGAGGTCCAGATCGACGATTCCGGGACGTCGAAGCCCATCCGGGTCAACCGGGCCTGAAGGTCGCGGGGCGTGTAGATCGAGTTGTTGGTCAGGATCAGGAACGGCTTGCCGGAGGACCGCAGCCGGTTGATGAAGTCCGGGGCGCCGGGCACGGGCAGGCCCTCGTGGACCAGTACCCCGTCCATGTCGGTCAGCCAGGACTCGACGGGCTTGCGCTCGGTCATGCGGCCCGTGCCCCGGTCGGCCGGTCGGGGACGGACCGGCAAGGCACCGCGGTCATGCGGGCGCCCTCACGTGTTGTCATGGCGAAATCATCTCAGCCGTTCGATACCGGCGGGGTCACCGCCCCGGGCCGGCGCGGGGCGGGGCAGCAGGCCGCGTCGCAAAAATCCCAGGTGGGTACGTTTCCCAGCGCGGCACGCCGGTGGCCCGCTTCGGTGCGCTCCAGGACCAGTTCCCGGACCATGTCGACGAACCGCGGATCGGTGCCCGGCGTGGCGGCGCGGACGAAGTCCAGCCCCAGCGACCTGGCGGTGCCGGCGGCCTCGGTGTCCAGGTCCCAGACCACCTCCAGGTGGTCGGAGATGAACCCGATCGGGCTGACCACGACGGCGCGGGTACCGGTCCGGGCAAGCTCGGTCAGATGCTCGTTGATGTCCGGGCCGAGCCACGGCACCCGCGGGGGGCCGGACCGGCTCTGGTACACCAGGTCCCACGGCAGGTCCCCGGCGACCAGGCGGGCGAGGTCGGCCAGCTGCGTCTCGTACCGGTGGCCGGTCGGTTCCGGCCGGTCTGGCTCGGCGCGTCCGGCACCGCGCGACGACCCGGACCGGTCGCCGCTCAACGCGGCCATGGTGGCCGCGCCGGACGACTCGGCCATGGTGACCGGGATCGAGTGGGCGGTGAACACCAGCCGGGTGGCGCCGGGCTCGCGCCGCGGCAGGGTGGCCAGGGCCGCCCGTACCGCGTCGGCGTGCGGCCCGACATAGCCGGGATGATCATGGTAGTGCCGGATCTTGTCGATCACCGGGGCGCCGTCGCCGACCTCGGCCCGGGCGCGGGCGATGTCGTCCTGGTACTGGCGGCAGGCCGAGTACGACCCGTACGGGCTGGTCACGAACGCCAGCGCCCGGCGCACCCCGTCGTCGCGCATCCGCCGCACGGTGTCGGCCAGGAACGGGTGCCAGTTGCGGTTGCCCCAGTACGTCGGCAGGTCCGGCCCGTCGGCCGCGAAACGCTCGGTGATCGCGGACAGCAGCGCCCGGGACTGCTCATTGATCGGCGACACCCCGCCGAAGTGCCGGTAGTGCTCGGCGACCTCGGCCAGCCGCTCCTCCGGTACGCCCCGCCCCCTGGTCACGTTGCGCAGGAACGGCAGGACGTCATCGGGACCCTCCGGGCCGCCGAACGACACGAGCAGGAAGGCGTCGTACTCCACCCACCCATCTCATCAGGTCGTCGCGGCGGCCCGCGTGCCCGGGTGGGGCGCCTCACGCCCCCAGCGCGTGGTACCCGCCGTCGACGTGCACGACCTCACCGGTGGTGGCCGGGAACCAGTCGGACAGCAGGGCGAGTACCGCCCGGGCCGCCGGCTCCTGGTCGGTCAGGTTCCAGCCCAGCGGCGCCCGCTGCGCCCAGGCGTCCTCGAACTGCTCGAAGCCGGGGATCGACTTGGCCGCCATGGTACGCAGCGGACCGGCCGACACCAGGTTGCTGCGGATCCCCTGCTTGCCCAGGTGCAGCGCGAGGTACCGGTTGGCCGACTCCAGACCGGCCTTGGCCACGCCCATCCAGTCGTAGACCGGCCACGCCTTGGTGGCGTCGAAGGTGAGCCCGACCACGGAGCCGCCCTGCTTCATCAGCGGCAGGCAGGCCACCGCCAGCGCCTTGTACGAGTACGTGGAGACCTGGATCGCCTGGGCCACGTCCTCCCACGGCGCGTCCAGGAACCCGCCGCCGAGGCAGGTCTGCGGCGCGTACGCGATGGAGTGCACCACGCCGTCCAGGCCGTCCAGGCCGTCCACAGTGGACTGCACCTTGCCGGCGAGCCCGGCGAGGTGCTCCGCGTTCGTCACATCCAGTTCGATCACGGGCGCCTGCGCGGGCAGTCGCTTGGCGATGCGCTCGACCAGCGACATCCGGCCGAAGCCGGTCAGCACGACCGTCGCGCCCTGCTCCTGGGCGATGCGCGCCACCGAGAACGCGATCGACTGATCCGTGATGACGCCGGTGACGAGCAGTCGCTTACCGGCCAGCAGTCCAGACACCGTTGCCTCCAGGAGAGTGTGCGATGGGATCGGGGCCGGCGGGTGGATACCCGGGCCGGCGCGGGTAGGGGGGCGGTCGGGATCGGTCGGGTGGTCAGTGGCCCATGCCGACACCGCCGTCGACCGGGATCACCGCGCCGCTGACGTACCCGGCGGAGTCGCTGGCCAGCCAGGTGACCGCGCCGGCGATCTCGTCCGGCTGGGCGAAGCGGCCCGCCGGGATCTGAGCCAGGTACCGCCGCTTGACGTCCTCGGGCAGCTTGTCGGTCATGTCGGAGACCACGAATCCGGGCGCGACCACGTTCGCGGTGATGTTGCGGCTGCCGAGCTCCCGGGTGATGGAACGGGCCACACCGACCAGGCCGGCCTTGCTGGCGGCGTAGTTGACCTGCCCGGCGGCGCCGAGGTGCCCGACGACCGAGGAGATGAAGATAAGCCGGCCCCACCGGGCGCGCAACATCTTGGTGGAGGCCCGCTTCGCGCACCGCCAGGCCCCGGCCAGGTTGGTGTCGACGACCCGGTCGAACTGCTCCTCCGACATGCGCATCAGCAGCGTGTCCTCGGTGATCCCGGCGTTGGCCACGAGCACCTCGACCGATCCCAGTTCGGCCTCGACGGTGGTGAACGCGGCGTCGACCTGGGCCGGGTCGGTGATGTCGCAGCGCACGCCGAACAGCCCGTCCGGGACCTCGCTGCCCCGGTGGGTGACGGCGACGCGGTCGCCCTGCTTGGCGAACGCCTGGGCGATGGCCAGGCCGATTCCCCGGTTACCGCCGGTGACCAGCACGGTACGTGGCACGGGTTTCCTCCGCTGCGGTGGACGTGGTGCGAGGACTGGGCAGTGCAGAGACTATGCGCTGGCCGCGCGGCGGGGAAACCGGCCCTCCGGCACCATCCCGGCGGGTTGCGCTATGATGCTCGCCGGCAAATGACGGGTCCACGACCACAGGAGGTGATCGCTGTGCGAGATAGCGATCCTCCGAGTCGTGGTCACCTTCTGCGTCAGCTGCCCTGACACCTGCGCGCCCTCGTCGGCGCGCAGCTGACCACGACTCGACACGCGCGTCCCCCGCCACTTCCGCTTCCCGGGAGCCGTCGATGAGCCGTTACGCCGTACCCCTGACGTTCGCCCTGATCATGACCTGGGTGGTCGTTGTGTTCCTGCTGGTTCGCAACGCCACCGGCTGATCCGGCCGCCCCCGGCACGGCCCGCCCCCGGGCCGCTGACCGCGGCCGCTCGCCAGGCGTCCGCGCCGCACGGGCGCCGGGTCAGGGTGCCCGGGTCAGGATCGCCGGGTCATCGCCGGTTCCGCGCCGCCGCCGGCGGGTCACGGCAGCCGGGAGGTCCACAGCAGGCTCATCCCGGCCGCCGCGAAGGCGAACAACAGCCCCACCCCCACGTACCACTGGGTGATCTCCCGGGGCACCGTCTTGAATCCGATCGAGCTGCCCATGTCCTGGTAGACCTGCTTGAGCTGGGTCAGGCTGGCCGCCTCGTAGTAGTGCCCGTGAGTGGTCTCCGCCAGCTGTTGCAGGGACGGGCGGTCCACCGGTACCCGCTGCAACTGGCCCTGGATCTGCACCGTGCCCTGATCCGTACCGAACGCGATGGTCGACACCGGTACGTTGGCCGACGCCGCCGCCGAGGCCGCGTCCTCGATCGGACGGCCCGCCGTGCGGTACCCGTCGGACAGCAGCACGATCCGCGCGGGTGGCGGCCCGGACGCGCCGTCGGAGGGCACCGACTGGATCGCCGACAGGCAGGTGAACACCGCCTCGCCGGTCGCCGTCGCCTCGGCGAGCTGGAGCCCGTCGATGGCCTGGTCCACCGCGGCCTTGTCCTTACCGGGCGACACCAGCACGCTCGCGGACTTGGCGAACGAGACCAGCCCGATGTTGTACGAGTCGGGCAGCGTCTTGACGAACTCCTTGGCCGCCTCCTTCGCCGCCTGGATCCGGCTCGGCGCGACGTCGTCGGCCTGCATGGACAGCGACACGTCGATGGCGATCATGATGGTCGCCCGCTCCAGCGGCTGCTTCGCGTCGGTCGCCGGACGAGCCATGGCGCAGCCGAGCGTCACGAGCATGAGCAGGAACGCGCCGGCCGCCAGGTGCCGGCGGTACCCGAGGCCGCGCGGCGCCAGCCTCTCCAGCAGCGACACGTTGGTGAACCGCACCGCGTAGGCGCGGCGGCGCAACTGGCGCAGCACGTACACGCCGGCCAGTGCCAGCACCGGGATCAGAGCCAGCAACCAGAGCGGTTCGAGGAAGCGAATCATCGGGTGGTCCCCCTGGTGCGCGCGTGACGTTGCGCCGCGACAAACCGAACGATATCCAGAAGCCAGTCCCGGTCGGTACGCAGCCGCAGGTGGACGGCACCGGCACCGCGCAGAGCGGAGGCGATCGCCGCACGCTGGGCGGCCGCGGCGGAGGCGTACCGGGCCCGCAGCCGGGCGTCCCGGGTGTCCACCTCGTGCAGCCGGCCCGTCTCCGGATCGACGAACTCCATCACACCGGAGTCGTTCAGCTCCAGCTCCCGCGGATCGACGACCTCGATGGCCAGAATGTCGTGGCGCACCCCGAGCTTGCGCAGCGGCCGCTCCCACTCACCGGGCGCCACCATGAAGTCGGAGATGACCACGGTCAGCCCGCGCCGGCGCGGCGGCCGGTTCAGCGAGTCGATGAGGGCACCCAGGTCGGCCCGGCCGGGTCGGGCCGGCGTCTGCGCGACGACCCGGAGCATCCCCTGGGCGTCCTTGCGGCCGGACCGGGCCGGCATCCGGGTGATCTGTTCCCCGGTGCCGACCACCGCGCCGATCCGGTTGCCGCCCCGCACCGTGAGGTGGCTGACCGCCGCGGCGGCGGCCACCGCCAGGTCGCGCTTGAGGCAGGCCGCGGTGCCGAAGTCCAGGCTGGCCGACAGGTCGACCGCCAGCCAGGTCTCCAGCTCCCGGTCCGCGACGGTCTGGCGCACGTGCGGCACGGTGGTACGCGCGGTCACCGGCCAGTCCATCCGGCGTACGTCGTCACCGGGCCGGTACTCCCGCGACTCCCCCGCCTCGGTGCCCGGGCCGGGCAGCAGGCCGAGATAGTCGCCCTGCAACAGCCCGTCCAGCTTCCGGGTGACCAGCAACTGCAGCTTACTCAGGGACGGTTCGGCACGGTTGGCCGACAGCGGCAACTCGCCGTGCCCGGTGCCGGAGGCCGAGGTGTCCCCGAGAACACCCCGCGGCTGGGTGCGTAGCCTGCGGATCAGGCCGAGCATGTCCCGACTCACGCCGGCATCGCCCTCATATTCGGCGACTGGTCTGGGTCGCCGCCCGCCGCCGGACAGCCCGAGCCAGACGCAGCCGGCGACTGGTCTGGGTCGCCGCGCGGCGCCAGACGGGCCGAGCCAGACCAGTCGTAAGCGTCGTCATCCCCCCTGCCGTCACGCCGGGCGCCCGGTGGACGGCCACGTCGCGGCCTGCGCGGCTGCGGGCGTCTGCGGGTACCCACCGTGGTGGTTGCCGCCGGGCGCGACGCCGACGCCGACCGGGGTGGCGTTCTGCCGGGGCGCGACCGTCGGCAGCGGCACGGCCGTGAGGATCCGCTCGATGATCTGGTCGGCCGGGATGTCGTCCGCCAGCGCGTCGTAGGACAGCACGAGGCGGTGGCGCAGGATGTCCGGCGCGATGTCCTGCAGGTCCTGCGGCAGCGCGTAGTCCCGGCCGCGCAGCAGCGCCAGCGCCCGGGTGGCCCGCACGATGCCCAGCGACGCGCGGGGACTCGCGCCGTACTGGATGAGCGGGGCGATGTCGGGGATGCCGTGCTCGGCCGGCGCCCGGGTGGCCAGCACCAGCCGTACCGCGTAGTCGACCAGGGCGTTGTGCACGAACACCTCGTCCGCCTTGCCCTGCAGCGTGACCAGGTCGCTGGTGTTGAACACCGGTACCGGCTCGGGCGCCGCGACGCCCATCCGGTACACGATCTCCCGCTCCTCGGCGTCGGTCGGGTACCCCACCTGGATCTTCATCAGGAAGCGGTCGCGCTGCGCCTCGGGCAGCGGGTAGACGCCCTCCTGCTCGATCGGGTTCTGGGTGGCCATCACCAGGAACGGCCGCGGTACCTCGTGCGTCTGCCCGCCGACCGACACCTGGAGTTCGGCCATGACTTCCAGCAGCGCGGACTGCACCTTGGCCGGTGCCCGGTTGATCTCGTCCGCGAGCAGGAAATTCACGAAGACCGGGCCGAGCTCGATGTCGAACTTCTCGCTCGAGGCCCGGTAGATCCGGGTGCCGACGATGTCCGCGGGGACCAGGTCCGGGGTGAACTGGATGCGGGCGAACGAACCGCCGACCACCCGGGCGAGGGTCTCCACCGCCAGCGTCTTGGCCACGCCCGGAACCCCTTCGAGCAGGCAGTGGCCACGGGCGAGCAGCGCGACGAACATCCGCTCGATCATCCGGTCCTGACCCACGATCACGCGCTTGACCTCGAACAGCGCACGCTCCAGCAGGCCCGCGTCCTGCGCGGGGGTGCTCGGTGTCGCCGCGGGATGCGTGGACGGGGTCGGGGTCGGTTGGGCCACCGGTCCTCCAGGCGTTTCAAACGGGTACGACCAACCTAGCTTGGCACGCTCCGCCCAGCACGCGCGCACGGACCGGTGTGCGCGATCAAAATACCCGGTCGCTCCGGCCAGCCGCACCCGGTGATCGGCATTGCCTGCCCGGCGCGGGGGAACCACCCGATTCGGCACGCCGTACGGGTAGACACCAGGGGCGTGGTCGGCGGTACGATTCACCCGTCGCCGGGCGGCTTCCCCCGTGGCCGCCCGGCGCTCAATCATTTCGGGGTGAGCGCGATCGATTCCGGGAGAAGTGCCGCCATTTCCGGGGGAAGTACTGCCGTTTCCGGGGGAAGCGCGATTCTCCTCTGTTCCGCCAAGGGCTGCCGCGCCGCCGCCATCTGGGCTCTGCGCTGGAACAACCCGAAACTGCACCAGCCCGAACGGCGCAAGACCTGGCTCGCCTGCGCCGAGCACCGGGATTCCCTGAGCGCCTTCCTGTCCGCCCGCGGCTTTCTGCGGGAGGTGACGCCGGTCGAGGCCGACCCCGGACCGGACCCGGCGGGCTCGCCACCGGCGGTTGACCAGCCCACCGGCGGTTGACCAGCCCACCGCGGACGTCCAATCCAGCGCGGACGGGCCGGGCGACAGCCCCGCCGGTACGCCCGGCGAGCGGCCGACGGACCGGAGGTAGGCTCCGGCCGCCGATCACCGCGGAGTTTTCCGCCGTGGTGTCCGGGTACGGTACGGCGATCGCCGAGGAGAGGATCCGCCGATGCGCAACACCACGTCCGCGGCGCGGGTCACCGTTCTCGGCCTGGGGCTGATGGGCACGGCCATCGCGGCCAACCTGGCCGAGCACGGTTTCCCGGTCCGTGGCTGGAACCGCAGCGCGGGGCGGTCAGCCCAGGGCGTCGAGGTCGTGACCGGCGCCGCCGGGGCGGTCGCTGGGGCGGAGATCGTGCTCACCATGCTCACCGACGGCGCCGCCACCGCCGAGGTGATCCGGCAGGCCCGGCCGGCGGCCGGCACGATCTGGGTCCAGATGGGCACCGTCGGCGTACCGGCCACTGCCGAGCTGGGCGAGCTGGCCGCGGCGCAGCGACTCGTCCTGGTCGACGCGCCGGTACTCGGCACCGTCGCGCCGGCCCGGCAGGGGCAGCTGCTGATCCTGGCATCCGGTCCGGACGAGACGCGCGAGCGGGTCCAGCCGCTGTTCGACATCCTCGGGAAGCGGACCTTCTGGCTCGGGGCGGCCGGCCGGGGCAGTGCCGTCAAGCTGGCCCTCAACACCTGGCTGGCGGCGGTCGTGGAGGGCATCGCCGAGACCATGGCGCTGGCCACCTGCCTGGACATCGACCCGGCCACGATCCTGGACGCGCTGGACGGCGAGGCCGTCGCTTCGCCGTACGCGCTGATGAAGGGCCGCACCATGCTGGCCGGCAAGCTCGACCCCGGCTTCCCGCTCAAGCACGCGGCCAAGGACATCGGCATGGTCGTCGAGGCCGCCCGGAAGCGCGGAATCGACCTGCCCGCGATCGAGGCGACGCTGCCGGCCTGGCTGGCGGCGGTGGAGGCCGGCGGCGGCGACGCGGACATCGCCGCCGCCGGTACCCGCTTCCGGCTGGCTTCCGGCTGACCACCGGGCCGGCGGCGGCCTCCGGATGCCGTACCGGCCGGGCGAGCATCGCCGGCTCCGGCAGCGCGACGCGGACGACCCCGTAGGCTTTCCTTCATGGAGTTGCGGCCGGGACTCGCCACGCGGGTGCAGCTGACCGTCACCGACGCCGACACCGCGCAGTCGCTGGGCTCGGGCGACGTTCCCGTGCTGGGCTCGCCGCGGGCGCTGGCACTCGCCGAGGCGGCCACGGTGGCGCTGACCGCCGGCCGGCTGCCGGCGGGCTCGACCACGGTGGGGGTACGGGCGGAACTCGACCACCTGCTGGCTACGCCGGTCGGCGGGCTGGTCGTGGCGGAGGCCGTGCTGTCCGAGGTCGACGGGCGCCGGTTGGCGTTCGTGGTGACCCTGCGCCAGGACGAGCAGGTGGCCGCGCGGGTACGGGTCGACCGGATGATCGTCGACCGGGAGAAGTTCGTCGCGAGGGCGTACGCGTGATGATCGAGTTCACCGAGGTCGCCGCCGGGGTGTACGTGCTGCGGCACGGGTCGCTGGACGTCAACTCCACGCTCATCGCCGGCGACGGCGGCGCGCTGCTGGTCGACACGCTGTCCGGGCCCGGTCAGGGCCGCGAGCTGGCCGAGGCGGTTCGCCGGGTCACCCCGGCCCCGCTGGCGGCGGTCAACACCCACCACCACTTCGACCACTGCTTCGGCAACTCGGCGTTCCTCGACGCCGGTGGCGGTGCGATCTGGGCTCACCGGGACGCCGTCGCGCAGCTACGCGACCACGGGCCCCGCTGGCAGCGGACGTGGTACGAGCAGTGGCTGCCGACCCAGCCGGAGCTGGCCGAGGAGTTGGGTGCCGCCGCCATCGCGGTACCCACCCGGGTGGTGCACCGCAGCGCGACCCTGAACGTCGGCGGCCGGCGGGTCGAGCTGCGCCACCTCGGCCGCGGCCACACCGAGGGCGACCTGGTGGTGCAGGTACCCGACGCCGGCGTGGTGGTGGCCGGCGACCTGATCGAGCAGAGCGGGCCGCCCGACTTCGAGGACTCGTACCCGCTGGAGTGGCCCGAGACCGTCACCGCCCTGCTGGAACTGGTCTCCCCCGACACGGTCGTGGTGCCGGGCCACGGCGTGCCGGTCGACCGGGATTTCGTCGTCCGGCAGCACCAGCAGCTCAGCGAGTTGGACTGGCTGATCCGTTACGGGCACCGGGATCGGGCCACAGCGCAGGCCGTGGCCGACCGCTCGCCGTTCGGCCCGGAGCTCTCGCTGGTCGCGGTGGAGCGCGGTTTCGCCGAGCTGTCCGGACGGGCCTGAACGGTCAACGCATCAGGCACATGTCCGGCCTGAAGTTCCGGTTCGACCGGCCGGCGACCTCACGCCAGGCCGGGTTCCACTGCCCGCGCAGCGACGGCGCCTGCCACGCCGCGCCCGCCCACTGCAGCGCCGCGTACCCCCACAGCCGGTGCTGCTCCTGGCGCCCGGTCCGGATGAAGTCGGCGAGCCGCTGCCGGACGTCCGGGTCGTCGATCAGGATGCCGTGCACGCTGGACACCTCGACCACCGGCACCCGCGGATGGATCCACGGCGAGACGCTGATCGCGTCGCCGCTCGGCAGGAATGCCAGCGTCCTCACCCCACGGTGGGGGCACAGCAGCCGGTTGCCGCGAAACAGCGGGGCGTTGTCCATCAGCGACCGGACGAACGGCTCGTCGGCACTGTTCGGCAGCCCGTTGGCCGCGCTGACCACGGCGAAGATCGCCCGTAGCTCCCAGCCGGTCACCACACCCCAGCCGGAGCTGCGGTCGCGGGGCGGGTAGTAGATGCGCCCGGCCCGGATCGGCGGGCTCAGGTAGGCCACCCGGTCGACCCCGGGGTGCGGCATGGTCTGCAGGTAGAAGTGGACGACGAAGACCCCCTCGCTCTCCGCCAGCAGCGCCACCGGCATGCCGGTGCTGCGGTGCACCTGGTCGATCTGCCGGGCCAGCCGCGCCGCGCTGGTCGACAGCGACTGGTGGGTGTCCACCGGGGTGTACGGGCGCGGGTGCCCGTCACGGTCGAGACCGCGGTATGAGAAGCGCACGACCGGCGGCACGCTCCCGCCGGCCCCACCGCGGTAGTCGGAGTTGTAGCCGGCGAGGAAGATCACCGGATGGCCGTCGGAGACGGCTTCCAGTTCGGCGATCGGCTCGGGCTCGCGCTGTTCGCGACTGTGGCCACCCAGCAGGGTCAGGTCGGCGACGACGAACACCGCGACGGCCACCACGACGATGACGATCGGTGTGCCCGGTACCCGCGGCCAGCGCACACCGGGGCGCAGCAGCGCGGTGCGCACCGCGTACCGCCAGAGGATCCCGTTGACGCCGCCGACCAGGATGGCGATCGGCACGGTCCAGCGCGGCGACGCCCACCACACCAGCGCGCTGCCTGCCGTGAGCGTCACGATGTTGACCAGCGACAGCACGACCGTGCCCAGCGGCGGCAGCCCGCGCCACCAGCCGGGCACGATGCCGCCACGCTGGAGGAACGGCGCCAGGATCAAGAGTGGCACCAGTTCGCCGGCCAGGTACCAGGAGACCGACACCTCGGAGGCGACGACACCCAGCGCCGCCCACGGGGCCAGGATGGCGCCCAGCAACGCCGAGTAGAACAGATTGCGCCAGGCCAGCCGGCCCAGTGGCGGGCGCTCCCGCCCGGACG
This sequence comes from Micromonosporaceae bacterium, assembly GCA_040255525.1. Classification (GTDB taxonomy): domain Bacteria; phylum Actinomycetota; class Actinomycetes; order Mycobacteriales; family Micromonosporaceae; genus Rugosimonospora. The sequence goes on along the minus strand of JBDZVD010000019.1, from coordinate 28,399 downwards.
GCCAGGCCAGCGCGATCAGCCCGGTGCTCAGCAGCGCACGTACGCCGATCGCGACCATCGATTCGCCGACGAACCCGCCCCAGGACCGGTGGTACACCATCACCCAGAGCAGGTCGTGAAAGGTCCCGTACGGCCACACGGCGGTGATGTGCGGGGCGAGGCTGATCGTACTGGCGAACCCGGCGGCGACCACGGCCGCCTCGATGCCGGGCGGTACCGCGGCGAGGATGATCAGCAGTGCCAGCCGGACGCGCCCGGATTCCCGCACGCGCCTGCGCCACCCTCCGACCGCACTCATCCACGCGGCCGTACCCGCGCCTCGGGCGGGTAATCGACGCGGCCGCGCGCCCGGCCCGGCGGCCGGGGCGCGCGGCGGCGCTCAGCGCACCATCGAGCCGACCACGGGCTTGGTCAGCAGCGCGGACTGGGCCCGGGTGATGCCCGGATCCAGCGCGCGCTCCACAAAGATCGCGTGCCACACGCAGAACACCAGCACCGTCCACACCTTGCGCGAGTAGTCCGCCTCGCCGCGCTTGTGCGCGTCCAGCAGGTTGCGGGCGTAGCCCAGGTCGAGCAGGTCGCCGGCGCCCGAACGGGCCATGATGTCGTGCGCCCAGTCGTACATCTCGCCGGCCAGCCAGACCCGGGTGGGGGTCGGGAAGCCGAGCTTCTTGCGGTTGACGATCGCCGGCGGGACCACCTCGCGCAGCGCCTGGCGCATCGCGAACTTGGTGTCCGTCGAGTGCGGCGGCAGTTTCAGGTCGACCGGGATGGTCGCGGCCACGTCGAAGACCGGCCGGTCCAGGAACGGGACGCGAACCTCCAGCGAATGGGCCATGGACATCCGGTCCGCCTTGACCAGGATGTCCCCGCGCAGCCAGGTGTACAGGTCGATGTACTGCATCTTGGTCACGTCGTCCAGGCCGGCGGCGGCCGCCTCGGCGTAGATCGGCGCGGTGATGTCGGTGTAGCGCACCCGCTCGTCGTAGCGGCGCAGCAGGCGGCGCTTCTCCGCCTCGGTGAACATCCGGGCGTTGCCGTAGTAGCGCTCCTCCAGCGGGGTGGTGCCCCGCTCCAGGAAGCTCTTGCCCTTGACTCCCTGCGGGATCACCTGGGCGACCTTGCGCAGTCCCTTCTGCACCGGGTCCGGCAGCCCGTTGATGGCCGACAGCGACAGCGGCTCGCGGTAGATCGTGTACCCGCCGAAGAACTCGTCCGCACCCTCCCCGGACAGCACCACGGTCACGTACTCGGACGCCTTCTTGGCCACGAAGTACAGCGGTACCAGCGCCGGATCGGCGACCGGGTCGTCCAGGTGCCAGACGATCTTCGGCAGCGCCTCCATCATGTCCTGCGGCCCGATCTTGGTCGGGATCGTGGTCACCCCGAGGTGGCGCGCGGAATCCTGGGCGACTTCGATCTCGGAGTACCCGTCCACGTCGTACCCGACCGTGAAGGTCAGGATGTTCGGGTTGAACTCGCGGGCCAGCGCGACCACGGCGGTGGAGTCGATGCCGCTGGACAGGAACGCGCCGACCGGCACGTCCGAGCGCATGTGCATCCGGACGCTCTCCCGCAACGTCTCCCGGATGCGCCGGTACAGCGACTCGGGGTCGTTGGTCGGGGTCGGCCGGAACTGGGGCTGATAGTACCGGCGGGTGGCGAACGTGCCGCCGGCCCGGTACGTGAAGCACTCGCCGGAGCCGACCCGGCCGATGCCCCGGTGCAGGGTGCCGGGCTCCGGCACGTACTGCAGGGTCAGGTAGTGCGACAGGTTGGCGGTGTCGACCCCGCCCCGCCCGTCGGCACTGCCGTAGTACGCCTCGGTCAGGAACGGCAGCAGCGCCTTCTTCTCGCTCGCCAGGTACAGCCCGTCGGCGGTGACCAGGTGGAACAGCGGCTTGATGCCGTACGGGTCGCGGGCGCCGAAGACCAGCCGCTGGTGGGTGTCGACGATCACGAACGCGAACATGCCGCGCAGCCGGTCGACCACCGCCTCGCCCCAGTGGTGGAACCCGGCGACGATCACCTCGCCGTCGCCCTCGGTGTCGAACCGGGCGCCGTAGTTCCGGATCAGTTCCTCGCGCAGCTCGATGTAGTTGTAGATCTCGCCGTTGAAAGTGAGCAGGTAGCGCCCGTTCGCGTACGGCAGCGGCTCGTGGCTGCCGGCGACGTCGATGATGGACAGCCGCTTGTGCGCGAAGATCACCTCGGAGCCGATCACCTGGACCCCGGTCTCATCCGGGCCACGGTGGTGCAGGCTCTCGAGTGCCTGTGCCACCGCCTCACGGTGGAAGGGCGCGTCGCTGCGCGAGCTGATGAACGTCAGGAGTCCGCACATGGCGGTCATCCTTTCATGGTCGCCTGGTGACCCTGGCCCGACTGGCACGATAGGTTCTCGACATGAGCGATGAAGTCTCCGGTACCCAGACGCATGACCCCGATTTTCCGGAAAAGTTCCTGGCCTTCATGCGGACCGGATGGCGCGACAGCGCCCTGACCGTCGCACCCGGCCCGGGGGCCGCGCACTACGTCAAGCGCCGGGCCGCCCTGTCCGAGGCACTGCCCGGCGAGACGCTGATCATTCCGACCGGCCGGGAGAAAGTTCGGGCAAACGACACATTTTACCCGTTCCGCCCCGGCAGTGACTTCGTCTACCTCACCGGCGAGCACGACCCGGACGCCGTCCTGGTCATCCGCCCGGGCGGCGAGAGCACCCTGTACGTGCGGCCCCGCTCGCCGCGCGACACCGACGAGTTCTTCCGCGACCGGGTCTACGGCGAGCTGTGGATCGGCCGCCGGCACACGCTCGCCGAGAAGGCCACCGAGCTGGGCGTCGACACCGCCAACCTGGACGACCTCGGCGCGGTGCTCGACGACTGCGCCCCGGGCAGCACCCGGGTGCTGCGCGGCTTCGATCCGGACGTCGACGCGGCGGTGCGCGGCAACCCCGGGCGCGACGACGAGCTGGCCACCGTGCTGTCCGAGCTGAAGCTGGTCAAGGACGACTGGGAGATCGCCCAGCTCCAGGACGCGATCGACGCCACCGTCCGGGGGTTCGAGGACGTCGCCCGGGTGCTGCCGGCGGACCGGCCGGTCGCCGAGCGACTGCTCGACGGGGTGTTCGGGCTGCGTGCCCGGCACGACGGCAACCAGGTCGGGTACGGATCGATCGTGGGCAGCGGGGCGCACGGCGCGACCCTGCACTGGGTCCGCAACGACGGGTACACCCGCCCCGGCGACCTGCTCCTGATGGACATGGGCGTGGAGAACCGGCACCTGTACACCGCCGACGTCACCCGTACCGTGCCGGTCAGCGGCACCTTCAGCCCGCTGCAGCGCCGGGTGTACGACATCGTCCACGCCTCTCAGCAGGCCGGCATCGAGGCGATCAAGCCCGGCGTGATGTTCGACGACATCCACCAGACCTGCATGCGGGTGCTCGCCGAGGGGCTGGCCGACCTCGGCCTGCTGCCGGTCGGCGTTGACGAGGCGATGGACCGGGACTCCACGGTGTACCGGCGCTGGACGCTGCACGGCTTCGGCCACATGCTCGGCCTCGACGTGCACGACTGCGCGCACGCGCGGCGCGAGCGCTACCGCGAGGGCACCCTCGACGAGGGGTACGTGCTGACCGTCGAGCCCGGCCTGTACTTCCAACCGGAGGACGAACTGGTCCCGGAGGAACTGCGCGGCATCGGCATCCGGATCGAGGACGACGTGCTGGTCACCTCCGCCGGGGCGCAGGTGCTCTCCGCCGGCCTGCCGCGCAGTGCCGACGACGTCGAGTCGTGGCTCGCCGCGCAGCGCGAGGCCGGCCCCCGCCTGCCCGGCTGACCCGCGATAGCGCGCGCACTACCGCACGCTATCGTTGGCTGATGGCGTCCGAGGACGGGCCGGTCGAGAAGCTGGCCGCACTGCTGGAAACGCTCGAACCCGCCGACCGCCAGGAGATCACCGCCTGGCTGCTTGGGGGTAGCGCGCGCAGGGCCTGGCCGCTGGGGCAGGTCCTGCACCGTGACCTGCTGGCGTCCCGTGAGGTCGCCACCGGCCTGGTCGCCGGTGAGGCCAGCCAGCTGGTCAACATCCGGCTGCCCACCGAGGCGCACGAGCGCCTGCGGACCTGGTGCAACGAGCACAGCTTCAGCATGGCGGCGGTCATCAGAGGTCTGGTCGAACGCTTCCTCGACGACCAGGAGCGCGCGGCCGAGCGTTGAACCGGGCTCGGCGAACGGACGCCGAACGCGGTCTGCCACCCGATCCGGGCAAGCCCCGGGCCGGCGGCTACCACCCGCGGGTACTGGCGTCGCGACCGCGGAGGCTCACCGCCGGAAAGACGTCCTGACCTCCGGTACCGCGGCCCCCGCGACGCCGGGCAGCTCCCAGCGCAGGGCCAGGCGCTGGCCGACCGGTACGGCGCGCCACCGCCCCTCCAGGGCCCACAGCAGCCCGAGACAGCGGCGCAGGGTGGCCATCGGGTACGGGCAGGGCCCCGGACGCAGGCTGCCGTACGCGATCAGGAGCTGCCGGTACACGGTGTCGGTGTTGGACTCGTGCTCCACCCCGTCGTGCACCACGCCGGAGAGCACCTCGGCGAGGCTCAGCTCGGCCGAGTGCGCGCGGATGACGGCCCGGGAGCGCCCGTTGGCGTCGTGCCGGGCGCGGCCGCCGACCACGGCCATGTTGCTGAACATCGCTCCGGCCGCGATGCTGCCGAAGACCCCGCGGCCCAGCTGGAATTCGCGCTCGGTCACGAAGTGCGCCAGATCGTGCGGAACGCGGAAGCTCCGGTCGAGACCCGGCAGGCGGACGGTCAGCCCGTCGTCGCGGCGCATGAGCACCGCGTAGCCACCGGCACCGTCGGTACGGTGGAATTGAACCTGCATGCATTCAGCATGCGCGCTTCGTGCAACGACTCGGATCGAATTATCGCTATCTGACACCTGGCAGACAGACTCGGGTGGCCTTGCGGCGATAGCAAGACGGACGTACGGTTTGCAAGTACCCCGGCGCGCCGGCCGGCGCGGGTTGCGGGAGACTGCTCCACAGTGACGGACCTGTTAAGGAGTTTCGACGTGGCGAGCCTCGACACCTTCGGTGCGAAGAGCCAGCTACGCGTCGGCGACGCGAGCTACGAGATCTACCGGATCGATCGGGTGGCCGGGCACGACCGGCTGCCGTACAGCCTGAAGATCCTGCTGGAGAACCTGCTGCGCTCGGAGGACGGCGCGAACATCACCGCCGACCACATCCGCGCGCTGGGCGGCTGGGATCCGGACGCCGACCCGAGCGTCGAGATCCAGTTCACTCCGGCGCGCGTGCTGATGCAGGACTTCACCGGCGTACCGTGCGTCGTCGACCTGGCCACCATGCGCGAGGCGGTACGGGAGCTGGGCGGCGACGCCACCAAGGTGAACCCGCTGGCCCCGGCCGAGCTGGTCATCGACCACTCGGTGATCGCCGACGTGTTCGGGCGGCCGGACGCGTTCGAGCGCAACGTCGAGTTCGAGTACGGCCGCAACAAGGAGCGCTACCAGTTCCTGCGCTGGGGGCAGACCGCGTTCAACGAGTTCAAGGTCGTCCCGCCCGGGACCGGCATCGTGCACCAGGTCAACATCGAGCACCTGGCCCGCGTCGTGTTCAACCGGGACGGGGTCGCGTACCCGGACACGGTCGTGGGCACCGATTCTCACACCACGATGGTCAACGGCCTGGGCGTGCTCGGCTGGGGCGTGGGCGGCATCGAGGCCGAGGCGGCCATGCTGGGCCAGCCGGTCTCCATGCTCATCCCCCGGGTGGTCGGCTTCAAGCTCCACGGCGAACTGCCCGAGGGCGCCACCGCCACCGACCTGGTGCTGACGATCACCCAGCTGCTGCGCAAGCACGGCGTGGTCGGCAAGTTCGTGGAGTTCTACGGCTCCGGGGTGGCCGCCGTGCCGCTGGCCAACCGGGCCACCATCGGCAACATGAGCCCCGAGTTCGGCTCCACCTGCGCCATCTTCCCGATCGACGACGAGACCCTCCGGTACCTGCGGCTGACCGGCCGCTCCGCCGAGGCGACCGCGCTGGTCGAGGCGTACGCCAGACAGCAGGGCCTGTGGCACGACCCGGCGCGTGAGCCGCTGTACTCGCAGAGGCTGGAGCTCGACCTGTCCACGGTCGTACCCAGCATCGCCGGGCCGAAGCGGCCGCAGGACCGCATCGCGCTGACCGACGCGAAGAACGCCTTCCGCACCGTGCTGCCCGACTACGTGGCCGAGGACGGGGTGGACGAGGAGGGCCGGGAGAGCTTCCCCGCGTCCGACGCGCCCGCCTCCAACTCGGGAACATCCACGGCGTCGCTGGCTTCGCTCGACCGCTCCGGCGCGCCATCCGACGGCCGTCGCGGCCGCAACCCGACCCCGGTGACGCTGGCCGACGGCACCGCCTTCGAGCTGGACCACGGCGCCGTGGTGATCGCCTCGATCACCTCGTGCACCAACACCTCGAACCCGCAGGTCATGATCGGCGCCGCCCTGCTGGCGCGCAAGGCCGTGGAGAAGGGCCTGTCCCGGAAGCCGTGGGTGAAGACCACGCTGGCACCGGGCTCGAAGGTGGTCATGGACTACTACCAGAAGGCCGGCTTGGTCCCGTACCTGGAGAAGCTCGGCTTCAACCTGGTCGGGTACGGCTGCACCACCTGCATCGGCAACTCCGGCCCGCTGCCGGAGGAGATCTCGGCCGCGGTGAACGCCGAGGACCTCGCGGTGGTCAGCGTGCTGTCCGGCAACCGCAACTTCGAGGGCCGGATCAACCCGGACGTGAAGATGAACTACCTCGCGTCGCCGCCGCTGGTCGTCGCGTACGCCCTCGCCGGCACCATGGACCTCGACCTGTCCACCGAGCCGCTGGGCGTCGACACCGACGGCAAGCCGGTGTACCTGGCCGACATCTGGCCGTCGCCCCGCGAGGTGCAGGACGTCATCGACGCGGCCGTCTCGGCGGACATGTTCACCAAGGACTACGCCGACGTGTTCGCCGGCGACGAGCGGTGGCGCTCGCTGCCGACGCCGACCGGTGACACGTTCGCCTGGGACGCCGAGTCGACGTACGTGCGCAAGCCGCCGTACTTCGAGGGCATGGCCGCCTCGCCCGCGCCGGTGGAGGACATCGACGGGGCGCGGGTACTGGCGAAGCTGGCCGACTCGGTGACCACCGACCACATCTCGCCGGCGGGTTCCATTAAGGCGGACTCGCCCGCCGGGCGGTACCTGGCCGAGCACGGTGTGGACAGGAAGGACTTCAACTCGTACGGATCGCGCCGCGGCAACCACGAGGTGATGATCCGCGGCACGTTCGCGAACATCCGGCTGCGCAACGAACTCGTCCCGGGCGTCGAGGGCGGGTTCACGGTCAACCACCTCACCGGTGAGCAGACCACGATCTTCGACGCGGCCGAGGCGTACCGGCAGGCCGGCGTGCCGCTGGTGATCCTGGCAGGCAAGGAGTACGGCACCGGTTCGTCCCGCGACTGGGCGGCCAAGGGCACGATGCTGCTGGGCGTACGGGCGGTCATCGCCGAAAGCTACGAGCGCATCCACCGCTCGAACCTCATCGGCATGGGCGTGCTGCCGCTGCAGTTCCCGGCCGGACAGTCCGCGAAGTCCCTGGGCCTGACCGGCGCCGAGACGTTCACCATCACCGGCATCGAGACCATCAACGACGGCCCCGTTCCGCCCCGGGTGCATGTCATCGCCGACGGGATCGAGTTCGACGCGGACGTGCGCATCGACACGCCCGGTGAGGCGGACTACTACCGGCACGGTGGCATCCTGCAGTTCGTGCTGCGCCGGATGCTCAACTCCTGACGATCAGCTCCGAAGGCTCCGGCCCGGACGTCCACTGTGGGCGTCCGGGCCGGAGCTGTTTCCGGCCTCGGCAGCGGTGACGGTGGCGATGGGCGGTGGTGGTGGCGATGGGCGGTGGTGGCGATGGGCGGTGGTGGCGATGGCACTTGCGCAAGCGGTGGAACGATCGTCACGGACCCGCGCCGGTCTCACCCTCCGCGAAGGCCGGCGCGGCGGTAGCGCGGGCGCGGAGGCGCCGCCTCGGCCGAGGTGGACGCGACGGCACCCCAGACATCCCGGCACGCGTACGACTGGTTGGCGTGTATCCAGCGGCCGTCCGGGTCATGAATGATGGGCGCCGAGCAGTGCCGGCACGAACGAACCGTCTCCTCCGTCACGCGAAAACATCGACAGAACTACCACCGGCGTTACACCTCGCGGATCGTCGCCGCCCGGTGGCGCTGCGCACCTGGTGGCGGCGCCTCGCCTTCCCGGCGCCGGCGACCCACCGCAGCGGGCCGCCGGCGCCGGCGTTTCAGCGCATGCCCGCCTCCCGCAACAGGTCCCCGATCAGGTCGTCGCCGTCGATGCCGGACAGGCCGCGCGCCGCGAACCAGGCGACCACGTTGTGTACGTCCCGCGCCAGGTACTCGCGCCCGCGCGGGTTGGCCACCACGTCGACCACCTGGGGCAGGTCGATGAGGACGAGCCGGCCGTCGTGAACCAGGATGTTGTACGGCGACAGGTCACCGTGGGCCAGCCCGCACCGGGCCAGTACCCGCAACCCGTCGACGGCCTGCCGCCACAGGCCGGCCAGTTCCGCCTCGTCCGGGCGCAGCTGCGCCAGCCGGGGAGCCGCCTCGCCGTCCGGGGTGCCGAGGAACTCCAGCAGCAGTTCGGTGCCGAGGATCTGCACCGGGTACGGGACGACGGGCGCGCCCAGTTCGACCCCCGCCTGCCAGAGCCGGCACAGCGCGGCGAACTCGGCCGCCGCCCACTGGCCCGCGATGGCCTGCCGGCCGAACGTCGTGCGCTTGGTCATCGCCCGGTTGGTGCGCGACCGCCGGACCGACCGTCCCTCCAGGTAACCGGCGTCGCGGTGGAACATCCGGTGCTCGGTCGACCGGTACCGCTTCGCGGCCAGCAGGCACTCCCGGTCGGTACCCGGTACTGCCCGGCGGACGAGGTCGACGTCGGCCTCCTTGCCGGTCTTGACCACGCCGAGCTCGAAGTCCACGGCGGCCAGTTCGGTGACCAACCAGTCCGGGTACGGTTGCGGGCCCCGCTCACCGACCGTGGACAGGTCCCAGGTGGACCAGCGGTCGCCGGTCTCGGGAAGCTCCTCGGGGTCGACCGGCTCGGGCTCCGGGCGCGGGGAGCGCTTCAGAAACTGCGGTTCGTCGTCGTCGAACCTGCCGCGACGGCGACGGCCGGCGCGTTCATCCTCATAGTCACGCAACGGAGGGAATCCTTCGGAAGAGTCGAGACAAGGGCGGGCGGCATCCACCGCGCGACAATCGCGGTCACAGCTCATCGCCTCCCTTCGACTCCACCGGGAGCATCCCCGGTGCGGGCCCGGTACGGGCGCGGCGCCCCGGAGTTCCGGCGCGCTCTGCCGCACAATGCCGGGCATCCGGCCGTGTCGCAACCGATTTACCGGCACAGGCCGCGCCGTCCCGCCGCCGCGGGTCGGTGAACGATCGGCGGGATCGGTCCTAGTCGCCGAGCACAGCGGCCAGGGCGGCGATCGCGCCGTCGGCCGTGTAGGTGGGCGCGTAGCGGGACTCGGTCCACCGCCGCCCGCGGTGCAGCCACACGCTGCGCAGCCCCAGCCCGCTTGCCCCGCCGATGTCCGCCTCCGGGCTGTCCCCGATCATCCAGGCACCCGCCAGGCGCATCCGCGCCCGCTGCGCGCCGATCGCGAAAATCCGCGGGTTCGGCTTGCTGACCCCGGCCTCTTCGGAGATGACCCAGTCCGCGACGTACCGGTCCAGCCCGGTCTTGCGGATCTTCGCCTCCTGCTGGCGGGTGGCACCGTTGCTCACCACGACCGGAACCCATCCCGCGTCCCCGGTGATCTTCAACGCGCACGCCACCATCGGGTCGAGCCGGCTGTGCGCGACGACCCCGTCGTGCAACTCCTCCACGATGTCGACCGCGGACACGCGCAGCCCGTACCGGTCGCGCAGCGCCTCGGCCACATCCCACCGGTCGGTGAGCCCGTCGGCGTCCACGTCGAGCAGCCAGTCGATGTCCTCGGCCGGCGCGCCGATCTGTCTCAGAAATTCCTCGCCCCAGGCACGAAACGGCCCCGCGCGGTCGAGCAGGGTGTTGTCGAGATCGAGGAGCAACAGCGGCACGCGCGCACCCTACGGGACAATGGCGGCAGTCGAACAGCCCCAGAGCCGATCCTTGCCGGAATGCCCCGATGGCGGCGTGTCTTACCGTGACGAAACGGGCTGCGCCGCACCCCTCGCCACCGCCGCGATCAGCGGTCCGGTGCTGGGCGTCAGGCTCCCGTGGCCGGGTACCGGTCCCTATAGCAAGCCGTACGTACGGATTGCATACCTGGGCGGCACCTGTCACGATCTGATCGTGCCCAGGATCAGCCAGGATCAGCTCGACGCCCGCCGGCGCGAGATCCTCGCGGGTGCCCGCGCCAGCTTCGCACGATACGGGTACGAGGGCGCCACCGTCCGCCGGATCGAGGAACAGACCGGCCTGTCGCGCGGCGCCATCTTCCACCACTTCCGTGACAAGGACTCACTGTTTCTCGCCGTGGCGGAGGACGACGCGGCCGACATGGTGGCCACGGTCGCTGAGCACGGACTCGTTCAGGTCATGCGGGACCTGCGTGCCCGCGCCGACTCGTCGGATGAACCGGGCTGGCTGGGGACCCAACTGGAGGTGTCCCGCCGGCTGCGCACCGATCCGGACTTCGCCAAGCGCTGGGCCGTCCGCTTGCAGGCCATCGGCGACGCCACCCGGGAGCGGCTGCGCCGCCAGCGCGACGCCGGGGTGCTGCGCGACGACGTGGATATCGAGACGCTGGCCCAGTTCCTCGAACTGGCCTACGACGGCCTGGTGCTGCACCTGGCCATGGGCCGTCCGGCCGACAACTTCGGGCCGGTACTCGACCTCGTCGAGGAGGCGGTGCGCCGGCAACGCGCCGACCGGCACCCGCGCTGAGTCCTCCGGTCGCGCCCCGCACCCGGCCCCGGGCCGGCAGGATAGGCAGCATGGACCTCGGGCTGGACAAGCACGTGTACATCATCACCGGCGGCTCCCGCGGGCTCGGGTTCGCCGCCGCGCAGTGCCTGGTCAACGACGGCGCACAGGTGGTGATCAGTGGTCGCGACCACGATCGGGTGACCGAGGCGATCGGCCGGCTCGGCGGCCCCCGGCGGGCGGCCGGGCTGGCGGTCGACCTGGCCGACCCGGCCGCGGCCAACCGGCTGGTCGACCGCGCGGTCGACGCGTTCGGCGCGCTGGACGGCGCACTGGTCTCGGTGGGCGGCCCGATGCACGGCAGCACCGTGCAGATCAGCGACGACCAGTGGCGTACGGCGTTCGACACGGTGTTCCTCGGGACGGTACGGCTGGCCCGTACCGTGGCGGAGCGGCTGTCCCCGGGCGGCGCGATCGCGTTCGTCCTGTCCAGCTCGGTGCGCTCCCCGATCCCCGGGCTCGGTCTGTCCAACGGGCTGCGGCCCGGGCTGGCCGCGGTCGCGAAGGAGATGGCCGACGAGTACGGCCCGCGCGGGATACGGGTGGTCAGCCTGCTGCCGTACCGGATCGACACCGAGCGTAACCAGGAGCTGTGGGCGGCGACCGGGGATGCCCCGCGGGCACGGGAACGGGCCGTGGCCGCCATCCCCCTGGGCCGCCTCGGCGAACCAGCCGAATTCGGGCGGGTGGCCGCGTTCCTGCTCTCCCCCGCCGCCAGCTATCTGACCGGGGTGTCGATACCGATCGACGGCGGGGCACTGCGCACCGTATGAGCGGCGGGCATCGCGGGCTCAGCTGGTCAGCTCGGCGGCTCCGTCGGTACGCAGATCCTCGTGTTCGATGAGGACGACGGGCTCCGGATCGGCGGTGACGAACGGGGTCGGCGAGTCGGCGGCGGCGAACTGGGTGCGGTACAGCTCGGCGTACAGCCCGTCCGCCGCGACCAACTGGTCGTGCGTGCCGCGTTCGACCACCCGCCCCGCGTCGACGACGAGGATCTGGTCGGCGTCGCGTACGGTCGACAGCCGGTGCGCGATCACCAGCGCGGTGCGGCCGGTCAGCGCCACCGACAGCGCGCGCTGCACGGCCGCCTCGGACTCGGAGTCCAGGTGCGCGGTCGCCTCGTCGAGGATGACGATGCTCGGCGCCTTGAGCAGCAGCCGGGCGATCGCGATGCGTTGCTTCTCCCCGCCGGAGAACCGGTAGCCGCGTTCACCAACCACAGTAGACAGTTGATCGGGCAGCGCCCGCACGAGGTCGGCGATCTGCGCTCCGGACAGTGCCGCCCACAACTGTTCGTCGGTGGCGTCCGGCTTGGCGTAGCGCAGGTTCTCCGCGATGGTCTCGTGGAACAGGTGCGCGTCCTGGGTCACCACGCCGATCGTGTCGGACAGCGAGCGCAGGGTCGCGTCGCGGACGTCGATGCCGCCGACGAGGACGGCGCCGTCGGTCACGTCATACACCCGCGGAACCAGCATCGCGGTCGTGGACTTGCCGGCACCCGAGGGCCCGACCAGCGCCACCATCTGCCCGGGCTCGACGGTGAACGACACGCCCCGCAGCACCGGCTTGTTCACCGTGCGGTCGAGCGCCGCGACGTCTTCCAGCGAGGCGAGGGAGACCTCGTCGGCGCTCGGATACCGGAAGTACACGTCCCGGAACTCGACCCTGCCCGAACCCGCCGGCACGTCCCGGGCGCCCGGCCGCTCGTCGATCGCCGGTGCCAGGTCCAGAATCTCGAAGACCCGTTCGAAGGAGACCAGTGCGCTCATCACGTCGATGCGCACGTTGGACAGGGAGGTGAGCGGCCCGTACAGGCGGGTCAGCAGCAGCGCGAGCGTCACCACGGTACCGGCGGAGATCCGGCCGCTGACCGCGAGCCAGCCGCCCAGCCCGTACGTCAGCGCCTGAGCGAACGAGGCGACCAGCACCATCGCGACGAAGAAGACCCGGCCGTACATGGCCTGCTGGATCCCGATGTCGCGGACCCGCCGGGCCCGGTCGGCGAACCGGCGCGCCTCGGTCCCGGGCTGGCCGAACAGCTTCACCAGCAGCGCCCCGGCCACTCCGAACCGCTCGGTCAGAGTCGCGTTCATCTGCGCGTCGAGCTGGTAGGACTCGCGGGTGATCTCGGCCAGCCGCCGGCCGATGCGCCGGGCCGGCAGGATGAAGATCGGCAGCAGTACCAGCGACAGCAGCGTCACCTGCCAGGACAGCGAGAACATGACGGCGGCGGTCAGCACCAACTGGATGACGTTGCTGACCACTCCGGACAGCGTCGAGGTGAACGCCTGCTGAGCGCCCATCACATCGTTGTTGAGCCGGCTGACCAGGGCGCCCGTCTGGGTCCGGGTGAAGAACTGCAGCGGCATCCGCTGCACGTGATTGAAGACCCGGGTGCGCAGGGTGAGGATGATCCCCTCGCCGATGCGCGCGGAATACCAGCGGTTGACGAGCGAGAGCAGCGCGTCGACGAGCGCCAGGCAGGCGATGAACCCGGCGATGCGGACGATCTGCCCGGCCGCCTCCGACCCACCCCGGGTGATCGTGTTGACCACGTTCCCAGCCAGCACCGGGGTGGCCACGCCGATCACGGCGTCGAGGACCACCGCGACGAGAAAGATGAGGATGTCTCGCCGGTACGGTCTCGCGAACGCCATCACCCGGCGGGCGGTACCCCGGCCGATCTTGCGGTTCTTCAGTTCCTCTTCACGACGGATCGAGCGCAACATGCTCCATCCGTTCACCGGGCTGCTCACGCGTCACCTCCCGCCGCCAGTCTGCGCTGCCCCTCTGACAAACTTCGGCGGACAGGAGTCTGTTCCCGAACGGTCCTTACCGATGCCGGTCGCGACCGGCCCGGTGCTCGTCTCACCACGGTACCCGAGCCGCGGACGGCGGCCCGAGCCGCTACTCGCCGAGGCCGGACAGGTCGCGGATCCGGCGGACCTGAGCCTCCCGTTCGGCCGTCTCCTGAGCCGGGTAGTCGCGCTGCGCGGCACCCAGCAACAGCGCCTTGATCTCCACGACCGCGTCCCGGTTGGCCGACAGCACGGCGGCGGCCAGATCGTCGACCGCCCGGTCCAGTTCGTCCACCGGCACCACCAGATTGGCCAGACCGATCCGGTGCGCCTCGGCCGCGTCGATGCGCCGGCCGGTCACGCAGATCTCCAGCGCCCGCCCGTACCCGACCAGTTCGACCAACCGCTTGGTACCGGTGAGGTCGGGAACCAGCCCGAGGCTCACCTCGGCCATGGTGAACTTCGCGTCGTCGGTGACCACGCGCAGATCGCACGCGAGCGCCAACTGGAAGCCGGCGCCGATCGCGTGTCCGTGTACGGCCGCAATGCTGAGCAGATCCGGGCGCCGCAGCCAGGAGAACGCCTCCTGGAAGACGGCGATCCGATTGGCCGCCTCGCCTTCGGAATACGAAGTCATTTCAGCAAATGTGCGTTTGGCAGCCGACAGATCGAGGCCGGAGGAGAAGGCGCGGCCTTCGCCGCGCAGCACGACGACCCGCACATCGCCCGGCAACTCGCGACTGAATTCGCGCAGCGCCGTCCACATCTGCGGGGTCTGGGCATTGAGGACCTCGGGCCGGCACAACGTGATGGTCGCAACCGGCCCTTCGCGGTCGAAGCGCACGCCGGCCGCCGCGGGGGTTGTCACGGCTCGGTCCGGCGCAGCGGAAAACGTGCTGGTGGGCGGGTCACGCCTTCTTGCGACGACGGGCGCCACCGCGCTGGCGCAGCTGCACACCCGATTCGGTGAGCACGCGGTGGACGAAACCGTAGGAACGGCCGGTAGAAGATGCGAGCGCCCGAATACTTTCGCCGGAGGTGTAGCGCTTGACCAGGTCCTTGGCGAGCGTCTGGCGCTCGGCCCCGACGATCCGGCGCCCCTTTTCGGCGCTGGTGGTGGTGCCGGTGGCTGCCATGTTGATTCCTCACGTCCCTATTGAGCGGAGTTGGCGGTCTCACCTATTAGACCGCCTCCGTCGATCATGCGCTAGATATCATCACGACGCCAACCGACACGCACAAGTGTGTCGGGTACCCGATACCGTGTTGGCCGGTGATGGACAGAGCAGCGAGAACACCCCCGCGAATTGCGCGCGTCAATTCGACGCGCGTCGTTTCCGTCGGCGCCGGGCAGTGGCGGGATCTGCTCTGGTGGCTGACGCTCATCGGGTTCGGGTTGGCACTGACCGCATGGGCGGTACACCGCGGGGCGAGACTGGGTACCGCGAGCGCGCCTTTCCTGGGCCGGTATCGATTTCAAGTCGCCCCCGCGACCCTTCTCGCCCCCGCGGTCGCGGTCACCATTCTGGCCCTCGTGGCCAGCGGCTGGTTCGAACGGACCCGGTGGGGCCTCGTATCGGCCGCCAGCTACCTGGCCGGCCTGGCCTGGGCGCTGAGCCTCGTGCTGGTCGACGGCGAGGCCGGGCTCACCCGGCCGCTGCTCGACCCGGACAACTACCTGTCACAGGTCGGCGCCGTCCGCGACGCGCCGCTGCACTACCTGCGGCACTTCAACCAGGACAGCGCGGCCCACTCGGCGGCCGCCCGGGGACACCCGCCGGGGCCGGTGCTGCTGCTGTGGGGGCTGCGCCGCGCCGGCCTGCACAACGATCTGGCCCTGGCCCTGCTCATCACCGCGGTCGGCTCGCTCACCATTCCGCTGGTCCTGTCGGCGGTGCGCGGGGTCTGCGGGCAGACCCCAGCCCGCCGGTACGCCGTCGTGCTCGTCCTCGCCCCGTACGCCATCTGGGTCGCGGTCAGCACCGACGTGTTCGCCGCCGTACTCGGCGCGGCCATGGTCGCCGCCGGGGTACGGGCCAGCGACCGGCGCCACACCGGACTGCGGGCCGGCGCCTGGGCACTGCTGTCCGGGGCGCTGCTCGGCCTCGCATCGCTGTTCTCCTACTCCGCGCCGTGGCTGGGGCTGTCGGTGGTCTGCCTGTACTTCGCCCGGCGCCGCCCGTTCCTGAACATCGGCACCGGGTTGGGTGCGCTCCTGCCGGTACTGCTCGCCGACGGGTTGGGCTTCGCCTGGCTGTCGGGGCTGTCCGTGGCCCGGGCCGACTACGCGACCCGGGTCGAGCCGTACCGTCCCGTGCTGTGGTGGAGCGTCATCAGCATGGTGGCGCTGCTGCTGGCGTGCGGGCCGGTGCTGTTCTCCAGCCTGCGCAAGATGCGCAGCACGCCGGGCTGGCCGTTCCTCGTCGGCGCGGGGTGCGCCGTCGCCTTCTCGATCCTGGCCGGCCTGGCCCGCGGCGGTGTCGAGCACGCCTGGCTGGCGTTCTTCCCGTGGCTGACGGTGGGCGCGGTGGCACCCGACCGGCAGGCGGGCGCGGACATTCCGGCGCCGACGGTGCTGGTGGCGGTGGGCGCGGGCGCGGCGATCGTCATCGAGGCCGTCCTGGCGACCCTGTGACCAATCAAGCGAGCTCGACAAGCTCCAGCAGGTCGTCACTCCACGCGTCCTCGACACCGTCGGGCAGCAGGATCGCCCGGTCCGGCTTGAGCGCCTGGACCGCGCCCGGGTCGTGGGTCACCAGCACGATGGCCCCCGGGTACCGGGCGATGGCGTCGAGCACCTGCTCCCGGCTGACCGGGTCGAGGTTGTTGGTCGGCTCGTCGAGCAGCAGCACGTTCGCGCCCGAACAGACCAGGGTGGCCAGTGCCAGCCGGGTCTTCTCTCCGCCGGAGAGCACCCCGGCCGGCTTGTCCACGTCGTCCCCGGAGAACAGGAACGCGCCCAGGATCCTGCGCAGGTCCGTGTCGGTCTGGTCCGGCGCCGCCGAACGCATGTGCTCCAGGATCGTCCGGTCGACGTCGAGGGTCTCGTGTTCCTGGGCGTAATATCCGATCCGGAGCCCGTGACCGGGCACCACCTCGCCGGTGTCGGGCTCCAGCAGGCCGCCCAGCATCCGCAGCAGAGTCGTCTTGCCGGCGCCGTTGAGCCCCAGGATGGCCACCCGGGAACCACGGTCCACGGCGAGGCCGACATCGACGAAGATCTCCAGCGAGCCGTACGACTTGGACAGCCCGTGCGCGGTCAACGGCGTCTTCCCGCAGGCGGCCGGCGTGGGGAAGCGCACCTTGGCGACCTTGTCGCGGGTCCGCTCCTCCTCCAGCCCGTCCAGCAGCTTGGCGGCCCGGCGGGCCATGTTCTGCGCGGCCACCGTCTTGGTCGCCTTGGCCCGCATCTTGTCCGCCTGCGCCATGAGCGCGCCGGCCTTCTTCTCCGCGTTGACCCGCTCCCGGTGCCGGCGGCGCTCGTCGGTATCCCGCTGCTGCAGGTACGTCTTCCAGCCGACGTTGTACACGTCGACCACCGACCGGTTCGCGTCCAGGTACCAGACCTTGTTCACCACGGCGTCGAGCAGGTTCACGTCGTGCGAGATGACGATGAGGCCGCCCTTGTGCGCGGAGAGGAACCCGCGCAGCCAGGTGATCGAGTCCGCGTCGAGGTGGTTGGTCGGCTCGTCGAGCAGGAGCGTGCCGCCACCGGCGTCGCTCGCCTCGGCGAACAGGATCCGGGCCAGCTCGACCCGCCGGCGCTGACCGCCGGACAGGGTGCCGAGCGGCTGGGTGAGCACCCGGTCCGGCAGGCCGAGGTTGGCGCAGATCCGGGCTGCCTCGGCTTCGGCCGCGTACCCGCCGAGCCCGGCGAACTGGTCCTCCAGCGCGCCGTACCGCCGCACCGCCTTCTCGCTGGCGTCCTCGGCGAGCTGGACCTCCAGCTTCTTCATCTCGGCCAGGATGGTGTCCAGGCCCCGGGCGGACAGCACCCGGTCCCGGGCGATGACGTCCAGGTCGCCGGTACGCGGATCCTGCGGCAGGTACCCGATCGGGCCGCGCCGGTCGAGCTGACCGGCGAAGGGCAGGCCCTCTCCGGCCAGCACTTTCAGGGTGGTGGTCTTCCCTGCCCCGTTGCGCCCGACCAGACCGATGCGGTCGCCGGGCTGCACGCGCAGGGTCGTGCCGGACAGTAGGATGCGGGCGCCGGCACGCAGTTCCAGGCCGGTGGCTGAGATCATCGGATCGGCTCGCTCTCGTGAGTTTTCGGACTGACCAGGGCACGCGGAGGCACCGGCCGAGACTCTCGGTCGGTGCGGGGCTGGTCAGTCTTCGCAGAGCAGCACGTCGTCCAGTGTAGCCGGTCCTGCGGAGTGGCGGCCGGAGGGTGAGACTCCCCCGGCCGCGGCGGCACTCAGCCTTCCGGGGTACCCACGGTCCGCTCGAACCGGTCCCGCTTGAGGTAGAGGTCCCGGAGCGCGCCGGCGAGGTCGTCCGGATCGATCGGTACCGGCAACTGCGCGGGATCCCAGTTCTCCGCCGCGTACCGGGCCGCCTCGCTGCCGCCGACCATGCCGGCCACCTGCACCAGGCCGGCGTACACCCCGGTGCCGGCCAGGGCGGCGTGCAGGTTGTGCAGGTAGGCGACGGGTTGGTGTCCTACCTCACCGGCACCTGCGAAACTGCAGGCGGCCGACCGGGGCTTCAACCAGGTGGCGGCCCGCAGCTTGGCGTCCCCGGCCGCGGCGGCTGCGCGACGAGGGGCCGGCCGCCGTCGCGCCGGGCGCAAGCGGATGAAATCGATACCAGGAAAGCCGCCGCCGCGATGGGGCCGGTGTGCCGCAGACCGTGGCGCGAGTTCGCGGTACGGCAATGGACGGCCGACTACGCCGACCCGGACACCACGCTGGCGCACGCGGGGCGGGAGGCGACTCCGTGGTGCGGCATCAACCGCGACGCCAACGCCGCGCTCAACGCCCGGCGCCGGGCACTCGCCCTGGTGGAGGATCCCGGTGAGGTTCCGGGACGCGGTGGCGACCTTCCTGAGCACCGCCCGCTAGGCAGCCGCCGCGCGTACCAGCGGGATCACCTCCTGCGCGAGCCGTCGCGCCTGGCTGTCCCGGTCCGGGCCGACCGGCTGAAAATTGAACCCGGCGAAGCCCAGCCGGACGAGGCCGGCCAGCCGCTCGGCGACCTCCTGCGGCCCTCCGACCACTGTGGACTGTTCCGGCTCGGCGCGCTCGTCCACCCGGATGCCGAGGTTGTAGATGCCCGTGACCGCGTCGGCCGGTCGCCCAGCCTCGGCGGCCGCGACCAGGATCCGTTCGCGCATCGCCGGAATCCGTTCCGGCGGGGCGAACCCGAACGACGGGATCCAGCCGTCCGCGAGAGCACCGGTCAGCGCGAGGGCCCGGTTGCCGTACGTGCCGACCCAGATCGGGATCCGGCGCTCCGGCTTGGGCTCCATGTCCGCCTCGTGGACCTGGTAGCGCCGCCCGGCGAGGGTGAAGCCCCGCTGCGACCACAGCCCGTGCGCGATCCGGATCGCCTCGGACAGCCCGTCCACCTTCTCCCCCGGCGTCGGTACGCCCAAGCCGAACGCCCGGAACTCGTCGTCGGAGTAGCCGCCACCGAGGCCGAGAATCAGCCTGCCACCGGAGAGCCGGTCCAGCGTCTCGGCCATCTTGGCCACCATGGCCGGCACCCGGTACGGCACGCCGAGCACCCGGGTGGCGACCCGGATCCGCGAGGTGCGCGCCGCGATCCAGGACAGCAGCGTCCACGTTTCGTAGCTGGGCGCGGTACCGCACGGATGGTCCGAAGTGGACACGAAGTCGAAGCCCAGGTCCTCGGCGTGACGGGCCGAGGCGACCGGGTCGTACCCGGCGGAGAGCGAGGCGGGCAGGTCCAGCCCGAAGAACAGGTCAGCCATCAAGCGCCACCTTCCGGTCGGCGATGTGCAAGCGGTGAATGAAGAACTGGGCGAGCGGCCCGATGGCGAGCGCGTACACCACCGTGCCCACCCCGACGGTGCCGCCCAGGAGCCACCCGGCGGCCAGGACGGACACCTCGATGGCAGTGCGCATCAGGCGGATCGAGTGACCGCGCGCGGCCAGGCCGGTCATCAGCCCGTCGCGCGGGCCGGGGCCGAGCCCGGCCCCGATGTACAGGCCGGTGGCCACGCCGTTGGCGAGGATCCCGACCACCAGGAAGGCGAACCGGAGGGCGAGCGGGCCGGGGTGGGGCAGGACCGCCAGCGCACCCTGCGCGGTCAGCCCCACCACGATGACGTTGCTGACCGTACCCAGACCCGGCCGCTGGTGCAGTGGCCACCACATCAGCAGCACCAGTGCGCCGACCCCGATGACGACCCAGCCCAGCCCGATGCCGGTGCGCTCGGACAGGCCCTGGTGGAGTACGTCCCACGGGTCCAGGCCGAGGCCGGCCCGGACCATCAGCGCCACGCTCAAGCCGAAGAGGACGAGACCGAGATACAGGTTGACCAAGCGGCTTGTTGACATATCAACAAGGTAACGCAGCCCTGGTTGATATGTCAACAAGGTGCTAGGCTCCGGGGTGTGACCGGGTGGCTGGACGACGCGCAGATGCGCGCCTGGCTCGGATACCGGCGGATGCGGCTGCTGCTGGATCTGCAGGTCTCGCGCGACCTCGCGGAGGACTCGGGGTTGTCCGACGCCGACTATGACGTGCTGTCCAACCTGTCGGAGACCGAGGGCCACCGGCTGCGCCTGAGCGAACTGTCCGCGCACATGCGCTGGTCCAAGAGCCGGTTGTCGCACCACCTGACCCGGATGCAGCAACGCGGCCTGGTCACCCGGGAGGAGCACCCGTCGGACGGCCGCGGGGCGGTCATCGTGCTCACCGGCGACGGCTGGCGGGCGATCCGGTCCGCCGCCCCCAAACACGTCGAGTCCGTCCGGCGGCACTTCATCGACCGGCTCACCGGCGAGCAGATCCGGGTCCTCGGCGACATCGCCGACGCGGTGGTCGGCCACCTCGACAACGTACCGGCGGGAAGCGCCTCCCGGCCGGCTGGCGAGTAGCCGGGACCGGCAGGCACCGGCCCCGGGCAGCCCACCCGCGCATCGACGGCCGCCCACGCATCGACGCCTCCGGATTACCCGGTGAGATCAACGGGTACCTCGGCCGCCATGGAGTTGAACGAGGGCGCGCAGATCGACACCGGCCAGGTCGACGACCGGCGGGGCTCCGGCGGCCTGGGCGGCATGATCCCGATCGGCGGTGGCCGCGGCGGCATCGCCGGCATCATCGTCACCGTCATCCTGGTGCTGGCCGGCGGTGGGTACGGGGCCAGTCGCGTCGTCGGCGGCGAGGGGACAACGGGAACCTCGCGCGGGAGTGCGCGACCACCAACCCGGACCGGCTGAACAACATCGACTGCCGCAACACGCTCTACATCAACTCGATCCAGAACTTCTGGAAGACCGAGTTGCCCGCCACCTTCAACGAGAACTACCGGCCGGTCACGACGGTGTTCTTCGAGCAGCAGACCCAGACCGGGTGCGGCGCGGCCGGGAAGCTGCGGGGCCAACCAGTACCGCAACAGTTCAGGCCACTGCGTGGCCCGGCCCACGCATGCCGCCCAGGCGCCGTCGGGTGCCAGCGCCGAGTGCAAGGACGGCACCTACAGCTACAGCGAGCACCGTCGGGGCACGTGTTCGCATCACGGCGGAGTCAAGGTCTGGCTCAAGGATCTACCAGCCTGATACGCACCGAGCGGGCCCGGCGTACCGCCGCCTCCAGCACTGCTAGCTTGGGCTCCGGTACCTCCAGGAACCGCTCGCCGCACAGCGCCGCCACGGGCTCCAGCCGGGGATCGGCGAGGACCGCGTCCACCGCCCGGCGGTCTCCCCCGCCCACCACCGCGGCCAGCTCCGCCACCCTGGGCAGCAGCAGCCGGGCGACGACGTCCGCGGCGTCCCCGGCCGCCGCGCGGGCCTGGTTCTCCCGCCGGCGGGCGAACCGCTGCTGGGACCAGCCGCCGGCCGCGGTGCGACCCTGCACGTACCGGCTGTCCACCTTGGACGACACCAGCGCGCCGCCCTCGGCCACCCCGACCGCCACCGCGCCGCGGCGGGCCAGCAGCAGGCCGAGCGGGCCCGGCGCGCGCACCACAGCGAGGAACTGGTCCAGGCCCGCCCACGTCGGGGCGCCGGGCGGCGGATGGCATTCGGCGCGGGCGCCGTCCTCGGCGCGCAACTCCAGCGCCCGGTCACCGCCGACGACTGCCCAGGCACCGTGCCGCTCGGCGAAGCCGGAAAGCCAGCGGGGCATCCGGTCGGGGTCGACCTCGACCCACCGCCCGCCACCCGCCGCCGGCCTGCTGCCCATGGGAGGCAGGGTACCGGGTGGGCCGGTCAGGACGCGGTGAGCAGGGCGCGCAGCGCCACCGGATCGGGCACCTCAAGGTCCGGCTCGACCGGGGTGGCCGGATCGATCAGGGTCCGCTCGGAGCGCATCAGCACGGTGGTGCCCACCCCGGCGCGCCGCCCGCAGCGGATGTCCCGGGACCGGGTGTCGCCGACGAACCAGACCTGGTGCGGGCTGACCGACAGCGCCCGGATCGTCCGGAGGATCAGCTCCGGATTGGGTTTGCGCACCCCCGCCTCGTCGCTGTAGACCTGCACCGCGAACCGGTCGGCGAGCCCGGTGCGCTCCAGGAAGTCGCGGTGCACGTTGCCGTAGATGGTGTTGCTGACGACGGCCAGCAGGATCCCCCGCGCGGCGGCGTCGGCCAGCAGCTCCACCATGCCCGGCCGGACCCGCCACTCCTGGCGCACCTCGCCGAGGCGGTAGGTCAGCGTGCTGGCGTGCGCGAGGACGACCTCGCGGGCGGCCGGTGGCCAGTCCGCGGCGACGAAATCCGCCCACAGCTGCTCGTGGCTCAGCTCGATCGGGGCGAACGACCGGGCGACGCCGTCGCCCCAGTACCCGTAGGCGTTCAATCCGGCGGACAGGTCGGCCTCGATCTCGGCGACCGCCGGCGGCTGGGCGCCGCTCGCTGCGAGCAGCGTGTGTACCGTCTCGGCCAGCTCCCGGGCCCAGGTCGCGCGGCGGATGTCGTCGACGATGACGCCACCGAAGTCGAGCAGCAGCGCGCGCGGAGTGATCGGCATGCCTTCGACGTTAACCCGGCCGTGGTCCCGGATGCCGGTACTCGCCGGCCCCGACCGTCCCGCGGACGGCGCCCCGCGAAGTCCCGCCTCCGGCGGTACCCGCTCCAGGACGTGGCCGCGAGACGGACGGCGAGCACCACCACATCACCGCGCTGGACACCAGGGCCGTGGCCAGGCGCCCCCAGCGCAGCGACGCGGCGACCGTACCCGGCCCACGCCACCCAGATTCCGTACCGGCCGGATCTGCGCCGGGACGCGGCGCAGCGGCGGTTCGCGTCAGACGACCCGGATCAGACGTTGAAGCCGAGCGCCCGCAACTGCTCGCGACCGTCGTCAGTGATCTTGTCGGGGCCCCACGGCGGGAGCCACACCCAGTTGATCCGGATGTCGCTGACCAGGCCGCCGCCCGGACCGGTGCACAGCGCCTGCCGCGCCTGGTCCTCGATCACGTCGGTCAGCGGGCACGCCGCCGAGGTCAGCGTCATGTCGACGGTGGCGACGTTGTCGTCGTCGACGTGGATCCCGTAGATCAGACCGAGGTCGACCACGTTGATGCCCAGCTCCGGGTCGACGACGTCCTTCAGAGCCTCTTCGATGTCGGCCAGTGCCGTGGTCATGCCTCGCCCCCTATGCTTGCCGCCGCTGTTCCCGAATCCGGCCCCTTGACCGTGGCGCCTGCTCCGTCGGCACCGCTGGCGGCCGCTGTTCCCGAATCCACCTGCTTGACCGCGGCGCCCGGTTCCTCGGCGCCGGCGCCGGTCGCACGGGCGGCGGCGTCCTTGAACGCCATCCACGGTAGCAGCGCGCACTTGACCCGAGCCGGGTACTTGGCGACGCCGGCGAACGCGATCGCGTCCTCCAGCAGGTCTTCGTCCGCTTCGGCCTGACCCCGTTCGGACATCAGGGTGACGAACGCCTCGTGCCGCGCCATAGCGTCATCCAGCCGCCGGCCGCACACCAGCTCGTAGAGCACGCTGGCCGCGGCCTGGCTGATCGAGCAGCCCATACCGTCGTACGACACATCCTCGACCACGCCGTCGTGCATCTGTACCCGAAGGGTCACCTCGTCGCCGCACGTCGGGTTCACGTGGTGCGCCTCGGCCTGATACGGCTCGCGCAGGCCACGCCCGTGCGGGTGTTTGTAGTGATCCAGGATGATCTCCTGGTACAGCTGATCGGGGGCGGTCATCACGCGAACACCTTCCGCACCTGGTTCAGGCCCTGTACCAGGGCGTCGATCTCCCGTGTCGTGGTGTACAGGTAGAACGACGCCCGGGTCATCGCCGGTACGCCGAAGCGCACGCAGGTCGGCCGGGCGCAGTGGTGCCCGACACGCACCTCGACGCCGAGGGAGTCGAGCACCTGCCCCACGTCGTGCGGGTGCACACCGGCCAGATCGAAGGAGATCGTGCCGCCGCGCCCGACCGGTACGGTGGGACCGAAGATGCGCAATCCTTCCACAGTGGACAGACCGTCCAGGGCGTACTCGGTGATCTCCCGTTCATGCTCGGCGATGGCCGGCATGCCGATCGCCGTCAGGTAGTCCACGGCCGCGCCGAGCCCGACCGCCTGGGCGATCGGCGGGGTACCCGCCTCGAAGCGCGCCGGCGGCGGCATGTACGTGGTCTTGTCCATGGTGACGGTCTCGATCATCGAACCGCCACCGAGGAACGGCGGCATGCCGGCCAGGATCTCGCCCCTGCCCCACAGCACGCCGATGCCGGTCGGCCCGAGCATCTTGTGCCCGGTGAACGCGATGAAGTCCACGCCCAGCGCGGACACGTCCACCGGCAGGTGCGGTACCGACTGGGAGCAGTCGAGCATGACCAGGGCGCCGACCTCACGCGCCCGGCGGACGATGTCCTCGATCGGGTTGATCGTGCCCAGCGTGTTGGACATGTGCACGACGCTGACCAGCTTCGTGCGCTCGTTGACCAGCTCGTCCAGTGTGGACAGATCCAGCCGGCCCTCGTCGGTGACGCTGAACCAGCGCAGCGTCGCGCCGGTACGCTCGCACAGCAGCTGCCACGGGACGATGTTCGAATGGTGCTCCATCTCGGAGATCACGATCTCGTCCCCCGGCCGCAGCCGCGCCCCGTACGAGTGCGCGACCAGGTTGATCGCCTCGGTCGAGTTCTTGGTGAACACGATCTCGTCCGGCGACGCGGCGCCGATGAACGTCGCGAGCCTGGCCCGCGCGCCCTCGTACGCCATCGTCGACTCCGTGCCCAGGGTATGCACCGAGCGGGCCACGTTGGCGTTGTGCCACGTGTAGTGCTCGTCCAGCACGTCGAGCACCTGGCGCGGCTTCTGGGACGTGTTCGCGCTGTCCAGGTACGCCACCGGGTACCCGTTGACCTCCCGGCCCAGGATCGGGAAGTCCTTGCGAATCTTTTCGACGTCGAAGCCCATGATGACGTTCCGTCCCGGGCCTAGGCCGCCGCGCTGAGGAAGCGCTCGTAGCCCTCGGCTTCCAGCCGGTCGGCCAGTTCCGGGCCGCCCTCCTCGACGATCCGCCCGGCGACGAACACGTGCACATGGTCGGGCTTCACGTACCGCAGGATCCGGGTGTAGTGCGTGATCAGCAGCAGGCCGGTGTCACCGGTCTCGCGCACCCGGTTGACCCCCTCGCTGACCACCCGCAGCGCGTCGATGTCCAGGCCCGAGTCGGTCTCGTCGAGGATGGCCACCTTCGGCTTGAGAAGTTCGAGCTGGACGATCTCGTGGCGCTTCTTCTCGCCGCCGGAGAAGCCCTCGTTCACGTTGCGCTGGGCGAAGGCCGCGTCCATGCCGAGCCGGTCCATCGACTCCTTGAGTTCCTTGCCCCAGGTGCGCAGCTTGGGCGCCTCGCCGTCGATCGCGGTCTTCGCGCTGCGCAGGAAGTTGGCCACCGACACGCCCGGCACCTCGACCGGGTACTGCATGGCCAGGAACAACCCGGCGCGGGCCCGCTCGTCCACGGTCATCGCCAGCACATCGGCGCCGTCCAGCAGCACATGGCCGCCGGTGATCTGGTACTTCGGGTGCCCGGCGATGGAGTACGCCAGGGTGGACTTGCCCGAGCCGTTGGGGCCCATGATGGCGTGCGTCTCGCCCGCCCTCACGGTCAGGTCGACGCCGGCCAGGATCGGCTTCAGGTCGCCCTCGGGGAGCTTCACCGACACCTGCAGATCACGGATTTCCAGGACACTCACGGGTTGACTCCATTGCTTGGTTCCAACGAGACGAAGATGAAGCCGTCGCGGATCTCGACGGGATAGACGGGCACCGGTTCGGTCGCGGGCAGGCCGGTCGGTTGGCCGGTACGCAGGTCGAAACGCGACCCGTGCAGCCAGCATTCCAGCGTGCAGCGCTCGATCTCGCCCTCGGACAGCGGTACCGCGGCGTGCGTGCACTCGTCGTACAGCGCGTGCACCTCGCCGTCCTCGGTACGCACCACCGCGACGGGAGTGCCGTCGATCTCGGCGCTGATCGCGGTACCGGGTTTGATGTCCTCAAGCGCGCAGACCTGGATCACGCCGACGCCTCCCCGAGCCGGGCGTCGATCTCGCCGGTGAGCCGCTCGCGCAGCTCCTCTACCGGGATCTTGTTGAGCAGCTCCGCGAAGAAGCCGCGCACCACCAGCCGGCGCGCCTCGGTCTCCGGGATGCCCCGGGCCATCAGGTAGAACAGCTGCTCGTCGTCGAACCGGCCGGTGGCGCTGGCGTGGCCGGCGCTGATCACCTCGCCGGTCTCGATCTCCAGGTTGGGTACCGAGTCGGCGCGCGCGCCGTCGCTGAGCACCAGGTTCCGGTTGACCTCGTAGCTGTCCGTACCGGTGGCCTCGGCCCGGATCAGCACGTCGCCGACCCACACCGTGCGCGCCTCGTTACCCTGCAGCGCGCCGCGGTAGTTCACGTTGCTGCGGCAGTCCGGTGCCGAGTGGTCGACCAGCAGCCGGTGCTCGAAGTGCTGCCCGTACCCGGTGCCTTCGGCGCCGGCCGGCTTTCCGGTGGCGAAGTAGAGCCCGTACAACTCGATCTCGCCGCCCCGGTCGGCGTAGTCCACGCTGATGTACTGCCGGACCAGGTCACCGCCGAGCGACACCTGGACGTGCACCACCTTCGCGTCACGCGCCAGCCGGAAGCGCAGGTGTTGCGCCTGTACCGCGTCCGGTGCCCAGTCGGCGACGGTGACCAGGGTCAGCCGGGCACCCGGACCCACCGACACCTCGACGTTGTCGGCGAGGGTGGTGCTGCCCACGTGTTCGAGCACGAGCGTGGTCTCGGCCAGTTCGCCGACCTCGACGTAGGTGTGCCCGAAGGAGGCGGCCGTGGCATCCGATCCGACCACCCGTACCGTCGCCGGCTCCGCCGTCACCGTGTTCGGCGCCACCGATACGAGCAGGGACTGCGCGACCCGGCTCCAGGCCAGCGCGCTGATCCGGTCGAACGGCGTCAGTACGCTGCCCAGCCTCTTGTCGCTCTTGTCCACAGTGGACACCGATACACCGGCCGGCAGTTGGCCGTACTCGTGCTTGGGTTCGGAGCCGGACGGTCCGCCGTCCCCGTCGGCCAGCCCGCGCAGGCGCCGCAGCGGGGTGAACCGCCACTCCTCCTCGCGGCCGGTCAGCGCGGGGAAGTCGGCCACGTCGAACGAACGCAGTGCCTGGGACTTGGTCTTCGGCGGGGCCTCGACAGGTGAAGCGGGCGCAGTCATGTCCTTCGGAGTCTCCATCGTGTTTCGCGGGATCGTGTCGGGCGGCGGCCGGTCAGCCGACCGCCCCCTCCATCTGCAGCTCGATCAGGCGGTTGAGCTCCAGCGCGTACTCCATCGGAAGCTCCTTGGCGATCGGCTCGATGAAGCCGCGAACGATCATCGCCATCGCCTCGTCCTCGGTCAGGCCGCGGCTCATCAGGTAGAACAACTGGTCCTCGCTGACCTTCGAGACGGTCGCCTCGTGCCCCATCGCCACGTCGTCCTCGCGGATGTCGACGTACGGGTAGGTGTCCGAGCGGGAGACCGTGTCGACCAGCAACGCGTCGCACTTGACCGTCGAGCGGCTGTGGTGCGAGCCCTCCAGCACCTGGACCAGGCCGCGGTAGCTGGTGCGACCGCCGCTGCGGGCGATCGACTTGCTGATGATCGTCGAGGAGGTGTGCGGCGCGGCGTGCACCATCTTCGCGCCGGCGTCCTGGTGCTGGCCCTCACCGGCCATCGCCACCGACAGCACCTCGCCCTTGGCGTGCTCGCCGACCATGTACACCGACGGGTACTTCATGGTGACCTTGGAACCGATGTTGCCGTCGATCCACTCCATCGTGCCGCCCTCGTGGCAGACGGCCCGCTTGGTGACCAGGTTGTAGACGTTGTTCGACCAGTTCTGGATCGTGGTGTACCGGCA
>JBDZVD010000137.1:5842-17182 GCA_040255525.1 Micromonosporaceae bacterium | reverse complement strand
CAGCCGCGCGCCGGACGGCGCGGTCCGGGACGCCGCGCTCACGCCGCACCACTCCCCTCGGCCCCGACCAGCCGGGCGTCCGCACCGGCCGGCTGGCCGGTCCCCGCCGGCCGGTCCGCGGCCTCGGCGGCCTCCTCGCGTACCGTCCCGCCGGACACCCGCAGGATCCGGTCGGCCGTCGCGACCAGGGCCGGCCGGTGGGCGACCAGCAGCGCGGTGCGGTTCCGGGCCAGGGTCGCCGCGGCGGCCAGTACCGCCGCCTCGCTGGCCGAATCGAGGCGCGCGGTCGGCTCGTCGAACAGCAGCAGTGACGCGTCGCCGCGCAGGTACGCCCGGGCCAGCGCCAACCGCTGGCGCTGGCCGCTGGACAGCCCGTACCCGCGCTCGCCGAGTACCGTCCCGTACCCGTCCGGGAGGGCGCTGATGAACCCGTGCGCCTGGGCGGCCTCCGCGGCGGCCTCCACGGCCTCGACCGGGGCGCCCGGCGCACCGAGCCGGATGTTGTCCAGCACCGGGGCGGCGAACAGGTGCGGCCGCTGCGGTACCCAGGCCAGCCGCTCCCGCCACGCCGCCAGGTCCACGGTCGACAGGTCGACGCCGCCGGCCAGGATCCGGCCGTGCTCCGGCTCGATGAAGCCGAGCAGCAGGGCCAGCACGGTACTCTTGCCGGCCCCGCTCGGGCCGACGAGCGCGACCCGCTGCCCGGCCGCGACCGTGAACGACACCTCGCGCAGTACCGGCACATCGCCGTACCCGGCGCTCACCCGGTCGAACACCAACTCCACCGCGCCGGGGTCGGGTACCCGGGCGGACACCCGGACCGGCCGGTCGGCCGCGCGACCGGCGGTGGCCCCGGTGGCCCCGGACGGCTCCAGGACCGCGAACGCGTCCGTCGCCGCGGCCAGCCCCTCCTGGCTGGCGTGGAACTGCGCGCCGGCCGCCCGCAGCGGCGCGTACGCCTCCGGCGCGAGCAGCAGCACCATCAGCGCCACCGGCAGCGTGACCGTACCGTCCAGCAGCCGCAGGCCGACCGGTACCGCGACCAGCGCCACCGACACCGTGGCGACCAGCTCCAGCACCAGCGCGGACAGGAACGCCACCCGCAGGGTGGCCATGGTGGCGCCGCGGTACTTCTCGGCCATCCCGCGCACCACGTCCACCTGGGCGCGGGCCCGGCCGAACGCGCGCAGCGTCGACATGCCGGACAGCATGTCCAGGAAGTGGCCACCGAGCCGGGACAGCAACCGCCACTGCCGCTCGGTACGGGTACGGGTGTGCCAGCCGACCAGGATCGCGAAGATCGGGATCAGGGGCAGGGTCAACCCGATCACCAGCGCGGAGGTGCGGTCCCCGAACGCCAGCCGGGCCAGCACCGCGACCGGTACCGTCACGCCGAGCACCAGGGTCGGCAGGTACCCGATCAGGTAGTTGTCCAGCGCGTCGACTCCGCGCCCGACCAGGGTGGCCAGTTCGCCGGCCCGCTGCCCGGCCAGCCAGCCGGGTCCCCGGCTGCTGGCCGCGGCCAGCAGCCGCTCCCGCAGGCCGGCCTTGGCGTTCGCCGCGGCCCGCGCGGCCAGCACGCCCTGCCCCGCGTGGTGCAGCGCCCGGAGGGCGACCACGACAGCGGTCGCGACCAGCGCGCCCCGGTCGAGCCGCCCGTCCACACCGGCCGCGATCAGCTGGGACAGCGCGCTGGCCTGCGCGACGATCAGGAGCGCGGCGAGAATGCCGGAGCCGGTCACCGCGACGAAGTACACGCGCAGGCCCGGCAGCCGCATCAGCCGTGGATCAACCGGCGCCACTCAAGCCTCACCGCCCGTCCCGGTACGACACACACCCCCGCGACATGTTGCCAGCCTACATGTCGGATTCTGATGTCCACATCCGGCTCCACGATCCGGATACCGGCTCGTGGAGCCCCGGCAAGCGAACACCTCCGGGGTCAAGAACTCGTCACAATTGCCGGCCGCCGCGTCAAGGACCCGTGGGGGCGCGTTCTCCGCCCGCAATCGGGACGAGTTGCTGGAAACCGTCGGGAGCCGAGCGACCGGCCCGCCTCCCGGACCGGGCCTAGCTATCCAGGATCGACGCGAAGCCGGACCCGGACGGGTTGACCGGCCAAGCGATCGGCCGGTGTCCCCGGCCACTGCTCGCGGGCCCGCCGGCCAGCCCCTCCAGCCGGTCCCCGAGCACCAACCCGCAGGCCCGGACCAGCTGAGCCAGCCGATCGACCTCGGTCGTGTGAAACGCGGGCACCGGCAGGCCGGCCTCCCCGCCGCCGCGGGCGACGAGCAGCACCACACCGTCGCGACCGAACGGCGCGGCGGCGAACAGCACTCCGTTCGGCCCCTCGAAGGCCCGCGGCCGCAGCGGGGTGACGTCCGGGACCGTCAAGGGATCCGGTGCCTGCCAACTCGCGTACGCGACGGCCGGGCCCGGCACCGTGCCGCCTCCCTCTCCCGCCTTCGCCCAGTCCGCCGGTACCACCAGGGCCGCGGCCCAGTCCGCGGACAGCAGGCCCGGTACGGCGTCGACCAGCGTGGCGATCGCGGCGTCCGCGCTCACCGCGACCTGCCCGACCAGCTCGGCGTCGGCGCCGCCGATCGCCGGTGCGCCACCCGTCGACCGCCAGACTCCGTCGACCGCGACCCCGGGAATCGCCCCGAGCCCGGCGAGGATCCGATCAACCGGCGCCGCGGCCGGCCAGATCACCGTGAAGTCGTCGACCGCCCGGCCGCCGACGCGCTCCAGCACGATCATCTGGACGATGTCGGCACCGGTCACACCCAGCGTGCGCGCGACCTGGCCGAGCGAACCGGGCCGGTCGGGTAGCCGTACCCGCAGCCGCAACAACATGGAGGACCCCCTCACCGACCCGTCTGTCCCTGCCAGCGTGCCGCCCCAACGTTTCCGGGTGATTGCGACACTGTGTCCCCGGCTGAAAGCCCGCCAATCCTCGCCGCACCAGCGAGTTGACCAGCGGTTGGTTGCCGGTTGGACGGGCGGAGCGCCGCGGAGGGCGCGACCGGAGCCGGGGTGCCGCGGAGGCGAGCACCGTCCGGCGCCCGGGACAAGCGCCAGAGGGGTCGGAACCCTCCGGGTCAGGCCGAAGCCCGGCGTACCAGGTGGGTGTCGAGCATGACCGAGCGGGCATCGTCCGCCTCGCCGCGGATCCGGTCCAGCAGCAGCCGGGCCATCTCGCGGCCCATCTCCTCCACCGGCTGGTGCACGGTGGTCAGCGGAGGATCGGTCTGGCGGGCCAGCGCCGAGTCCTCGAACCCGACCACCGCGACGTCGGACGGGATGCGCCGGCCACGGTCCTTGAGCACCCTCATCGCGCCGAAGGCCATGAGGTCCGACGAGGCGAACAGCCCGTCGATGCCGGGCCGCGCGGACAGCAGCTCGCGCATCGCCCGCGCGCCGCTCTCCTCGCTGAAGTCGCCGTACCCGATCAGGGACTCGTCCAGTTTGAGCCCCGCCTCCACGATCGCCTGCCGGTACCCGGCGAGCCGGTGGACACCCACCGCCATGTCCTGCGGTCCGGCGATCACCGCGATCTGGCGGCGGCCCGCCGCGGCCAGGTGCCCGACGGCCAACCGGGCGCCGCCGGCGTTATCCACGTCCACGAAGTTGACCGGCCGGTCGTCGGGAACCAGCATGCCGGCCGGCCGGCCACCCAGGACCGCGGGCAGGCCCCGTTCGCGCAGCCGGCCGGGCAGCGGATCGTCGTCGTGCAGGGACAGCAGCAGCACGCCGTCCACGTGCTGGCGGGTCAGGTGCTGGTTGACCCGGTCGCGCTCCTCCGGCGACTGGGCCATGGCCAGCCACAACTGGAGCGGTGTCTCCAGGAGCACGCTGCTGATGCCCCGGATGATGCCGGCGAAGAACGGCTCCCCGAACACCCTGGCCTCGGATTCGGACACCACGAGCGCCACGGAGTCGTTGCGCTGGGTCACCAGCGCCCGCGCCGCCCGGTTCGGTACGTAGCCCAACTCCTCGATCGCCCGCTGCACCGCGGCCTTGGCCTCGGGACTCACTTGTGGTGACCCGTTGACAACCCGGGACACGGTGCCACGTCCGACACCGGCCCGGGCGGCCACCTCGTCCAGCGTGGGTCGCCCGGCGGACCGGGTTCGCTGGGTCGTCATGTCAGTTCTCCTCGCCGGTTCGTGCCTGGTCGCCTCCCTATTGTGCGGTCAGCCCATTGCGCCTGGTCACTTCCGAATACCACGCGCCGCTGGCCTTGAAGACCCGGCGTTGCGTCGGATAGTCGACGTAGATCATGCCAAAGCGCTTCTCGTAGCCCCAGGCCCATTCAAAGTTGTCCATGAGTGACCAGGCGAAGTACCCGCGCAGCGGCACTCCCTCGCTGATCGCCTGGTGGCAGGCGCGCAGGTGATTGTCCAGGAACGCGACCCGGTCGGCGTCGTCGACCCGGCCGTCGGCGTCCGGTACGTCGTTGAAGGCCGCGCCGTTCTCGGTGACGTACAGCGGCAGCGCCGGGTACTCCTGGTGTACCCGGCGGAGCACCTCGGTCAGGCCGGGAGCGTCGATCTCCCAATCCATGAAGGTCAACGGCACGTCCCGGGTGATGAAGCGGACGTTCTCGCTGCCCGGCCACGGGGTACCGCCGGCCGGGTCGCCGACCGGCGTACCCGCCTCCGGAGCGGCCACCACGTACCGGCTGTAGTAGTTGATCCCGAGTTGGTCGATCGGCGTGCTGATCACGTCCAGGTCGCCGTCCCGGACGTGCCCGAAGTCGGACAGGTCCCGCAGGTCCTCCATCAGATCCGCCGGGTACCGGCCGAGCAGCACCGGATCGAGGAAGATGCGGTGGGCCAACCCGTCGATCCGCCGCGCCGCGTCGATGTCCTCCGGGCACTCGGTGGCCGGCGACATCGCGTACAGGTTGAGCGTGATGCCCACGTCCAGCGGGGCGCCGGACTGGCGCATGGCCCGCACCGCGAGTCCGTGGCCGAGCATGAGGTGGTGGGCGGCCGGGATGGTCAGCTCCCGGTCACGCCGCCCGGGCGCGTGTTCCCCCGAGCCGTACCCAAGGAACGCCGAGCACCACGGCTCGTTCATCGTGATCCAGCGGGTGACCCGGTCGCCCAGCGCTTCGTGCAGGCGGGCGGCGTAGTCGGCGAACCGGTACGCGGTGTCCCGGTTGGGCCAGCCCCCGGCGTCCTCCAACTCCTGGGGAAGGTCCCAGTGGTACAGCGTCAGCCAGGGCACCACGCCGCGCTGGTTCAGCTCGTCCAGCAGCCGCTTGTAGAAGTCCACGCCGCGCTGATTGAGCGGGCCCACCCCGCCCGGCTGCACCCGCGACCAGGACACCGAGAACCGGTACGCGCGCAGGCCCATGCGCTCGATCAGGTCCACGTCCTCCCGGTACCGGTGGTAGTGGTCGCAGGCGACATCGCCGGTGTCGCCGCCGGTCACCCGCCCGGGTGTGTGACTGAAGGTGTCCCAGATGGATGCCGTCCGGCCGTCCTCGGCCACCGCGCCTTCGATCTGGTACGCGGCGGTGGCCGCTCCCCAGAGGAAGTCTGCCGGGAACGTCACCGCGTCCCGTGCCAGCAGGACCGCGTCGGGCGCGAGATTGTAGGTAGTCACGCTTTGAGAGCACCTTCCATGATGCCGCCGATGATCTGGCGGCCCAGCAGAATGAAGACGATCAGCAGTGGCACGGTCGCCACCGCCGTACCGGCGAACACCTGCGCGTAGTCCTGGTAGTACCCGTTGCCCAGGTTGCGCAGGGAGATCAGGACGGTCGGGTTCTCCGGGTCCTGCAGGGCGACCAGGGGCCAGAGGAAGTCGTTCCAGGTCTGCATGAACGTGAAGATCCCCAGGACCGCGGCGGCCGGGCGCAGCGCCGGCAGGACGACGTGCCAGTAGATCCCCCAGGTGTTGCTGCCGTCGATCCGCGCCGCCTCGATCAGCTCGTCGGGGACCGCCTGGGTGGCGTACTGCCGCATGAGGAACACGCCGAAGCCGTTGACCAGGGCCGGCACGATGACCGCCGCGAGGTGGTTCTCCCAGCCCAGCTTGACCATCATCAGGAACAGCGGGATGAGCCCGATCTGGACCGGGATCATCATGCTGCCGAGAATTACCAGGAGCAGCGCGTTCTTGCCCCGGAAGCGCAGCTTCGCGAACGCGAAGCCGGCCAGCGAGGAGAAGAACACCACCGACACGGTGACGCTGACGGAGACGATGACCGAGTTGAGCAGGCCCTTCGCCACGTTGGCATCGGGGTTGGAGAAGACCGCCTGCAGGTTGTGCATTATCCGCCCGCCGGGGACCAGCGACGGCGGCATCTTGAAGATCTCGTCGTTGGACTCGGTCGCCCCGACGATCATCACGTACAGCGGGAACACCGACAGCAGGAGCGCCACGATCAGCGTGATGTACGTCAGCGGGCTGGTGCGCCACAGCCGGCTGGAGGCCGAGCGGATCCGGGCGGGTCTGCGGTCCCGTTGTCCGCGCCGGTCGGACCGGTCCGGCCGGGCGTGCGCGGGTGGGTAGGTCGTCGCCATCACATCTCCTTCACTTGTCCGAGTTGATCCGGCGGATGACCAGGAAGTTGAGCAGCGAGGTGACGAGAATCATCAGGAACAGCACCCAAGCGATGGCGCCGGCGTATCCCAGCCGGGAGCGCTCGAACATCTCCTGGAGCAGGTACATCGTCACGGTCTGGAACTGGTGCAGTGAACCGCCGCCGAGGTAGTGCGAGCCGCTGCCGAACAGGGCCGGCTCGCCGAACAGCTGCAGGCCGCCGATGGTCGACATGATCACCGTGAAGATGATGGTCGGGCGCAGCATCGGCATCGTGATCCGCCAGAACTGGGTGGACGGCCGGGCGCCGTCGAGCGCGGCCGACTCGTAGATGTCCTTCGGGATCGTCTGCATCGCGGCCAGGTAGATCAGCGCGTTGTACCCGGTCCACCGCCAGTTCACCATCGTGGCGACGGCGATCCATGAACTCCACTTCGTCGACTTCCAGTCGATGTGGTGGTGCACGCCGACGGCCTCGAGCAGGTAGTTGATGAAGCCGAAGTCCTTGCTGAACAACTGGCTGAACACCAGGCCGATGACGGCGGTCGAGGTGACGATCGGGACGACCATGCCGATCCGGAAGAAGACCCGCGCCCGGATGGCCCGGTTGAGCAGGTTGGCCATGAACAGCGCGAGGAGCAGCTGGGGCACCGTGGAGATGACGAAGATGCCGAACGTGTTGCCGACCGAGGTCCAGAACTGGCTGTCGTGCCACAGTTCCCGGAAGTTGGCCAGGCCGGCCGGCGTGGACTCCGGCGCGCCGAGCGTCCAGTTCCGGGTGGACACGTATGCCGTGTAGATCAGCGGGTAGAGCATGAAGACGGCGAAGATGATGAAGAACGGTGCGATGTAGAGGTAGGGCGAGCCCTTGATGTCCAGCCAGCTCAGCCGGCTCCGTGTGGTGTGCTGGGGGCGGCGTGGGGGCGCCTGTCTGGCCGCGCCGGCGGGGCCGGGCGCGGGCGTCGCGTCGAGGTGCAGGCTCATCTGAT
This sequence comes from Micromonosporaceae bacterium, assembly GCA_040255525.1. Classification (GTDB taxonomy): domain Bacteria; phylum Actinomycetota; class Actinomycetes; order Mycobacteriales; family Micromonosporaceae; genus Rugosimonospora. The sequence goes on along the minus strand of JBDZVD010000137.1, from coordinate 9,635 downwards.
TCTCCTGGTCGAGGGCCGCCGGACGGGCGGGGGGCTCGCGCACCACCGCCCTCGGCCGGCCGGGTCGTGCGGTCACCGGCGGCGCCGGCCGGTTCGGAGCGGCGGCCGAGACCACTCGGCCGACCGGTCCGGCCCGGCCGGGCCGGTGCCTCGCGTCTGGTGGCGCGCGACGAGCCGGACCGGTCGTGCCGGATCCGACAACCGGCATCCGGGTGATGCGGTGGCCGAGCCGCTGGTTGCTGGCCCGTCCGCCGTCATCACCCGGAACCGATCCCGCTGCCGGTCGACCGCGGCCCGCTCTACTTGGCCGCCGCCGCGCCGGTGGACAGCGCGAGTTGCCAGGCCTGGGCCGGTGTCTTCTGGCCCTGCTCGACTGCCTGGAGGGTGGCCTCCACCGCGGTACGCACATCGTTGTTCTTCGGCCCGAGGTAGACCGGCTTCAGCGCCTCCGCGCCCGCTCCGAAGATCTGCCCGACCGGCGCGTTGTTGAAGTACGGGTTCTTGAACGCCTGGAAGTCGGGGTTGTCGTACACCTTCGGCGAAGACGGCAGGTTGTTCGCCTTCTCGAACACGGCCAGCTGGCTGTCCGGGTTGGTCAGGAACTTGACCAGGTCGGCGGCCTCGGCCGGGTGCTTGCTCTGCTTCGTGACGGCGAGGAACGAGCCGCCCCAGTTGCCACCGTCACCGGGCGCCTTGGCGATGTCCCACTTGCCGGACAGCCCGTCACCCGCGTTCTCCTTGATGTTCGCGAGCATCCACGCCGGGCAGGCCACCGTGGCGAACTTGGAGTTCTTGAAGCCGGCCGTCCACTCGTCCGAGAAGGAGATCTCGCCGGCCGACAGGCCCTCGCCGATCGCCTTCGTGGTCATGTCGTAGGCCTTCTTGATGTCCGGGTTCGAGTCCAGCACGAGCTTGTTGGACTTGTCGTAGTAGGTGTAGCCGGTGTCGGCGCCGGCGACCTGCATCAGGATGTTGTTGTACAGGTTGGTCGCCGCGTCCACCCACTTGGCCGACTTGCCGGCCGGCGAAGCCGCGAACTTCTGCCCCTGGGCGAGGTAGTCGTCCCAGGTCGGCCACAGGTTGCCCACCGCGGTGCGGTCGGTCGGCAGGCCGGCGGCCTTGAACATGTCGGTGCGGTAGCAGATCGCCATCGACCCGACGTCGGTGCCGAGGCCGAGCAGCTTGCCGTCGGCGGTGCTGCCCTCCTGGAACTTCCACGGCAGGAAGTTGTCCTTCAGCGCGGCGCCGCCGTACTGGTTCAGGTCGACGAAGTCCTGCGCGAGGCCCTTGTACTTGGTGATGGTGCCCTCTTCGAGGGCGACGATGTCACTGGCTCCGGCACCCGCGGCGAGCGTCTGGTCGAGCTTGGTGTTCTCGTCCGTGAGCCCCTGGCCGTTGCCGAGTTCCTTAATCTTGATATTCGGGTGCTGCTGCATGTACTTGTCGTACAGACCGGCCTTGCCGTAGCCGAAGTCTCCGAACACGGTGACCGACAGCGTGATCTTCCCATTGGAGGAAGACCCGCTGCTCTTGCCGCAGCCGGCTGCCGCGACGAGCGCCGCGGCGGCGACCACAGCGACCGCCGCGAATCCACGGCGGCGCGAGATGACGCCCATCCTTATGACCCCTCTCAGGTCGCGATGTGTGGCGATGGTGCCGGCCGGGGCCGGCCTTCTCGTTGGGGTGTGCCCGGGCCGTCATCACTTGCCGTACCGGGACGCCACACCGTGAGTGGAACCTGTGGCTCACACCACAGGGCTCGGGAGCGCTCCCATGAGACTGCCGCCGAGTTTCGAGACTGTCAAGACCGCCTTGGGAGCGTTCCCATTTCGTTACGGGCTCTGGTCAGCACAGGATCACGGTCTGGCGAGGAAAAACTCGGGCCGTGACCGTGCCGCGCCCGCAAATCGTCTGCGGTCCCCACCGGGACCCAGCGTTATCACCGATCCGGTGACGCTCGGTCAGCCGCTCAACTCGGCGATGGAGATCTCACGCATCTCCACCTTGCGCACCTTGCCGGTCACCGTCATCGGGAAGCTGTCGACCACCCGGACGTACCGCGGGATCTTGTAGTGGGCGAGCTTTCCGGCGCAGAACGCGCGCAGCTGTTCGGCACCGAATCCACCGGCACCCTCGCGCAGCTTCACCCAGGCCACCAGCTCCTCGCCGTACCTGGCGTCGGGGATGCCGATGACCTGCGCGTCGACGATGTCGCGGTGGGTGTACAGGAACTCCTCGATCTCGCGCGGATAGATGTTCTCGCCCCCCCCCGGATCACCATGTCCTTGATGCGCCCGACGATCGACAGGTACCCGTCCGGGTCCATCACCGCCAGGTCACCGGTGTGCATCCAGCGCGCGGCGTCGATCGCCTCCGCCGTCAGGTCGGGCATGTTCCAGTACCCGAGCATCACGCCGTACCCGCGGGTGCACAGCTCACCGGCCTGCCCCCGCAGTGCCGGCGCGCCGGTGGCCGGATCGAGGACCTTCACCTCGACGTGCGGGTGCACCGTGCCGACGGTGGACACCCGGCGCTCCAGGTCGTCGCGCCGGGTCTGGCAGGACACCGGGGAGGTCTCGGTCATCCCGTAACAGATGGTCACCTCGGCCATGCCCAGCTCGCTGATCACCCGCTTCATCACCCCGACCGGGCACGGCGATCCGGCCATCACGCCGGTACGCCGGCTGGACAGGTCGTGCTCGGGTGGTGCCCGAGGCGTACTGGATGTTGATGGCGTCGTCGAAGGTGAGCGTCGCCTCCCGCGCGGCCAGCGCGGCCGCCTCCACGGTGGCGCCCCGGTCGAGCAGGTCCGACCAGCCCGCGGTACCGAGGTAGATCACCTCACGCAGCGCCGGGCACTGCGGGCGCACCTCGTCCACCATCGTCCGGTAGTCCGAGGACTTGAACGTCTCGGCCGCGATGAGCGTGCGGACGCCGGCCTGCCGCAGCACGTAGGACAGCTCGTGACCGCGGTACGCCGGGTTGATGTTCACCAGGATCGCGCCGATCCGGGCGGTGGCGTACTGGACGAGCACCCGCTCCGGAACGTTGGGTGCCCAGATGCCGACCCGGTCGCCCCGGTCCACCCGGCAGCGGAAGAGGGCCGGGCGAGCGGCGGCTAGGCGAGGCGCCGGAGCAGCACGGTGGCCCGGTCCGGGTCGAAGAACTCGGAGTCGAAGTGCCGGCCGATCCAGTCCAGCATCGCGCCGTGCTCGGGGTGCGCGGGATCCTTCAACGCGTCGAGGAACTCGCCGTACCCGCGCGCCCCGCCGACATCCTCCGGCGGGCACGCCCGCTCCCCCTCCAGGCACAGCGGGTACCGCTCGTCGGGCTCCGCCGGGTACAGCGCCTCCACCGCGATCTCGTGCTCCCACCAGTCGCCGAAGTCGTACACGTAACTGAACCGGCCGTCCTTGCCGGCCACCGCGTCCAGGCGCGCGTCGAGCTCGTCGCGCAGGTCGAGTTCACCCTCCGGATCGGGTACCCCGAACTGGACCCCCTCGATCTCGAACGAGTGCAGGTGGTAGTCCTGCCACCCCATCGCGTACTGGATCACGCGGTGCAGCCGGTCAAGCGTGAACCCGCCCGGCACCGCCACCCGCCGCCAGATCGCGGGGGCCACGTCGACCAGGGTGATCCTGAGTTGAAAGATCTGTCGCGCCATCGTGTCCCCTCGGCTTGCCCCGGTAACACTGTGGGGGTGCTCGCCTTCGCCACAACCCGGCTCCGGCTGCGCTCCCCCGGTAACACTGTGGGGGTGCTCGCCTTCGCCACAACCCGGCTCCGGCTGCGC
>JBDZVD010000137.1:0-5742 GCA_040255525.1 Micromonosporaceae bacterium | reverse complement strand
TCCCCCGGTAGGGCCCCATTCTCGTCGAGTGCACCATTCTTGACGCAAGAGGCGAAGCCGAGGAGGTGGCGATGATCTGCCAGGCGTGCCGTGACCGACAGCATGATCGTTGCCGGGGTGGCAACTGGTGCGACTGCCAGCACCGGCAACCCGAACCGCGGCCACCGGCCACCGGACCGGCAGGCGAGTGACCCGACGACCCGCGAGGAGTGATCCGTGCACCGGATCTGGCCCAGTCCCGACCCGACACCGCTCGACGACGACCAGCTGATCGCGCTGTACCGGCCCGGCGGCCCCGTCCTGCGGGTCAACTTCGTGACCAGCGTGGACGGGGCGGTCGAGGTGGAGGGCTACTCCCGGGGCCTGCAGACGCCGGGCGACCAGAAGGTGTTCGCGCTGCTGCGGATGTTCGCCGAGGGGCTGATGGTGGGCGCCGGCACCCTGCGCCACGAGGGGTACGGCGGCATCCGGCTGGATCCGGGGCGGCGGGACTGGCGTGCCGCGCACGGGCTCAGCCCGTACCCCAGGATGATCGTCGTCTCCCGCCGCCTCGACCTGTCGCCGGCCCACCCGGCTCTCGCCGACGCGCCGATCCGGCCGATCGTCATCACCGGCACCGACGCGCCCCCAGACCGGCGCACCGCGCTGCGGTCCGTGGCCGACGTCCTGGAGTACGGGCGGGGCGGAGTGGACCTCCGAGCGGCCCTTTCCGACCTGCGCGACCGTGGCCTCAACCAGATCCTCTGCGAGGGTGGCCCGCACCTGTTCGGGTCGCTGACCGAGGCGGGCCTCGTCGACGAGGTGTGCCTGACCGTGACGCCGATGCTGGCCGGCCCGGGCGCCGGCCGGATCACCGCCGGCACCGGTACGGCGGTCCAGGGGATGTCGCTGGCTCACGCGCTGTACGACGACGGCACGCTGCTGCTGCGGTACGCGAAGAATGCATAGCTTTGTCGTGCCGACCTCGTCGCTTCCGGGCGTGCCCCGACCATGGGCGTCGCACCCGTGAGGCACGATGCCCGTCATGGACTCTTCCGGGCAGACTCCGGTCGGTCGGGTGCTCGGCACCGCCGACGCGACGCCGTTGCAGTTCTGGGTCGCGGTGGCGCCCGGCGAATACCTGCAACTCGACGACGTCGTGGTCACCAGGCGTGACCTGCCCGACCAGCCGCCGGTGACCATCGCCGGCGTGGTCACCGCGGTTCGCGCGAGGCACGAGGGCGCGCAGTTCGAGTCGGACGTGTTCGCGATCGCCGACGGCACGCTGCCGGCCCAGGTGCAGGAGGCCGCCGAGATCACCACGACCCGGGTGGACCCGGAGCTGTACGTGCCGCCGGCGCCGGGCGCCCTGGTCCACCGGGCGGCCGGCGACGACCGCTCCCGGGCGCTGTACTTCGACCGGATGGAGCAGAAGGTCCCGCTCGGTACCGGCCGGGACGGCGTGCCGGTGTTCCTCAACTTCGAGTTCCTCAACGGGCAGCGGGGCGCGCACGTGTCCATCTCCGGCATCTCCGGCGTGGCCACCAAGACGTCGTTCGCCACCTTCCTGCTGTATTCGGTGTTCCGCTCCGGGGTGCTGGGCGGTGAGGCGGTCAACACGAAGGCGCTCATCTTCAACGTCAAGGGCGAGGATCTGCTGTTCCTCGACCACCCGAACTCGCGGCTGACCGAGGCCACCGCGTCGGCGTACGCGAAGCTGGGGCTCACCGCGGGGCCGTTCCCCGACGTGTCGGTGTACGCTCCGCCGCGCCCCGGTGACCCGTCGGGCACCCCGGACGTGTCCAGCCGGCTGTCCGGAGTGGACAGTTTCTACTGGACGCTCGCCGAGTTCTGCGCGGACGGCCTGCTGCCGTACGTGTTCGCCGACGCGGACGACGAACGCCAGCAGTACACCATGGTGGTGCACTCGGTCGCCGCGCACCTGGCGAAGGCGGCCGTCCCGGCCGACGGCGGGGTGGCCATCGACGGCGTGCGCCTCGGGTCGTACGCCGATCTGGTCGACTTCGTCGTCGCGCAACTGGCCGACGAGGCGTCCCGGTCGTTCTGGGCCGGCTCGGCGGTCGGGCTGGGCACCGTCAACGCGTTCTCCCGCCGGCTCATCGGATCGAAGAAGGACCTCGGCCGGCTCATCCGCGGCGACCTGCCGACCAACCGGGTGCACTCGGTCAACACGGCGGCCAGCTCCCAGGTGACCGTCGTCGACCTGCACAACCTGCCGGACCGGGCACAGCGCTTCGTGGTCGGCGTCACGCTCAGGTCCGAGTTCGAGCGCAAGGAGAAGGCCGGCACCGCCAAGCCGCTGCTGTTCGTGGTGCTCGACGAGCTGAACAAGTACGCCCCCAGGGAGGGCACCAGCCCGATCAAGGAGATCCTGCTCGACATCGCGGAGCGCGGGCGCTCGCTGGGCGTCGTGCTGATCGGCGCGCAGCAGACCGCGAGCGAGGTGGAGCGGCGCATCGTCGCCAACTCGGCGATCCGGATCGTCGGCCGGCTCGACCCCGCCGAGGCGTCCCGCCCGGAGTACGGTTTCCTGCCGCCCGCACAGCGCGCCCGGGCGCTGATCGCCAAGCCCGGCACGATGTTCGTCGGCCAGCCGGAGCTGCCCGTCCCGCTGGTCGTGGAGTTCCCGTTCCCGGCGTGGGCGACCCGGCCGGCCGAGGCCGGACCGGCGCCACGGGCCACGCTGCGCTCGCTGACCCAGGCCGTCGACGCGTTCGCGGTGGTCGGCGCCAGGCCGCCCGGCGCCTCGCTGTCCGACGACGACATCCCGTTCTGAGGGGGCTTCGCACCGAATGAGAATCCTGCACACCTCGGACTGGCACGTCGGGAAGGTCCTCAAGGGGCAGTCCCGGGTGGAGGAGCACATCGCCGTCCTGCGCCAGGTGGTGGAGATCGCCCAGGAACACCGGCCCGACCTGGTCGTCGTGGCCGGCGACCTGTACGACACGGCGGCACCGACCCCGGACGCCACCCGGCTGGTTACCCGGGCGCTGTCCGCGCTGCGCAACGCCGGCGCGGACGTGGTCGCGATCGCCGGCAACCACGACAACGGCGCCGCGCTGGACGCGCTGCGCTCCTGGGCCGACGCGGCCGGGATCACCCTGCGTGGCTCGGTGCGCGACCGGCCGGCCGACCACATCGTGGAGGGCCGGACCCGCGGCGGCGAGGCGTGGCGGATGGTCGCGCTCCCGTTCCTGTCCCAGCGGTACGCGATCCGGGCGACCGAGATGTTCGACCTGTCGGCGGCCGAGGCCACCCAGACGTACGCCGACCACGTCGGGCGGCTGCTGGCCACGCTGAGCGAGGGCTTCGGCGCGACCGACCGCCAGGAGCCGACGGTGAACCTGGTGACGGCGCACCTGACCGTGATCGGCGGCACGATGGGCGGCGGCGAGCGCGACGCGCACACGATCCAGGCGTACGCGGTGCCGGCCACGGTGTTCTCCCCCGGTACCCACTACGTGGCGCTGGGGCACCTGCACCGCGCCCAGTCGGTCCTCGCGCCCTGCCCGGTGCACTACAGCGGCAGCCCGCTCGCGGTGGACTTCGGCGAGGAGGAGAACGCCCCGTCGGTCACCCTCGTCGAGGTCGGCGCCCAGTCCGCAGCCAAGATCACCCAGGTACCGGTCACCGCCGCGGTACCGTTGCGCACCGTGCGCGGGACGCTGGACGAACTGGCGAAAGTCAAAGCGGGCGATGGCTGGCTGCGGGTCTACGTCCGGGAACGGCCCCGGGCCGGCCTGCGCGAGGCGGTCCAGGAACTGCTGCCCCAGGCGCTGGAGGTGCGCATCGACCCGTCGCTGGTCGCCGAGATGGCCGCCGCCGACTCGTCGACCCCGGCGCGGCGGGCCGGTCGGGCGCCGGGCGAGCTGTTCTCCGACTACCTGCGCAGCCGGGGACACGCCGACCCGGCCGTCAGCCAACTGTTCGACCGGCTCTACGGCGAGGTGCGCGCGTCATGAGGCCGCTGCGGCTGGACCTGGAGGGCTTCACGGTCTTCCGCGAGCTGACCACGGTGGACTTCACCGACGCCGACTTCTTCGCGCTGGTCGGGCCGACCGGTTCCGGAAAGTCGACGATCCTGGACGCGATCTGCTTCGCGCTCTACGGCACCGTACCCCGGTGGAACGACCGCCGCGCCGTGGCCAACGCGCTCGCCCCGTCGAGCGCCCAGGCCCGGGTGCGGCTGGTGTTCGAGTCGGCGGGGTCGCGGTACGCGGCGACCCGGGTGGTGCGCCGTGACGGCAAGGGCCGGGTCGCCACCAGCCAGGCCGGGCTGGAGTTGCTGCCTCGGGGCTTCGACCTGACCATGCTGGACAAGGATCCGGGCGCCGGCGACCCGCTGGAACTCGGCGAGCCGCTGGCCGGCACGCCGGCCGAGATGGAGCAGGCCGTCCTGTCCGCGATCGGCCTGCCGTACGAGCAGTTCACCAGCTGCCTGGTGCTGCCGCAGGGCGCGTTCGCCGAGTTCCTGCACGCCAAACCGGCGCAGCGCCAGCAGATCCTGGTCAACCTGCTCGGGCTGTCGGTCTACGAACAGATCCGCAACCGGGCCACCGCGATCGCGACCGAGGCCGACGGCCGGCTCGCCGCGACCGACCGGCTGCTGGCCGATCTCGCGGACGCCACCGACGAGGCACTGGCCGAGGCGGCCGGGTGGGTGGAGGCGATGCACGCGCTCGCGGCCGAGGTTTCCGCCGCGGTACCGCTGCTGCTCGTCGCGGAACGGGACGCGCAGGCCGCGCGCACCGCACTGGGCGACCTCGACGGCGAGCTGGATCTGCTGTCCGGGGTGCGCGCTCCGGCCGAGGCCGGCGACCTCGCCGCGGCCGGCTCCGTCGCCGACGCCGCGGTCGCCGAGGCCACCGATGCGGTGGCCGCCGCCGAGGAGCACGAGGAGCGGCTGCGCGCGGAGCTGGCCGCGGCCGGGGACGCGACCGCCATGCACCGGCTGCTGGACCAGTTCGCCGAGCGGGACCGGATCGCCGTGCAGAGCGGCGAATTCGCCGGCGCGGTCGGGCAGGCCGAGGCGGAGTACGAGGAGGCGGTGCGGGCGCTGGACGCCGCGACCGAGGCGGCGGCACTGGTCGCGGACGAGGTGTCGGCCGCCGAGCGCGCGGTCGAGGAGGCGCGCACCGCCGACCGGGCGGCAAGCCTGCGACCGCACCTGCGGATCGGCCACGCCTGCCCGGTCTGCACGCAACCGGTCAGCGAACTGCCGGCCATGCCCGATGTGCCCGCGCTCACCGCGGCCTCGGGCCGGCTCGTGGAGGCGCAGCGGGCGGCCGAGGCGGCCGGCGCGGTCAAGGTGAGCCGGGAACGCGCGCTGCGCGACCTGGACAAGGCGGTGAGCCGGGTACGCGCCGAACGCGACGCGCTGAGCCGGCAGCTGGTCACGCTGGACGCCCGGCTGGCCGGAGTGGAACCGGCCGCGCTGCGGGCCGGGCTGGACGCCGTGGGGCGGCTGCAGCAGGACCTGGACACGGCGGGCCGGCACGTACGCGCCGCCCGGGACGCGCAGCGGAAGGCGTCGGCGCAGGCGTCCCGGGCGCGCCAGCGGCTGGCCGCGGCGTGGCGCGAGTTCGACGCGGTACGCGACCAGATCGCCCCGCTCGCGCCGCCGCCGGCCGACCGTGAGGATCTGGCCGCCGCGTGGCGCACGCTGTCGGAGTGGGCGCGCACGCAGTGGAGCGACCGGCGGGCGCGCCGCACCGAGTTGGCGACCACCCTGGACAGAGCGCA
>JBDZVD010000018.1:0-76774 GCA_040255525.1 Micromonosporaceae bacterium | reverse complement strand
AGGGCCTGGGGAATTACCTGATCGAAACCCCTGGGGAATAACGCGATCGTCGACAGCCAAAGCCACACCGGCTGGAGATCCGATCGACGGACAGGTCGCTGGTTTCCAGTAGCTGCTGCGCCTGCCGGATGCGTTGTTGCAGCAGCCACTGCAGGGGTGAGGTGTTCAGGGTGGTGGCGAACCTTCGTTCGAGCGCACACTGACCTGTGCCCGGGTGGCGAGGTCGGCAGTGGTCAGGGGTTCGTGCAGATTGTCGGTGGCCCAGTCGAGCAGCCGCGCGAGCCAGTCGTCGCCGACCTTGGCCGGAGGCAGCCGGTGGTACTGGGCCTGCCCGCCATCGCGGTGCGGCGGGGTGACCAGGCGGCGGGCCAGTTCGTCGGCGTGCATCCAGTGTGTGGTGGCGCGCCTGCCGTCAAGTACGCCGGCCGCGGCGAGCAGGAACGCGCCTGAGCAGATCGACAGGATCCGGGTACCGCGCTCGTAGGCGGCGCGTACCGCGTCAACCAGGGCCCGCGGTGGCTGTTGGTGGATGTTGGCGCAGGCCGGGACGATGAGCGTGTCTGCCCGGTCCAGAACATCCACGGTGCCGCTTTCGGCTAGCACGAACCCGGCTGCCAGGGTGACCGGGCTAGAGCCGATGCCGAAGACCTCGCACGGCACCGCCGCCTCGAAGATGGGCATCCCTGCCGACACCACCATGGCTACGTGATGGACCTCTGATCGTATGACGAGAATCTAGCGGTTGCTGTCGTTCACGGCACTCGCCCAACTCGACGCGGGCCGGCAGAGTCGTCGCCATGACCTCTGTTCGCGTGGCCGCGGTGCAGGCGCCGGCCGTGGCTTTCGATACCGCGGCATCGGTGGCCGCCGCCGAGCGGTGGGTCGCGCAGGCCGGCCGGTCCGGCGCGACGCTGGTGGTGCTGCCAGAGGGTTTCCTCGGCGGTTATCCGCGCGGAGCGGACTTCGGCGCCACGGTCGGTGCGCGTACGGCGCAGGGACGCGACCTGTTCGCGCGGTACCTGGCGGCCGCGGTGCGGGTACCCGGGCCGGAGACGGACCGGCTGTGCCCGGCGGCCGCCCGGCACCCGGTTCGATTTCGACGTCGTGGGCCACTATGCGCGCCCGGACGTATTCCGGCTGGCCGTCGACCCGTACCGAGCGGCGACCCGTGGCCTTCCATGCCAACCCGGAGGGCGCAACGGGTTCCCGCTTCACCGACGCCACCGGCACCCCTGCGCGGCCGACGGACGGCCCCGACCTCGAACCCGACTCGGCCCGGAGTACCCCGTGACCACGTTGTTGTTCCTGTTCGATCTGGCCGGCGGGGTCGACCCCGCCGAATACGAGGCATGGGCAGCGGCGGTGGACCTGCCACGGCTGCGTGCCCTGCCCTCGGTCCGCTCGTACCGGATCCTGCGCAGCGATCCCGCACCCGAGCCCGGGCCGCAGGAGATCGCGGCAGCGACGGCCGTACCACTGCGGTACATCGAGATCATCGATGTCACCTCGGCCGAGCGGTTCAGCCACGACATGGCCCAACCCGGCATCGCCGAGGTTGCCTCGACCTTCCGCCGCTACGCGGCCACGCCGACGGTGCTCACCTGCGCCGAACTTGCCCACACGGCACCCAGTTCCCTACCCGCCGCACCGTTACCGGGCGGCGATCGACCGATCCCGTCACACCAGGAGCAAGCATCGATGACCGAAAAACAGACCCTCCCGGCACCACCGAACCAGGTCACCGCCACACCAGCCGCGTCACCGGAGGAGGCCAACGCCCACTTCCGAGGCAAGCTGGCCTTCGAGGCGGACCCGGCCGACATCGCCAAGGCCATCGCCGCCGACACCGTCAACTTCACCCTTGTCGACTGCCGCCCCACCGGCAACTACACCAAGACCCACCTGCCCGGTGCGGTCAGCCTGCCCTGGGCGGACATCACCGCGGAGACGGCCACCGGGCTGCCGGAGGGGCTGCTGATCACCTACTGCTGGGGTCCGTCCTGCAACGCCGCGACCAAGGGCGCCGAGCGGCTGAGCCGGTACGGACGGCAGGTCAAGGAAATGATCGGCGGCATCGAGTACTGGATCAGGGAGGGCCACCCAACCGAGGGGCGCCGCCCCGTCGTGCGCGGCGAGGAGAAGCCGCTGGACTGGGGCCTGGTCGTATGAGGCCCCCGGCACCCACCGGCGGCACCCGGTCCCAGGGTGGCTCGGGGTGTCAGCACTGCGCCGGTACACCTGCCACCGACCCGCCGCGCCAGCACCGACGGCCGGCCCGAGAGCAACACTGGGAGCACCCGCATGAGCCAGCACACCATCGTCCCGATCGAGATTCCGGACGCCACCCGCGAACCGGCCGCGTACGTGCGGGCCTTGGTCGACACCCTGGGAGACCGTGATCCGCTCGAGGTGTACGCGGCCACCCCGGCCAACGCCGCCGACATCGGCAACGGGCTGAGCGATACCCAGTGGCACACTCCGCTCGCCGAGGGCGAGTGGTCGGCGGCTCAGATCATCGGGCACCTGTTCGATGTCGACATCGTGTACGGGTTCCGCTGGCGGCTCGTGCTCACCGAGGACAAGCCCGCGTACCCCGGGTACGACGAGAAGCTCTGGTCACAGCTTCCCCGACCGGATGCCACCGGGCTGCTGGCCGCGTGGTCCGGGATCCGTGCAGCGAACATAGCCCTGCTCCGCGGCGTCCCGGCCGCCGATTGGAAGCGGTGGGGCACCCACGGTGAGCAGGGCGACGAACAGCTCGACCTCATGGTCGACAAGATCGCCGGCCACGATCTCGCCCACCTCAACCAACTCGCCAGGACCGTCGCCGCCGCCCGCGAACGGTGACCTGACCGATCCGACCGGTACCACCGGCGAGCCCCGCCGCGGCGTATCCCTCGGCAGGCTCGGCCGTCAGCGATCCGCGCGCCCGCTCTGGGTTGGCGGGCGGTCGGCACGGCGCTCCCGCGAGGTCGGCTCACGGCGTGCGCCGTGCCGCGCCGACCTTCCCGGGCCCAGAGACGTCGGTGCCGCCTCCGGCGCGCGGTTGTCCATCCGCAACGCGCCGACAAGATGCCGTGACCACACTGCCTAAATCATCCTAGGACATAAAATGCTCTACAGCTTCCGCTACCCCCGGCGTCGCCGTCGATATGGTTGATGACCTGGTACCCGCAGGAAAAGGGATCCGTGCAGGGGCGCGGGCACTCTGATGCCTCGCCCACTGATTCAGTTGAGGGCGTTCAGCCGGGAATTGGTCGCCTCCACGTCGAAGGCCTCCGGCGCGAACTCGCTCGCGTCGGACAGCCCCAACCACTCCAACCGCTCCTCGTGCTCGGGGTGTGCCGGGTCGGCCAGCACCTCCACCAGCTCCTCGTAACCCCAGATCCCGCCGCAGTCATCCGGCGGGGCGGCCCGCTTCCCACCAGTACACCGGGGATAGACCATCGCCGAATCCGGGGCGAGCACCTTCTCCACCACGATGTCGTGCACCCAGTCGTCCCCGAAGTCGTAGGTGTACCGGACCTTGTCCTTCACCCCGGGTGCGACCTGCTCCAGCGTCACCGAACCGTCCGCCCGGTGCCCCAACTCCCGGTCCGCGCGCCCGAAGTCGCCGTACGCCGTCTCGAACACATGCATGTGCCCACCGTGCCAACCGAACGCCGCCAGGATGGTGGCGTGCAGCCGGGTCAGACTGATGTCCCCGGGCACCAACAACCGCCGCCAGATCGGCGGTTTCGCACCACGCAGACTCACCTTGACCTGGTACACCGGTGCCGGCCCGGCGGCCTTCTTCCGCTTCGCCGGAAGCCTCGCCGGCTGTGCCCGTCCGGCCCGGAGCAGGTCGAAACCGGCGGCGGACCGGCCACCCGCACCGGCGACCAGGGTCGCGATATCCCGAAGCACCTCCACCCCGTCCTGACCACCAGCGCCGTGCCCGAACCCGATTGCACCCCTGGGCTTGCACGGCCGCGGAAGCGCCGTCAACCAGGCCCTCAGCAGCACCGCCAGCACCGGGTACCCAGGCCCCTCCTCCTCGTCGAACAGCGCCGGCACATCCTGCCCGCCATCGTCGCCGTCCTCCGCGTCGTGCACCGCACGCACCCGCATCGCCTGCTCCACATACCAGCGGAACTCCCCCGCACCCAGCGACTGGGTCTTCATGGTCAAACCATCGCGCCGACCAGCGTCGCGGATGTCCTCCAGCGCCTCCGGCAGGTCGACCGCCTCCAGCAGGAGGATGTCGGCGGCGACGCCGCAGTCCTCGTGATCGGCCACCACCATGACCGCGTGCTCGCGTCCGGCCCGCGCAAACGAACCGCACAACACCGACATGCTCCCCTGCGCGTCGTACAGCCGCGTAAACGTGCCCGGTCGCAGCGGCTGCTCCAACTCCCGTGCCCAGGCCGGCACCGCAACACCGCTGGCGGCCAGCCGACCAGCGGCCGCCACCGCGGCCTTGGCCACCTGCTCAAAACCGCCGCCGGCCGCGGCACCGATCGCGGTCAACATCATCAGCGCCGCACCATTACCACGCGCCTCGATCGCCGGGACGAACACGTCGGCGAAGACCGGCGCCACACCGTCACCGCCCGCCATCGCCATCGCCACGAACAACGCGCCGGCCAACTCCCCGTCCAGCGCATCCGCACAGTCGGCCAGATCACCGACGCTGTCCACCAACTCGGCGACCAGCTGCTCGGGATCCCACCGTCCACCCGCACACTCGGGACAATCGCAGGTCTCGGCCGCTGTGCCCACCACAACAAGGTCGGAGCGGCGGCTTGCTTTCGGGTTCTGCTTGCCCCGGCGGGCACGGCTGGCAGGACTCATCGGCCCAGTCTGCACCAACCCCACGCGGGCCTGCCCGCGGCCCCCGCGAACGCAAACAAGATCAGCCGCTACACCGCAAGACTCGGACCTCGGAGGTCAGCCGGGAGGTCGGAGAGTACGAACTCTTCATGGACCGCGAGGCCGTGCCTCGACATCACCGACGCGAGAACCGGATCCCAGGCGGTCGGCAGCGGCTTGCCGGCAAGGGCAACCGCGTGATCGGCATCGAGGTGTCGCTGGGGTCGCGGACGAACACCACGACGGTGACGCCGCGGCGTACGGCGTCGGCGAGTACGGGCAGGATCGGCCGTGTCCGACGGGCTGTCCACGGCGCCCACATCCAGATCGAATGCTGGGCGGCGCGCAGGTGGTCCGTGAACGTGTCGCAGAACTGCCGCTCGTCGTGGATATCGGCGACCCGCACATGCTGAGCGAGGATCTCCGACGGCTCGATGCCGACCGGCCCGAGTGTCGCCTCGCGCCGGGCAGTTCCGTCGCGCCAACGGCCACATGCACCTACCCCAGCTGCGCGCCGCGCTGGAGCGCCACTTCCGCGAAACTGTCACACCCGCACGGCACAATCAGAACAAGAACGCGGCCTGACGATCACGGGGCCGCCACCGAAGTTCCACGAAACTCGGGACATGCTCTCACGCACTCCCAGCTCAGCCCCCGTGTCACACCGCCCGCGAACCCGTCATCAGAACCGCGAAAGCCCAGAGGTCCATATCGGACAGTATTGCCGTGGAGGTCCCGCCAGGCCGCGCTACGCCGTACCCGAGCGGCCGGGCTTGAATAAAACGTCATCGACTCGGTCCGCAATCTGACAAAGAAGTTGATATATGCGTCGCACGACGCAGCCCTTGTGTTCATGCCTGGTAGGCCGGTAGCCTCGTGGAAAGTTCGGTTCAAGTTCGAACATCATCGGGGGTCTCCGTTGACATTCAAATCCCTTGAAATGCAACGGGTTGGTGCGGGCAACTTGCGGGCCATCGAGATCGGTGTCACCTCACGATGCAACTTCCGGTGTACCTACTGTGGCGCCTACGACCTGCTGGAGCGAAAGATCCTTTCGGTCGACGACGTGGCGCGCGTGATTGACACCCTCCCGGACCTGGAGCGCGTGAAGCTGTCCGGTGGCGAGGTGCTGCTGGAGTTCGAGATCTGCGAAGGCATCGTAAAATACTGCACTGAGCGCGGGATCTCGACACAGATCAACTCGAACGGCACGCTGCTGACCGAGGAGAAATTCCAGCGGCTCGAGGCGGCCGGTCTCGGTGTGCTGCACTTCTCGTTGAACCATACGGACGCAGCCAGCCACTCCGCGTTCTACAAGGTGACCGAGAAGACGTTTCCGAAAATCGTCTACGCGATCGAGCGTGCCGTCGCGTCACCCAGCATCGACGCGGTCGTCGAGACGATCCTGTTCAATGAGACCGAAAAGCGCATGGCCGACGTGCACCGGTTCGCCGCCGGTCTCGGAGTGCACAAGCACGAGATCCAGATGGAGATCCCGAGCCTGCACCAGGGCTACGAGAACACCCTCGACCACGACCGGATCTGCGAATCCATCGTCCGGCTGGTGGAATCCCGTGACCCCACCTGCACCCTTTTCTTCAGCTGCCTTTCCGCGTACTTCCGGCCGGGCAGCGATCACTGGAAACGGTTGCAGCCGCTGTTCCGCGACCCCGGTGTCATCTACGCGAGCTGCATCGAGGGCAAGGCGCAACTGCACCTGCACTCCAACGGCGATGTGATGATCTGCGAGCTGGGCAACCCGGACGTCATCGGCAACGTCTTCGAGACCGACCTGCTGACGATGTACGAGGAGAGCCCCCGGCTCAAGGCGTTCATCCAGAGCAAGCACGAGGACCAGACCTTCTCCTGCTTCCGCCACTTCGACTTCCCTGGTCAGACCGAGCAGCAGAAGAAGCGGGCCGGCCTGACGGTGCTGCCCCTGCCGCAGATGCGCAGCTAGGAACGCCGGCGGCAGCTGGCATGGTGGGCAGACAACAGTACCGATGAGCGCGCCCGGGGTAATTCTGGGATTGGTTGGCCACGACATCCACGTCGTGGCCAATCGGATCCTGGCCATCGGCATGGCGGAGTACGGGCTGCGGCCATACAACATCGGAACCAACAACACCGTCGACGATTTCGCTGACGCCGTGCTGGAGACCGGTGCCCGTGCGGTGTTGATTGCCTCGATCAACGGCGAGGGCGAGAAGTCGTGCCAGGACGTCGGCGCCACGTTCACGCGCCGTGGGCTGGCGGATGTCCTGCGGTACATCGGCGGTAACCTGGTCATCGGCACCCGGCCCACCGCGGAGATCGAGCGGCTGTTCCTCGGGTACGGCTTCCACCGCGTGTTCCACCAGCCGCGGAGCCTAGGTACCGTGTTCGAGGCACTCATGTCGGATCTCAGTGATGGCGCCGCCGCGTAGCGCCGCCGAAGCCGACATCGAGGACGAGCGGGCTGCGCTCATCGAACGGCACGGCGCCGAGGACCTGGATACCACGACCGGGTCGGCATATCTGGCCGCGCTGCCGGCCGAGCGGTTCGCCGCACTGGCCTACCGACGGCCACATGAGCGGCCGTACATCCAGCCGCGCGGAGGGTTTCCCACCGCCGCGAAGCAGCGGGCACTCACCGAGGCGTTCGACGCGGCCGGTGCCGACTTCATCCCGCTTACCGTTGACAGCCACACCCGGCACAACGACTACGCCACCGCGGCCGCGTTGCTGGCCGCTAGCCGCGCCGAGCGCCGGGACCTGCTCAATGGCTACCCGCTGGTCAGCCACGGCGTGCGTACCACCCGGGAACTGTTCGCCGGCATCGCCCGTCCGGTCAGCCTGCGTCACGGTACCCCGGATGCCCGGCTGCTCGCCGAGATCGCGCTTGCCGCCGGCATCACGGAGATCGAGGGCGGCGGGTTGAGCTACTCGCTGCCCTACTCCCGTGGCTTCCCGGTGGAACGCGCCCTGGTCCACTGGCAGTACGTGGACCGGCTGTGCGCGAGCATCGGCCCGGCCGGTGCCCCGGTGCACCGAGAATCGTTCGGCCCGCTGACCGCCACCCTGGTACCGCCGGTGATCACCGTCGTGGTGCAATTGTGCGAGTTGCTGCTCGCCGCCGAGCAGGGGGTGACCTCGTTCGCGGTCAGCTTCGGGCAGACCGGCAGCTTCGAGCAGGACCTCGCCACCGCCGCACTGCTGCGAAGCAGCGCGACGCAGCTGTTGTCCCGGTTCGGTTTCAACGGTACCCGGGTGCAGCTCGTGTACCACCAGTGGATGGGTGCCTTCCCTGCCAAGCCGGCCCTGGCCTGGCAGCTGATCGCGGTTTCCGCCGCGATCAGCCGGCTCGTCGGCGCGGACAAGGTGGTCGTCAAGACGCCGGACGAGGCGGTGGGCATCCCCAGCATCGAGCACAACGTCGCGGCCGTCGAGGCGGTGCGCTACGTGTTGGACATGTTCCCGGACAGCCGAGGCGTCACCAACGAGGTCGCCGAACAGGAGCGGGAACTGCTGGCCAGCGAGGTCAGCACGGTGATGGAGCATATCCTGGCGTACCCCGCGGCGACCTTCCTGGCCTCGGTGCACCAGGCGGTACGGGAAGGGGTCATCGACGTTCCCTTCGCGCCGCACGAGCAGAACGCCGGACGGCTGATCGCCGCTCGCGGCCCCGGCCGGCGCATCCGCATTCTCGACCCTGGTTCGGTGCCGATCTCCCCAGGCGACCTGGACCGGGAACGGCGCCTGCGCGGGTCCGGAGGCGGCGAGCCGGTTCCGCTCTGGGAGAGCCTGCTCAACGACATCCGGATCCTCTCGTGAGCGGGCGCTGGCAAGCCGGCCGGGGGCCCGACCCGGCACCGTGCGGTCCGGTCCTGTTGGTGGACATCGGCAGCACCATCATCAAACTGTGCCGGTACGACGGCGCCGGGCTCGGCGCGGTTCGGAGGGTACCGCGGCAGCCCGGCCGTTCCCCTGGCGAGCAGGTTGGGGCGCTCGTCGACGAGGTACGCCTGCGGACGGACCCGGCAGCCGTGCGGGTGTGCAGCTCGGCCAATGGCGGGCTGCGGGTAGGGGTGCTCGGCCTGACCCGCCGGCACAGTGTGGCGGCCGCGGCCCGGGCGGCAGTCGCCGCGGGCGCGAACGTGTGCTACGCGCGGGTGTTCGACGATCCGGCGGCCGACCTCGTGGCACCGGTGGACCTGCTGGTCCTGACCGGCGGCGTGGACGGCGCCGACCTGCGCCATCTGCGGGCGCGGCTGGCCGCCGTCCCGCTGGCGAGCTATCCGCACCAGGTGCTGGTCTGGTCCGGGGCGTACGAGTCCGACGTGCTCGCCGGGCTGCCCGTGGACCACGTCGTACCCAACGTGCTCGACGCGCAGCTGCGCACGGCGAGGCACGGCCTGACCGGGCTAATTCACCAGCTGTACGTCGGCGACCTCGTCGACCGCAAGGGGTTGCGCGCCCTGGCCGGTACCGTCACGGGTCCCATCTGGCCGACCCCGGCCGTGGTCGGCCTGGCCGCGGAGGGTTTGGCCCGGAACCTCGCCGCGCTGCCCGCGGCGGCGCCGTTCGTGGTGGTGGACATCGGCGGCGCGACCACCGACGTGCTGTACTGCGCCGAGCTGGCGGTGGACCTGAGCAACCGGATCGTGCCGGCCGAGTCCATCGTGCGGCGCGTGTTCACCGATCTCGGCGTGGCCAGCTCGCTGCCCCGGCTCCGGCAACGGCTGGCCGACGAGCCCGGTCTGGTCGACCTCGCCACCGCGGTCGCGCCGGAGCACCCGCGTGCGCTGTACCACCAACTGGTCGACCGCGCCGAGTTGTCGCCGGCGACCAGCTTCCTGGCCTGCCTGTTCCTCGCCGTGCGGCAGCTGGCCGGATCACCCGGCCAGCCCGATGCCCTGCCTCTGGCCCGGCGCGACGGCCAGCCCCAGCTCGACGCGCGGCGGATCGCCAGCATAGTGATCACCGGCGGAGCCTGGCGGACGGCGCCGGAGCCGGCCATCCGCCGGGTGATCAACGCGGCCTGCGGTGTCCCGGACGCACGCTGGGGCCTGCACCTGGATCGGCGCTATCAATTGTGGGCGTACGGCCTGCTGGAGGTGCCGACCTACGCGACGGCTGGCGGTCAGGCGGAGTCTGGCTGACCCACCGGGGTTGGGTCGGCTCGGTACGGCTAGGCCTAGCCGGGGCCTAGCCGTCGTCCGCCGGGACGTCGACCTCCGTCATGCGAAACAGCTGGGCCGACATGTCGGCCGCGATCGCGGTCTGGGCGGCGAGCGGCACATCCTCCGGGCCGGCACCCGGCCAGAAGCACTCGACGTAGCCCTCTCGGTGAAGGTAGTTGGCCGGGGACCCGCTGGAGCGCGCCCCTACCCCGGCGGACACCTCGTAGCCGCGGACCGCCGGGTCGAGCCGGGTGAGCGTACGGACCTCGGCGATGCGTCCCGGTGGCGCCTTGAGCATGGAGATCGCGGCCAGCCCGGTCGGCTTGGGTACCCGCACCGGGCCGTCGATGCGCTCCAGGTAGGAGCGGATGTGCAATTCGTACGGCGCCAGGCCGAGGGCGTACTCGACCTGGTCGATGATGCCGTCGCCGGCCGTACGGGCGCCCACCTCCATGATCTGCGGCGCGGCGTCCGGCGCCAGTCGCATTTCGACGTGCGCGATCCCATGGTCCAGGCCGATCGCCACGCTCGCCCGGACCGCGAGGTCCCGGACATCCTCCCGGCCGGAGTAGACACTGGGCACCCGGTGGCCGATCTCGGCGAAGTGCGGCCGCGGGCCGAGGATCTTGTCGGTGACCGCGAGCACCACGTGCTGCTCGTGGTGCAGCAACACCTCCACCGATACCTCATCGACGAGCGGGCAGAACTCCTCCACCTGGATCGCGTGGTTGCGGACGGTGAAAACCTTGGAGTTCTCCTCGACGATCCGGCGTACGTAGGCATAGGCGTCCGGGATCTCCGCGGAGTCGGACACCAGCCGCACTCCGAGGCTGCCGCCGAAGGCGGACGGCTTGATGACACACGGCAGGCCGAACCGCTCCGCCGCCTGCTGTGCCTGCCGCGCATCGTCGACCTGGACGTAGCGCGGGGTGGGCACGCCGGCGGCCAGCAGGCGGTCCTTCATCCGGTTCTTGTTGATGGAGGAGTCGTCAACGGCCTCGCGGGACAGGAACGGCAGATCGAAGTGGTCGGCGATGGCCCGGCCGGGCACCAACCCAGGATCGAAGAACGGCACCACGCCCACGGGTCGCCGGCCGGTCTCCTTCTCGTAATCCAACACCGCGCGCAGTGCGTCGTCCGGGTCGCTGAAGTCACCAACCAGTACGGCATTGAAGAACTTCGCAGTGCGCGAGTTCATCGTCCGGGCGATGGTCACGATGGGTCCGTCGAACACCCGTAACGCGGCCACGATCGCGCGCTCCCGCAGCGACATCGCCGCACCGAGGAGCAGTAGATATCCGTCGTCACCGGACGATGTCATGCGCTGTATAGTAGCACCCGTGCCAGCGGAAAAAGACCGATGACGATGCGAGAGAACACGGCCGTTGACTGGTTTACCGACCCGCTCGGCGGCCTGCCGGACGCGCGGTGGGACGAGATGGCCGGTGCCCGGTTCTACTCCTCGGCGTTGTGGTTGCGGCTGGTGGGTCTGGAACCCGGCGCGAGATCCGGCGGCATCCATGTCGAGTTGCCCGGTGGTGGACGGGCCGGGATGCCGGTCGCCGAGATCGCTGATGCGACCGCGTTGGCCAACCCGCACCTGCGCTGGCCCGAGCTGCTCGCCGAGCGGGGCCTGCCGAGCCCGGCCGGGCGCGGGCTGCTCGTCGGCCAGCGACGCGGCTACCTGGCCCACCTGCTCGCCACCCCGGACGCCGACTCGGCCGAGGCAGTGGCCGCGCTATACGCCGCGGCACGCCGGACCGGAGAACCTGACCTGGCTCGCGTCGCGCTCTACCTGACCACACCCGACGTCCAGGCGCTGCGGGCGGTCGGGGTGGCCACGATGCCGGTCGCACTGGCCGCGGACGCCTGGATCGAGATCCCCGCCGGTGGCTGGGACGCCTGGCTGGCCGGCGCGTCGAAGCACCAGCGTGGCCGGGTGCGCGGCGAGGCACGCAGGTTCGAGGCGGCCGGCTACCGGGTCGAGCACCACCCGCTGCCCCGGGTGTACCGGCACGTCGGTCGGCTGACCGCCGAGACCGAGCGTCGGTACGGCATTCCGGCCGATCCACTGCAGTATGTCGAGGCGTTCCGCCGGCACGCGGAGCTGGCCGGGGATCGGGCCGAGGTGTTGCTGTGCGCGGTGGGTGACGAGGAGCCGGTCGGCTGTTGCCTCTACATGCGCGACGGCGACACTGTCTACGTGCGCGCGGTGGGCTTCGACTACGCCCGGCTGCACGGCGTCGCGGAGTATTTCAACCTGGCCTACCACCTCCTCCGGATGCCGGGCGTACGCCGGCTGCACTGGGGTATCGGCACACCGGACGGGAAGGCGCTGCGGGGTGCGGTCCTGTCTCCGCTGTGGCTGCTCGACCTGACCGAGCACAGTCCGCTGCTCGGCCGGGACGCTGAGATCATCGCGCACAACCGGTCTTTCCGCGCCGGGCTGGCGGCCGCCTCACCGGTGGTCGCGAGGGCGATGCCCGCCGCCGACTGGGATCCATTCTCGTGACTCTTTCGCCTGGGCTGCGCCGGTGACCGACCGTCCCCCGTTCACCGTGCACGCGCTGGTCCACGACGCGGCGGACCGGTTCGGTGCGGACACCGCCGTCATCGACGATCACCATGATGCCTACAGCTTCGCGCAGTTGCGCTCTGCCGCGCTGCGGTCCGCGGCGACGCTGCGCGATTACGGTGTTCGGCGCGGCGACCGGGTGGGCGTCTGCATGGCGAAGTCCGCGACACAGGCGGTGGCGATTCTCGGGGTGCTGCTTGCCGATGCGGTGATCGTGCCGATCCTGCCCGGACTCAAACACGACAACATTTCGCACATCGTCACGGACGCCGGACTGCGCCTGGCCGTCACCGACGACGTGCGCGCTGACGAGCTGCGCGAGGCGGCACCCGATCTGCCGCTGCTGCCCGGCTCGCGGCTGGTGGACCCGACCGACCCGACCGCGCCGGTACCGCAGCAGGCCATCAGCGAGGATCTGGCGGCGATCATCTACTCGTCCGGGTCGACCGGGCGGCCCAAGGGCATCATGGTCACCCATCGCAACCTCTGGCACGGTGCCCACATCACCTCCGGCTACCTGGGCACCCGCCGGGACGACCGGATATGCTCAGTGCTGTCGCTGAACTTCGACTACGGGCTCAACCAGTTGTGGCAATGCATGCTCACCGGCGCCCGGCTGTACCTGCACGAGCTGGTCTTCCCGGCAAGCCTGTTCCGGCTGCTGGCCGAGGAGCGCATTACCGTGCTGCCAGTGATGCCGGTGATCATCACGCGGATGTTCGATGAGCGGCTGATGCGTTTCCAGCCGAAGGGCGACCTGTCCGCCGTGCGCTACGTGTGCACCTCGGGCGGGGCGGTGTCCGCGCGGATGATCGAGCAGATGACGAGCACGTTTCCGAACGCGGCCGTGTTTCTGATGTACGGGTTGACCGAGGCGTTCCGGTCCACCTACCTGCCGCCGGACCAGCTCTCGGCACGGCCCGGCTCCATCGGCCGCGCCATCCCCGACGTCGAGCTACTCGTGCTGGACGACTCGCTGCGCGAGGTCGGCCCCGGTGAGCGGGGCGAGTTGGTGCACCGCGGCGGCTGCGTGGCCAACGGCTACTGGAACGCGCCGGAAGAGACCGCGAAACGGTTTCGCACCCTGCCCCAGTTTCCCGGCGAGACCGTCGTATTCAGCGGCGACATCGTCACCCGCGACGCCGACGGGTACCTCTACTTCATCGGCCGCCGGGACGCGATGATAAAGACTTCCGGGTTCCGGGTGAGTCCGACCGAGGTGGAGGACGTGGCGAACCGGTACCCGGGCATCGCCGGTTGTGTGGCCGTCGGCGTAGCCAACACCGAGATCGGTGCGGACATCGCGCTGATGTACACCAGCGAGGCGCCGGTGGACGAGGACGCCTTCCGGAAATTCCTGGAGGAGGAGCTGCCCAGGCACATGGTCCCGCGGTACCTGATAGCCGAGGAGAGCCTGCCGGCGACCGGCAACCAGGGCAAGTTCGACCGGCAATCGGTCAGCCAGAGCGTGCTGCGTCAGCTCGGCGTGGCACAGGACAGCTGAGCGGTCACGGCACATGGCCACGTCGGTCGGAAGTCGGGTCCGGCGCGCTGCCGTGGCATGGCTGCCCGAACAGCGGTCGGTACATGTCATGCTCGTGGTCGCGTTCGTCGACTCGCTCGGTACCGGCTTGTTCCTCACCGGGTCCGCGCTGTTCTTCACCCGCAGCCTCGGGCTGAGCGCAAGCCAGGTCGGGCTCGGGCTGTCCCTGGCCGCGGTCGTCGGGTTCGCCTGCTCTGTGCCGGTCGGCCGGCTCAGCGACCGGATCGGCGCTCGGACGATGCTGGTCGTCCTGCAGTTCTGGCGCGGCGCGTGGATGGTGGCCTACCCGTTCGCCGGCAACTTCGGCTGGTTCCTGGTGGTGGCCTGCCTGCTCGGTGCCGGTGAGTGGGCGGCGCCGCCGGTGGTACAGAGCCTGGTCGGCTCGCTCGCGCCGCAGCAGTCCCGGGTGCGCACCATGTCGGCGATGATGGTGGTACGCAACGTCGGGTTCACGATCGGCGCGGCCGCGGCGGCGGGGACCATTGCGTCGGGCGGCGGCGCCTCCTATCGCTGGCTGGTGTTCACCGACGCCGCGTCGTTCCTGATTTCCGGGGTCATACTGCTACGGCTGCCCGCCACGGCGGGCGATGCCACGGCGGCCGATGCCACGGCGCGGACGGCCCGGGCGGACCGCGTGGCGACCCGCCCCGGCCCGCGCTATCTCGCGCTGGCCGTGCTCAACGGCGTGTTGTCGTTGCATATGGTGCTGCTCAGCGTGGGGCTTCCGCTCTGGGTTGTCGGCTACACCCGGGCGCCGGGTGCGCTGCTGGGGGCGATCGTCGCGCTGAACACCCTGCTCGCCGTGGGCCTGCAGATGCGCCTCAGCCACGGCGTCGATGGCGCACGGGCGGGCTCGACCCGGCAACTGCGCGCCGGGAGCGCGCTCGCCGCCTGCTGCCTGCTGGTGGCGCCCACCGGTGCCGGCGGCGGCGCCCCGGTCGTGGCCCTGGTGCTGCTGGCCACGGCGGCGCTGACTGTCGGTGAGGTCTACCAGGCGGTGGGCGGGTGGGCAGTGTCCTTCGCGCTGTCCCCGCCGGCCAACCGCGCGTACTTCCTGTCCGTCTACAACCTCGGCCAGACCGGTGCCATGATTGTCGGTCCCTGGCTGGTCACCACCCTCGTCCTGCAGGCCGGTGCGGCGGGTTGGACGCTGTTGGGTGCCGTACTCGTCGCCTCTGGCGCGGCGGTTCCCCTGCTCGCCCGCGCCCACCCGCTGACGCAGCCAGCGGCTGACCAGACCACCGGGTAACGGGAGCCACCAATGCCGGAACTGCTGCTGTTGGGTGTCGGAATCATGGGCCGGCCGTACCTCGCCGCCGCCGGCCGGCTCGGCGTGCGGGTGCACGTCGTGGAGACTCCGGCGCGGGCGCAGGCGATCGCCGGCGAGGCCGACCGGCTCACCCTTGCGGACGGCGAGGCCGACGTGTGCTGGGCCGAGGCGGCCGCGGCCGCGGTGGCCACGCACCGGCCGGACGGCGTGCTGGCCTTCACCGAGCCGCAGGTGCTCGCCGCCGCCCTGGTGGCCGAGGAACTGTCACTGCCCGGTCCGTCGCTGCGCGCGGCCGTCGTCTCGCGCAACAAGGCACTGCAGCGCGGCCGGTTCGTCACCGCGGGCGTACGCCAGCCCGAGTACGTCATCGCCGCCAATCTGGCCGACGCGGTGGACTGGGCGGCGCAACGGTTTCCGGTGGTGGTGAAGTCGGTGTCCGGCAGCGGCAGCGACGGCGTGGAACTCGTCGCTGACGCAGCGGAGTTCGCCGCCACCGTGGCCCGCCGCGGCGGCGAGTCGCCGTTGCTGGTCGAGCGCGCCGTCGAGGGCCCGGAGTACAGCTGGGAGGCGCTGGTGGCGGATGGCAGGATCTGGTTGGCCAACATAACCACAAAGGAAACCACCGGGCCACCGCACTTCGTCGAGATCGGCCACCGTACCGGGACGTTGCTCGACCCCGCCCGGACCGTGGCGGTCGAGGAGTTCGCCACGGCGGTGTTGGGTGCGCTCGGCATGCGTACCGGGGTCGTGCACCTGGAGTTTCGGCTGGCGCAGGACGGTCCCACATTGATGGAGGTCGCCGTGCGGACTCCCGGCGACTACCTGATGGAGTTGCTGGGAGCCAGCTACGGCATCGACTGGTTTGAGATGGCTGTCCGGCTGGCGCTTTCCATGCCGCTGCCCGAACCGCCCCGGCACCGGCCCACTCCGGCGGCCGGATACTTCCCGGTGGTCCGGCCGGGCGTGGTCGCCGCCATCGACGGACTGGAGGAGGTACGCGCACATCCGGCGGTACGGCGGGCCGGCGTGCTGGCCGCGGTCGGCGACATCCTGCCGCCGGTCGTCGCCTCCCACCACCGGCGGGTGTTCGTCCTCCTGTCCGGACGCGACGACGCGGAGATCGACGACGCGCTACGGTTCGCCGCCCGGACGCTGGCCGTCCGCACCCGGCCGGTCTAGGCCACCGGGGCTGTCGGAGATCGCGGGCGCGAACACCTCCGCGACGCGCGCGTACTCCGCGGCGTCCGGCATGAGGTCGACGATGATGTCGGTGACGCCGAGCGGTGCGCACGAATCCAGCCAGCCGCGCACCTGCTCCGCCGACCCGACGAGCTTCGGCGCATCGATGCCCCGGGCCGGAGCGCCGTACCACAGCCGGCCGTCATGGACATCCTGTTGTTCAGCGAGTGCGTAGCTGGCGGTGTGTTCGCTGGAGACCACCTGGGAGGTGAACAGGCGGCCGGCCAGCTCCTGGCGCCGATCCGGCCGGTACTCGGTGGTGGCCTGCCATGCCTGTTCGTCGGTGTCCCGCACGACCAGCCCGACCAGCAGGTAGATCCGCTTGACCCCCTGCTCGGCACGCACCCGCGTGATATCCGCGGCCAGCGTGTCCCGCGGCCGGGCCATGAGCAACACAGCGTCCGCCGGGACCAGGCCCGGTGTCGACGAGGAGGGTGTGACGATCAGCGACCGCGCGTCTGCGGGATCACCACGCCGGTCGATCTCGGCCCGCAGCTGCTCGGCGAACTGCGCGAGCCGCTTGCGGGCGGCGGTCTTGTCGGTCAGCTCGTCAACCGCGCGGGACGGTCGGGTGGCGCCGGCGACCACGTTGACGTGTGTCGGTCGATGGAAGCGGTAGCCCAGGTCCACCACCCGCCTACCGACCGACTCCGCGCTCTCCATGTGTGGGCGGACCGCGACGATCGGCTCCAGCCGGTCGGAGCATGCCAACACATCGAACGCGGCGAGCCACGGATCCAGCGCGACCGGGAAGTCGTAGATGAACGCGCCGGTCGCCCCGATGCGCTCCGCGGCGGCCGCGTACTCCGCCAGTCTGGCCAGATAGGCCTGTGTCGGCAGCGGGCCGCCGAGCCCGAAGCTACGGGTGTGCGGCGGAACGATAAAACTCACTGAGGTCCACGTGGCCATCGCGCACGCTCCTTGTCAGGTAACGACCGGAAGTATAGGCTTTTCTTCGCGAAATCGAGAGGATGAGATGATCGACCATCGTAGATTCTCGATGATTGAATTCACCGCACGCGTGCTGGTTGTTGGCGCCGAAGACAACTCCTCGAAAAACATCCCGCACGAGGTGGAACTGGACGCCTACGCCCTGGCCGACCGTTGCGTGAGTGCCGCCGACTACTACGCCTTCCTGCGCGAGGCGAGCGCTGATGTCGATCCCACAATGATCGATTGCATCGACCCGTGCTTCATAGTGCACCACGCCGACGGCTTCGCATTGCGGCCGGGCTGCGACGACTACCCGATGATTCAGATCAGCTTCTGGGGTGCGGCGGCGTACTGCAACTGGCTTTCCCGTGTCGAAGGGTTCACGCCCGTCTATGACATGGGCAGTCGCGAAGCCGACTTCGACCGGGACGGCTACCGGCTACCCACCGAGGCGGAATGGGAGGCGGCCTGCCGCGCCGGTCGGGACGACCCACTCGATCCCAACGCCTGCAACAGCGCCGACGCCGGCCCTCTGTGTCGCAAGCTGCGGGCCGGGCAGACGCTGGCCGGCAACTTCCTGCCCGACCACCCCGCGCCGGTGCCGGTGGCGAGCCTGCCCGCGGACGCCGCCGGGCTCTACGAGATGCTCGGCAACCTGCGCGAGTGGTGCCAGGACCGGTTCGCGCCCTACGGCGCGGGCCGGCAGCACAACCCGGCCGGCGCGTCCCGGGGCGCGTTCCGGGTCGTCCGGGGCGGCTCGTTCATCGATGCGGCGGACACGCTCGGCGCGGCGCATCGCCTGG
Source organism: Micromonosporaceae bacterium (assembly GCA_040255525.1). GTDB lineage: Bacteria > Actinomycetota > Actinomycetes > Mycobacteriales > Micromonosporaceae > Rugosimonospora. Next base: position 58,398 of record JBDZVD010000018.1, on the reverse strand, counting down.
CGGCCTACGAGGACACCAGGTGCGAGGTCTACGGCTTCCGCGTGGCGAAGTCGCGATGACCGTCAGTACCCCGCCGCGCCTCGGCGACTTCCCGGAGTTCGCCGAGGTGCCGCCCGGACCGCTGCCGTCGGGCGGCGAAGCACACACTCCAGGTTTCCGGCTGGCGGTCTTCCCGATCACCGTGGCCCAGTACCGGCGCTACCTGCTCGACACTGGCCTCGACCGGCGGCCCGACAACCACCTGCACGGATTTTCCGACACCGCCGGCGCTGGGCTTCACCGCACCGGCGCTGTCGTCGTCGTGGAGCCACAACTGACCACCCTGCCGGTCACCGGGGTCACCTGGCACGGCGCGGTCGCCTACTGCGCGTGGCTCGGCGCCCGTACCGGCGTGTCCTGCCGCCTGCCGACCGCGGCCGAGTGGCAGTACGCGGCGGCCGGGCCGCACGGGTGGCGCTGGGCGTTGGGTGATGAGTTCGACCGGCCGACCTATGCGCCACCGGCGTCCCGCCCGCGCCCGGTCGACGCGTCACCGGCGAACGCCTACGGCCTGCGCGACATGACCGGCAACGTCTTCGAGTGGTGCGCGGACGCGCTCACCGTCGGCGACGGACCCGAGTCGACCACCCTCGCCGCACGGGCGATCAAAGGCGGCGCATTTACGGTGCGCAATCCGGAGAGCTTCGAGAACTCGACCACCTTCACCGCCGACGAGCTGACCTCGGTGTCGTACATCGGCTTTCGCAGCCTCATCGAGGTAAGTTAGTATTTGCTGCGGCACCGCTCCCAACGTCGTTCTCGCGCAAGGGGCTGGCATGGCTGGTTCGGGCACGGCTAGTTTGCCGAGCACTCTGATCGACGTACTCACTCGCCACCTGCGCCGCGTTCCCTCCGATGGTGACTGGTCTGGCTCGACCCTGACCGACCTCGGTCTGGACTCGATGACGGCGATTGAGGTGGTGTTGGATATCGAGGAGACGTTCGACCGGCAGTTCCCCGAGGAACTATTGGTGAGGGAGACCTTCGCCACCTTTTCCACGCTGGAGGCGGTCGTGCGTTCGATGGTGGCCGCATCGTGAACCGTCCTGTGCCGACCTTCGAGGAATTCGTGGAGCCGCTACTCGGGACCACCGAGCAGCTCGACGGCACAACGCCACTCGCCGCGGTACCGGCCGGTCAGTTCGCCGTCCTCGCGTGGCTCGACGACGTGCTGGCAGACCATCCGGCCGACGTGGAGGCGGACGTGATCGCCCGCTGGGACGCCCTCTCGCTGCACGACGTCTACGCCAAGGTCTTCACCGATCTCGACGCCACGGGAGTACCGCCCTCATGACCGTCGCAACAGGACTTGAGCTGAGCGCGGTGCGGCAACTCTTCGCCGCGGAGATCGATCGCGGTGTGGAAACGGGCGTGCAGCTCTCGGTGTCCTACCGGGGCACGGTCGCCGACCTGGCCACCGGAGACAACGGTGCCGGCGATGCGCTCACCAACGACACGATGGTTCCGTGGACCTGCTGCTCCAAGCCGCTCGGCGCGATCGCGTTCGCCGCGGCATGGGAGGCCGGCGCGGCGGACCTCGATGCGGCGGTGGTGGACGTGCTGCCCGAGTTCACCGGCGGCGGCAAAGACGCGGTACGAGTACGCGACCTGCTCACCCACACCACCGGCATCCCGGAACCGCTGATGAACCTGGATGTGGCGGGTGCCGACGTGTCCTCCTGGGAAGACATCGACGCGCTCATCTGGTCGACGATCTGCGCGGCACGGACCGAGGTGTTGCCCGGTACCGCCATGATTTACAACCCGATCAGCAACTGGTTCGTGCTGGACCGGGTGCTCGGCGCGGTGAGCGGGGGGCAACCGGGGGACAGCTACCGGTCGATGTTCGACCGGCTGGGGTTGGCCGCCACCCTCGGCCCCGACTGGTCGGCACCGGCCGAGCGGACGGTCACCGTGCATGCCTCGGCGGACCAGCAGGATGGCCTGGCCGCCATGCAACTGGTGACCGCGTTGCCGTTGCCCGGGGCGGGCATCTGGGGAACGATGCGTGAACTGCGGGCCGTCGGGGCCCTGCTGCTGGCCAAGGGGCAGCACCAGGGCCAGCAGGTGATCAGCCGCAACAGCGTCGAAGCACTCACCTCGACCCACTGGCCGGGTACGCCGCGACGGTCGATCTGTGACACCGACTTCCCGTACGGATTGGGCATCATGACGCTGCCGTCGATCTTCGGTCGGCGGTGCTCCTTCCGCACCTTCGGTCATGCCGGCGGAAACACTTCGACGTTGCTCGTCGATCCGCTGTTCGACCTGGTGGTCGCGGTGTATTGGAACGGCCGCCTGGACGACGCGAAGACCTTTGCCCGTCGCTACGCACTGGTCCGCGCGCTCTACGACGATCTCGGCCTGCCCCGGTTGCCCTCAACACGGCGCGGCGACAACGCGCCGGCCGGCCACGGCTGAGCGGCACCGACCCGGCACTGACTTGGAGGCCACGGTGACCATACGGGCTGCCCGATCCGGCCGGCTGCCGGGCCCCACCCCACTGGGCCATCTGCGGTACGTGAAGGGTCTGCTGGGCAACCCGTACGCTGCCCTGCTCGACCTGTACGACCGGTACGGGCCGGTGTGCGGGTTCGGTTTCGGCGGCAACCGTTACGTCATGCTGTTCGGCGCCGAGGCGAACAGGTTGCTGCTGGACGACTCGCCGACGCACCCGCGGTTTCGCTCCCGGGACGTGCTCAGCCTGCTGATCCCGGTCGTGGGCAGCTGCGCGATGGTGGTCAGCGACGGGCACGACCACCGTCGGCGCCGGTCGCTGGTCCAGCCGGCATTCGCGTACCGACGGCTGCAGCGATACGTGCCGATCATGGTCGACGAGATTCACCGCATGGTCGGGGCGTGGCCACTCGGCGAGACGGTCGACGCGTTCGCCAGCGTACGGTCGTGCATCCGACGCATCGCCATCCGGTCGCTGTTCGGCGACCGGCTCAAGGAGCACACCGATGTGATCGGCCGTGAGCTGGAGACGGCCCTGAAGTACATCAACCGCTCGCCGTTCCTGCGCTTCGACCACGACCTGCCGGGGACGGCCTACCGGCGGGCGATGGCGGCCCGCGGTCGCGTCGACAGCATCGTCCGCGCGGAGATCGAGAAGCGGCGCGCGGAACCGGAGGACCGCGGCGACGTTCTGGACGCGCTGCTCAACTCCTGCACCTACGCCGGTGACCAACTCAGCGACCTCGAAGTCCGCGACCAGGTGATCAGTCTCATCGCCTCGGGGTACGACTCCAGCAGCTCCGCGGCGGGCTGGGCGGTCTACGCACTGCTGCGTCATCCCGAGGTGTACGAGCGGGTCCGCCGCGAGGTCGCCGAGGTGGCCGGCGAGGATGAGCTGACCCACGCGCATCTGGAGGCGATGGACTACGTCGGTTGGACGGTCAAGGAGATCCTGCGGCTCTACACCCCCGGGGTGCTCACCGGACGCACCACGGTCGAGGACGTCGAGTTCGCCGGCCACCTGATTCCCGAGGGCACCAAGGTTCTCTACTCGCAGTACGTCACGCACCGGCTGCCGTCACTGTGGCCTCAGGCGCTCACCTTCGACCCAAAGCGGTGGGACAGCTCGGCACCGGACCACCAGGAACCGGCCCCGTACGCGTGGGTGCCCTTCGGCGGCGGCTACCGGCACTGCATCGGTTTCACCTTCGCGGAGCTGGAACTGCGGGCACTGATCGCCGAACTCGCCCGCAGCACCGAGCTGTCGCTGGCGGCCGACGCGGTGTTGCCGACCGGAGTGGCCACGATGTGGCCCAGGGGCGGCGTGCCGGTCCGGGTGGCGACGGTGCGCAAGCCGGTCAGCGCGGGTTGACCAACGGCGGGAATCGGGTGTGGTCGGCTCTGTCTACAGTGTCTGGTCGCAGGAAATCGACGTAGGGAGACCGGCACGGTGATCGACAATGACCTGCGGAAGGCTGCGGCAGACCATGGCACCCCGCTCTACGTGTACGAACTCGACGCGGTCCGCTCTCGCGCCGCCGAACTGCGGGGAGCGTTGCCGCCCGGCGCGCAGCTGTTGTATTCGGTGAAGGCGAACCCGCTGCCGGCGGTCGGCGCGCAGCTGCGGGAGGCCGGCTGCCGCGCGGAGGTCTCCTCCCCCGGCGAGCTGCAGGCCGCGCTCGACGCTGGTTTCGCAGCGGCCGAAATGCTGTACACCGGGCCTGGCAAGACGCCGGCCGAGATCGGGCACGCGCTGGCCTTGGGCGTCGGTACCTTCTCCTGCGAGTCGGCCGTGGACCTGCGCCGGCTCGGCGACGCGGCGGCGACCGCCGGGCGCGAAGCGGCGGTCCTGCTGCGCCTGCAGCCCGGGGAGGGCGTCGCGTCCGGGCTGTCCATGGTGGACGGGCGGCAGTTCGGCTTCCTCCCGGCCGATGCGGTCGCCGCATGTCGTAACCTGCCCCCGGGCGTGTCCCTGCACGGCTTCCATGCGTACCTGGGCTCGCAGATCGCCGGCGTGGAGGCTCTGCTGGACGGTTTCGCCCGCGCTCGGCAGGTCGTGGAGGGGGTGTGCGCGGAGGCCGGAGTGACGCCGGCCGTTGCCGACCTGGGAGGAGGGTTCGCCTGGCCCTACGCCGCCCCCGGTACCGGCGAACCGCTGCGCGCCCTCGCCGAGCCGCTCGCCGCGCTGATCGACGGCTGGGGTACGGGACCTGCGCCGGTACCGTGGTTCGAGTCGGGGCGGCGGCTCACCGCCGAGTCCGGCTGGCTGCTGACCTCCGTGATGGACGTCAAGGCGCGGCCCGGTCGCACGGTCGTCGTGGTGGACGCCGGCATCAACGTCCTGGGTGGCATGGCGGGCCTGGGCCGGGTACTTCGTCCGGCCACCGGGTTCCGCAACCTCAGCGCGAGCGAGGACCGACCAGAGGTCACTGTGGACGTCATGGGCCCGCTGTGTACCCCGCTGGACCGGCTCGCCGTGCACACGCCGGTGCGGGAGCCCCGCGTGGGGGATCTGCTGTGCGTACCCAACGTCGGCGCGTACGGCCTGACCGCCAGCCTCACCTCGTTCCTGAGCCGCCCCGCCCCCGTCGAGGTGGTGCTGGACGGCGGCCGTCAGGTGGGTAGTTGGCGGCTGACCAACCGCCACGTGCCGATCCCGGGTTGAATTCAGCGGCTACGCGGGTCACCGCTGCGTTCACCGAACTCGCCCAAGCGATCTGACCACGTTTTTCGATCTCCGATCCGCGGCAATCACATCAAGCCAGCTCAGCCGCCCTCAGCCGACTTCGACACAGGCCCTAGCAGCCGGGCCGTTTCAACCTGACGGCACGCGATGCTCGCAGGCGCCGCGTCGGCGAGCAGTTGCTTGATCCAGGCGACGCCCTCGGCGGCTCGTCCGCGTGCTCGCCAGTAGCGGCCGGGTGCCGCAGCCGTTTCCAGCCCGATGGCGTCGTGCTGCTCCGCCGCCCAGGCCAGAGCCTCCCCGATGTCGCCGCCCAGCTGGTACAGCTCTTCCATCCCGGCCGCGTGGTCGGGCCGGGTGAGTTGTCGGGCCAGGTTGCCCGCCCGACGCAGGATCACCCGAGCGTGGCGCTCGCGCGCGCTGGCCAGCCGGGCGGAGGCGGCCAGATGTTCCAGACCGAACTCGCGGACGCTTTCGGGAAGGTGGAAGCGGATGCTACCGGCGTCCGGCACGGTCCGCACGAGTCCCATGGCGGAAACCTGGTCCACGAACGCGTCCACGTCGTCGGTCTGATCGAGGTAGTCGCGCGCGAGCTCAAGCGGCCACGACCGGACCAACAGCGCCAGCTCGGCGAGGCGCCACTGGTCGTCGTCGGACAGCAGGCTCCAGCTCTCGGCCAGCGCCTCGCGCAGCGTTCCCGGCCCGCGACCGGGCCAGGCGAGGTCGAGCCTGCGCGACCGGTAGTGGTCGAGCAGGTCACGCGGGCTCAGCAGACGGCCCCATCCGGCGGCGAGTTCCAGCGCCAGCGGAACGCCTTCGAACAGCCGCGCCAGGGCGGCGACGGCCGGCCCGTCGTCGGTGAGCCGATAGTCAGGGCGCCGGCGTAGCAGCCGGTCGACGAACATCGCGACGGCTGGCACGTTGCCCAGCGTGCTGGTGTCGCACGCGCCCTCGGCTGGCACGGCCAGCGGACCGAGGACCCACTGATACTCATCGGTGGCCCCGGTTGGACGCCGCCCGGTCACCAGGATGTGCAGGCTGGGGCAGGTGGCCCGCAGCTCGGCGAGCCCGGCGGCGACCTGCTCGGCGTACTCGATGCCGTCGATGACCAGCAGAGCCCTGCGCCCACCGAACTCGGCGGCCAGCGAGGCGAGGTCAGGTTGCCGGGCCGCCTCGGCGACGGCCTGGCAGATTGCCGGCAGGTCCCGCCGCGACCGCAGCTTCACCCAGATGGTGCCGTCGGTGAACTGGTCGCCCACCCGCTCGGCGACAGCCGCGGCGACGCTCGTCTTGCCGATTCCCGACAGTCCGGTAATTGACACCAGACACGGCCGCGCGCGCAGGATCGCGCTGATCGCGTCGACCACGTCGTCGCGTCCGATGAGCGGTTCGCCGACGCGATCCGTGGTGTGGCTCGGGACTGGCGCGACCGCCGGGCGCCAGCCGCGGTGACGCCGGTCAAACCGGGCGGCCGCCGCCGCGTCCAGCAGCTCGGCGTACTGGCTGGCGTCGAGGCGCAGCGCGCCGGCGATCTGCCGTACCGATCTGGACTGTGGCGGGTGCCCCTTGCCGCTTTCCACATTGCGGACGGTCCGGACGCTCAAGCCGGCCGCCTCCGCCAGTGCCTCCTGGGTCAGTGCCGATCGCCGTCGCAGCTCCCGTAACAGCCGCGCCAACTGAAGCCCCGCCGATCCCGCCACTCGCGACATAGCGCTCCCCTCGACGCACAGTCGAACAATCGCGGTTCGCCGTCAGTTATAGCGCTCAATCGAAGCCGTGATGAACCCGAACAGACTTCGGCCCCTCCGGGTGGCGCCGATACGGGTATGCTGTGGTGCGTGACGCCATTGACCACGCGAATGAAGATGCCTCGGGACCGGGGCATCTAATCGACTGACGTCACCAAAGACTCGTCGGCCCCGGCGGAGGTTCGGGGCCGTTGCCGTGTCCACGGGATTCTCCGCCGGCCGCCGTCGTGACCGAAGCATCATGACCGGAGGTCTCCGTGGCACGGTTCAATGTCATGACCGCGATCCCTTACGTCAACGGCCGTCCGCACGTCGGCCACGCGCTGGAACTCGTCCAGGCCGACGTGCTGGCCCGGCACCGACGGCAACGCGGCGACGAGGTCCGCTTCCAGACCGGTACCGACGACAACGCGCTGAAGAACGTGCAGAGTGCCGAGGCGGCCGGGGTCAGCCCCCTTGCATACGTCAACCAGATCGCGCAGCGCTTCTCCGCCCTGCGCGAATCGCTGGACCTGTCGTTCGACGACTTCATCCGCACCGCGACCGACCCGCGGCACCGGCCGGCCGTGGAAAAGCTGTGGGCGCTCAGCGCGGCGCGCGACGACTTCTACCGCGCGTCCTACTCGGGTCTGTACTGTGTGGGCTGCGAGCAGTTCTACACCCGCGACGAGCTGACCGCAGACGGGCGGTGCGCGGAGCACGGCACGCTGCCGGAGCAGGTCGAGGAGGACAACTGGTTCTTCCGGCTGAGTCGCTACCAGGCCCAGCTGGCCGAGCTGATCGCGACGGATCGGCTGCGCGTCGAGCCGGCCACGCGCAAGCGCGAGGTGCTCGCATTCATCGAGGCCGGCCTGGAGGATTTCAGCGTCTCGCGCAGCACCGCCCGGGCGCGGGGCTGGGGCATCCCCGTCCCGGGCGATCCCGACCAGGTCATCTACGTGTGGTACGACGCGCTGGCCAACTACATCTCCGCCCCTGGGTACGCCAACGACCCGGACTCCTTCGACCGGTGGTGGAACCACGCTGAGCGGGTGCACGTCATCGGTAAGGGCATCATCCGCTTCCACGCCGTGTACTGGCCGGCGATTCTGCTGTCGACCGGCCTCGCGCTGCCCGACGTGATCTTCGTGCACGAGTACCTCACCGCGGACGGCGCGAAGATCAGCAAGTCGGTGAGCGGTGCCGCCGACCCGGTAGAGCTTGCCGAGCGCTACGGCACCGACCCGCTGCGCTGGTGGTTCGTACGCGAGGTGGCACGCAGCGGCGACACCGACTTCACCGTCGCCCGAATGGTGGCGCGCGTCAACGAGGACCTCGCGAACAACATCGGTAACCTGGTGAACCGGACAGTGTCGATGGTCAACCGGTACCGTGCCGGCCGGATCCCCCAGGCGCGCGCGGACGGTACCGCGGCGGCGCAGCTGCGGGCGGTCCGGGCCGAGGCGGGCGCCACGATCGCGAGCTCGCTCGACGCGTTCGACTTCCGGCGGGCCACCGAGGCGGTCGTGCGCATCGGCGACGAGGGCAACCGCTACGTCGAGGCGGTGCGCCCCTGGGAGCTGGCCAAGGCCGCGCGGAGCGATCCGGCGGCCTCGGTCGCGCTCGACGCGGTACTGGGCGAACTGGTCGACACCTGCCGCGATCTGGGCCGGCACCTCGACCCGTTCCTGCCGCAGGCGGCGGCGCGCATCGCTGCGCAGTGCGGCGACGGTGGCGGCACGGTTCCTGCGGCCGGACCGGTTTTCCCCCGGCTGGAGCCGCCGGACTCGCAGTGAGGCGACGCCGTGTGGCGGGGCCCGGTCCCACTCAGCCCAGTGAGCGCGCCGACGCCGCCTCGGCGATCGGGGCACCGCGCATCACCCGGTAAGCGCGGCGGAAGTAAAGCAATGGATCCTCGCCGGTACCGCGGACGGCCGAGGTCACCTGCCCGATCACGAGAGTGGCGGTGCCGGCGTCGACGGTGCCGGCCAGCACGCACTCGACCGCGGCCAGGCCGGCGGTGAACACCAGGGATCCGCCGGGCATCCGCCGGGTCGGCCAGCGTTCCAGATCCTCCGGGCGGTGCTCGGTGCGGGGTCGGGCGAAGGTGGCCGCGATCAACTCCTGGTCGCCGGCCAGCAGCGTCACGGCCCAGCGGCGCCGGGCCAGCAACGCGCCCTGGAAGCGGCCGGCACGCCGTACCCCGATGACTGTCAGCGGCGGATCCAGCGACACGGCCGCGAACGAACTCGCGGTGAGGGCCACGTCCATGCCAGAGGGATCGCGCGTGGTCGCCACGGCGATCCCCACCGCGCGGTAGGACATCGCCTCGCGCAGCAGCACCGGATCCATCACGCGCACCCGGTCTACCGTGCGTCGCGGTAGGCGCCGATCACCAGGCCGGAGCCCCAGTCCACGAGCGTGGCGAGAAGCTGCGGCTCGGCGACGATCTCGCTGCGGAAGCGGGCCACGCGCGGGCCGTGCGCCTGGGTCCACTTTTCCTGCGGCAGCAGGTCGTCGGCGATGAACAGCGCGCCCTTGGCCATGTGCGCGAACAGCAGGTCGCGGCGCTCGAACTTGGCGGTGGTGGTGTCGACGAACACCAGGTCGAAGGGTGCCCCGTCGTATGCCGTGAGCCACTCGACCGCGTCCGTGGTGATCACCTCCACCCGGGGGTCTCCGGCGAGCAGGGTCCGAGCCGCGTTGGCCAGGGCCGGGCCGCGCTCAAGAGTGGTCAGGTGAGCGGTGGAGTCCATGCCGGACAGCAGGTACGCGGCGCCGACGCCGACGCCGGTGCCGACCTCCAGCAGCCGCCCGCCGGGCTTCGTGGCGGCAAGGGTGCGCAGCAGCGACCCGGTGTGGACGTCGGAGGACAGCTGGAACCCGGCGCGGTCGGCGACCCGTTGCGCCCGTGCGGCCGCTTCGGGGATCCGGGTGGTGGGTACGCTCACATCAGCCTCTTTCTGCCAGGTACTGCCGGGGTTCGATCGCGGTGGTGTCCAGTTCTAGGCAGCGCCCCATGGCGGCGACCGCGGCGTCCACGTCGCCGATGCGGTCGTAGCACTGCCCGGCGCGGAACCAGCCGATCGCGCCGGCGCTGGTACCCAGTTCGCCCGCACGGGCGTACCAGCGCGCCGCGTCGGCGTGGTCACCGGCCAGCATGTACGCGTCGCCGATGAACAGCCGCGCCTCGACAGCGCGGGGATCCAGCCGGATCAGTTCGGCCGCCCAGTCGCGTAGTCGCGGTGGGGCGGCCGGCGCCACCGTCCGCGCCGACTCGATCTCCAGCTCCAGCAGGTCCCGCCGGTTCTCGTCGCTGATCATGAGGAAGTTCTCGTCGCCGGTCGGGCCGGCCGCGTCCATCTGGCCCTGCCGGCGCCAGGCGGCGTCCAGCTCCGCCCGGACCTGGGCCGTCCGGCCCTGCGCGGTACACAGGCGAACCAGCGCACGGTGGAAACGGCTGTGCGTCAGGTGCGCCTCCCAGTCGTCACCCAGCGGCGGCAGAGTGGCCGCCTGCCCCGCGAACCGTTCGGCCCGTCCGAGGTCGTCGGCGCCGCGCAGCGCGTGGGCGATGCCCTGGAAGCACGCATGATACGCGAGGACCGAATCCGGGCCGGTCGCCAGTGCCTCGAACACCGGTAGCGCCGCCGCGGCCTGCCCGGGTAGGCGGGCGGCCACCCGGGCGGTCTCGTACGCGCACTGGTCGCTGCCGCGCTCGCCGGTCGCGGCGACGAGGCCGCCGGTGAGTACCAGCGCGAACCGGTTGAGGGTCAGCTGCGCCAACTGGAACACGACCAGCGCCTGGGTGTAGCCGTCGAGCGCGCCGAACCCGTCGACCGCGTCGACCAGGCGCTGCCACGCGGGGGTACGCAACACCGGCGGCAGGTCGGCCGGTCTTGTTACGTCGTAGTCGTCCAGCCCGGCATGGCGTACCACCTGGCGGCGCAGCCCCGGTACCGACATCCGGGAGAACCACGAGATGCGACCAGGCTCGGCCGCGGCGATCCACGCCGACACCGACCGGATCATCCGCAGGCTGATCGGGGCGGCGTCGGTGTGCGTCATGTCGATGAGTGGCCGCCAGACCATGGCCAACCGGTTGCACTCGATCGCGGGTGCGCCGATGCGGCGCGGAAACCGCCCGCGCGGGTCGTCCCGGGTGTACTGGCGCAGCAGCTCAACGGTCGCCGTCACGGATCGCCTCCAGGAAGCTCCGGATCTCGCCGAACAGGGTCGCCCGGTTGTGGTTGGCCTTGACGTGGTGCCCCTCGTCGGCGAAGCACAGGTAGCGCACAGGCACCCCGAGCGTGGTGGCCCGCTCGACGAACGTGTCGACGTCGGCCACCGGTACCCGAGGATCGCGCCGTCCGTGTGCGATGAGCAGCGGGGCGCATGACGAGCTCACCACGTGCGCGGGCGAACGGGCGGCCAGCTCCTCGGCTTCGACGACCCGCCCGTCCGGACGGCGCCGGATCTGGCGCAGCAGCGAGCCGGCCAGCGGCTGCCAGTACCGGGGCGGCGCGGTGGCGAACGCGACGAGGTCGCACGGCGGACTGATCGCGATCGCGCCCCGCGCCAGGTCGGGCCGGGCGCACGCGGCCAGCAGCGAGGCGTACCCGCCGTAGGAGGCCCCCATGAACACGACGCGCCTCGGATCGACCAGGCTCCCGTCGACGCCGTGGGTGAGCGCGTCGTAGAGGTCCTGCTGCATCCGTCCGCCCCACTCACCGTCGCCGGCGTGGCGGAACGCGGCACCGAAACCGCGCGAACCGCGGTAGTTGACGTGCAGCGACAGGTACCCGAGGGTGGCCAGGTAGTGCGCCTCGGCGTGGAATCGCCAGCTGTCCCGGCCGGCCGGGCCGCCGTGGACGAGCACCACGGTCGGGTACGGCGCGGCCCCGTGCGGCGGGCGCATCGCGTACCCGGTGATGGGTAGCCCGTCGCCGGCGGTGAAGCAGAAGTCATCCAGTGCGGGCAGTTCGGTACCCACCAGCTCCGGCCGGTTGACCATCACCGGTTCGTCGGTGCCGGTACCCGGATCGACCCGCGCGTACCGCAGCGGCCCCCGGTCGTGCACCTCGGCCACGAGCCAGGTGCGGTCATCGGCGCTGCGGTCGACCACGACCCGCGAATGCTCCGGCGTGCCGAGAAGATGGGCCCTCGCCCCGGCCGGTGGCCCGGCCACACCGGTCACCACGTGATAGCGCAGCCGCTGGTCCATCACCGCGCACAGGTCCGGCTCGCCAGTGACCGGGTCGAACCACACGCCGTCGGGCGCGACCGGGTAGCTCTCGAGGTCCAGTTCCGGATGCGCGAACACGGTGGTCAGCGTGCCGTCGGCGCTCAGCGCCACGAGGCGCCGGGTGTCGGCCCCGGCACTGGTGATCAGGAACAGGCGGCTGCCGTCCCGGCTGAACCGCAGCGCCGCGAAGTCGGCCAAGGCGTCAGGGTCGAGCCGCAGCACCGGGCGCGCACCGGCCAGGTCGTCGCCGAGCAGCACGTCGGCCGAGCCGTCGGCGGTCAGCCGGATGCCGCCGCGCGGGCGGAGCAGGCCGTCGATCAGCAGCCGGTGGAATCCGGGATTCGCCGCCAGCCGCACGGGCACGGCGGCCGGGCTGTCCAGATCGACGCGGAACAGTTCCGCGCGGCCCGGCTGACCGATCCGCGCCGCGTACACCACCGCCCGCGTGTGCCAGTCGGTGGGAAGCCAGTACTCGGTGACCGGCGCATCGTGCGCGACCTGGACCGGGCTGCCCTCGGGCATCCGTACTCCGGCCAGCCGCCATGCCTCGCGTCCGTGCTCGGCGTGCCGGTACAGCAGGACCGCGCTGTCGGGGCTCCAGCGCAGGTCGCTGAGCGTCTCGCCGGGGTGGACGACCAGGCACCGCTGTGCGCCGTCGGACTCGTGGACCCACAGCTCGGGACCGTGGTCGATCGTCCGCACGAACGCGATCCGCCGGCCATCCGGTGACAGCCGCAGCGAGTGGTGCCGCTGCGTGCTGAGCAGGGCCGATCGCAGCGCGTCCGGCGTCAGCGCGGCCAGCACGCTCATGACGGGTCGTCCGGTCCGATGCCGACAGTGAAGTCGGTACCCTCGGCGCCGCGATTGCGGCCCATGGTCAGCGTGTACACCGGTGCGTAGCGGTCATTGCGCAGCCCATGCAGCTCCAGGTACGGGGTGTCCTGCTGGGCCGGGGTGACCAGGGTGCTCAGCCCGTACGCGCCGGCGACCATGGTGAGTTCCTGAGCGATGATGCCGGACTCCAGGTACAGCCGGCGCAAGCCGTGCTCGTGCCGGTAACGCCACTGGTAGCGGGGGAAGTCGGCGACGAGGCCGAGGGTCCACGCGGCGCTGCGTGGAGACCACATGCCCTGCAGGATCCGCGCCATCTCCTCCCGGTGGTCGCCGGGGTGCACCGCGATCAGCCGGTGCGCTCGCAGGTCGTACCGGTAGGCCCCAGGGGGAACTCCGTCAACGGCGAAGGCACACACGTAGAAGTCCCAGGCCGAGCCGAAGCTATTGAGGTAGGACAGCGGCTCGGCTCGGTCCGTGGCCTCCCGACGGCGGCGGATCTGGGCCAGCCCGTACGACAGCAGCCCGGACAGCCACGCCGCGGGCACCGGTGTCGGGACGAACGCCCGGCCGGAGCGCCGGGTGACCAGCAGCTGGGCGAGCGACCGCGCCGGGGGCCGCAGCGGTTCGGGTAACTCGACGCGCGGACCGTCCGGCACTGCCTCCTCCACCGGTGGGCCGCCGGTGGTCAAGTACTCGTTGAGTACCCGCGATCGGATCGCCCGATCCGGGTCGTGGACGTCGGCGAAGGAACAGCCACGCGACGCCACGTAGTACTGGTCGGACGGGTACCAGCCGCGCTCCTGCCAGTGCTGCCAGCCCTCGACCAGCGCGGCCCGGTCGGCCGCCGACTCAAGCTCGGCCAGCCAGGCGTCCCCGCTGCTGCCGGTGTCGCGGTCCCGATCCGCCTGGCTCAGGATGAAGGCCGACAGCTGGTCGGGCGACCACCGGAACCGCCGACCGGTGACGGTGTCCGCCACCTCGACGTGGGTGGCGTCGCGGGACACGGCCGGTCGGATCCTCATACCCACCGGCCAGCGGGTGGTCGTGGTGATCATCTGCGCGCCTCGCTTTCCATCGGTGAGCCGTTCGGGTGGGCTGCCGTGCGCGCTGCGGCGGGCGTCTGCGACCGGCCCGGGGTGGCGGGCGTCCGCGACCGGCCCGGTAGGGCGGCGTGCATGGCCTTGCGGGCGAGGAGTTCGACGGCGAGGCCGCGGATCAGCCAGTACCCGGCGACGCCGACGAACGCGCCGACGATGCCGAGGTGCAGCACGCTCGCGCACAGCCAGCCGATCGGCGCCTGCACCGCGATGGAGGCCAGCAGGTTGCCGTACATGTCCCAGCGGGTCTTGCCCAGAGCGCGCAGGGTGCTCACGTTGCCGAGCGTGTACGCCATTGGCAGCAGGCAGATCCCGACGACCCGGATCGCCAGCCCGGCTTCGTGCCGTACCTGCGAGAACGAGGTGAACAGCAGCCCCACGGTGTTGGGCCAGGCGACGAGGAGCACGGCCAGCGGCAGGGCCAGGGCCAGCAGGACGCGCTGGCCGGCCCGCCACAGCGCCCGCGCCTGGGTGAGGTCGCGGGCCCCGAGCGCGCGGCCGACGAGTACGCGCCCGCCTGAGCTGAACGCGCCAAGCACCCCGTACATGACGATCATGACCTGGAACGCGATCCGCCCACCTCCGAGCGCCGAGGCTCCCACCCGGCCGACAACGGCGAAGAACACCGCGGTGCTCGCGTAGTCCAGGGCCATGGACACGATCGCCGGCCAGGACAGCCGGGGCGCCGAAGTGTCGAAGTCAGCCCGGGGCGGCGGCGCCGCCTGGCGGATCCGCTCGACCAGACCCAGGCGGGTGACCACGACGGCGACCACGACCACGCCCACCGCCCAGGACAGGGTCGTCGCGAGGCCGGAGCCGACCGCGCCCAGGCGGGGCAGCGGCCCGACGCCGAAAATGAGCAGCCAGTCGAGTAGCAGGTTGACCAGATTCACCACGATCGCGGCGATCATCGAGTAGCGGGGTCGCTTGTACGCGTTGATGACGGCGGTGCCCAGGTTGAACGGGATCAGCAACAGCAGCGTCGGGCTGATCGCGAGCAGGAACCCGGCGCCGATGTGGGCCGAGTGCGGCGCGGCACCCGCGACCAGACCGGTCAGCGGCCCGCCCAGCAGCGCGCACAACAGCCCGCTGAGCGCCGCGACCACGCCACCGAAGGCGGCCGTGGCGCGGGCCGATGCGCGGATACCGCCGGGCTGCTCGGCGCCGGCGAACCGGGCTGACAGGATCTGGTGGCCGACAACCGTGGCCAGCACCACGTTCGCGAAGATGTCGAACACCGCGCTGGCGCTCGCGACCGCCACGACATCGGCCGCACCGTAGTGACCGATCATGGCGATGTCGATGACCCCTGACATGGTGGCCGCGATCGCGCCGACGAGCATCGGCGTGCCCAGCCCCAGGATCGCCCGCGCGGCCGACCGATCGTCGTTCACGCGGCCGCCCCCGCCGCGAGCAGGTACTCGCGCGGTTCCCGCGCTGTCGTGTCGAGTTCCAGGCAGCGGCCCATCGCGTCGACCGCGGCGTCGTGGTCGCCGATGCGGTCGTAGCACTGTGCGGCCCGGAACCAGCCGGTCGCGCCGGCACCGGTACCCAGCTCCCCGGCCCGGGTGTACAGCCGTGCCGCGGTGGCCCAGTCTCCCGCCACGGCATGCCCGTCACCCGCCACCAGCAGCGCCTCCACGCAGTACGGGTCGATGCGCTCCAACTCCTCGGCCCAGGCACGCAGCCTGAGATGCGTCTCGTCCTCATCCACCCGGAACGTCGACTTGATCTCCGACTCGATCAGGATGCGCCGGTTCTCCACCACGATCGAAGCACTCACGGCGTCGGCGGGTGCCGTAGAGGCCGTCGCCTCGTGCTGTTCCCACGCCAGGCGCAGCTGTTCGCGCATGCCGACCGGCTGGCGCTGGGCGATGCGCAGCAGGGCCACCGCCCGGTGCAAACGGCTACGGGCGAGGTGCCCGTGCCAACCGGTAGCGGCGGCGCTGGCAGCCTGCCCGGCCCGCTCGAACCGTTGTGCCAGCGCGACGTCCTGCAGGCTGCGGATCGCCTGACCAACGCCCTGGGCGGCGGCTAGCACCGCCAGGCCCGGATCATGCCGGTTGGCGGTCAGCACCTCAAGTACCGGCATCGCCTCGGCACCGTGATCCGGCAGCCGTACGTGCACCCGCGCCACCTGGTAGGCGTAGT
Organism: Micromonosporaceae bacterium; assembly: GCA_040255525.1. Taxonomy (GTDB): domain Bacteria; phylum Actinomycetota; class Actinomycetes; order Mycobacteriales; family Micromonosporaceae; genus Rugosimonospora. The sequence continues at coordinate 42,168 of JBDZVD010000018.1, read as the reverse complement.
GGTCGTGGCCCGGTTCGCCGGTCGGCCACACCAGCCCCCCGGTCAGCCGCCGGGCGTAGTAGTGGAAGGTCAGCTGGGCCAGGTGGAACACAACCAGCGCCTTGGTGTACGGATCGAGCCCGACGAACCCATCCAGCGCGTCCACCAGCCGCTGCCAGGCCGGCGTGCGCAGCTGGCTGTCCAGCGCGCCCGGCTCCCGCGCGTCGTACCCGTCCAGACCGGCGTGCCGTACCACCTGGCTGCGCAGCCCGTTCACCCCGATACGGGAGAACCACGACACCCGGCCCGGCCGCGCTTCGGCGATCCAGTCGGCGACCGGCCCGGTCATCGCCAGGCGCATCGGCGCCCGCCGGGTCGGGGTCAGGTCGATGAGCGGCCGCCAGTACAGCGCCATCCGGTTGGCATCGATACCGGGCGCGTCGGCGAGCCGCGGGAAACACCCACGCGGATCAAGGCGCGTGTAGCGCCGCGCGAAGTCACTCCCGGCCGGCACAGCTCGCCCCCGAACCGTCCCCAAACGCGACGGTGAGCATGTAGCCCTCGCGCATGCCGTCCAGGCCGAACGCGCGCTCCACCCGCGCGGCCTCGTCGCTGTAGAACAGCCGGGCCGTGACACCCAGCGCGCGGGCGGACATCCGCAAGGTCGCCGCCAGGTGCCCGGCGTCCATGTGCACGGTACGGAACGTGCGTGGCTCCCGGTATCGGTACATGTTGCGCTCGAACATGCTGGTCAGCACGACCAGCGCGCGCAGCGGGAACGGGAACCGGCGGGTCGTCTCCCGGAACGTGGCGACCAGGGTCGGCTCGTCGACGTCGGGCCCGTCCAGCCGGCGCAGGCTGAACGGCCTCATCGTGACGTGGTACCAGCCAGGTTCGAGGCCGGGCACGTCACGGACCACCACGTAGCCCTCGGACGGGTGCCGTGCGCCACCGGACGGACTGCTGCGACGAAGCAAGGGAGCCGCGTCGGTGCGGGGATGACGTTCGGAGGTCTGGCCAAACGTCAGCGACAGAATCGCCGCCAGCGCATCGGCGTCCAGCCGCGCGGTGCCGGGCGTGTCGTCCCACAACGTGCTGAGGTCACCGGTGGGCAGGTCGGCGGACGGCTCCACCAGGTCGACGCCGGGCTGCTGCGCGTAGTCGAGCTTGACCCGGTCGGCGTCGGGTTCGCGGCTCTGGAACAGCCGCATCAGCTGCTGGTCGGTTGCGATCGCCCTGGCCGCCTCCGAATAGTCCAGGCAAGGGTAGTCGTAGGTGAGGGCGTGGTATTCGGCCGCCTCGTGCCAGCCGCGCCGGCTCCACTCCTCGCGCAGCCGGACGAACCACGCGACCCGCGGATCGTCCTCGTTCTCGGTGGGCTCGACGATCAGCCCGCTGCGCTGCAGCGAGTCGGCCAGCCCTGCCCAGAATCCCGGCGTACGACCCCGGCCGTCGTGCCCCGCGACCCGCTCGGCGAGTTCGTCTCGATCGACCGGCACGGCCGCCGCCACCAGCAGTGCCGCGGCGTCGGCCGACAACCGGTAGCGGCGTCGCGCCAGCAGATGCTCGGCGACCCAGTGGTCACACACCGCCGACGGCGGCGCGAGCCGCACGGCGGCGTTCAACGTAAGCTTCATGTCACTCCGAACTGGGTTGGCCGGGCTGTGCCGAAGGCTGGCACGTCGAAGGTCGGCTTAAGCACGCCGAAGGCTCGCACGGTGCACCGGGTGCGGATGTCGCGGCGCCGGCGGTAGTGGCGCCGACGCCGCGACCCGCACGGATCAGCGGACGGCTCAGTAGGCGTCCATCTGCATCAGCATGATGTCGTAGGCGAGGGCCTCTTCGACGACGTCAAGCTGCTCCGGCGTGGTCTCCTCCTGCTCGAGAACCGGCGTTTCGTCCATGGTGATCACCTCCCCCCGGTGGGTGGCGTTCCCCGCGGGGACCGGCTACCGCGCGCACCGCGGTCGGTCTGGAACCCGGTCCAGGAACCCCTCCATCCGACGCGGCGGAGGATGAGTTGCCCTGCGACCAGATCGACGGTGCCAAATCGACATGACTCAGCCAAGGCAACCAACCGGCAACCTAGCGGCATCGAAACCGGCAGCCACCGCACGTCGTTCCGGCAACCCCACTCCTACCACGAAGCCGTGAAGATCGCCGCACTGATCGGCTCGCTGCACTGGCAGCTGGACTGCATGAAACCGCCGAGCGCGCCGGCCACCACCTACCGCGCCCAACGCGGCTTCGGCGGCAGCAACCTACCCAAGGCCAACGAACACAGCCGCGACCGCAACCGACGCAGCGCCACCTGGTACGCCCGCAACCGCCGCGGCGGCCTCTACCACCGCCACCTCAGCCCCATCCTCGCATGAACATCACTCCTGGGACGGCGGCTGCCCGCGCGTTCGCCCAGTACTACCGAGCCGTCGCCGATGCCTCTATCGAGCTTGCCAAGGCTCTGGAAATCGTCGATGAGTCCCGGCCACGTTCCCTCGACATGATCAATCTCAGCTCCCTTCAGCACCAAGTCACAGAGGCGCCCGGCAAGGACAGCGAAGAAGGGGTCTCCCCTCGCGAGATCACGGCAGCCTCGGGCGAGACGACGAACCCAACATCCGGACGGCGTTGGCGCGCCTGAAGACCCTGGAGGCCGCCGAACTGGTTCCCGGGCCCGGGCCACAATGGTGGCGCCTGACCTCGTCCTACCGAGATCAGCGATGACTGCCCCAGAATCCGCCAACTCGAACTGAACAAACCCGCGTCACACAGTTCACACAGAGATGTCGGACCGTAGGTCAACCGGCCGACTGCTCGCCACTCGGACTGCCGACGAAGCTCAAGATCACCGGCAGGCTCGGCCTCACGTACCCCCCGCTCGTCGATGCCATCTGGACAGCGCCCACGACGCATCCGAAAGGTAAGTCCGGACCCCGAAAGATTGTCGGAAATTAGGTCCGAACTCCGGTACGCGTAATCTGGTTGTCATGTTCGGTCGTCAGGCTGTTACTCAGAACGACAGTGTCGCGCGCTGCATGCGCCAGTTCTTCGAAGGGCTGACGTCGGAGGAGCGGCGGAGACACCCCAGCGCCGTCACCCATGCGTACGGCTCCTACATGTGGAGCAAAAGATCCACCAGCTTGATCGATGACAAGAAGGCGTCTCGGTCCCGTTTCTATGTCGGACTCTCGGCACAGCACGCCGACTTTCCGGCTTTGAGCAAGCGGGCCACGCTGATTGCGGACACCTTCGTGCTGTCGGATCATGCGGCCCTGCCGTTGTTGTACGAGCGCGTGGGCAACAGGGAACGGTTTCACTCGCCGGGAGACGAATGGCTGCGGATTTCTGAATGGCGGGTCTGGTACCGCGCGCAGTCTCGGTTAGGGCGGACCATCCGGCGGTGGTGGCACGACCATTCTCTGGGTTCGCTGCGACGACCAGACCTGGACGCCTGGCCACTACGGCCGATCAATACGCGGATGTACTGTGCGGACCCGGCCAAGCTCGGTCAGTGGATCAAAGATGCCGAACCGTTGCTCACCGCGGGCCTGGCCTGGTACCTGCCCGTCTACCTCACCCGGCTCACCGAGCCTGCATCCCCGGCCCTGATGGGTGGGATGGAGCAGTTGACAGCCGTCGACTACCTCGTCGCGGACGGCAGAGCCATCGACGCCTCGGGCGCCGAACCCATCAAAAGCGCATTGGTGCGCCCTATCTTGCGCATCGACCTGCCGTTCATCGACGGGATTGATCTCCGCCAGTTCGGCCGCATCACCGTCGATGAGTTCGACTCCTACCGTGGATTCCGCGATTTCCTGCGGCAGAGCTTCCTCGACCTGGACGAGGCCCTCAATGCCAATCAGTCCGAACGGGCGCTAGCGAAGATCGGGCTTGAAATCGCCGACCAGATCCGGTCGGTGCGCGCCGAGATGAACCGGATCCGGCGCAACCGAGCGGTATCGGCTAGCGGCGCTGTCATCGGCGCGACCGCAGCGATACTCGTCGCCGTCTACGGTCCAGCCCTAGAACAAGCCATCGCCGCGATCGGTGCCACCGGCGGAATATGGGGACTCATCCGCACCCTGGCAGACACCACCCCACGCTCCCTACACCACAACAAGTGGTACTACGCCTGGGCCCTATCCCAGCAAGCCACCAACCCATAACACCTGGCATCCCGCACGCACCGACACGGACGCCTGGGGTATGTCCTCGGCACTCGCCAGGCAGCAACGAGATCACCAAGTCCGGCTGCCTACTGCAAGAGGTCACGTCGCGAGCATGTTCGCCGCGTAAGAACCGCAGGTCAACGACCAGAAGCTCTTCACAAGGTCGGAAAAGCCGCGCCCAGTCCCGCGGGTGACAGGACGGTCTCGCCGGTACGCGTTTCCCGGCCGGGAACACCGCACACACGTGCGCTTTACGGCCGATGAGTACGCCGAGCTGGCGCAGCTGCAGCGGGAGCTGTTCGCCGCCCGGACCGCGGTCACTCAGGCCGCGGTCGACCTGCGGGGCACGTTGGGCGGCCCCGGGGTCGGCGATGCGGTCGCCTCGTGCGTCCGGTCGGTAGCGGCGTTGGACGCGGTGGTGCCTGATCCCGTTCACGGTCCCCGAGACACGACGGTTGTTGGCCGCCGTCCTGGACCAGCAGACACCACCCGGCCACGCCATCCACTGGACGAGCTGGCGACGCCGTCACCAGGCCCGCTCACGCTGGTTCCACCAACGCACCCGGCTCGGCCGCGAATACGCCCTGGTCAACTAAAGAATGGCGGCTGCCGTGCTAGGAGACCGCGTCGATGACGTCCGGAAGGTCGTCGGCTACGGGGGTCTGGTCCCGGTCGACGCCGACCAGCCAGCGGGCGTAGCCGAGCACCGCACACCCGAGGGCCAGCGTGCCGGCGGCGACGAGTACCGGCCGCGGATTGCCCAACGCCCCGGCGATCGTGCCGGACAGTGCCGCGCCGACCGGCCCGCCCATCAGCGCCAGCATGCCCGCGCTGCTGGTGACCCGGCCGAGCATGGCCCGCGGCACGATCCGCTGGCGGACCGCCCGGATGTGTACCGTGCCGAACACGCCGGCCGCGCCGAGTACCAGAGTGAACCCGGCGACCACCGGGATCGACGGTGTGGCGCCGATGCCGAGCAGCCCGACCGCGATAGCGGCAACCGCGGCGCCGATGGCCGCGCGGGCCGAGGCTATCCGGATCTTCTCGGAGGCGAGGGCACCGAGGACGCCGCCGAGGCCACCGGCGGTGACCACCAGGCCCACCACTGTGGCGCTGGCGCGTAGCGTGACGGTGGCGTAGAACACCAGCAGTGTCTCCGCGCCGACCAGGAAGTTGATGGCAGCCTGTAGGCCCGCGAGTCCGCGCAGGGCCGGAGTGCGCCAGACGAAGGCGAGGCCCTCCTTGATGCTGGTGGCGAAGCTGGGCTGTGCCACGTTCGGGGTGGCCGGGGAATCTGGCGCGGCGGGCGCGGCCACCACACGGCGCAGCGGCAGCAGCGTCGCGATCGACACGGCGAAGCTGGCCGCGTTGAACCATATGACGGCGGGCAGGCCGACGGTGGCGGCCAGCAGGCCGGTGACGACCGGGCCCGTGAGCGTGCCGACCTGGGTGCTGAGTTCGAGCCGGGCGTTGCCGCGCAGCATCTGGTCCGCGGCCAGCAGGTCGCGTACCAGCACGGCGTACGCGGTGCTGAAGAACACCGTGCCGATCGCCGCGATGAACGCGGCCGCCAGCAGTTCGCCGACGTTGAGCAACCGGGCGGCGGCGAGCAGGGCGACCGCCGCGAACACCGCCAGCCGCAGGGTGTCCATAACGATCATCACACGCCGACAGTCGCGGCGGTCGACCACGGCCCCGGCGTAGAGCCCGGCGATCAGGAAGCCGACCGTCCGTGGCGTCGCGGCGAGAGCGGCGAAGATCGGATTGTGGGTCAGGCTCAGCACCAGGAGTGGAATGGCAAGCATGGCCAGGCCATCGCCGAGTGCGGAGACCGATTGTCCGGCCCAGAACAGCCGGAATGGCCATTCGTCCACCCTGCCGCCGCAAACCGGTGATTCGTCCGCCGCCATGCCGCCTCCAATGACCGATATTCATCTACTTTAGACAGTTAGCAACATCTATGTGAGTGCCTTGACAACTCAAATAATCCAATGCTTGCATGGAGTATCCACGGCCATCGGAAGATGGCAATTTGTTGATCCCGGACAGGGCGACGCCCACCGGACGACGAATCGGGAAGGATCGCCATGTACCCCACCTTCCAAGGCCACGTGAGAGATGGCCAGTTGGTCGTCGACGAGCTCAGCGCCCGGGGCGAGCAGATGCTCGCCGGCAAGCAGGTCGCCGTCGTCGTGCTGGAGCGCCCAGACGCCGGGGAGGCCGGCGGCCAGGTCTGGTCCGGTGTCTACGGCGACACGGCCGGCAAGCTCGGCGCTCTCGAGGGCCGCGACGCGTTCGTGATCGTCCGCGACGACCTGTCGCCGACGGGCGAGGCCGACGCCTTCGACCAGAAGTTCCAGCTCGGCGGCAAGATCGGTGACCTCGACACCTGATCAGCCGGTGGCCGACCACGGAATGTCCGGCCTCGCACTGGTCGACGTGCTGATGGACGGCGCGGCCGATGTGCACCGCTGGCTGCACGACGAGCACCTGACGGCGCTGGGCTTCGCCCGGGTGAAGACGAGCGAAGCTCAGCGCCTCGTCATGGGTCCCGGCTCCAGGCACTACGCCGCCAGCCACAGCTTTGAGGTGTGGCAGTCCGACGGATGGGGCCGACTGGTCTGGTTCCGAATGGACAGCGAGATTCCGCACATGTCGTCGATCGTCGCGTGTGTCGCAATGGCACACCGGGACGCGCCCCTGCCGCTGTTCGTGATGAACCTGAACCTCAAGCTCAAAGCGGACACGTTCAACACCATCATGGGCTACCGCGGGCCGGCCGACCGGCTCGCGGCATTCCGGGACCTACCGGAGGACCGTGCCGGCGCGCCGAAGCCGGCGCTCGCCAAGCGCAACCCGCCCACGTTCGAGGGGGTACGGTTCATGTTCTGGCTGCAACGCGCGCCCATCGACTGGGCGCTGGACCGGGCCCGACACTGCCTGGCCCGCTGGTTCGACGCGCTGCGCGCAGCCGGCCCGTCCGCCCCCGGCACGCCGCCGCACCGGGACGAACGGTACGCCGCCGAAATGGTCGATCTGCATTCACGTGAGGGTGGAGGCGTCTACGACGCGGTCTTCGGACCGGACTGGCTCGCCACCCTCTTCCGCGATCAGGTTTTCGGATAGCGAGGTTTGATGCGGCTCCTGTTGATCTTCCCGCCGCAGTGCCGTCCGTTCCACGCACACCTCTCTCTGCCGATCATCAAGGCCGAGGTGCAGCGGCGCGGGCACACCTGCCGGATCGTGGACCTGAACCTGCGGTTCTACGACCACGTGCTGACCGTACCGGTGCTACGTGACGCGGTCACGTCGATCTCGGCCGAGGTCGACGAGCTGGACGCCACGCCCGAGTTGGCCGGCCCCGACGCGGTGCGGTTGGCCCGGCTCGCGTGCGCGCTGATCCGCTCCGACTACCTGCTGGAGCACGTCGAGCACGCCCGCCGGGTGCTCAAGGACGAAGCCGAGTTCTACGACTACGGCAGGCTGCAATGGGCGGTCCGGGTACTCGATGACGCACTGGAGCTGTACTCCTCGGCGTACGGCAGCACCGACATCGGACTGTCGCAGCTACGCACCCGGTACGCCACCGGCAACCCCACCGACCTGTGGGCCGGCGCGACCGACCGCGCCGATAACCCATTCGTAGACCTGCTGTCGCGGTGGGCCGATGAGGCGGTCGCCGACTTCCGACCCGACGTGGTCGGCATCTCGATCGGGCTGGACGAGCAGCTGCTGCCGTCCTTCACGCTGGCCCGGCACCTGAAGGCCAACTGGACCGGCACGCTGGTCGCGGGCGGCAGCATGGTCACCCGGCTGCGCGACGAGCTGCCCGCCGACCCGAACTTCGGCACGCTGTTCGACCACTACCTGCCGTACGAGTCGGAGGGAGCGCTCGGCGACCTGCTGGACCGGATGGACGGCCGGGCAAAGACTCCCGCGGTACCGTTCCACCGGCTGCTGCCCGACTTCAGCGATCTGCCGCTGGACGACTACTTCCTCCCCGAACGGGTGCTGCCCTTCCAATCCTCGCGCGGCTGCAGCTACGGCCGCTGCCACTACTGCAGCCACTTCAAGACCTACGACCGGTTCGTACTCGGCGACCCGAACGCCTCGGCCGACCACCTCAAGCACCTGTCCGAGCAGTACCGCACCCGCAGCTTCTACTTTGTCGACGAGGAGATGATGCCCCGCTTCGGCGTCGACCTCGCCGAGGCGCTGGCCGCCCGCAACGTCGACATCCGCTGGATGGTGTTCGGCCGGCTGCACAAGCACTGGACACCCGAGGTGGCCCGGCGGCTCGCCGCGGCCGGGTGCCAGCGGCTCATCTTCGGACTCGACGCCGGCTCCCAGCGCATCCAGGAGTTGATGGGCAAGCGCACGGACCTCGCGTACGCCGGCGACATCATGCGCTGGTGCTCGGACGAAGGCATCGCGTTGCAGCTGAACCTCATCGTCGGGTTCCCCGGCGAATCGGAGGACGAGGCTCGGGAAAGCGTCGAATTCGTCCGGCGCAACCGTGGTTCGCTGGACACGCTCGGCTCCAACATCGCCATCGCGAATTTCGCCCTGGTCCGGGACGCCGGCTGGGACCACATGGCAATGCTGCCGGTGGTCGAACCCCACCGCGGCTTCGCCCTGTACTACCGCTACCGGACGCTCAACGGCGGGCTGAAGATGAACCAGACGCCGAAGCTCGCCGACGAACTGCAACGCGAGGCCGACAACGTGCTCGACGCCTCGCGCCGGTGGCCGGCGCTGCGCGAGTTCGCGTTCCTCTACCGGCAGAGGTATGGCCCGAAGTCGGTGCCGCCCAAGACTCGTAGCGCGCCGGTGCGCGGCACGCGGACGCACTGGTTCTCCCACGACATCCGCGAGCTGCTCGGCAAACTGTCGCAGGCCCGCGGGTCGCTTTCGGTCAAGCCGCTGGACTACCAGTCGATCTGGTGGCGGCTGTCCACCGAAGCCGAGGTGGTCTCGCGGCGCACGGAGCGGATGCACGGCTACCGGACCCTGGGCCAGTACGACGACGGCGGGTTCCAGCTGGCGCTGACCGACGCCATGGACCTCGGTGCGCTGACCGAGGCCGCCGCATGAAGCCTCCACTGCTGCTCTACCTGCAGGTACCGTTCTGCGCCACCCGGTGCGCGTTCTGCCGGTGTGTCAGCGCCATCCCCAACGACATACTGCTCAACCGTAACGTGCACGACCGATACGTCGACGCGCTGATCCGCAACATTCGCCACTACGTGCCCCGGCTCGCCGAACAGTACGAGCCGATCGGCATCAACTGGGGCGGCGGCACGCCCACCACACTGCACCCCGACCAGCTCAGGGCGATCGGCGCCGCGTTCCGCCCGCACTGGGATCTGGCCGAGCACTACTTCAGCGTGGAAGCGACCGCGGACAGCGTCTCCCCGCCGGTGCTCGACGCACTACGGGAGATCGGCGTGAACCGGCTGTCCATCGGGGCGGAGAGCTTCAACGAGGCCACCACACGGCAGATGGGCCGCAAGCACACCGCCGCCGACGCCGTGGCCGCGTTCGACCTGGCCCGTGCCGCCGGCTTCGACCGGCTCAGCGTCGACCTGGTGATCGGCTACCCCGGCGAGACCGTCAACGACACTCTGCGCAGCGTGCGCACGGCGACATCGCTGGGCGTGTCCCACATCGCGGCGCACGTCTACTCCCCGGTGGAGAACACCTCCCTGGTGCGCCGGCTGCGCCGCGGCGCGGTGCGGCCATGGACCCCGGTTGAGTACGACACCGGCCTGGCACAGATCGAGGCGGCGCTGACCGCCGAGGGGTACCGCAACCACGAGTACTTCCACTGGACCCGGCCACCGCACGACGCCGACTACACCTCTCTGGAGTACTACTTCGGCTACGCCGGGGACACGTTCGGGTTCGGTAGCGGCGCCTACTCATTCCTGGCACCGCACGGCTGCTTGACCACCTTCGACATGCCCCGCTTCGAGCAGGACCCGATCACCCTACGGCCCGGCCCGATCACCCTGGAACTGGCCCTGGAGAAGTCACTGGGCTGCGCGGGCGGGCTGAACTACGCGGCGATGGGGCGGATGTTCGACGCCACTGCGGACCAGGTGGCCACGCACCCGATCGCCCGGGCGCTGGCCGCGCTGCCGCATACCGTGTCCGACGCCGACGGGGTGCGCCTCGACCGCGGCGAGTACGTCCGCCAGTACGTCCAGGGCGTGCAGCAACGGATGCGGAGGATGGCGGCGTCGGCGACCGCGGCGCGGTGAACGGCCAACGGCGCCGCGTCTTTCTCGTTCAGCGCGGCGCCTGGGACATGCCGACCGAGTCGATGCCGCTGGCCGCCGGCTACCTGAAGGCGAACGCACTGGCCGACCCGGATGTCCGGGCCGGCGCCGACGTGCAGGTGTTCAACTTCGGCGGTGGGGTTGGGCCGGTGGCCATGTGCCAGCGACTGTTCGCCGACGGCGTGCCGGACGTGCTGGCCTGCTCCGTGCTCGGCTGGAACTTCCGCGCGCTGAGCGCGGTCGCCGAGACGTTCAAGCAACTCAACCCGTCCGGTTGGGTGGTGTTCGGCGGCACCCACGTGGCCCACCAGGGCCGGCGGCTGCTGCCCCAGCACCGGTACCTCGACGTGGTGGTCAACGGCGAGGGCGAGTTCATCTTCCGCGACCTGTTGCGCGCGCACCTGGCTGGCGTCTCCCGCACCGCGCTGCACCTGGTGGCCGGCGTGTCGTTCCGCGACGCGGCCGGCGCGACCGTCACCACGGCGGATCCGGACCCCATCGCCGATCTGTCGGTGCTCGCGTCGCCGCTGCTGGACGGCGCGATCCCACTCACCGACCGGCACGGCCGGTTCCGCTACGACGTAGCGCTGATGGAGACCAACCGCGGCTGCCCCTACCACTGCGCGTTCTGCTACTGGGGCGGCGCGGTCGGGCAGAAGGTACGCCAACTGCCACGCCAGCGGCTACGCGACGAGCTGGACCTGCTCGCGCGCCACCGGGTACGCACCATCGTGCTGTGCGACGCGAACTTCGGCATGCTGCCCGCCGACCTGGAGTTCGTCGAGGACGTCATCAGAGTCAAGCAGCGCTACGGCTATCCGCAGGCGCTGGAGACGTCGTGGGCGAAAAACAAGTCGACGGTGTTCTACGAGATCGTCCGGACGCTACGCGCGCACGAGCTGCACAGTTCGTTCACGCTGGCGCTGCAGACAATGGACGAGGTGGCGCTGGAGGGCATGCACCGGCGCAACATGCGGCTCAACGCGTGGGAGGATCTGGCGCGCTGGCTGCGCGTCGCCGGGCTGGACGCCTACGCCGAGCTCATCTGGGGCGCGCCGGGTGAGACGTACGAGTCGTTCCTGGCCGGCTACGACCGGCTGGCCGCGCTGGTCCCGCGGATCGCCGTGTACCCGCTCATCGTGCTGCCGAACACCGAGTACGCCGCCCGACGCGACGAGCTGGGGCTGGTCACCGTGCGAGGGGATGTCGACGACTACGAGTACGTGGTCGCCACGCCGGATATCACGCTGGAGGACAACCGGCGCATGCAACGGTTCGTGCTGTGGGCCCGCGCCATCGTGGAGAACCTGGTGCTACGGCACGTGTGGCGGCCGCTGCGCGAACTGGCCGGGCTCACCCAGTCGCAAGTGCTGCTCAGCCTGTCCAACTGGATCGCGCGCCGCGCCGACTCGGCCGCGGCCCGCCTCGACCCAGGCGACGACGCCACCATCGGGCAGCCCGGCGCCGTGCTCAGCCTCCTCCACCGTATCTACGCCGAACCGCGTTTCGACGTGCTGCTGAGCCGGTGGTGGCACGAGGAGATCGAGCCGCGGGTACCGTCTGCGGCCTGGCCGTTCCTCGCCGACGTGCTCGCCTACGACCTCGCCACCCGGGCGGTCTACCGGCCGGGACCGGACCTGGAGACGGTGACCGTCGCCGGCGACGCGCACTGGGTACGCCGGGGCGTCCGGTTCGGGCACGACGTGCCGGCCGGGCTCGCCGCACTGGCCGGCGGCGCCGGCATCCCGAAACCGGCGCCGTGGACCGTGGACCTGTGGTTCCGGGCGGGCCTCGACGCCCACCTGGACAACCACGAGCTGGCCGCACAGTTTGTCGGTACCCCGGCCGCGCCCGGCGCGGTACCGGTTGCCGCACGGGCCGGCGTCCCCGCCTGAGGGCCTCCCCGCTCCGACTTGAGCGCGGCCCAGGCATCGTTGTTGCGGTTGCCGGTCGCGCGGAAGATGTCCAGGGCCTGGCGAATGACTCGGGCGGCTGCGGGCGTCGCAGGTGCCGACAATGACGTCCGCGCTGGTCACGGCCGGTTTGACCACGAACGAAAAGATGTCGTCCTCATCAACATACCCAGGCTGGTCGTATCGCTGATGAAACTGAGAGAGGATGCGGTCGTGCTGCTTCGACTGGCCTACCTCGGCGTAACCAACGCGCTGGCGATGCTACGGCTATTTTGCCGATGAGCGACCCGGGCCAAGGACGCCGAAATCCTCGCCCTCCGACACCAGATCACGGTCCTTCAACGCCAGCTGCACGGCCAGAAGATCCGGTTCACTCCTGCTGACCGGGCGTTGCTCGCCGCGGCGGAGCATGTCGTCGGTGAGCCGGCCGAACCACCGCTCGACCTGGTTGACCCAGCTGGAGTAGGTCGGGGTGTAGTGGATGTGAAAGCGGGGGTGACGGGCCAGCCACGCGGTGACCGCCGGTGTCTTGTGGGTTCCGTAGTTATCGCAGATCAGGTGGATGTCCAGGTGCGCCGGCACCTCGGCGTCGATCTTCGCGAGGAACTTCTTGAACTCCACCGCCCGGTGCCGGCGGTGCACGGCGCTGATCACCTCACCGGTGGCAGTGTCGAACGCCGCGAACAGGGTGGTGACCCCGTGACGCACGTAGTCGTGGGTACGCCGCTCGGGCATGCCCGGCATCATCGGCAGCACGGGCGCGGATCGGTCCAATGCCTGGATGTGCGTTTTTTCGTCGGTGCACAGAACGACGGCGCCGTCGGGTGGGTTGAGGTACAGCCCGACCACGTCGGACAGCTTCTCCACGAACAGCGGGTCGGTAGACAGCTTGAACGCGTCGGCCAACCACCGGCTACCGCAGGCTGCTGAAATGGGCACAAGGTCGGGGCGTGCTGCAGCGCGCCGGGTGGAAGGCACCGGCTGCTATGGAGCGGCCCTGACCCGCTACCTACGCCGCCACGACATCACCGTGCTGGAGGTCAACCGCCCCGACCGGGCCACCCGACGCCGCCAAGGCAAGACCGACACCATCGACGCGACCGCCGCCGCCCACGCCGTCCTGTCCAACCGGGCCACCACCACCGCCAACACCACCGACGGCTCGGTGGAAATGCTGCGCATGTTCAAACTCGCCCGAGCATCCGCGGTCAAGTCCCGCACCCAAGCCATCAACCAACTCAAAGCCGTCATCGTCAACGCCGATCCCGCCCTGCGGGAAACCCTGACCAGCCTGACCCCAACGGCCCTGATCCGCCACTGCGCCACCCTACCGCCGGCCACACCCACCGACGTGACCAGCGCCACCGCCTACACCCTGCGCCGGCTGGCCCAACGCATCCAAGCACTCACCGGCGAGGCCCACGACCTGGAACTGCACATCACCGCGATCATCACCGCCCACGCCCCGCAGCTGCTGCAACGCCACGGCATCGGACCCGACAGCGCCGCCGCCCTGCTCATCACCGCCGGCGACAACCCCGACCGGATGACCAGCGAAGCCTCCTTCGCCGCGCTGTGCGGCGTCAGTCCCCTCGAAGCGTCCTCCGGCAAGACCCGACGACGTCGCCTCAACCGCGGCGGTGACCGACGCGCCAACGCCGCTCTCTACCGCATCGCCCTGAGCCGATCACGCTGCGACCAACGCACCCGCGCCTACCTCGACAAACGCGCAGCTCAAGGGCATGACCCGCCGCGAAGCCATCCGCTGCATCAAACGCTACATCGCCCGCGAGGTCTACCAACTCATCCAACAACACAACCCCGCAGACCACACCCTACGAACCGCTTGACAAACACAGGGGCATCGGCGCGCCGTTCCGCCACCGCTGAGGCACTCCGGGGCCGGACCTAGCGCCGGCCCGCCGGTTTGGGCGCGGTGAGTATCCGGGTGACGGGCGCCGATGCGGCGAACGGCCCGGGCACGACCTCGCCTCGGAGGATCCCACAGAGGTCGGCGCTGAGGTCCAGGTCAGACCCGTCGGGGTTGGTGTAGCCCATCTCGGCTTGGTAGCTGGTCCCGAGGCGCTCGGTGGTCACCGGGGCGACCACGTGGGTGCCGCCCGGGTGGCTCACCTCGACGCGAAGGGTGCCGGCAGCGGTGTCGAGCACCTCGACTCGCACGGGTGATGCGCCTGTGATGATGGCCGTAGGTTCCGCGCGGAACGGCTCGGCGCCCTCCGCGTAGAGGTTGCCCTCGATCCAGACCGGGAGGCGCGGCCCGGCCAGCGCGCTGCCGTGCTCGTTCGGGTAGTCCTGCGCCGTCGGGTAGGCGTCGTACTGCGAGGTGCCCACCGGGGTGGGCACGAACGTGGCCTGCCCGGGCACGCCGTCCATGTCGATCGCGCCGGACCAGAAGCTCGCGAGCCTCGGCTCCGACTGCGGTTCGGTGTGCTCGGCGCGTGCGCGGTCGCCGACGAAGACGTTGTTGTAGAAACGGTTGTCTCCACCGAGGATGTTCGAGACTCCGTAAACGGCCGTGGAGTGCGGGAGGTGGTACGGGGTGTACCGCTGGTGCTCGGTGCAGTTCGCGATGCGACCGGCGATGTAGTTGTGCACGTAGGCGCCGCCGGTGGACATGTCCTTGACCGCCCACGGGGACAGGAACAGGTTCGAGTCCACGAGGTAGGGGCCGTGGCAGACCTCGATCATGAAGTCTTCGGCGGTGGAGGCGTAGAAGACGTTGCGCCGCACCAGGGTGCCCTGGGCCTGCCAGTCGAGCCACAGGGCTCGGTGCGTGTGATGGATGGTATTCCCGCTGATCACGGTGTCGATCGCGGCGTGCAGCTTGATGCCGGCCACCTCGGCGCCGTGCCATTGTCGCTTCACGTGGATGCGGGAGATGTGATTGTCGGTGATGGCCGAGAAGGCCGCTCCCAGGTGCCCGACGATGCCGGCCTGTTCGCAGTCGCGGATCGTGTTGCGGCGCACCGTGTGGGAGCCGACGTGCTCCCGGTCCCACGGGTGCGGCTCGCCCGCGGCGGGCCCGCGCAGGGCGAGCGCCCGCTGGATCACCTCGCGCTCGCGCTGTGTGCCGCCCTTGGCGCCCTTCGGCCCTGCGGCCGCCTCGTTCTGCCCGGTACTTGCTTCTTTGCCCAGCGAGACGCCGACGTTCTTCGAGTCGGTGATCGTGTTGTCCTCGATCACCCAGCCCTTCGACCAGTGCGGGCCGATCAGGCCCTCTTGCAGCGCCGTGGGCGGGGCCCACTGCGTGGCGGCCTTCGTCAGGGTGAACCCGCGCACGGTGATGTGGTTGATGCCCGTGGCAGCGGGCCAGAAGACGAACGTGCGCGCGTTGATCTCGATCTGGTGCTCCGCCGGGTCGGCGTCCCCGAAGTTCGCCCAGATCGTGGTGACGTCGTCGCCCACCTCGCAGTACCAGGTCAGCAGCGAGCCCGCCTGGTCGAATGAGTCCACGGTGACCTCGGGGTGCTCGACGCCGGCCATGGTCGGCGACTCGTACAACGACTTGCCGTCGAGATACACCTCGCCGGTGTGCCAGGTGTTGACCTGGTCGAAGAACCAGTCCCCACCGATGCGTTCGAGGTACGGGTTGCGCGACCCGAACAGGGTGTTCGGCACCGTCGCCACCCAGACCCGGCCCGCCGAGCCCGCGTGCGGGCGCCAGTCGGTGATCACCTCAGCACCCGAGATCGTCACCGTCTCGAACAGGCCGTCCGCGCCCAGCGCAGCCTGGTAGGTGATCGGCGCAGCAGCCGTACCGCCGCGCGGCGGGTTTACCCACTCGCGGTACACGCCTTCATGCACGACGACGGTGTCCCCCGGCTGAGCCAGCGCGGCGGCAGCACCGATCGTGAGCAGGGGGGCTTCCGCGGTTCCGGCGGCGGTGTCGGAACCAGACTTCGCGACGTGCAGCTCCCTGCCGGGAACGTCAGCGTCAGGGACGGGGAAAGTAGGAGCGCCGCTGGCCATTTATGATCTCCATCTGAAGAGCTTTATCGATACGTAGGCGCCTGCGCCTGGGTGCGATTACCTTGCGAGACGGTGGCGAGTCCAATGACGCCAACCGGACCGGGGTTCCCGGCATAACTCACTCGATCTGCGTGAGCACCAATGCCGCGGCAGAGAACGGCTCATCCAGCTCCACCGCTACTAGGTCCTCGGTCAGCTCGACCACGATCTCGCGGTGGGAGTAGAGGTCG
Source organism: Micromonosporaceae bacterium (assembly GCA_040255525.1). Taxonomy (GTDB): domain Bacteria; phylum Actinomycetota; class Actinomycetes; order Mycobacteriales; family Micromonosporaceae; genus Rugosimonospora. The sequence continues at coordinate 25,606 of JBDZVD010000018.1, read as the reverse complement.
CTGACCTCGTACCTGCCCGGTGGCAAAGGAACCTCGATCGGAGTTCGCTCAGCGGCTCTGAACCGGTGGGCGACGACCAGGATCTGAGCGCCGTCGTTGGACAATCGCCGGACTGCCTGCCACCCTTCGGGGCGCCGATAGCTCCTCACCTTCGGTCCGAACCGGTGACTGACACCGTTCTTGATCACCGGGACCGCCGACCGGTAGAAGGAGATTGCCCGGGAGACCACGTCCCACTGCTCGTCACTCAGTTCGTGGATCTCACCCGATAGGCACATCCGGCCGAGCACGGCGGCGGTGAGCGAGTACGCAAGCCGCTGTGGGGAGTCCCGCGCGCGCAGCACTGCCCAGATCTGGCTCTGCCGCGGGAGCAGTGCGCGTTGCACGTTGGCGGCGATGATGGGGATCTCCGCGCACTCGTGGGCGTCCGAGAAGGACGACATGCTTGTGAGGGCCAGCATTGAGGGCTCCAGCCGGTGGCCGCCGGACGCGCAGTTCTCAATCACGAGCTCCGGCATCTCCTCGCGGATCATCCGGAAGAAGCCCTGTACTGCGGCCATCTGCTGGCGCAACCCCTCACCGAGGGACTCTGCCCCGTCGCACCCGATTCCGATGCTGTTGTTGTAGTCGACTTTGAGATAGCCGAAGCCGTTGGCCTTGAGGAAGCCGATCATCCGCTCCTTGAGGTACCCGATCACGAACGGGTCGCGGAAGTCCCAGAAGCGCCGGTCGCCTACAGTGACGGGGACGCCGTCGCGCTTGAGCAGGTGGTCGGTCAGCGTGAATGACGTGGCCCGGGAGCCAACCGTCTCGAACTCGAACCAGATGCCGGGGATCATCCCGGCGGACCGCACGTGATCAAGCGCCGCGGTCAGCCCGTCGGGGAACGCTCGGCGGTCCAGTTCCCAGTCGCCGTGACCGTTGAACCATTCACTGCCCTCGGCCTTGTACCAGCCGCTGTCGATGACGAGGTATCGGATCCCTTTGCCCGCAAGCCGGTCGACGATCGCCCGAAGGCTCTGCGGCGACGGCGAACCCCACGTGGTGCAGTATTCGTTGAAGATGACCGGCAGAGCCTCTTCGACTGCGGGCACATCCAGGAAGAGCTGGTGGCGAGCCGTCAACCGGTGGGCGGCGTCGTCCACTCCACCCCGTGTGACCGTCAGGTACGCGACGGGGGTACGGAACTCCTCCCCGGGAGCCACGCTCTTCGTCCAGTGGCCAAGCTCACGGTCCGCTAGCCCTCCCGACAGGTTGAGGGCGGCGTCCGTCCGGCCAAGCTCGATCTGCCACGAGGCCGGGTGGGCAATCTGCACGCCCCAGCACACGCCAGCGCGGCTGTCCTCGACGAACGCCGTCGGGAAGAACCCGTGCACTGGCCAAGATCCGACCTGACCGAAGCGCAGACACCGATCCCAGCTGGCCCAGGCTGGCTCCAGGCTCAGGTCCTCGACGTGGTCAGACACCAGACGCCCCTCGCCCGACCAGGCGCTGCGCAGCCTGTGCAGGATCAGATCGCCGGGGGCCTGGTCACCGGCGAAGGGTGTCAGGCCAGTGAGCGAGAACGACGAGAGCAGCTCTAGCGTCACCGTGTCCGGTCCCTCGTTGCGAAGGACAGTAAATGAGTCCAGCGCGGCCTCGCCCGATTGCCACCGTAGATGGTGTTCGACGAGGCACCCTTGGTGCGTGCGCAGGAGGGTCACGACGGTGACACCGGCGTCGGTCGTGTCCTCGCGCTGCGACTCGAGGGTGAGCGTGGCGACAGTGCCCCCGTTCCGCAACGAACGACCGGCCGAACCGCCCGAGTATGTGTCACCGACGGTCTTGATCTGGACGAGCGAGTCGATGGCAGACGACTTCTCGGCGATCTGGCCCGCCATCGCGGCCGGGAAGAGCATCAGTCCCACAGCTCCGCCCGGACCGGGCTGCAGGTAGCGGGCGATCGTGTCCCCGAGGACGTAGTCCTTCAGGACCTCCACAACTACTCCTTTCAAAGACCCTGTCGAAAGCTGTCCGCGCCTACGGTTACCCCTTGACGGAGCCGAGCATCACTCCCGACACGAAGTGCCGCTGCACGAACGGGTAGATGAACAGGATCGGGATGATCGCCAGGATCATCGTCACGGTCTGAATGTTGGGGAGATGATGGCAGAGGTCGTGCCGACGGCAGCGGCGCTCTCGGCGATGGTGGTTGACGCGCCCGCGATGAGGTTGCGCAGGAAGAGCGACAGCGGGAAGAGGTTGTTGTTGTCGAGGTAGAGGAATGCAGTGAACCAGTCATTCCAGTAGCTGACCGCGTAGAACAGGATCATCGTCGCCAAGACGGCCTTCGACAGCGGCAGCACGATCCGGACGAAGATGCCGAACCAGCCGAGCCCGTCAATCTGAGCGGCCTCCTCGATCTCGCGCGGCAGGCTCTCGAAGAACGACTTCGGCGGCGTGGACCCGCGGTGATCGGCGGTCCACGCCACTGACCGACATCGCCGGGCATGCTCAGCCTTGACGGAGCCTCACCCCGAGACAACTCAGGTCCACGGCTGGAGAGCGTCAGACCTCCGCCTCCTTCGGCTCCGGTTGCACGTACCCCCGGGCGACGAAGAACCGCTCGAGCAGGTAGCACCACCACAGGAGGATCAGGCCGGGCGCCACGAACACCGCAGGCATGAAGTTCCAGATGGCGACGCCCCCGAGGACCACGGCGATCCCGAGCAGGAACGTCAGGCTGGGCGTCGTCAGCCCCAACGTGAGCCCGTTGCGCACCTGGCGCCAGGTGGGGTTGGTGAAGCGGGCTGCGAGGGGGAGGCACCAGAAGACCAGGAGCAGGAGGAAAAGTCCGACGACAATGAGCGGCACCCAGACCTCGGCCAGCCCGAGAGTGGGCAGGTAGGAGAGCGTGAGGATGCCCACGGCCGCGACCGGGACGGCCAGCAGGCCGATGACGGTCGCCTGCCTCCAGCTCTGCCGCAAGGCCTTCGTGGCGATGGCCCAGGGGCCTGCGTCCTTGCCCAGGACGTACCGGCGGCACACCTCGTAGGCGACCACCGTTCCCGCTCCCGCCGTCACGACAAGGCCGAGGCTCACGAGCCAGAACAGGCTGATCACGATGACGGAGCCGAGCGAGTCCAGGATGCGCCACAGTCGCGAGGCGGGATTGTAACGGAAGATGGTCGGGGCCTTTCAGTGTGCGGAGTTGCGGGTCCTGAGGACGGGGTCGGCCTGCCGCGGTGGGCGGGAGGCCGGCGCCATCAGCCCTTCACGGAGCCGATCATGAGACCGGACACGAAGTGCTTCTGCAGGAACGGGTAGACGAACAGGATGGGGACGGCCGCCACCATGGTGATCGCCGACCGCAGCGCGATCGGTGTGGTGACCTGCCCGCCAGAGTGCGCGCTGCCCGTGGCGGCCACGGAGTTCATGCCGGCGTTCATCGAGCTCGTCAGCAGCTTCTGCAACTCGTACTGCAGGGTGGACAACGACGGATCGCTTGAGTTGTAGAGCAGGGTGTCCAGCCAGGAGTTCCAGCTGCCCACGGCCACGAACAGACCCACCACGGCCAGCGTGGGCTTGCACAGCGGCATCACGATCTGCCACCACATGCGGAACTCGCCCGCGCCGTCGGTCCGTGCCGACTCGATGATCTCCTCGGGGATCGACTTCATGTACGTGCGCAGGATGATCAGGTTGAACGCGCTGATGATCGTCGGCACCCAGTAGGCCTGGAAGCTGTTCAGCATGCCCAGGTCTTTGATGAGCAGGTAGTTGGGGATCAGCCCGGCGTCGAAGTACATCGTCAGCACGAAGATCAGGGTGATCGGGCGGCGGAAGATGAACTCTTTGCGGCTGAGCGCGTAGGCGAGCATCGAGGTGAAGAACAGGTTTGTCGCCACCACCACGACCGTCTTCAGGACGCTCATGAAGAACGCCTGGTAGATCGTGGTCATGTTGAACACGACGTCGTAGTTCTGCAGCGAGAAGACCCGAGGCCAGATGCCGATCCCGCCACGGACGGCGTCGTTGCCGTCGTCCAGGGAGATGGCGAGCGTGTTCAGCAGCGGGTAGATCATGAGCGCCGCGAGGGCCAGCAGGAAGGTCGTGTTGAGCGTCGTGAATATGATATGCTCGACTGTCCACTTGCGACGCCGTGACCCGCCTCGTGATGCGCGCCGCGCCAGAGGCTTCGCGACAGTGGTGCGTGACATGAAGTCCTCCTAGACCAGCGTCTCTTGGTTGAGGCGCTTGGCCGCTAGGTTCGCCGAGCCCACCAGGATGACGGCGACGATGGTCTTGAAGATGCCCGCGACGACGGCGAGGCTGTAGTTGCCCAGCTGGTAGCCATAGCGCAGCACGAAGACGTCGATGGTCTCGGACCTGTCGGACACCAGGCCGTTGCCGAGGAAGTACGGCAGCTCGAAGTTCGTGGACAGGATCCAGCCGCTGTTGATGATGAGCAGCACGACGATCGTGGGCCTGATGCTCGGGAGCGTGATGCTGAACATCTTGCGATAGCGGCCTGCTCCGTCGACCTCGGCGGCCTCGTACAGGCCCGGGTCGATCGCAGTGATCGCGGCCAGGTAGAGGATCGTGTTCCAGCCCAGCTCCTTCCACAGGCTCGTCCCGGCGACGATCCCCCAGAAGTAGTTCGGCTGGGTCAGGAACAGGACCGGATGGTCGACGAGGTGCAGGCTCATGAGGCCCTGGTTGATGAACCCGCCGGAGGAGGGCAGCGAGAGCGCCACCGATGCCAGGCTCGCCACGATCACCCAGCTGAGGAAGTGGGGCATGTACGTGATGTTCTGCAGGATCCGCTTTAACGGCAGGTTCTTGACCTCGTTCAGCAGCAGCGCCAGGACGATGGCCCCCAAGGTCCCGACGATCAGGGTCAGGACCGACTGTCCCATCGTGTTGACCACGACCCGGCGGAACCGCTCACCGTTGACACCGGTGAACAGGTTGCGGAAGTTATTGAGGCCCACCCACTGCTGGTCAAAGATGCTGCCGCGACCCGGCTTGTAGTGCTGGAAGGCGATCGCCCAGCCGTAGACCGGGACGTACTTGAACAGGATCTGGTACAGCAGCAGCGGGACGGACATCGCGAGGAGGGCTCGCTGCGCCCAGACCCTGTCCCAGGTGATCTTGCGCTTGGGATCCTTCGCTGCATTCTTTCGGGCCTTGCGGTTCTGGGCACGCGAGCTGCTCGCGGGCTCCAGGGCCGGTTCGAGCCCGGTGGCGGTCACGAGGGAGCTGGTCGTGGCGTCCGTCATCTGTCCAACCTCGTCAGGAGCAGTGGGTGGTAATCGAGAACGCGTCGTGGTGGGGGCGCACGCCGCCCACCACGACTGCTCGCAGACTGTTACCAGTTGGCCAGACGGTCCTTGATGCCAGCGTTGACTTGGTCCTCGTACACCTTGACGTCGATCTTGTGGATGGAGTCGACGTAGGTCTGCCAGTTCTTGTCGAAGTCGGCGGGCTTGCCGGCGATGATCTTCGGCAGGTTCTGCACGCTGGTGTCGGTCAGCTGCTGGTTGACCTGGTTGGCGTCGTCGGAGAGCTTGATGTTCCACGCCGGGTAGTACTTGGGGTTCTCCGGCGCCTTGTTCATGAAGTCAAGCCAGGTCTTCTTGTTGCCGTACTTCGCCATGAAGTTCTTGTCGTAGTCGCTCAGCGTCGCGTAGAACTCGGCGGGCTGGTCGTCGGGGCTGTAGGCGTTGCCGTCGGAGAACTTGCCCTGGTGCTTGGGCAGCATGTCGAGCAGCGCGTCGAGACGGTTGTGGGAACGCCAGGTGATGTCCTTGGAGTTCTTCCGCTGCTCGTCCGTGCGGGAGAAGACGCCGTCGGCGCCGACCTGGTAGTCCTCGCCAGCGATGCCCCAGGAGAGCGTCTTCTGCCACTCCTCGCTGAGCATGGTGTCGAGGAACTTCAGTGCCTTCTTCGGCTGCTTGCTGGAGACCGAGACGCCAAACCCCTGGTTGATGTTCATGACGGCGCGGTCGGCGTACCAGGGCGTCACCCCGTCGTAGACGGGCATGACGGGCACGTAGGTGTCCTCGTCCTTGCCGGCGCTCTGCAGCGACTGGGTGGCGGTCCCGAAGTCCCAGCCCTGGTCGTGCATGCCGAGGACGGCGCCGGTGGCCAGCTTCGCGGTGTACTGGTCGTACGTCAGCGTGAACGACTCGGGGTCGACGAGACCCGCGCTGTACTGCTGGTTGAGGACCTTGTAGAAGTTTTTCGCGATGTCCTTGTCGGCGTAGATCGACGCGTGGTTGTTGCTGTCGACGATGACGCCACCGTTGTTCGGGGAGCCTGCCAGCAGCGCCGGCGGGTTGGTCATGCCCCACTCACGGCCCTTGGACGCCAGAATCTCGAAGCCGACGGTCGGGGCGCCGTTGGTCTGGGGGTGCTTCGCCTTGTAGTCCGAGATGAGCTGGAAGTAGCGGTCGAGCGTCATGTTGCTGAGGTCCGGGTAGCCGGCGTCCGCGAGCACACGCTTCTGGATCCAGAACGCGGGACCGAAGTAGGTGCCGCCGGTGACCTCGCCGTAGAAGCGGTTGTAGTTCGGGAAGATGTACAGGCCCTTGTCCACCTGGTCGCCCGAGTAGCTCATCTTCTTGATGTCGTCCTTGACGTGCGCAGCGAGGTTGGGGTAGTCCCCCGTCTTCAGCATGTCGTCCAGGCGCCGGAGAGCGCCGCCCTCCAGGAAACGCTGCTTCAGGTCGCCGGTGCCGATGAGGTCGGGGTACTGACCGCCCGCGAGCGTGACACCGATCTTCTGGTCCTCGTTGTCCGGCGTGACGATCTCGTACTTGATGGTGACACCGAGCTTGTCCTTGAGCAGCTTGGTGATCTTGTTGTCGGGTGCCGGGGCCTGCTGGGCCGTCGTGATCCAGACCGTGAGCGTCGTCGGGTTGCTGGGGCTCAGCGGTTCCGAGTTGTCCGCGCTTTTGTCCGGCGAGCAGGCAGGCAGGGCGATCAGTGCCATGGCCGTGGCGGCCACGGTGAGCCGCCGCCCGGCCCGGCGCAGGCCGCCGAGTCTAGCGTTGCGCTTCATGTATCTCCTTACGAGAACTGTCCGGACGTCTCTGCTGTGAAAAAACTGTCCGGGCGATGTTGACCGGAAGCTGTGCGCTGCGGACGCGAATTCGGCCTCGCGTCTTAATCCCGGCGTGATTTTAGCGATAAAGTAGAGACGCCATCGAATTCCGTCAAGCCCCGCGCACGAACCGAGACTCCGCCGTGACGTCCCGGTCCACCCGCAAGGAGCCGCATGCGCCACATCCTCCAGACCGACGCCCCCGCGGACGGGTTTGCCGACTGCTACCTGCTCGGTAACGGTGCTCTGGGCGCCGCCGTTCACGGCCGCCCGGGCACCGAGCGTCTCGACCTCAACCTCGACACGCTCTGGTCGGGGGGCCCGCCGCCCCGGGGGTTTGGCGCGACCCGGGGAGACGTGGCGCCGCTGCGTGCGGCCGTGGCCGCGGGCGATCATCGGCGAGCCGACGAACTCGCCCGGGCGCTGCAGTCGGACCGCTGGGTGCAGGCGTTCCAGCCTCTCGGATGGATCGAGTGGGAGCACGATCGGGCCCACAGCGGCAAGACCTCGGCGGCGTACCGGCGCAGCCTCGACATGTCCGCCGCAGTCGCGGTCACCGACGCCGGCACCGGTGTCCGGCTCGAGACCTTCGTGTCCGCTGTCGACGACGTGCTCGTCGCCCGCGCCGACGGCGCGCCGACCGCCGCGCCGCTTCTGTGCAGCCCGCACCCCGTGCGCACGACGTCGTCCACACAGTTCGGGGTCACGTGTGTGACCATGTCGGGACGTGCACCGGCGAACGTCCTGCCGCACTACGTGCCGGACGACACGCCAGTCGTCTACGCCGACGACGCTCCCGACGAGGACGGACTCGTCGACGCCGGCATGGGGTTCGCCCTCGTCGTGGCGTGGGTCCCGGAGGAGCGGGGCGGGCGCCTCGTCGCCGCCGCCGAGAGCGGGTTTCGCGGGTGGCGGGCCAGGCCGAGCGCCGATGTCGACGCGCTCGCGCAGGTTGCCCGTGCGCGCGTCGAGGCGGCCCTGGGCCTCGGCGTCCACGAGCTGCGAGCACGACACGTTCGTGCCCACCGGACTCTGTGGGAGCGCTGCGAGCTCGATCTGTCAGCCTCTGCTGGGAGCAACCCGCACGCGAAGAAGGCGGAGCTCTACTTCGGCCTCGGCCGCTACCTGCTCGTGGCCGGTTCGCGCCGCGGGACCCAGCCGCTCACGCTTCAGGGCATCTGGAACGCCGACGTCCGCCCGGCCTGGAGCAGCAACCTCACCACCAACATCAACACCCCGATGAACTACTGGGGCGCGGAGGCGACAGGGCTGGGTGAGCTGCACGAGCCGCTGCTTGACCTCGTCGCGGACCTGCTCGATGCGGGACGGCGAACGGCGCACGAGACGTACGGCGCCCGCGGGGCGTGCGTGCACCACAACACCGACCTGTGGCGGTTCACCGATCCTGTGCCGGGGTTGCCGCAGTGGGTGAACTGGGCGTCGGCCCTGTGGTGGCTGACGGACCACGTGGTCCAGCACCACGCCTACCTCCCGCCCGGGCCCGAGGCCGAGTCGGTGCTGGAAGACCGTGTCCTTCCCGCCCTGCGGGCGTGCGCCGCGTTCGCGCTCGACATGCTGGTCCCGCACACCGACCGCGCGCTCGTGGTCAGCCCGTCGTCCTCCCCGGAGCATGCGTTCCTCGCCGAGGGCGAGCCCTACGCCGTGACCTGGGGCAGCGCGATCGACCAGGAGCTCGTCCATGACGTCCTGACCCGCACCGTGGAGCTTGTCGGAGGCCACGGCCGGGATGCTGAAGACGCCGATCTCGTGTGCGAGGCGCGCGCCGCGCTGGGAAGGCTCCGTGCGCCAGCGACGTTCGGCGGTGTCCGGGGGGAGTGGGCGGACGACCTCGAACCGCAGGAGCTCGGGCATCGGCACCTGTCTCACCTCTACGGAGTCTTTCCTGGCAGTCGGTGGGCCGCCGTCGAGCCGAACGAGGAGGTCGAGGCGTCACGCGCCGCGCTCTCGCTTCGCCTTGCCGAGGGCTCCGGCTACACCGGGTGGAGCCAGGCGTGGGCGTTGTGTCTCGCCGCGCGGCTGCGTGACGGCCTGCTCGCCGAGCGCGCGATCGAGACGCTCCTTGGCCCACTGTCGTCCCGCTCGCTGCTCGACCTGCACCCGCTCGAGGGATGGCCCGGCCGAGCGGTCTTCCAGATCGACGGGAACCTCGGTGCGGTCGCCGGCATCGCCGAACTCTTGGTGCAGTCGCACCACGAGGTCGTCACGATCCTGCCGGCATTGCCCGCCGGATGGCCATCGGGAAACGCACGCGGACTGCGCGTCCGGGGCGGTGACGCCGTCGATCTCGAGTGGCGGGACGGGGTGCTGTCGAGTGTGGTGCTCCACGCCTTGACGACGCGTGAGGTGACCATTGACGTGCCCGCAGACGGGCAGGTGCGCATCAGGCGCAGGGTGTCGCTGCAGGCCGGCGAGACGGTGACCGTGGTGGCGCCGTAGGCGTGGGATGGGTGCCGGACCCGGTCACTGGGCCACCAGAAGTTCGCCCCATCTCGTTGGACGCATTTGCCAAGCAGCATTTTATCGATAATATGACGGCGCCCCCGCAGTGTGGTCGGGCGGCAAGCGTCTCTTCAGAGGCTACTGGGCTGGCAGAACGTCGCGGAAGGAGGATGCGCATGGTGAGAATGGCGGACGTCGCCCGTGAGGCGGGCGTCTCGGTCATGACCGTGTCGAACGTCCTCAACGAGCGCCTCCCGGTCGGCGAGCCGACGCGTGCCCGTGTCATGGCCGCCGTCGAGGCTCTGGGGTACGAGGTCAACCTGACCGCGCGACACCTGCGCGCGGGGCGGACGGACACCGTCGCCTTCATCGTGCCCAGCTTCCACGACTACTTCGGTGAGATCGCCGACAAGATCGCGCCGCTGATCGAGGCCGAAGGGCGGCACCTCGTCCTTGAGCGGACGAGCGCCAGCCCGGAGCATGAGATGGCGGCGCTGAGCGTCGCGCGACTCCAGTTCTACGACGGCGTCCTGCTGTCCGTCGCCGGCCTCGACCGCGACCAGCTGGACCGCGTGCGCACGTCCAAGCCGATCGTGCTGCTCGGCGAGCGTGACGTGCCCGACCGCTTCAACCACGTGCGGCTGGCGAACGAAGAGGGTGCCCGGCTCGCGACGGCGCACATGATCGAGCACGGCTCGCGGCGCATCGTTGCGCTGGGCTGCACGTTCGACACCGCGCACATGATGACGTCGGACCGCCGCATGGGCTGGGAGCGCGCATTGCGCGATGCCGGCCTCGACGTCGACCCACGCTATGTGGTGCCCATCCCCACCTACACGCCGGCGGCCGCGCGCGATGCCCTGCTCGACGTCATCGCGTCCGGTCTGCCCTTCGACGGCGTCTTCGCCGTCACCGACGTCATCGCGCTCGGCGCCGTCGCGGCCCTGGCAGAGAGCGGGCTTCACGTGCCCGTCGATGTCCAGCTCGCCGGGTTCGACAACCTCGACATGGCGAGCTTCGTCCCGCCTGGCCTCACCTCCATCGACGCGAACCATGAAGGTGTCGCCGAGACCGCGGTGGGTCTGCTGCGCCGGCAGATGGAGGGCTGGACCGGCCCGGCCGAGCACGTCGTCGCGCCCGTCCGGCTCGTGGCGCGTGGCTCCACCCGCGGTGGCGCGTAGGGCCGTGCACTCGCGCGTGGAGCGCCGCCCGCCCCTCTAGCCCGTTCCGGTCGAAGGAGACCATGCTGTGAGCACCCCTGCGCGCACTTGCACCCTGCGCGCCGTGCCCGCCTCCCCGATCGCCGGGACGCGGCACCGGCCGCTGCCGATTCGACGACCTCGCGGTCCTGCCCGCGCCGACCACCGTCGGCGAGCGCGACACGCTCATCCCGAGGTGCCGCGTGATCAACGCCGCGGACGGCCTCTACGGCCCTGACACCGCCACCGGGCTCGGCGACAGCACCCGGTGACAGCGATCCGTTCTTGACCTGGGGCAACCGCCGCGCCCGGCCCGATGCGGGTCTGGCTTCCGCGAGCTCCTCGCTGTGGCCTGCAATGACGGAAACACGCAACTGATGGGAAGACAATGACGACGACCACGACCGCAGTGATCGACCTCGACCTGCCCGGCGCCACGATCAGCCGGCACGTGTACGGGCACTTCGCCGAGCACCTCGGGCGGTGCATCTACGGCGGGTTCTGGGTGGGTGAGGACTCGCCGATCGCGAACGTGCGGGGCATCCGCTCGGACGTGGTCGAGGCGCTGCGGGCGATCTCGGTTCCGAACCTGCGCTGGCCGGGTGGCTGCTTCGCCGACGACTACCACTGGCGTGACGGTATCGGCCCGCGCGAGAACCGCCCGCGGATGGTCAACTCGCACTGGGGCGACGTGGTGGAGGACAACGCGTTCGGCACGCACGAGTTCATGGACCTGTGCGAGCTGCTCGGTGCGGACCCGTACGTGTCGGGGAACGTGGGGTCCGGGTCGGTGGCGGAGATGTCGGACTGGGTGGAGTACCTGACCCGGGCGGACGACTCACCGATGGCGGCGCTGCGGCGGGCGAACGGGCGCGAGCAGCCGTGGCGGGTGCCGTTCTGGGGCCTGGGCAACGAGGCGTGGGGCTGCGGCGGCAACCTGCGTGCCGAGCAGTTCGCGTCTCTGGCCCGGCAGTACGCCACCTACTGCCGCAACCACGGCGGCAACCTGCTGTACCGGATCGCGGCGGGCGCGAACGATGCCGACCTGCACTGGACCGAGACGCTCATGCGCTCGTTTGACGACCTGGCGGCGGACCCGGCCGGGTCGGCGGGCCCGTTCCAGGCCGTGTCGCTGCACTACTACACGATGGCCGGGCCGTGGTCGGACAAGGGCGACGCCACCGGGTTCAGCACCGACGAGTGGTACGTGACCATGGCCCGCGCCCGGCGCATGGAGGAGCTGCTCAACCGGCACTCCACGGTCATGGACCGCTACGACCCGCACCGCAAGGTCGGCCTGGTCGTGGACGAATGGGGCACGTGGTGGAACGTGGAGAAGGGCACCAACCCCGGGTTCCTGTACCAGCAAAACACGCTGCGCGACGCGCTGGTCGCCTCCGTGCACTTCGACGCGTTCCACCGTCACGCCGAGCGCGTTGTGATGGCGAACATCGCCCAGACCGTCAACGTGCTGCAAGCCATGATCCTCACCGACCCCGACACCGGGGCGCTCGTGCTCACCCCGACGTACCACGTCTTCGCCATGGACACCGGCCACCACGACGCCGCCGCCCTCGCGGTGCACCTGCGCGACGTCGAGACTCGCGCCGTCGACGCGACCGAGCTGCCGCTGGTCTCGGCGTCCGCGTCGGTCAAGGGCGACACCGCCCTGGTCTCGCTGTCCAACCTCGACGCCGAGACGGACCGCACCCTCGTCCTGGACCTGCGCGGCCGCGACGTCGTCGGGCACACCGCGCGGGTGCTGACCGCCGCCGCGCTCGACGCGCACAACACCCCCGACCAGCTCGACGCCGTCGCCCCCGCCGACCATGCCGGCGTGCGCCCCCACCCCCGGGGGCTCGAGGTCGACCTGCCCGCCCACTCCTACGTCACCGTGGCGCTCGAGCTGCGCTGATGAAGCGACCGAACCTGAACATCCCCGACGGCGGGGCGGGGGCAAACTTCACCAACCCTGTCATCTTCGCGGACGTGCCCGACCCGGACGTCGTCTTCGACGGCCGGTACTACTACATGGTCAGCACGACGATGTACTTCGCGCCGAGCGTCCCGATCATGCGCTCGAGCGACCTGGTGCACTGGTCCATCGCCGGGTATACCGCGGCGATCCTCGACGACGCGGACGCGCTGGCGCTGCGCAACGGCCAGAACGCCTATGGCCAGGGCAGCTGGGCAGCGAGCATCAGGTTCCATGACGGGACCTACTACGTGTCGGTCGGCAGCCTCACCACGCAGCAGACGTACGCCTACTCGACTCCCAGCATCGAGCGCGGGCCGTGGAGCAGGTCGGTGCTCGACGGGTACGCCCACGATCAGTCGCTGCTGTTCGACGGCGACGACGTCTGGCTTGTCTACGGTGGCGGGTCGATCGATCTGCGCAAGCTGCGGCGGCACGACGACGGGACCTTCGGGTGGGACGGCCCGGCGACGCGGGTCGTCGCGGACGCCAACGTCGACCGGACCAGCGGTCTGAACGCCGAGGGCGCTCACGCGTACAAGATCGGGAACTACTACTACGTCTTCATGATCGAGTGGCCGTCGGGTGGCATCCGCCAGGAGGTGCTGTGGCGGTCGACGTCACTAACGCCGCAGTCGGCGGGCGGCGTCTGGGAGGGCCGGGTCGTGCTCAGCCAGGGCGTGACGGTCGGGGGCCGCCCCGGAACCGGCGTGGCCCAGGGTGGAGTCGTCCAGACGCCCGACGGGCAGTGGTACGCCATGCTGTTCCAGGACGAGGGCCCGCTGGGTCGTTCGCCTCAGCTCGTTGGCGTGACCTGGGACGACGACGGGTGGCCGGTGTTCGCTCTCAATCCGCTAGCGCCCGCGGCGGCCGCACCCATGGCCGGTGACGGGGCCGCCATCGTCGCCTCGGACGACTTCGACAACCTCCTTGAGCGCGCGGGCCACTGGAACACGGCCAACGCGGACCTCCTGGCCGAGTCCGCCGAGAACGCATGGAACGGGTCGAACCTGGGGCTCCAGTGGCAGTGGAACCACAACCCGGACAACCGGTTCTGGTCGCTCACCGAGCGGCCCGGACACCTGCGGCTGACCGCGGGCAGCATCGCGTCGAGCATCCTCGATGCGCGCAACACGCTCACCCAACGCACGCTCGGACCCACGAGCTCCGGTGCCATCTCGCTGGACGTCTCGCATATGAAGGACGGGGACGTCGCAGGCATCTCCGCCTACCAGCGCAAGTACGGATACATCGCCGTGACGGTCGAGGGCGGGACCAAGAACCTGGTGATGCGCCGGGCAGGCGGCGACGGTGTCATCGCCTTCACCAGCGCACCGGTGCCGCTGCGGGCGGACGTCGTCTACCTGCGCGCGGACGTCGACTTCCGGGATGCCGTCGATACGGCGTCGTTCGCGTACTCGTACGACGGCAGCAACTGGACGTGGCTGGGCGACACGCTGCAGATGCAGTACAACCTCGCGCACTTCACCGGGTACCGGTTCGCCCTTTTCAACTACGCCACTGCCGAGCCCGGGGGATACGTCGACCTGGACTGGTTCCGTGTCGGCGACACCACCCCGCTCGCAAACCCTGCTCACCGACACAGCGAAGGAACTGTCCATGACTGAGCAGGCGACGTCAGCCCTGCTGATCGACGGACAGGCACCCGCCGAGGTGCCCCTGCATCACGTGTGGAACGAGTGCGTCGGTGCTGGCCGAGCGAACGAGGCGTTGCGGGCGGACTGGCAGGCGCACTTCCGCGAGGCCGTCCAGGTGCTCGGCGCCCGGCACGTGCGCTTCCACGGCCTGTTCCACGACGACATGTTCGTGTACCGGACGGACAACGGCGGCGGCTTCGGCCCGAACCAGCCGCTGCCCGAGCCGGTCTACACGTTCGCGTATGTCGACAAGGTGTTCGACGCGATCCTCGACGCGGGCGCCCGCCCGTTCGTGGAGCTCGGATTCATGCCGCGCCAGCTCGCCACCCAGACCGACACGCTGTTCTGGTGGAAGGCGCACTGCAGCCCGCCGAAGGAGATGGGCCGCTGGGTCGCGCTGGTCGACGCCACTGTGCGGCACTGGATCGAGCGGTACGGCATCGACGAGGTGCGGCAGTGGCCGTTCGAGGTGTGGAACGAGCCGAACCTCGTGCCGAACTTCTGGACCGGAACGCGCACCGAGTACTTCGAGCTGTACGAGGCCACGGCGCGCGCGATCAAAGCCATCGACCCCCGGCTGCGGGTCGGTGGCCCGTCGACGAGCGTGTTCGTCCCCGACGCCCGCTACTCCGGAGAGACCCACGACCCGTCGCTCGAGGTCGAGACCGCGGTGGCCACCGACCCCGACGAGCTCGACTGGCAGCCGGTGTGGATCCACGAGCTGATCGAGTACTGCGCGCAGCGCGGGCTGCCGGTCGACTTCCTCTCCACCCACCTGTACCCGACCGACTACGCGGCGGACTCCCTTGGCAACGTCAGCGCGATCACGCGCCAGAAGGACGCCACCTACCTCGACCTGCAGGTCCTGCGCACGATCATCGAGAATAGCCCGTACCCGGACGCCGAGCTGCACATCACCGAGTGGTCGACCTCGCCGTCGAGCCGCGACGCGATCCACGACACGCTCTTCGCCGCCGCGTACATCGTCCGGGCGTTCCTCAAGGGTGGACCGCTGGCCGACTCGATCTCCTACTGGACCTTCACCGACGTATTCGAGGAGGGCGGCGGCGGCATCGGCCCTTTCCACGGAGGCTTCGGGTTCGTCAACGAGAACGGCCTGCACAAGCCGACGTTCCACGCGATGGCCATGCTCCACCGCCTCGGTGACCGCCTCCTGGCCGAGCTGCCCGACGGCGCCATCACCCGCTCGTCCGCGACGGGTGACGTGTCGGCCATCTTCTACAACTACCCCGCCGAGATGGGCACGACGGGGCTCGCGCCCCGCAACGGCTACGCCGAGACGCGAGCCCTCGCCAAGATGGGCCCGCAGCGCCGCGTCCGACACCGGGTCGAGGGGCTGTGCCCGGGCGCCGAGCTCACCGTGGAGATCCTCGACTGGAAGCACGGGAACGTCGCCGAGGCCTGGTACCAGATGGGCGCCCCGCTCAACATCACCCGGAAACAGACCGCCGAGCTGCGCCACGTCGCCGACGGCCTCCACCGCAGCACGCTGACCGTCAGCGACGACGGCGTCCTCGACATCGACCTCACGCTGTCCGCCTGGGCGGTCGCCTCGGTCGCGCCGACGCTCCCCGGCGGCCAGCGCCCGGATCGGGCGGCGACGAGCCAGGCAGGATGAGGCCATCGAGTATCGAATCTGTACGCCGGCGGTGCCGCCGGGCTCACCAAGGTGCGCCGTGTGCCGGTCCCGAACGGCAACATCACCGGCATTGTGTCTGTGGGCGCTGTTGCCCGGCACGGCGACGACCGGTGGCACCGACGTGCTCTGGTTCTCGGCCGGACCGGACAACGAAACCCACGGCCTCGTCGGTCTGATCAAGCCTGCCGAATAGGCGCGGCGGGTCGGGGTCGCGGGAGGTTGCCGGTCAGCCACGCGAACGGCGGCAGCCGTTCGATCATCAGGCCGCCTCGAACAGCGGCCGCATGGGCGCCGGCGCCGCACCGCGTCGACTCCACTCGCGGGGGTAGCCGAGGGACACCTCTTCGAATCGCACGCCGTCGTAGCGGGTCGTAGGCGGGATGTGCAGGTGCCCGTAGACGGCGACCGTGACCCGGAACCGGATGTGCCAGTCGGCGGTGCGGTCGGTGCCGCACCACTGCGCGAACTCCGGATACGCGGTCTGGTCGTGCATGCGCCCGGGCCGGGTTGCCCCGACCCACATCGGTCGGCCGCGTTCGTCGGAAGCCGCCCTCGGTCGTGTGCAGGTCGATGGTCGCCGGGTTGAACGGCCAGGGGACGGTCGTCGCCGATTTCGGGCCCCGAGACCATAACACCAACCCCAGCAGCCGTTACGAGTTCCCGGGTAGCGGATCGCGGGTCGTCGATGTCGCGGCTGGTCGGCCGGTAACCGGAGGTTGACTTCTGGAGAGCTCGTGATAACAATATCGACATATTCAAACTCGGTCCGTCAAATTGCATCACGAGGCACGGCGGATTCTGATCGTTTGCGGGTGGGGTAGCCAGGATCGCCGGCCCAATCCGCCGTGCCCGGTCACGGCGCGCTCGACCTGGAGGTCCGCCATGATGTCTCCGAACCCTCGTCGCCGCTGGCGCCTGCGCGCCTGGCGGCGCGACCGGCCCCAGCCCAGCGGTGCCGCGCCGCGCCGCCCCCGCCCCGGCCCGCGGTGGCCAGGCCGGTCGAGCCCGATCCCCCCCGGACCGCTGCGGGCGCTGGCCGGCATCGCCGCGATCGCGGCGTTCCTCGCACTCGCCGCTGGGGTGCCGTCGGCTGCCAGCGCGACACCGCAGCCGACCCACGCCGCAAAGGCGCACACGGTCAGCTACGACGGCTACTCCTACCTGGTCGACGGGAAGCGCGTGTACCTGTGGTCCGGTGAGTTCCACTACTTCCGGCTGCCGAACCAGGACCTGTGGGTGGATGTGCTGCAGAAAATGAAGGCGGCCGGATTCAACGCTGTGTCGCTGTACTTCGACTGGGACTACCACTCGCCGGCGCCCGGGGTCTACGACTTCACCGGCGTCCGTGACGTGGACAAACTGCTGGACATCGCCGACCGGCTGGGCATCTACGTCATCGCGCGACCCGGCCCGTACATCAACGCGGAGGTCGACGGTGGCGGCTTCCCGGGATGGCTGTCGGCCATGCCGGGAGCGACCCGCACCGGCGACCCGAACTACCTCAAGTACTCCGACCAGTGGCAGACCCAGATCGACCGGATCCTGGCTCGCCACCAGCTGACCAACGGCACCGGATCGATCATCGAGTACCAGGTGGAGAACGAGTACTACCACGGCGACGCCGCGGGTCGCGCGTACATGCAGCACCTCGAGGACAAGGCGCACGCGGACGGAATCACCGTTCCCCTGGTAGGCAACAACAACGGCACCTTCAGCACCGGTGCCGGCGCCCTCGACGTGGACGGCATGGACTCCTACCCGCAGGGCTTCAACTGCAGCAACCCGAGCCGGTGGAGCGGCGTGCCGAACATCAGCAGCGGCAAGGCGGCCGGCAAGCCGCTGGAGACCGCCGAGTTCCAGGGCGGGGCGTTCGACCCGTGGGGCGGCCCCGGGTACGACAACTGCGCGCAGCTCATCAACGACCAGTTCGCCAGCGTGTTCTACAAGCAGAACCTTGCGGTCGGGGCGACGTCGCAGAGTTTCTACATGACCTACGGCGGCACGAACTGGGGCTGGCTCGGCGAGCCGGAGAACTACACCTCCTACGACTACGGTGCAGCGATCCGGGAGACCCGTGAGCTGGACCCGAAGTACGACGAGGACAAGCTCATCGGGTACCTGACCCAGGCGGCCGCTCCGCTGACAAAGACCGATGCGATCCCGGCCGCGAAGCCGGACAACGCCCGGATCGTGGACACCGCCCGGCGCAACCCCGACACCGGTACCCAGTTCCACGTGCTGCGCCACGTCGACTCCACGTCGACGTCGGTGGACAGCACGCACATCGCGATCGACTTCGGCGCGCGACCGGTGGTCGACTACAGCTACGACGACAACGACCCGGCCCTGCAGTACACGGGTACCTGGTCGCACGTGGCCAATCAGAGCTACACCGGCGGCGACTACAAGAACACGGAGTCCTTCTCCAACCTGGCCGGTGACTCGGTGACGGTTCCGTTCACCGGTACAGCGATCCGCTGGATCGGTTCGCAGACCAACAACCACGGCCTCGCCGACGTGTACCTCGACGGCGAGCTGCAGGCCACTGTGGACGATTCCGGCAGCGCCAACCAGGCGGTGCTGTTCCAGCGCGGCGGACTGACCGACGGTCCGCACACCCTGCAGATCGTCGTGGACGGCCGGCACGGCTCGGGCTCGACCGACAATTACGTGTCCATCGACGCCATCGACCTGTCGGTACCGGGGCCGGCGACCTACCCCGTGGTGCCGCAGGAGCCCGGTACCGGGATCACCCTCAACGGCCGGGACTCGAAGGTGATCGTCGCCGACTACGACCTGGGCGGTAACCATCTGCAGTACTCCACCTCGGAGCTGATGACCAACGCCACCATCGGCGGCCGGGACATCGCGGTGCTCTACGGCGACGCGGGCTCGGCCGGGGAGACTGTGCTGAACTACCCGAGCCGGCCGAGCGTCACGGCGACCGGTGGCACGGTGACGTCCACCTGGGATCCGGCAACCGGTGACCTGCGGCTCAACTACACGCACAACGGGCTGGTACGGGTGACGGTCGACGGCGGGGGCCTCCCGCTCCTGCTGCTGCTCGCGGACAAGGACACCGCGGAGACCTTCTGGCGGCAGGACACCACGGACGGGCCGGTGCTGGTCCGCGGCACCCACCTGCTGCGCGGCGCGAGCAGTCATGGGTCCGCTGTGGACCTGACCGGGGACGTCGGCACCGACGGCTCGGTCGAGGTGTTCACCGCCGCGCACCAGGTGACCTGGAACGGCGTACCTGTGCGAACCACCCGCTCGGGGTCCGGCGGCCTGACCGGTCAACTGCCGACCGCGCGGCCGGTCACCCTGCCGGCGCTGACCAACTGGGTGCACACCGAGGAGTCGCCCGAGACACAGCCCGGGTTCGACGACTCGACCTGGACGGTCGCCGACAAGATGACTACTAACAGCATCACCAGCCCCGGCTCGCTGCCCGTGCTGTTCGCCGACGATTACGGCTTCCACACCGGCAGCACCTGGTACCGCGGCCGGTTCACAGGTACCGGTTCGGAGACGGGCATCACGCTGTCTGCGCAGAGCGGTGGTGGCGCGGCCGCCTCGTCGGTCTGGCTGAACGGCACCTTCCTTGGCAGCTCCACCTCGAACGGCACGAAGACCTACTCATTCCCGGCTGGATCAGTCCGCAGTGGACCCGACAACGTGCTATCCGTGCTCACCGTAAACATGGGCCACGAGGAGGACTACAACGAGTCCAGCGGCAACAAGGCGGCCCGCGGGCTGGTGGGCGCGTTTCTGGTCGGCGCACCGCTGAACACCATCACCTGGCGGTTGCAGGGCGTGCGGGGCGGCGAGACCCCGCTGGACCCGGTACGCGGCCCGCTGAACGTCGGCGGCCTGTACGGCGAGCGGGCCGGGTGGTACCTGCCGGGCTACCCGACTGGGAGTTGGCAGCCGGTGAGCCTGCCGGCCTCGGACACCACGCCGGGCGTCTCCTGGTATGCCACCCAGGTGTCGCTGAACCTGCCGCACGGACAGGACACCTCGCTCGGCCTGACCATCACCGACGATCCGTCCCGCCGGTACCGGGCGCAGATATTCGTCAACGGCTGGGACCTCGGCAACTATGTCAACTACGTCGGGCCGCAGCACAGCTTCCCGATCCCGACCGGCGTCATCAACCCGAACGGCACCAACGACATCAAGATAGCCGTGTGGAACGTGGACGGCTCCACCGGCGGGCTCGGCACCGTCGCGCTGACCAACTACGGCAGCTATGCGTCCTCGCTCACGGTCGCGGGCAACGTCAGCCCGGGGTACAACGGCGGGAAGTACCGGCTGCCCAAGGCCCCGAGCGCCGCCGTCGCGCTGCAGGTTCCCGGCTCCGTCACGGCCGGAGCACAGTTCACCGCGACGGCCACGGTCAGCGTCATCGGCGGTGCGGCCAAGGACATCACCACGGCGCTGAAGCTGCCCGACGGCTGGACGGCAGGCGCGCCGAGCCCGGCCAGGATCGACAAGCTCACCGACGGCGAATCGGCCGTGGTCACCTTCACGGTTACCGCGGGCACCACCCTGGCCAAGGCGAGCCCGATCACCGCGACCGCGACGATGACGCAGGAAGGCAGGCGGCGCAGCGTCGGCGACGAACGGATCGTCGGCTCCGTGCCGCCCCTGCCACCGGCCGGCCAGCACCAGGTCAGCGACCTGCCGTGGCTGTCGGCGACCAACGGCTGGGGCCCGGTCGAGCGGGACACCAGCGTCGGCGAGCAGGCGGCCGGCGACGGTCGCCCGATCACCATCAACGGCATCGGGTACGCGAAGGGCCTGGGTACCAACGCGGTCAGCGACGTCGCCGTCTACCTCGGCGGCGCCTGCAGCCGGTTCACCGCGACCGTGGGCATGGACGACGAGAAGGGCAACGCCGGCACGGTCACCTTCAGTGTGATCCTCGACGGCGTCACGCTCGTCACCACGCCCACCGTCAACGGCTCGTCGCCGGCGATAAACCTCGACGTCCCGGTCACCGGCGGGCAGGTCGTCGACCTGGTCGTCGGCGACGCCGGCGACGGCAACGGCAACGACCACGGCGACTGGGCTAACCCGGTGCTCACCTGCGCCGGCTGAGCGGCCAGCGGTCGGTCCGCACACCACCACCCGTCCCGGCCCCACCGGCGCCAGTGGGGCCGGGACGAGGAGTGAGGGGAACATGAACAAGCGTGCGTGTGTACACCCCCCTCCGGCGCAGCAGTCCAACTCCGCGCCGTAACACCGTTTGCACCCGTTCCCTACCGAAAGGCTCAGTCAATGCGAACACCCGCGAGGTTCCTCCGGTACCGGTTGTCACGCGCGGCGCTCTCCGCCGTACTCGTGCTCGGTATCGCCGTCGGTGGGCTGGCCGTGGACTCCGTCCGGTCCGCCCCTGCCCAGGCCCTGGACAACGGACTGGTACGCACGCCGCCGATGGGCTTCAACGACTGGAACGCCTTCGGCTGCAACGTCAGCGAGCAGCTGATCAAGCAGACCGCCGACTTCTTCGTCTCCTCCGGCCTCAAGGCCGCCGGGTACCAGTACGTGAACATCGACGACTGCTGGATGACCCACTCCCGCGACCCGCAGACCGGCCGGCTGGTACCGGATCCGGTGAAGTTCCCCGACGGCATCAGCGGTACCGCCGACTATGTGCACTCGCTGGGCCTGAAGCTCGGCATCTACGAGGACGCCGGCACGGCGACCTGCGCCGGGTACCCGGGCAGCCTCGGCCACGAGACGGTCGACGCGCAGACCTTCGCCGACTGGGGCGTCGACTACCTCAAGTACGACAACTGCAACAACGCGGGCAGTACCACCACGCAGCAGTACATCGACCGGTATTCGACGATGCGTGACGCGCTGGCCGCCACCGGTCGGCCGATCGTCTACTCGATCTGCGAGTGGGGCGTGAACTCGCCCTGGCTGTGGGCGCCCCAGGTGGGCAACCTGTGGCGGACCACCGGTGACATTGGCGACAGCTGGAACAGCCTGAAATCCATCATCCGGCAGAACCTGCCGCTGGCCCCGTACGCCGGAGCGGGCGCGTTCAACGACCCCGACATGCTGGAGGTCGGCAACGGCGGGATGACCGACACCGAGTACCGGACGCACTTCGCGATGTGGTCGATGCTCTCCGCGCCGCTGTTGATCGGTACCGACCTGCGCCGGGCCAGCTCGGCGACGATGAACATCCTGCTGAACAAGGACATCATCGCCATCGACCAGGACGCCCTGGCCAGGCAGGCCACGCCGATCAGCGACAGCAACGGGCACGTCGTGCTGGTCAAGCCTTTGCAGGGCGGGGACGTCGCGGTCGCGCTGTACAACGAGTCCGACGTGACGGCGCAGATCAGCACCACGGCCCAGGCGGCCGGCCTGCCGAAGGCCGCCGCGTACCGCCAGAAGGACCTGTGGACCGGTACCGCGACGGAGACCGCCGGTACCATCAGCGCGGTCGTGCCGCCGCACGGCACCGCGATCTACCGGTTGTCCCGGGACGCCAGGTGGGCCAGCGTCCCGCCGTCGGTCGACCTGTCGCTGTCCCTGCCGAATGCCACCGCGACCGGCTCGCAGCTGCTGGTCAGCCCGAACACGCCGGTGAACGTCAATACCGCGCTGACGGACAACGGCCGCACCCCGCTGATCGGCGCGGCGGTCACGCTGAGCGCCCCGGCCGGCTGGACGGTCGCCAGCAAGTCCCGCCCCATCGGCGTCGCCGTTCCGAGCGGCCAGGCGCTCACGACACAGTGGACGATCACTCCGCCCGCAGGCACCGGCCCCGGCACGTACCAGGTCTCCGCCTCGGCCGTCTACAACTGGACCGGTACCAGTTCGCAGACCGCCACGACCACGGTCAGCTTCGTGATCGCGACGCCGCCGCCGTCCGGCACCAGCTACCTGTCGGACCTGAACTGGCTGTCGGCGTCCAATGACTGGGGGCCGGTGGAGAAGGACCGGAGCAACGGTGAGACCGGTGCCGCGGACGGCCGCACCATCACCATCAACGGCGTGACCTACGCCAAGGGCCTGGGCACCAACGCCCCGGCCGAGATCGATTACTACCTCGGCGGCGCGTGCAGCAGCGTCAGCACCGACGTCGGCATCGATGACGAGAAAGACGGCAGCCACGCCGACGCCACGTTCGTGATCTATGCGGACGGTGCCGAGGTGGCCAACAGCGGCCCGATGACCGCCGCGGACCCGGCCAAGCACCTGTCCGGCAGCCTCGCCGGCGCCCAGGTGCTGCGCCTGGTCGCCGACGACGACGGCAGTCCGGACAGCGACCACACCGACTGGGCGGGTGCCCAGATCACCTGCTGAACCACCCGGCGAACGGTGTGGCCGGCCCGGTGGCTGGGGCCGGCCACACCGCAGGAGCGGTTCAGCGGGGTCAGCAGGGTGAACGCGGCATCCGGCGCGATTCTCCTCGACGGTGCGCCGGTCTGGCTGGAGTGCGCTGTCGAGCACAGCTATCCGGCTGCCGATCAGGACATCATCTCGCTGCGGGTGCTTGCCATGATGAGCGACGACGAGCGCAATCCGCTGGTCGGCACCGTCGCACGCCCACGTTGCTGGGACCATGAGTTTCGTTGGCCGCGCAGTGAGGTGGGAGCCCGCGCGGCTGCGGTCGAGCGGCGGCTGTACGCAGGGCCGAGGGCAGGGGTTGGGTTAGTCCCTGTCGCCTCTGGCGGGCGGCCCGTTCCGGGCTGAAAATCGGTGTCGGTCGCTCGCTGACGTCGTCGCGCATTGGTCCGTTGAGGTCGTGGGTTAGTCGGACGCGGGCAGCCGCGCCACGGGCCCTTCACTGTTGCTTCGAGCACGCGAGTTACGACCTGGGGAGCAATTGAGGTGGGTGTTGGTTCATCGGGCGGCGGCGCGGTCGCTGGCCAGTGCAGCGACGGCGCGGATGGTTTCGGGTAGGACGCCGCGACGGCCGGTGAGGCGTTGCAGGGTGCGCCATCATTTGAGGGCGGCGATGGCGTGTTCGGCGGGGATACGTTGCGAGGACTGGGTCTTGCGGGCTGCCTCGTAGGCGGCGATCTCGTCCGGTGGTGCGTTCTTCTTCGGTTTCAGTGGTGGGGCGATGACCTGGTCGGGGTGGTCCTTGGCCAGGCTGCGGTAGCCGGCATCGACCAGGAACCGGACCTGTGGATAGGCGTCGAGGAGGTCATCGATGCCTTCGGTACGCACGGCGGTCTGGTCATGCTGTCGACCTGGGCGGATGGCTCCAGCCCACATCGGCCGGCCGGCGGCGTCGGAAGCGATAGTGGCTTTGATCGTGTTCTGCTCAGACGAAACTGGAAGGGTGAGTGGGCAGGCGGCAGCATCGGGGCGTAGCCCCGATGGGGTCTTGTGTCGGTGGTTGCGTGGTCAGGCTGCCGGGGCGAGTTCGACGGTGTAGCCGAGGTCTTGGAGTTGGTGGACCAGGCGGTTCTTACGAGTCTCGGGATTGTCGCGGCGGGTGTAGTAGTCGGTGCCGAGCTCGACGTATGGGGTGTTGTTGGTCAGGACGTGCCACACGATGACCAGGATGTTGTGGGCCAGGGCGACGGCTGCTTTCTTGGCTCCGTTCTTGCCGAAGCGGCGGTGTAGTCGACGGAATCGGGCGCCGAGGTAGGTCTGGGTGCGAAACGCGGACCAGGCGGCTTCGACCAGCACCCCGCAGAGGTGGATGTTGCCGTTGCGAGTCTTACCGGTCGTGCGTTTACCGGCGGACTCGTGATTGCCTGGACACAGCGCAGCCCAGGATGCCAGGTGCGCGGCGCTGGGGAATCGGCTCATATCCACGCCGATCTCGGAGATGATGACCTGCGCGGCGCGTTCACCGATGCCGGGGATGCTGGTCAGTAGCTGCATCTGGTGGGCGAAAGGGCCGGTCAGCTGCTCGATCTGATCGTCCAACCGTCCGATCATGAGGTTCAGGTGATCGATGTGGTCGAGGTGCAGGCGGGCCAGCAGGGCGTGGTGCTGGGCGAAGCGGCCGGCCAATGCCATGGTCAGGTCGGGGATCTTTCGGCGTAGCGTCCCCTTGGCCAACTGCGCCAACGTTGTCGGGTCGCGTTCCCCGGCAATGAGTGCCTCGATCATGGCTCGTCCGGACACGCCGACGGTATGCGAGGCGACGGAGTCCAGCTTGATCCCGCCGTCTTCGAGGACCTTGGTCAGCCGCTGGGTCTCGCGGGTGCGTTCCTCGATCAGCTTTTTGCGGTAGCGGGTCAGTTCCCGGATCGCGGCGATGTCCGCGGGTGGGATGAAACTACCTCGTAGGAGCCCGACCTCGCATAACTCGGCCAACCAGACCGCATCGTTGGCGTCGGTCTTGCGGCCGGGCACATTCTTGACGTGGTGGGCGTTGCACAGCAACACCTTCAGATCATCGCTCTCGGTCAACGCGTGGAAGACCGGCTTCCAATAGATCCCGGTGGCTTCCATCGCCACGTGGGTGACGCCCTGCTCGACCAGCCACGCGGCCATTTCCCGCAGGCTGTGGTAGTAGGTCGGCAGCTTAGGGCAGACCGGAATATTACTTGGGTGTTTTTGTCCTGGTTCGCTTGGTTG
>JBDZVD010000136.1:0-17349 GCA_040255525.1 Micromonosporaceae bacterium | reverse complement strand
CCGGCGCCGAACCGACCGGTGCCGGGTCGTTCGGCGCCGGCCGGTCCGGGGCCGGCAGTTCAGGGCCGGCCGCGGCGGGACCGGCCGTGGCGAGACCGGCCGGCGCCGCGCCGACGGGGGACGGCGCGGCGCCGGACGACTGGGGGGCGCCGGACGACTGGGGGGCGGTCTCCGCGGCCCGGATCACGTCGACCGCGTGGGCCAGGAACTGCGCCGGTACCGGGAAGTGCTGGCGGATCACGCCGGCCAGGTGCTCCGCCTTGGCCCGGGACAGCCACAGCAGCTGCGTGATCGGCAGGAACAGGGCCAGCCGCAGGCAGGCCAGCGCGTACCGGTCGACGGCGGTACCGGTCACCCACTGCGGCGCGGCGAAGCCCTGGTTGCCCAGTGCCGGCCGGGCGTCCTCCTCCACCAGCGAGGCGACCTCGAAGTCGAGCAGCGCCACGGTGTCGTCGGGCCGGACGAGAACGTTGAACGGGTGCAGGTCGCCGTACACCACGCCGCGTTCGTGCATGTCCAGTACCGCGGCCTCGACCTGCCAGTACACGCGCAGCGCCCAGTCGACGTAGTCGGCGTACCGCTGCGGTGCGGCCCCGACCTCGATCATCGGGTACCGGCGCACGAGCGCCTTGTGCAGCGGAACGCCCTCGATGTACTCCATGGCGAGGAACCGGTGCTCGCCGACGGTGAAGAACTCGTACGCCTCGGGTACGCCCGCGACGCCGGCCAGCCGGCGCAGGACGTCGAACTCCCGGGCCGCCCGGGTCACCGCGTCCGCTCCGCTGCCGTCCAGGCCGGCGTACGGGCGGGCCTCCTTGAGCACGACCGGCCGGCCGTCCGCGACGGCCTTGCCCCGGTACAGCCCGCCGCCGTTGGAGAAGTGCATGACGCTCTCCACCGTGTACGGGATGCCGGAGACCGTGACGGCGTTGCGGGCGGCCAGGTGGGGCGCCAGGAAGTCGGGCAGGGCCAGCCAGGCCGGCATCCGGAAGACCGGGTCGCGCCGGTCCGGAACGAGGGTTCCGGTGCCGTCCTCGATCGCGAGCACCACCTGCCCGGACCCGTCCACGCAGTGCCGGGGGGCGAAGCCGCCGTACCGCACGTGCAGCGGGCCGCCGCCCCAGCGCAGGTCGCTGAGGATGTAGGGCCCGGGCTCACCGTCCAGGACGGCGCCGAGTTCGCGCAGGATCGTTTCGCAGGCGGCGTCGTCGCGCGGGTAGATGGTGACGAGCTTGCCGCTGTACCCGCGCGGCGCGTACTTCGAACTGCGCAGCCACAGAGCCGTCTCGGACCGCAGGAACTTGAACTCGATGCCCCGGGGTACGCAGTAGTCCCACACCGCGTCGAGGATCCGCCCGGCATTGGCCAGGGTCGCCGAGACATGAATCTTCCAGCCCTGCATCGGCAGGTCGAGCTGCGACGGGGCGAAGACGAGCCAGTCGCTCTGCTCCTCGCGCCGCCACCCCTCGGGCAGCGGGCGGCTGGCGGTCGGGAACGTCCT
Source organism: Micromonosporaceae bacterium (assembly GCA_040255525.1). GTDB lineage: Bacteria > Actinomycetota > Actinomycetes > Mycobacteriales > Micromonosporaceae > Rugosimonospora. The sequence goes on along the minus strand of JBDZVD010000136.1, from coordinate 15,848 downwards.
GCCGGCGGTGCTTTCCGAATGGAGTGCGTCGTAGAACAGCGGATGAGCCACGCAGAACGCTTCGTATCGCTCGCTCAATCCCGTCAACCTCCAGCGCCGGACGATGTAGGTACATCGTCGTCGCGGTACCGGGGCCGTCCCAGTGTGCGTTGTCACCGATGAGTGTGGAAATGACCGGGTCGCCGCGGGTGATTTGTCACGCCTCGCGCGTGCGTTTCACACGGCTCCGCCGGTCGTGGCCGGTCATGCGCGCATCCCGGCACGATCCGGCCGGTAACGCCGCACCGGACGGGTACGAGAAGATGAACCGGTGTTCCCGGCGGCGCCCACGTTCCTGACCCGCGCGTTTTCCGCCCGCCTGTTGCTGGCCCGCGCGTTCCTGGGCCGCCTGGTGTCGACGCGGCGCCGCAGGCGAGCGCTCGCGCTCGGCCTGGCGGCGGTGCTGAGCCCGGTCTGGGCCGCCGCGGGCGCGCCGGTCACCGGCTCCGGACACCGGCCGCGCGCCGTCGCGGTGAACCCGGCAGCCGTGGCCGCGATCCGGGCCGGCCGGCCCGCCGGGTACCCGATCGGCGGCATCGACATCTCCGGCCACGACCACCAGCGGTACGGCGTGCGGTGGGCCACCGAGGCGGCGGCCGGCAGCCGGTTCGTCTACATCAAGGCGACCGAGGGCACGACGTACGTGAACCCGTACTTCGACGACGACTCCGCCGCCGCCCGCGCCGCCGGGCACTACGTCGGCGCGTACGTGTTCGCCCGCCCCGACCGTGGCGACCCGGTCGGGGCGGCCGACTTCTTCCTGCGCCGGATCCTGCCCGTGCGGGACGGGCGCACCCTGGTCCCGTTCGTCGACCTCGAGTGGCCGTACGCCGCCGTGAAGACCGACCGCTGCTACAACCTGAACCCGGCCCAGATGCGCGCCTGGATCCACGCCTTCGTCGGCCGGGTCGAGGCGCGCATCGGCCGCCGGCCGATGATCTACACCAACGCGCACTGGTGGAACCCGTGCACCGGCAACGACGCGTCGTTCGGGCGGTACCCGCTGGACCTGTCGAACTACACCCGGAAGGCGCCCATGCTGCCGGCCGGGTGGACGGCGTTCACGCTGTGGCAGTACGCGCCGGGCAACCCGAGCAAACCCGACGACCACGACCGGGACGTGGTCAACGGCGGGATGGACGGCCTGAAGGCGCTCGTGTGGCCTGGATCCCGGGCCGACCGGTGACGGTTAGCGTCGCTGGTACCGATCGGATACCGTGCCCCGCATGGGAATCTTGGACCGGTTCGCTGGATCGTCACGGGACAGGTTCGCCAACGAAGCGCTGCGGATCGCGCGGCGCACTGCCGGAGTCGCCAGCGCCCAGTACGACCGGGAGGCGTTCGCCATCGCGGTGCGCCGGCCCGGCGGCCACGAACCGGTCTGGATCTACCTGTCCAACGTGTACGCGGAGTGCTCCGGCGCCCCCCGGGCACAGCGGCAAGAACGCATCGACCGGCTCATCCGCATCATGGCCGAGCCGCACGTCGACGAGGCATGGGACGCGGTGCGCGCCAAGTTGCGACCGGTACTGCGCCCGGTCACGTTCGGCCAGGCGGGGGTGACCGGGGTCGTCCCGCCGATCTCCCGCCCCGCCCTGCCGCTGCTGCGCGAACTCGTCGTCATCGACCAGCCGGAGTCGATGGCGTACGTGGGGCCGACCAGGCTGGATGCCTGGGGCGTCACCGTCGACGAGGCGTTCGACGCGGCCCGGGCCAACCTGGCACAGATCGCGGACGAGTGGCTGCGGCACGACTGGCCGGGTGGCGACGCGCTGATCCGGATGATCGATACCGGCGACGGCTACTTCACGTCGCTGCTGCTGGCGCCCGGCTGGCTCGCCGAGGTGTCCCGACGGGCGGGCCGGCAGGTGATCGCGTTCGTACCGGACACCAACACGGTGCTGCTGTGCGACGTTTCCGGCGGCGGGCTGGCCGCGCTGTACGAGATGGTGGAGAAGGAGTACGGCGAGGCGATCCGCGGCCTGTCCCCGGTCGGGTACGTGGCGGCCGCAGACGGCCGGGTGGTCCCGTACGTGCCCGTGGAGCACGCGGACCGGGTCGCCGCCCGGCGGGCGGAGGTGGTGCTGGCCGCGACCGAGTACGGCGCCCAGACCCAGTGGCTCGGCAAGCAGTACCAGCAGGCCGGCATCGACGTCTATGTCGGGCGCCTGCTGGCCGTGGCGAAGCCCGGCGAGCCCGCGATCACCGTGGCGACCTGGACCGACGGGATCACTTCGCTGCTGCCCGAGGCGCAGTACATCTCGTTCGCCGGCAACGGCACGGCCGGCCCGAGGGTGCCGTGGCGCGCCGTCGCCGACCGCGTCGGCCTGGAGCCGGAGCCGCTGCTCGCGCCCGTCCGGTACCGGGTCGGCGGATGGCCGCCGCCGGAGGTGATGGAGGAACTGCGCGCCCGCGCGGTCGACTAGGCGCTGCGCGGGCGGGTCACGCCGGAGGTCGCGGCGAACCGCGCTCGCCGCCCCGGCCGGGGTCCCGGCTGGGTCCCCGCCACGGCGGCGAGCGCGGCGCCAGCTAGAACAGGTTCGGGTTGACCTTCAGCGGTGGGTTCGCGTTCTGCGCGAGGGTGTGTGCCAGCAGCGGCCACCACGCGCCGGCCGCCGGGTCGACGATGCCGTACTCCGGGTCGACCGTGCCGCCCGCAATGCCGCGGTTGCACTGCCCGTCGGACTCGCCGATGGTCTTCACGTACAGATACGCGTCGACAAGCGGGACGCCGGTGCCGGCCGTCGGGCGCGCGCCCACGCCGCGACCGGGCGGGTTGCACCAGACCTGCGGGTCGCCGCTGTACGTGCCGGGGGCCGGGGTCCAGTGGCCCTGCCCGTTGCGGCTAGTGTCCACGACGAAGTGGGTCAGCTGCGCCACCGGCGGGGAGCCGGCGTTCTGCGTGTACCAGTCGTCGGTCCAGTGCCAGGTGCTGGGGTCCGACGGCGAGACCGCGTTGCCCGGCGCGCCGTCGTTCGGAGCCGCGGCCGAGTAGTACTGGCTCGCGCACCAGTCGGTGTGTCCGGCCGCCCAGTCCGGCCCCCGGGTGGCGAACCAGATGCACTCCGAGACCCAGGTGCCGTACCGGTCGATCTGGTCGGTCGGCTCGAAGTTGGACACGTTGAGGAAGAAGCCCTGGGCCTGCGCGACACCGGCCTGGATGAGCCGGGAGGCCATGTCGCCGACCGCGTGCCACTGGCTGTGTCCGGCGTCGAGGTACACCGAGGTGGCCGGGTGCGCCTCCAGGACATCGATGGCGTACCTGATGTCGGCGATGCGGGCGGCGCTGATCGCCCCGGTCGGGTCGGTGGTCGGGCCGCAGTCCGACGGCAGGTTGGCCAGCGCGTCGGGTTCGAGGATGACCACCGCCTTGCCGTTGCCCAGACCGCTGGCAAACGCCGCGATCCACGCCCGGTAGTCCGCGTCGGACGCTGCGCCGCCCGCCGAGTACTGCGAGCAGTCGCGCAGCGGGATGTCGTACGCGACCAGGACCGGTACGGCACGCTGCGCGGCGGCCCGGTGTACCAGCGTGCGGACCTGGTCCTTGACCTGTGCCGGGGTGCCCTGGGTGAACCAGGTCGCCTCCGGCCAGGTCGCCAGCTTCGCCATGGCGGCCGCTCCGGCGAAGTCGCGGTGCAGCAGGTCGGTGACGGCCTGGTGCGCCGCCTCGCTGTCGGGGTTCACGTAGAACCTGGTGCCGGGTGACAGCGTCCGGCCGGTGGACGGCGTGCCGGCCCAGGCCGTACCGGTGGTGGCCGCCACCGCGGCGCCGGTCGTCGCCGTGCCGAGGCAGGCGACCAGCGCGGCCGTGGCGAGCCGGCGCCATGTCAACGGGATACGCACAGGTGCTCCTTCGGGCTGAATCGGACGAAAGGACTGTGGAAACGCTCCCACGGCAAGCTTGGAGACACCGCCGCCCGGTGTCAACAGCCGGACGGTCAGGCCGCCGTCACGGGCGGCCAGCCGACCCGCGGGCAGCCGGCCGAGCCGCGGGCAGCCAGCCGACCCGCGTTCGGCCGGCCGACCCGCGGGCAGCCGAGCCGCGGCCGGCCTACCTGCGGTGCCGGGCACCGGCGACTACAGTGCAGTGACCTGCCGTTTCGGAGAGGGGATCCGATGGCCGCCGCAGCGCTTGCCGCACCGCCGCTGACCGTCCTGCTGGTGGAGGACGACGACGCCGATGTCGCGCTGGTCGAGGAGTACTTCGACGAGCGGGCCCTGCCGGGTGAGCTGCGCCGGGTACCCGACGGGGTGGTGGCCCTGCAGTACCTGCGCCGGGAGGCCGGCTTCGGGGACGCGCCGCGCCCCGATCTGATCCTGCTCGACCTCAACATGCCGCGGATGGACGGCCGCGAGCTGCTGGAGGTCATCAAGGCCGCGGACTCGCCGTGGAGGTCGATCCCGGTGATCGTGTTCACCACGTCCTCCGCCGCCGAGGACATCGCGCGCAGCTACCACGCGTACGCGAACGCGTTCGTCACCAAGGCCATCGACTACGACGACTTCCAGGGCGCCCTCTCCAAGATCCACGAGTTCTTCGGCTCGGTGGCCTCCCTCGACCGCGGGGAGCGGGACTGCCCGTAGGACGCGGCTCCTCCGGACGCCGGGGACCCCGGCGATTTCGCCCCGTTCGCCCGGCTGCCCGCTACCCGTTCCGGTGAATCCGCCTCCGGTCGCCGCCGCATCCGGGACGCCAGGCACGCCGGCCGGCGACAATGTGCCCGGTATCGAGCTTTTCGCCGGAAGAGGATGCGATGATCCACAAAGGCGTACGGCCGGGCGGAAACGGCCCGGCCGCGGCCGCCCGCGCCGGCACGGGGACGCGTGGCAGGTACCGGCCCGCGGGCGGACCCGCCTCCGGCAGCCGTGCAGGTCGCGCAGGTCGCGCTGATGGCGCAGGTCGCGCAGGTCGCGCTGATGGCGCTGATGGCGCTGGTCGCCGCCTGGTCGGGAGGGCGCGATGAGCGAGCGCCGTACCGCGCGTTTGGCCGCCGGGGCCGAGGATGACGCGGTCAACCGCCTGGCCTCCGACTTCGCCGCGGTGGGACAGCAGGAGGCCGCCGCGCTGCGCGACGACGCGCTGACCACGCTGGCCGACGCCGCGGGCGGGACGGCCCTGCTGGTCGCCGGCGGCGTGGCGGCGGTACTGGCGGTGTCGATGGCGTCCACGGCCGCGCTGCGCGCCCTGGAGTCGAGGCTGTCGCCGAAGTGGGCGGCGGCCACGCTCGCCGTCGGGTACCTGGGGGTGGCCGCCGGTACCGGGGCGGCCGCCGTACGGGAACTGCGTGCCGCCGGTGGCGGAGCCCAGCGGATGACCGACCAGGTCCTCAACGAACTGTCGGTGCTCGGGCGCAGGATCGGCAACCAGGTGCGGCGCTCGTACCGCCCGGACGCCGCGCGGTAGCCCGGTTGGCTGTCTGGCCGCCCAGCCAGGTGGGGCCGTTCGGCCGCGCCGTGGCCAGCGGCGTGCTGGCCGGCTGCGGATTCGCCGCCTGGACCGTCGGCTCCTACGGGGTCGGTGGCCGCGGGCCGTGGCGGCCGCTGAACCTGGTCGCTCACCTCGCGTGGCGGGACGCCCCCACGTCCGGCCGGTACAGCCTCATGGGCGCCGTGGTGGGTCTGCTGATCCTGCTGGCGGCGGGCATCGTGTTGATGGCCCCGTACGCCGCGTTGGCCTTCGGCGGCGGGCTGTCCGCGCCGGTGACCCTGATCGGCGCGGCCGTCTACACCAACGCGGCGTGGGTGATCGGCGACTATCTTCTCTGGCCGAAACTCGATCCGGTCGCCGCCCGGCACTTCTCGCCCGGTGTGGCGTGGCTCGGGCATATCGTGGGCGGCATAGCGGCGGGAGCGGTGCTGGCCGCCCGGCCGGGCCTGAGGTCCGCCGTCCGCCGCGGCTGGGCCACGGTCACCGACGCGGCGGCGCGGTTGAGCCGGCCGGAAGGCTGATCCGGGAAGCTGATCCGGGAAGCTGATCCGAAGGGCTGATCCAGGCGGCGACGGATCCAGGAGGTGGGCGTGCGCACCGAGTCCACGGTGTTCAACCTCATCGGCGGGTTCATGTACCTGTGCGGCGGCACGTACGCGTGGTGGACCGACAAGGTGGGCGGGGTGGAGTGGGCCGGCACGATGGAACTCCTGCTCGCCGGCACGCTCGCGGTGGCCATCGGGATGTACTTCGCGTTCGTGTCCCGGCGCATCCGCCCGCGCCCGGAGGACCGGGACGCCCCGATCGCCGAAGGCGCCGGAAACATCGGCTTCTTCAGCCCCGGCAGCTACTGGCCGCTCGGGCTGGGTCTCGCGGTGGCGGTCGGCGCCGTCGGCATCGCGATGGGCCAGTCCTGGCTAGCGATCCTCGGGCTGATCGGCGTCTTCTTCACGACCGGGGGGCTGCTCTTCGAGTACTACCTGGTCAAGCCCGCCGCCGGCGACTGACCCGGGTCACGGCCGGAATCGTCTGGAGCGTGCTTCACCTCCGCCACGACCCGGATCCGATTCCGCCCGCGCGCGGCCGTGTCGGTACTCGAAGGTGGGGCGCTCGGAGTGGACGGGCGGGATGCGGGTGAAGTTGCGCAGCGGCGGCGGGCAGGAGGTCGCCCACTCCAACGAGTTGCCGTGCCCCCACGGGTCGTCCTGGACGACCCGCTCCCCGAACCGGTAGGACTTCCACACGTTGAACAGGAACGGCAGCATCGAGGCGCCCAGGATGAACGCGCCCACCGTGGAGACGGTGTTGAGCGTGGTGAAGCCGTCGGTGGGCAGGTAGTCGGCGTACCGGCGGGGCATGCCCATGTCTCCCAGCCAGTGCTGCACCAGGAACGTGCCGTGGAAGCCGATGAAGGTCAGCCAGAAGTGCACCTTGCCCAGCCGGTCGTCGAGCATCCGCCCGGTCATCTTCGGAAACCAGAAGTACGTGCCGGAGTAGACGGCGAACACGATCGTGCCGAACAGCACGTAGTGGAAGTGGGCCACCACGAAGTAGGTGTCGGTCACGTGGAAATCCACCGGCGGGCTGGCCAGCAGCACCCCGGACAGGCCGCCGAGCAGGAAGGTGACCAGGAAGCCGAGCGCGAACATCATCGGCGTCTCGAACGTGAGCTGGCCATGCCACATCGTGCCGATCCAGTTGAAGAACTTGATGCCGGTGGGGATCGCGATCAGGTACGACAGGAACGAGAAGAACGGCAGCAGCACCAGGCCGGTCGCGAACATGTGGTGGGCCCACACCGTCATCGACAGCGACGCGATGCCGATCGTGGCCGCCACCATCCCCTTGTAGCCGAACAGCGCCTTGCGGCTGAAGACCGGGATCACCTCGGTGATGATGCCGAAGAACGGAATCGCCACGATGTACACCTCGGGATGCCCGAAGAACCAGAACAGGTGCTGCCACAGGATCGGCCCGTTGACGTTCGGGTCGTAGATGTGCGCGCCGAGTTCCCGGTCGGCGAGCAGGGCCAACAGCGCAGCCGCCAGCACCGGGAACGCCATCAGAATCATGATGGCGGTGATAAGGATGTTCCAGGTGAAGATCGGCATCCGGAACATCGTCACGCCCGGCGCGCGCAGCGTGATGATCGTGGTGGTGATGTTGACGGCGGCCAGGATGGTACCGAGGCCGGACACCACCAGCCCAATGATCCACAGGTTCGCACCCGGACCCGGCGTGTTGGCCACGTCGGACAGCGGGGTGTAGGCGGTCCACCCGTACCCCGGCGCTCCGCCCTCGACCAGGAACGCGCCGACGACGATGATGCCGCCGAACAGGTACAGCCAGTAGGCGAACGCGTTCAGCCGGGGGAACGACACGTCCGGGGCGCCGATCTGCAGCGGCACGATGTAGTTCGCGAACGCGAACAGAATCGGCGTGGCGAACAGCAGCAGCATGATCGTACCGTGCTCGGTGAGCAGCTCGTTGTACTGCTCCGGCGACAGGAACTGCAGCCCGGGACGGGCCAGTTCGCCGCGCATGAGCATGGCCATCGCGCCGCCGACGATAAAGAACCCGAACGCGGTGGTCAGGTAGAGCAGGCCGATCTGCTTGGCGTCGGTGGTGCGCAACAGGCTGCCGAACGTGCCGCCCTTCGTCGCCCGGTTGATTTCGTGCCGGCCGGCGTGGACCGCCTCGGGACGCGGGCGCGCGTGCGCCACGGTGGTCGGGCGCGGCTGATCCATCCCGGCCCGCTACCCGCCCGCCAGCCAATCAAACCGTTATGTACCGGAAAGACCCACTAGGTGGGTTTCCCGGGTGCCGCGCCGGGTAACACGAGCGCCGCCGGAGGGGGTACGGATGCTGGGCACGCTACTGGGGCTGCGAGGGTCCCGGCTGCGAGGATCCCGACCGGGGCGTGCCGCGAGGGCCGCCGACGCCGCCGCCCACTCGACCGAACAACGGCTGCGGATCGGCTCGCCGCTGCGCCGGACGATCAACAAGGTGTTTCCGGACCACTGGTCGTTCATGCTCGGCGAGATCGCCCTGTACTCGTTCATCATGCTGGTGCTGACCGGCACAGTGCTCGCGCTCTTCTTCGACCCATCGATGGCGGAGGCGCCCTACCACGGCAGCTACACGCCGCTGCGCAACATCCCGGTCAGCGCGGCGTACCGGTCGACCCTGGACCTGTCGTTCGACGTGCGCGGCGGGCTGTTCCTGCGCCAGATGCACCACTGGGCGGCGAACCTGTTCATGGCCGCGATCGTCGTCCACATGCTGCGGATCTTCTTCACCGGCGTGTTCCGCAAGCCCCGCGACGTCAACTGGCTCGTCGGGTCGAGCCTGTTCTGGCTCGGCTTCATCGAAGGGTTCTGCGGCTACTCGCTGCCCGACGACGCGCTGTCCGGAACCGGGCTGCGGATCGCCGACGCCATCATGCTGAGCATCCCGATCGCCGGGACCTGGCTGTCCACCAGCCTGTTCGGCGGGGAGTTCCCGGGCGCGTTCATCCTGTCCCGGCTCTACATCGCTCACGTCCTGATCGTCCCGGGACTGATCTTCGCGCTGATCAGCGTCCACCTGGCACTGATCGTCAAACAGAAGCACACGCAGTGGCACCGGCCCGGGCACACCCGGCACAACGTGGTCGGTACCCGGATGGTGCCCAGCTTCGCGATGACCAGTACCGGGCTGGCCATGTTCGTGTTCGCGACGATCGCCGCGCTGGGCGGCGTCGCCCAGATCAACCCGGTCTGGCTGTGGGGCCCGTACGAGGGCGGCGTGGCCGGGGCGAACGCACAACCCGACTGGTACGTCTGGTTCCTGGAGGGGGCCATGCGCCTGTTCCCGCCGTGGGAGATCCACGCGTTCGGGTACACCGTCCCCGCGCCGTTCTGGCCTGCCGTCGTACTGCCCGGTGTGCTGGTCGTGCTCTCCTTCTCGTACCCGTGGCTGGAGAGCCGGCTCACCGGAGACCACGGGTTCCACCAGCTGGCGGCGCGACCCCGGGACGCGCCCGGCCGCACCGCGCTCGGCGCCATGGCCGTGACGTTCTACCTGGTGCTGTCCACCTGGGCCGCCGACGACACCATCGCGGTGAAGTTCCGGGTCGACCTCAACGCGATGGTGTGGGCCGGGCGCTTCGCGGTGCTCCTGCTCCCACCGCTGGCGTTCTACGCGACTCACCGGCTGGCCCTCAACCTTCAACAGCACGACCGGATGGTGCTGCACGAAGGCATCGAGACGGGCCTGATCCGCCGGACCGCGGACGGGCGCTACATCGAGATCCGCCAGCCGCTCGGGCCGGTCGACGAGCGCGGTGAGGGGAGGCTGGAGTACGCGGAGTGGGTGGTGCCCAAGCGCCCGAACGAGATACTCGGCGGGCGCCGCCGCACTGTCCTCGGCTTCTTCGTGCCCGTCCCGAGCGCCACCGCCGACGGCGGGGGTGCCGCGCCGGACGGCGGGGCGGCCGAACCACTGCCGGCCGGAACGCAGCCGGCTGGAGCACCGCAGATCGCCGCGCAGCCGGACGGCGTACAGTCGAGCGGAACGCAGCCGGACGGGGCACCGCAGATCGGCGCGCAGGCGGTCGAGCCGCAGGCACCGCCGCCACAGGTGGCCGGGCCGCTGCCGGCCGGCACCGGCGACCCGGACCAGTCGCCGTGACGGACACCGCCTCCGGTCGGCGGAAAGTTCCCGCACCACCGCGTGGCGCGGCGCGGGTGTGGGTACTCCGCTACCGTGAACGCACTCACGCGCAACGTCATGCGGGCCGCCGTCGCCGCCTTCGCCGCCACCGTGGTGGTCGTCGCCGTCCGCGCGGCCCGGCGGGGCAGGCGCGAGTGGCGCGGCGAGGGGCGTCCCGAGCGACGCGAGACGACCGCGACCCTGGTGCTCCCCCGACCGCGCGAGCAGGTGTACGACCTGTTCCGGGACGTGGAGCGCCTCGCCGCCGTGCTCGGTCCGGAGGTCTCCGTGGAGATCCTCACTGACGACTCCTTCGTCTGGGTGCACAGCCCGCAGGGGCGGGAGCCGGTCGCCGTGATCGTCCGGTTGATCGGCGATCTTCCGGAGGTCCTCATCGCCTGGGAGACCGCGGATCCCCCGCTGCCGCACGAGGGCAGCGTCCGCTTCGCCTTCGCCGACGGCGGCACCCGGACCCGACTCGACGTCAACCTGCGCTACCGCTGGTCGGCGGAGCGGGCACGGGAGGTGGGCATCGCGGACGACGCGGTGCAGGCGCTGCTGCGCCGCCTGCTGACCACGCTGAGCGAGTCGGCCGCGCTGTCCGCCCACTGAAGCCTCGCGCGGGCCGGCTCCGGGCGCCCCGGGGCCCACCGGCCGAGGGGTCGACCGCCGGCGGGCACGACGCCGTGCGGCGGGTCGCGCAGAGCGGTTTGCCGCACCGGTGCCCGTCCAGATTTCTCCGCCCCAGTTGCCCCCGACTCTCATGCTTTGTTGCCAATCGTCGGTACGCGGCAAACGGTCCGCCGCCGGTACTGTGTCGTGAACGATCATCGTCCCTCCTCGGCGTGACACCCGCCGACACGAGCCTGCTGAAGGACCCGATGTCATCGCGCGCCACCGCCCGGCAACGGACCGCCCTGTCCCGCATCTCGCCCGGTTGGGAGCCGGACGGGGACCACACCGTCGACCTGTCCGACGACGCGGAAGCGACGGCCGAATTGGCTGCGACGGGAGGCGACATCCGGGAGGTCGGCGCGCGGGCCGGCGAACCGGGGGCGGGGCGGCCGCGCGACCCCGCGGGTGGGAAGTCGGGGCATCCCCGCACGGCGCTGGCGTTCACCGCGATCGGCCTGGCCGTTCTGGTCGCCGCCGGGGCCGGCGCGGTGGCCGCCCGGCGGGGGCCGGGTACCACCACAGCGGCGCGGTGGAGCCGGGCCGAACCGAGCGCCACGACCCGGGCCGCGACCGCCGCCCAGCCGCCGCCCAGCCCGACCGTGTCCGCCGTCGCGCTGCCGGCCACGTACACGGTCCCCGGCACCCCACCGTCCCTGCCGTGGCCGGCCTCCGGGCAGTCGAGCCTGCGCGTGGTCGGCGTGGGCCGCATGGGCAGCACCTCCGGCCAGCGGCCGGTGCCCATCGCCAGCGTCACCAAGGTGATGACCGCCTACCTCGTGCTGCGCGACCACCCGCTCGGGACGAACGCCAGCGGGCCGACGCTCACCGTCACAGACGCGGAGGCCGCCGCCTACCCGGAGCAGGTGGCGAAGGACGAGTCCCTGGTGAAGGTCACGGCCGGCGAGGTGCTCACCGAGCGCCAGGCCCTGGACGCGCTGATGCTGCCGTCGGCGGACAACATGGCGCTCATCCTGGCCCGGTGGGACGCCGGGAGCGTGGACGCCTTCCTCTCCAAGATGAACCGCGCCGCCGCCTCGCTCGGCATGACCGACACCCGCTACACCGACCCGTCCGGCTTGGCGTCGTCCACCGTCAGCACCGCCGACGACCAGACCGTACTCGCCGCGCGGGCGATGGCGATCCCGGCGTTCGCGCGGATCGTCGCGCAGCGCTCGGCCCGGATCCCGGTCGCCGGTACCGTCCGCAATTACAACACCCTGCTCGGCTCCAGCGGCGTGGACGGCATCAAGACCGGTTCGACGAGTGCGGCCGGGGGGTGCCTGCTGTTCTCCGCGCGCTACCGGGTCGGCGGGAAGTCGCTCACCATCGTCGGAGCCGTGTTCGGCCAGCACGGCACCACGTTGTACGGGCTGTCCCTCGCGCTGGACCGCAGCCTCGCGCTCGTCCGGGCCGCCGAAAACGCGCTGGGCTCCTACCCGGTCGTCGCGTCCGGACAGACCGTCGCGACGGTGGGCGGCGTGAGCCTGGCCCCGACGAAGACGCTCACCGTCACCGGCTGGCCCGGCCTCCAGTTCCACACCCACCTGAAGCCGACCGACGACCTGCGGCCCGGCGCCGCCGCCGGCAGCCTGGAGGTCGACGGGCCGGAGTCGCACCAGAGCGTCCCGCTGGCCGCCCACTAGCGCATGCCGCCGAATCGAGGTTCCCGCCCGGCCGCGGCCGGGCGGGCTCATCCCAGGCCGGCGAACGCCTCGGCGATCGTGTCCGTCGACGCACCGGCCGCGACCAGCAGCCGCAGCAGGACCCTGGCCTGGTACGGGTGCGCGTAGCCGCCGCCGATGAGGCCGCGTTCGCGCAGGTCGCGCTCGGAGCCGATCGCGCCGTACGTGGCGGACAGCACCGGGCCGGCACCGGTTCGCGACGCCAGCACGACCGGTACGGCGGCGGCGACGCGGCCCAGTACCGGCGCCAACGCGGCCGGGACGTGACCCACCCCGAACCCGGCCACGACGAGCCCGTGGTGGGAGTGCTCGATCCCGCGCAGGAGCGTGCCGTCGTCGTCCAGCGTCACCGTATAGAGCCCGATCCGGGTCCTGGCCACCGATTCCGGGGTGAACCCGGTGACCGGCCGGCGCCGGGGCACGTCGACAAGGAACCGCGGCACGGCCTCCACGACGTGTCCGAGCGGGCCGGCGTCCGGCGAGGCGAACGCTGCGGTGCTGGTGCTGTGGGTCTTGCGCGCGTACCGGGCGGCGTGGATGTCGTCGTCCATCACGACGAGCGCTCCGCGGCCACGGGCGGCACCGGACGCCGCGACGGCCAGCGCGGCGGCGATGTTCGCCGGGCCGTCCGCGCCGGGCAGGGTCGGGTTGCGCATGGCACCGGTGAGCACGAAGGGGGCGTCGTGCGACCACACCGAGTCGACCAGGAACGCGGTCTCCTCCAGGGTGTCGGTGCCCTGGGTGACCACGACACCGCGGGCGCCGCCGGCCACCGCGTCACCCGCCGCGGCGACCACGTCGAGGATGTCGCCGAACGACAGGTTCGCACTGGGTACGGCGGGCACGTCGCGGACGTCGATGTCCAGGCCCTCCAGGGCACCGGTGCCGGTGGTCCGGGCAGCGTCCGGCACCGGCGCACCCAGGCTGTCCACCAGGTCGCGACCGGTCAGCCGGGTGACCACCCCGCCGTCGTGACCGGACATCGAGATGGTGCCGCCGAGCGCGAACAGGACCAGAGGCCCCGCCGCCGGCCCGGCAGGATCCTGGTGCGGCACCGGACGCGCCGGGCCGGGCTGGTCGGTGCCGCCCGGGGCGCTCACCCGCGCCGGCCGATCGCCGCGTAGCCCGGGAACTGGTCCGCCTCCGGGTCCGGCTCGCGCCCCGGCTCGGGGTGCCACGCGGGGCACGGCACGATCCCCGGCGGTACCAGGCGCCAACCGTCGAGCAGCCGGGCGATCTCCGCGTGATCGCGCATGACGATGGCGTTGCCGGCCCGGGCATACACCGCCTGCGCGTCCCGCTGGCCGGCCGGCGGGGTGCCGTCCGCGCTGGCGTGCGAGAGGGCCAGGTAGCTGCCGGGGGCCAGCGCGTCGCGCAACTGAGCGGCTATCCGCCCGGGTTGCTGGTCGTCCGGGATGAAGTGCAGCGCCGCCACGAGGAGGACCGCGATCGGGCGCTCGCGGTCCAGCAGGTCGCGGACCACCGGGTCGGCGAGGACGGCCAGCGGGTCGCGCAGGTCGGCCCGGATGGCGGCCGCCGACGGATGGTCGTCGAGGATCGCCTGGCTGTGCGCGACCGCGACGGGGTCGAGGTCGACGTACACGACGCGGGCGGCGGGGTTGACCGCACCGGCGATCTCGTGGACGTTGCCCGCGGTCGGGATGCCGGATCCCAGGTCGAGGAACTGGTCCACGCCGGCCTCGGCGGCCAGGTACCGGACCGCCCGCCCGAGGAAGGCGCGGTTGGCCCGCAGTACCTCCGGCAGCCGCGGCATCGCGGCGATGGCCCGCTCGGCGACCTCCCGGTCGGCCGCGAAGTTGTGCGATCCGCCCAGGATGTAGTCGTAGATGCGGGAGGACGCGGGGCGGTCGATGTCGACTTCCGGCGGTGCCCAACTCGGCCGCACTCGTCACCTCCGCCGTCGCCCGGTTGCGGTGACCGCGATTCTAGGTCAGGTCGCTCGGCGCCGCCGCCGGGAGTCCGGTGGCCCACGGGTACTCCACGGGGTAGGCCGTGTTCGGGGTACACTGTGCGGCTGCCTGCGTTCGGAGGAAGCCATGAGCACCGACCCCGCGCTCGTCGAGCGGATCGTCAGCACCCAGGAGGAGCTCGACGCGGCGTACGTCGACGGCCCCCCGGCCCGGGCCCCGATCGTGGTCGCCGACCACGACCCGGGCTGGCCGGACCTGTACGACCGCGAACAGCGGCGCATCCGCGACCTGCTCGGCGACGCGGTGGTCGCGATCGAGCACGTCGGATCGACGTCCGTACCGGGCCTCGCGGCGAAGCCGATCATCGACATCGACCTGGTCGTACCCGACTCCGCGGACGAGGACGCCTACCTGCCGGCGCTCGTGGCCGGCGGGTACCGGCTCACCGTCCGGGAGCCGAACTGGCACGAGCACCGGCTGTTCAAGGGGCCGGACACGAACATCAACCTGCATGTCTTCTCGCCGGGCTGCCCGGAGACCACCCGTCACGTGGTGTTCCGCGACTGGCTGCGCACCCACCCGGAGGACCGCGACCGGTACGCCGAGACCAAGCGCCGGCTCGCCGCCGGTACCGACGACATCCGCGCGTACACACAGGCGAAGAACGCCCTCATCGACGACATCTACCGGCGGGCGTTCCCCGCCCGCGACTGATCCCGGCGGCCGGTGCCACCGCGATCGATCCCGGCGGGGCGTGCCGGCCGCTACCCCGGGGGTCGAGCACCTTGCGGAACACGACCTCCTGCCGGCGGTAGCCCATCAGCGCGGTGCCGATGCCGGACCGCCGGTACGGCTCGGCGACGGTGAGCGAGTCGATGTGCACCCGGCGGCGCCCGAAGTCGCTCTGCACCTGGCGGGCGGCCGACGGGAGCGGTTCGAGCAGCCGGGCGGACAGCGCCCCGCCTACGGTAACCCCGCCCGCGCGGGCCGCTCGCCGCCGTGGCGCGTGACGCCGCACGGCGGATAACCCCTCGATCGCCCGCCGCGCGTTACGGCACACTGTTGCGGTGCTGCTGACCATCACCTCCACCGCGCCGGACGCCACCGATCTCGGATTCCTGCTGCACAAGCATCCCGGGCGGGTGCGCGAGTTCGACGTGGCGACCGGTCGCGCGCACGTGTTCTACCCGGAGGCGCACGAGCGCCGGTGCACCGTGGCGCTGCTGCTGGAGGTGGACCCCGTCGCGCTGGTGCGCGGCAAGCGGCCCGGCGGGCCGGACGGGTTCTCGCTGGCGCAGTACGTCAACGACCGCCCGTACGCGGCGTCGTCGATGCTCGCCGTCGCCCTGGGCCGGGTGTTCCGGACCGCTCTCGCCGGGCGCTGCGACGCGCGGCCGGAGC
>JBDZVD010000261.1:0-3163 GCA_040255525.1 Micromonosporaceae bacterium | reverse complement strand
AGCGCCGCCGGGCGCCCTGCTCGGTCAGGTGGCGTAGCCAGCTCATCTCGGTGTGGCCGGCCGGTACGTCCCAGTCGGGCAGGTCCGGCGCGACCAGTTTCAGGTCAAAAGCCAACTCGGCGGCGATCGTGCCGGCTCGCGCGACGGCGCCCGGGTACGCCGCGAACCGGGCGGCCATCTCGTCGCCGCTGCGCAGGTGGGCCACGCCCGCCGCGGGCAGCCACCCGTCGATGTCGTCGAGCGACCGGCGGGCCCGTACCGCCGCCAGTGCGGTGGCCAGGCGCCGCTGGCCGGGCCGCGCGTAGTGCACGTTGTTCGTCGCGACGCACGCCAAGCCGGCCCGGGCCGCCAGGTCGGCGAGGGCGTCGTTGCGCTCGTCGTCCTCGGGGTGGCCGTGGTGGGTCAACTCCACCGCCACGCTCTGGCGGCCGAACAGGGCCACCAGCCGGTCCAGCTCCGCGGCGGCGGCCCGCTCCCCCTCGGCGGCCAGCGCCGCCGGGACGTGCCCCTTGCGGCAGCCGGTCAGCACGAACACGTGATCGCGGAGTGCGGCGGCGACGGAGTCCAGGTCGTACGCGGGCCGGCCCTTCTCGCCCCCGGCGAGCTGGGCCAGCGAGATCGCCCGGGACAGCCGGGCGTACCCCTCGGGGCCACGCGCCAATACCAGCAGGTGCCGCCCGAGCGGATCGGGCTCACCGCCGCGTGGCGGGGCAGGGTGTGAGGCCGCTTCCGGCCCGGAAGAGGGTGCCGGCTGTTCGCCTCCGCCCCGGTCCGGCCGCGCTCCCCCGGGCCCTGCCAGGGACAGCTCGGCGCCGAAGATCGTGGGCAGCCCGTGCTCGCGTGCCGCGCCGGAGAACTGGACGACACCGTAGAAGCCGTCGTGGTCGGTGACCGCCAGCCCGGAAAGGCCCAGCCGGTACGCCTCCTCGACCAGCTCCTCTGGGTGGCTGGCGCCGTCGGAGAAGCTGAAGTTCGTGTGGCAGTGCAGTTCCGCGTAGTCCACGGTGGACTTCCCGCGGATCAGGTCGGGTGCCTGGTACGGCTGCCGCTTGCGGGTCCAGGCCGGCGCGTCGCCACCGTCGCCGTACTCGATGGTGACCGGGTCGACCACGATGGGATCCCGGCCGGACAGGCGTCTCTCGAACTCGGCCCAGGGCAGGTCGGAGTTGCTCCAGCCCATCAGCGATCATCGCCTTCCTTCAGTCATAACCACCGGGCTGTGCTCGCCTCCGCCACAATTCGGCTCCGGCTGCGATCAGTCATAGATCGCCGCCACCCACCAGCAGCCCGAGGTGAGTACGAGCAGCAGGGCCCGCCCGTCAGCCAGCGACACCTGGAACCTGACCCGCCGGCTGGCCTCCTCCGGCGACCACCAGCGCTCGTCGACCGGCCAGGGACCGGCCCAGCCGGTGATCTCGACGCGCTCCGCCTGGTCCAGTTCGAGCCAGGACAGCGGCCCGGTCACGGCGAGCCGGGCGGTCACCCCCACCGGGGCGCCGGCCGGGTCGTACACCCGCGCGGCCAGCGGTTCGACCAGGACGGTGGCGGGCGACGGTGCCGGTAGCCGCCCAGGCCATGGCGGCTGCGACCGGATGGCCGAGCCTTGACCCGAGCCCTTACCGGAGCCCGAGCTTCCGCCGGAGCCCAGGCCCGACCCCGAGCCCGAGCCCTCACCGGAGCCCGGGCCTTTGTCGGAGCCGGACCGCACCGGGGACCGCACGGCGTCCGGGGACGCGACCGGCGGTGGCACGGGGCCACCCGGGCGCGCGGGCAGCCGCTCGTCCCCCCACGGCACCAGGCGTACCTGGTCCCCCGGGTCGCGCCCGCCGCCGAGGACCGCGGTGAGCACGGCCTCCGGCCCGAGCATGCCCTGGACCCGGGTCAGCGCCCGGTGCGCCCGGTCGCGCTCGGCTCCGGCGTCACCCCACAGTCCCAGTTGCAGCCCGGCGTGCTCGATCACCCCGTCCGGTATCAGTCGCAGCCGCCGGATGCCCGAGGTCGGCCGGGCGGCACCCCCACCGGTACCGGACAGCCAGCCGTCCAGCTGCCAGCGCAGCCGGTCGGCAATGGCCGCGGCGCTCAGCAACCCGTCGTGCCGCCAGGTGCGGTGCAGTTCCTCACCGTGCTCGGTGACGGCCACGATGCCCAGGCGGGTACACGCCAGGCCGCGAGCGGCGAGCCGGTCGTGCAGCCGCTCGGCCAGCTGCCGGGCGGCGAACGCGGCCGCGTCGACCCGTTCCAGCGGCTCGTCGAAGGTCTGTGCCACCTCCAGGTCGGGTGGCGGCTCCCGGATCGCGAGCGGCCGTTCGTCCCGCCCCGCGGCCAGCCGCTGGACCAGCGCGGCGTCCAGCCCGAAGCGTGCCAGCACGTCCGCCGGGGGCAGGGCCGCGAACGCGCCGAGGGTACCGATGCCCAGCCTGCGCAGCAGGTCGACCAGGGGCGGCCGGTCCACCGTGGCGATGTCCAGGTCGGCGAGGAAGGCGGCGGTCCGGCCGGGCGGGATCAGCCGGCCGGCCCGGGCCGCCAACCCGGCCGCGAAGACCCCGTCGGCCACTCCGACCTGCGCCTCGACGGCGCACGTCTGAGCGATGTGTTCGACGATCCGCTCGGCGGCGAGTTCCTCGGACCCGAAGTACCGGGACGGCCCGCGGGCGGCCAGCGCACACGCGCCGGGCCGGACCACCTCGACTCCGGGCGCCAGCTCCTCGATCGCCACCACCACCGGTTCGTAGGCCCGGGCGTCCCGGCCCGGATCGTGGTCGAGCACGACCAGCTGCGGGCACCGGCTCTGTGCCTCGCGCTTGCGCAGGCCCCGCCGGATCCCCTCAGCGCGGGCGGCCTCGGAGCAGGCGATCACCCGGTTGGCGGCCAGGATCGCGACCGGCCCGTGCGCCGGTACGCCCTCGACGATCTCGGCGGCGAGCACCGGCCAGTCGGGGCACCAGACGAGCATCGTCCGGCTCATGACGCGCCTCGCGCCGGCCTGTCGCTCATCACACCGCTGCTGAAGCCGGTCACGACACCGCCTCCAGGGCCGGCGGGTCGGCGTGCCCCGGCACCGTGCCGAGGGCACCGGGATCGACGGGGGCCAGGGCGCCGGTGCGGTCGGGCAGCCAGACGGTGATCCCGCGCGCTATCCGCGCGAAACTCGGCATCGGTCCGG
>JBDZVD010000260.1:0-3169 GCA_040255525.1 Micromonosporaceae bacterium | reverse complement strand
TCTCAAGGCATTACACCCCAAGCATTCAGGTGTCCACTACACCGGGTCAACCTCATCGTCGCGGTTGCCCGCACCATCGGCTACCGGCACGAGCGCCAGGTGCGCAAGAACGGGGTCAGCGTCCTGCTGGCCGTGATGGCCGCCTCCGGGAAGCGGAACCTGGAGGACCTGTGCAAGGCCGACTTCGAGACGTGGGAGACGCACACGAGCCGCTCGCCGCGGGTGGCGACGTCAGGGGTGACGATGGCCCAGCGGGTCCTCGGCGCAATGGGGTATCTGGCCGAGGAATCGCCCCGGGCAGTCGGCGGCCGGTCCCGCCACCGCTTCTCCTGGGGCCGGACGCCACCCGAGATCGCGGCGACCTTCGAGCGGTTCCTGACCGACCTCGACGCCACCCGTCGGCCCAGCACCGTCCAGACCTATCAGGCGTACCTGCGACGGTTCGGCGACTGGCTGGGTGCCTTCGATCCGGTGGTGACGTCGGTGGCCGACGTACGGCGGCGTCACATCGAGGCGTATAAGCAGGCCGTCACGCAGATGCGCGTGGGCGAGCACGCGAGCCCGGCCCACACCAAACACGCCGGCCGGCGGCTGGGGAAGCCGCTTTCGACTTCCTGCCGGATCCGCTGCATCTCCTGCATCAAGGCCTTCTTCGAGACCATCGACGCCCTCGAGTACCCGGAACGGCCTGGTCGGGCCCTCTTCGTGCGAGGCGATGTCCAGCGCGTCGACGACCACATCCCCCGGTTCATCCCGGACGGTGACTGGCATCGCCTCATCGCTGCGGTGGAGGACCTGACTCCCAAATCCGCGGCGGCCAACCGGTTGCCCGCGCCCTACGAGCGAACACGGGCTGTTCTGGCGATCCTGCTGGAGTGTGGGCTGCGGATCGGCGAGCTGCTCCGGCTCGATACCGGCTGCGTGGTGACCGCGCAGGGTGCAGCCACCGGTCAGGCCACCCACTGGCTGCGCGTGCCGGTGGGCAAACTGCACAACGACCGGATGATTCCGGTCCGCCCCAATTTGGTCGCGTTGGTCGATGCCTGGATGCGCTAGCGCGGTCCGCAGCCGCTCCTCGCTAACGAACGAACGAATGCCCGCCGGGACTTTCTGTTCGCCTGGCAGGGTGGGAGGCTCAGCGCGCACTCGCTCAATGGCCTCATCACCGCGGTCTGTCGGATGGCGGGCGTCCCGCGGTACACCAGTCACCAGTTCCGCCACACCCTCGCGGTCCAATGGCGCAAGAACGGGATGCGCCTGGAGACGATCAGCCAGATGCTCGGGCACACGGACCTGCGAATGACCCTCCGCTACACCGCCGTCATGCCTGAGACCGTCCGGCAGGAGTTCGACGCCGCCTTCACGGCGATCGCAGAAGAGCACCGCACGACGGCGCAGGTGCGCGTCTACCTCTCGCCCGCGGCGCACCTGGCGGCAAGTCGGCAGTGGCGGGAGTCACTCTGGGTGGACCTGGGTGTTGGGTTCTGCGGCCTGAGCGCCTACCTCCCCTGCCAGAATCGCTTGGCGTGCCTGCCCTGCCCGCACTTCGTCGCGACGCCGGAGCAGCTCCCCCGCTACGGCCAGCAGCGCGAGAATCTGATCGAGTTGCGCATGCTCGGAGAAACACGCCTCCCGCCAGATCGCAAGCGAGAACTTGACGAGGCCGTGGAGGCGCTGGACCGGACAATCGCCGCGGTCGGAGAGCAGCTGGCGGTGATGGCTCCAGCATTGACCAACGGCGGTCGCTCACCCACAGGAGAAGCGGATGCCAGAATTCACGATCACGCTTGATGCCCTGACCGGCACGGTCCTCATCGGGGAACCCGATCGGCTCTCGAGAGAACTCCGCGACCAGTTGACCGACTTCTTGGGCTCCGGTGCAGAACTAGGCTGCGCCCGTCCGCTCAAGCCGTTGCCACCGCCGAGCGAGTTCTCAGCGGAAACCGCCGGGAAAGCGTCCTTGCGGGTGACGGGCTACTACCATCACTCGCTCGTCGAAGGACCCGGGCGGCGGACGAGCGTGCTCGTGAGCGGCTGCAACCTGGCCTGCCCCGGCTGCTGGGTTCCCTCCCTGCATCCGGTCGAGGCCGGCACCCCCATCCCGGTGGATCGTCTGGCCGAGGTCCTGCTCGATCCCGCCTATGAACGTGACGGGGTCAGTATCTTGGGAGGCGAACCGTTCCTGCAGCCGGACGGGCTGCTGGGGTTGGTCCACGCGCTGCGAGCGAGAGGCTGTCCCCACATCGTCTGCTACTCGGGCTACACCTACGAGGCCCTCCTGCGGCGGTCGGTCCGGCAGCCAGTGATCGCCCAGGTGCTCGACGCGATCGATATGCTCATTGATGGGCCCTACGTCGCGGCGCTGGCCGACCGCGCGGGACCCTGGACCGGGTCGGGCAATCAACGGGTGATCGATCTCATGGCCACTCGCCGCACCGGCCGGGTGGTGCTCGTGGACGTGCACTCGTCACAGCACTGCCCATGAAAGCGCTTGGAGTGGTGACCAGCTGGAGGAATGCAGCCATGGCCGGCAAGCGACAGCAGCGTCTCTGCCGCATCTGCAAGAAACGGCCAACCTGGAAGTACAAGAACTGCCCGCCGGATGTGTGCAAGCGGTGTTACCACAAGCACGTTTGGCCCGAGCGGCCTGCGGCCAGGAAGGGCCGATCGGACGGGGAGAACGGGCTCGAGCACCTGTCCTTAGACGAGCCGTGAACAAACGCACCAGACTGTAGATAACTGGCTGCATAGTGCCGGAGACGCACAATCCGGCTGGTGGCACCAAGTTGAGCGTGACGGACGTAGTCGCGGCCCTGCTCGGTCCGACCGGTGAGCCGCGCGACGGAATTTCCGTGCTCGGTGGAGAACCCTTTTTCCAGCCTGTAGGGCCGCTGGCTTTGCTCCAGACGCTCACCGCGCGTGGCATCCACATCGTCGTCTACTCCGGCTACACGTTGGAAGCACTCCGGCGCCGACCCGAGCCCGAGGTCGCGGCAGCCCTTGAACTGACCGACCTCTTGGTCGATGGGCCGTTCATCGCGGCGCTCGCGGACGGCGCCGGCACATGGCGCGGCTCGCGCAACCAGCGCGTGATCCCCGAGCCTGGTGCGAATTTGTGATCGATAGGATAAGACCAGGCCACGCGATACGGTAAAAGTCGGCCACTCAG
>JBDZVD010000135.1:0-17572 GCA_040255525.1 Micromonosporaceae bacterium | reverse complement strand
CTACCTGGGGTTCATCGACAAGTTCCCGATGGGTGCGGTGATGAACCGGTTGCTGACCATCCGCAGCGGCCAGTGCCACGTGCAGCGGTACATCCGGCCGCTGTACGAGCGCATCCGCAACGGCGACATCGATCCGAGCTTCGTGGTCAGCCACCGGATGACGCTGGACGACGCGCCGCAGGGGTTCGAAATGCACAAGCACAAGCAGGACGATTTCAACAAGGCGATCCTGCGCCCGTAGCCGGTCGGGCGGGTGCACCGACCGGCGACGGCACCTCCGGCGACGGCCGCTTACCCGGCCGGCCACACCGCGGCGGCCGCGGCCCGGGCTCGGGGCAGGTTGAGCCGGCCCGGCTGCCATACTCCGGTCATGACCGGATCCGACGCCGCAGCCGCCCTGCGCAGGCACGTGGACGCCTTCAACGCCCGTGACCTCAGCGCCCTCATGGCCGGCTTCACGCCCGACGCGTCCTGGGTCACCGGCGCCTCGGTGGCCCGCGGGCATGAGGAGCTGACCGAGCTGTTCTCCGGCGCGATGGCCGGATTGCTGCCCACGTTGACCATCCAGAACCTGGTCTGCGACGGCGACCGGGCCGCCTGCCAGCTGACCGAGACGCTGACGTTCGAGGGCGAGGAGCGCACCTACTCCATCGCCGGCTTCTACCGGCTGCGGGAGGGGCGCATCGCGTCGGCGAAGATCTACCGTGAGGGCAGCGCGGAAATCGCCTGAGCCGCCGGACCATCGGGCCGCAGGACGCCGGGCCGGCCGCAAGCCGGACGCGCTCGATTCACCGGGAATCGGTCTTCGGGCGGCCGGCGCGCCGGCCGAGCGCGCCGGTGTGCGCCCGCTGCTGCGGACGGCGGTGCGAGCGCAGCAGGCTCGCCACGGTCGTGGCCGCCAGCACGGCGAGAATCACCGCCAGCGACACCGAGATCGGGACCTCGGGTATGCCGGTCGAGACCTGCTCGTGCAGGAATGTGAGGATGAGCTTCACGCCGATGAAGCCGAGGATCGCGGCGAGCCCGATCGCGAGGTAGACGAGTCGCCGGAGCAGCCCCTGGATGAGGAAGTACAGGGCGCGCAGGCCGAGCAGGGCGAAGGCGTTGGCGCAGAAGACCAGGAACGGGCTGCGGGTGACCCCGAACACGGCGGGGATGGAGTCCAGGGCGAACAGCAGGTCGGTGCTGCCGATGCTGAGGAACACGAGGAACAGAGGGGTCACCACCCGCTGGCCGCCGGCCCTGGCGAACAGCCGCCCGCCCTCCAGCTCCGTCGTTGCCGGGAGCACCCGGCGCGCGTAGCGCAGCACCGGGTTGTCCTCGGGGTCGGGGTCGTCGTTGCGGTGCCGGACCAGCTGGACCGCCGTGAAGATCAGCAGCAGTCCGAACAACAGGAACGTGGGAGCGAACAGCGTGACGGCCGCCGAGCCCGCCGCAATGAGCAGGGCGCGTAGCGCGAGCGCCGCGGCGATGCCGAACAGCAGCGCCTTCTGCTGGTACTCCGGCGGTACCGCGAAACGGTTCATGATGATGACGAACACGAACAGGTTGTCCACCGACAGGCTCTTCTCCACCAGCCAGCCGGTGACATAGGTGGTCCCGGTGCCGGGCGCCGCGGCGAACCCGAGAAGCAGCCCGAACAGCAACGCGATGCCGATGTAGACGCCCGACCAGATGGCGGCCTCGACCAGCCCGACCGCGTGTGGGCGCTTCGCGGCGACGAGGAAGTCGATCGCGAGCAGTGCCAGTACGAACGCGATCGTCGCCGCCCACGCCCACAGGGGCGTACCGCCCAACCGAAGCTCCTCACGAACGCCTACCCGTGGAAGGTACCGTCTTTCGCCACGACATCCCGGCGATTGCGCGAGTTGACCCCGACGGCGCGGGTACCCCCGGCGGAGCGGGTAGCTTCGGCGGCAGTTCGCCGCGTTCGTCGGCGGCCCGGAGCCGGTCGGGCCGGGCCGGCCCGGGGTCAGGCACCCGCCGCCCGCAGCCCGAACGTGCCGGCCACCCGACCGACCAGTTCATCCTCGGTCATCGCCGTGCCGACGTCGATCCGGCGCAGGCCGAGGCGGGCCGTCTCGTGCCCGAGGCGCTCGGTGAACATCCGGTCCCGCTCGGCGATGTTGCGCCGGGCCCGCTCCGGATCGCCGGTCCGCTCGGTGAAGCTCCACACGTCGCCGCGGCTGACCAGCGCGGCTTGGCGGAACTCCGGCGCCGGCAGGAGCCATACGGCGTGGTCGGGTACCGCGAGCAGCGGCCGCACCAGGTGCGGTAGCAGCCGGAACCCCTCGACGACCACCCGGGGCTGCGGGGGCAGGCGGAGCAGGTCATCGACGATCAGGCCGAACCCCTCGCCCCGGTACCAGTGGAACGTGTCGAGCATGGTCTGCGGGGTCCGGTCCACCCACCGCTGGTCCATGTCCATCGTCAGGAACTCGGCCAGGAACGGGGCGTCGATCCGCGTGGTACGGCGGGCGTGGTCGGGCATCGCGTCGTCGGTGGAGTACCGGCGCAGACCGTAGCGGGCCGCCAGCCGGCCGGCGACCGTCGACTTGCCGGCGCCGCTGCCGCCACCGATCCAGTACACGTGCCGCAGCCGGTCGCGCAGTGCCGCAGGGCTCACATCCGGGTTCGGGTACACCCGAACGACGATGCCCCCGGCGGACCGGGAGATCAAGTCCTGCGCTGGTCACTGCGGTAGCGGTGACCGGTACCGACGACATCCGGCGGTGGGCGACGGCGCTACCCGAGGTGGACGAGACGAGCCACGGCCGCTTCCACGTATCGGGGATGTGTGCGGGGAGTACATCCGGGGCCTGGCCGAGCGCGCGTGGCGCCAGCAGGCAACAGGCCATGGCCAGCCGGCACACGTCCACCAGCGCGTCCGCGCGCCGCTGTCCCGGATGGCGAAGGTCGGGTTCGGTGGCCGCGGGTCGGGGTGCGCACAGCGGGTCGACCGCGGCCCGGACCACCGCCGCCGATTCCCGATCCAGCCAACCCGACACCCGCACCCGGCCCTCACCGTGCAGGTCGGTCAGGTGCCGGCACCGCTCGTCGTTTGCGGTCAGCGACTCGGGAAGTTCGTCAGCAACCGGGCGGCTTCCCGGGCGTCGTCGGTGAGGTGTACCAAGCCGGACAGGTCACCGGCCGGGGACCTGGCCAGCAGCGGTCGCAGCAGGTCGGCGACCGGTAGGGTGCGGGTCCAGAAGGCGGTGTCCAGGAAGACGTACGGCCCGCTCGCTCCGTCGGTGCCGTAGAACGTCTTCGTCGCCGCCTGGAACACCTCCTGCACGGTGCCGGCCTGCCCCGGGGCGAAGACGATACCGCCGCGGGCCAGCCGCAGGATGATGTCCTCCCGGATGGCGTTGGAGAAGTACTTGGCGATCTGGGCGGCGAACAGGTTCACCGGCTCGTGCCCGTACAGCCAGGTGGGGACGGACAGCCCGCCGAGCCTGGCCCAGCTGAGCGGGGCGCCCACCGCACCCGGCGATCCGGGCGCCGGGCCGGCCGCCGGTCGCGCCACCGGCACCCTCGGCGGCTGGTGCACCGGCGCCGGCGCGAAGCGCGCCCGCACCTGGAGGGCGACCTCCGTGTACCGGTCCTGGTCGGTCACGTCGGGCGCGGTCGCCAGCTGGTCTATCGCGGCGTCGAGCTCGCCGGCCCTCCGGTTGGCCAGGTAGGCGCCGAGGTTGGCCGCTTCCATGACGCCGGGTCCGCCGCCGGTCACCACCAGCCGGTCGGCCCGCGCCAGTTCCCAGCCGAGCCGGGCCGCCATCCGGTACGCCGGGGCGCCGCGCGGTACGGCGTGCCCACCCATCACGCCCACCACCGAGGCCGGCCCGTGCGCGTCCACCCACGTCCGGGTCACGCCGGCGAGCGCGTTGTCGATGCCGTGGTCGTGCAACCGTTGGGCGAGTGCCTCCCGTACCTCCGGCACGGCCGCCCCCGCCGCCCGGAAGTGCCGGTAGATCACGTTGTCGTACATGTCCGCAAACCCGCCCGCAGCGAAGCCCGCGGCGAGGTCCTCCGGGGTGTACAGGCGCGGCGGCTGGATCGAGTACGGCAGCGAGTCGAAGGGCGGCAGCACGTACGCCCCGCGCCGGACGAGTTCCGCCTCGACGTCCCGGGAGGCGAACCGGCACCCGACGAACAGCGTTCCCGTCACATCGACCGAGTGCACGTCCGGGATCGGGGCGGTGTCCAGCCGCAGCCCCTGTACGGTCAGCCCGGCGAGGCTGCCGGTGGTCAGGTTCAGCTCCAGTTCGTCGCGGGACTCGATCTCTCTGGGCGAAGAGTCGAACGGCGGTTCGAGCACGCCTGCCGGGGGTGGTGTGGGCACCCGCTCATCTTCCCCGACCCCGATCGTGCACCTGCCCGAGGGGCATGCCCGTCCAAGCGACACAGCCTGTCCGAGGGGCACGGCCTGCCCGGGGGGAAGGGCCTATCCGAGGGGAAGGGTGCAGAATTCGCCGCCGACCCGGTGGACGCGTGGATCGGCGGGATCGAAGCGGTCGTCGGCGAGAACCTGTCCGGCGTACTCCTCGGCGTCGTCCTCGGGGTGGTAGCCGATCACCTCCGCCTCGGCCAGCGACCACCACCGCCTGGTGTTCGCGGAAATGCCCCAGAGGATCCGGTACGAGGCCGGCTCGGCGCCCAGGCACGCCTCGAACAGCCGGACCCCGTCAGCGTGCGACAGCCAGGCGGCCAGGTCCTCCGGCGTCCGCGGGCGCGGCTGGAACGCGCCGATGCGCAGGCACGTCACGTCGATGCCGAACCGGGAGTGGTACAGGCTGCCCAGCGCCTCCATCGCGGCCTTGCTGACGCCGTAGAACGTGTCCGGACGCGGCGAACTGTCCGCCGGTAGGCCACCGCCGGTGGCCGATTCGTCGCGGGTGCGGAATCCGGCGGCGTGGATGCTGCTCGCCAGTACGACCCGCCGGACGCCCCGCGAACGGCAAGCCTCCAGCACCCGTTGGGTACCGTCGATGTTTATCTCGCGGATGGTGTCCCACGCCGCCTCCCTGGGGCGCCCGCCCAGGTGGACCACGGCGTCGACGTCGCGGCACGCGTCGTCGATGGCGTCCGGGTCGCTGAACGACGCCTGCACCGTCTCCACGTGTTCACCGGGCCCGACCGGATCGACCGGTGCGATGTCCAGCAGTCGCAGCACCCGGCCGGGGCGGCCCAGGCCGTGCCGCAGCACGGTGCCGATGCGACCGGCGGCGCCGGTGATCAGGATCCGTTCGGCGGTGGCGGTAGGCGGTCGTGGTGGCATGTTCGATCCCTTCCCCGTGCTCTCCACTGTGGACCGGGCGGATCGCGCAGATCCACGCAGAGTAGCGGACACTTGACCGAGGACCGGGCCAGCCGCGACGCGCCCGCCGAATTGTGTGTTCCGCGCGACTTCTTTGTAGAGACCCTACAACTGATCGACTCGGTCCTGTGTCATTGGAGAGATTGGTGTACCCACCGGTAAAGGAGCAGGGTGGTAGGCCGGTGCAGGCGACGTTCCGCGATGCGGACGTCGCCTTCCGTGCGTAGGTCTGGGAGGATTCAGCCGGTGTTCAGTCGTGTTGCCATCGTCAACCGGGGAGAGGCCGCCATGCGGCTGATCCACGCCGTGCGGGACCTGTCCGCCCAGACCGGGACCCGGATCGAGACGGTCGCCCTGTACACCGACAGTGACCGGACCGCGATGTTCGTGCGCGAGGCCGACATCGCGTACCCGCTCGGACCGGCGGCCGCCCGCCCGTACCTCGATCACGGCAAGCTGGAGCGCGCACTGGTCGAGTGCGGTGCCGACGCGGCCTGGGTGGGCTGGGGCTTCGTCGCCGAGGACCCGGCGTTCGCCGAGCTGTGCGGACGGATCGGGGTCACCTTCATCGGGCCGAGCGCCGAGGCGATGCGCAAGCTCGGCGACAAGATCGGCGCGAAGCTCATCGCCGAAGAGGTCGGCGTGCCGGTGGCACCGTGGAGTCGTGGCGAGGTGGCCACGCTCAGTGATGCACTGAAAGCGGCCGAGCAGATCGGCTACCCGCTGATGCTCAAGGCGACGGCGGGCGGCGGGGGGCGCGGGATCCGGGTCGTCACCTCGCCGGACGACCTGGCCGACGCGTACGAGCGCACCAGCCAGGAGGCGCTGCGCTCGTTCGGCTCCGGCGTCGTGTTCCTGGAGCGCCTGGTGACCGGTGCGCGGCACGTCGAGGTCCAGGTCATCGCGGACGGCCAGGGCACCGCGTGGGCGCTCGGCGTGCGCGACTGCTCGGTACAGCGGCGCAACCAGAAGATCATCGAGGAGTCCGCATCGCCGGTCCTCGGTCCGGAGCAGACCGCCGAGTTGAAGCGGTCGGCCGAGCGGCTCGCGCTCGCCGTCGGCTACCGCGGGGCCGCCACCGTGGAGTTCCTGTACCACCCGGGCGAGAACCTGTTCGCGTTCCTGGAGGTCAACACCCGGCTGCAGGTCGAGCACCCGATCACCGAGATCACCACCGGTACCGACCTGGTCAAGCTGCAACTGCACGTCGCGTCGGGAGGCCGGCTCGACGGCGCGCAGCCGGCCGAGATCGGGCACGCGATCGAGGCACGGCTCAACGCCGAGGACCCGGACCGCGACTTCGCGCCCTCCCCCGGCCGCATCGCCCGCCTGGTCCTCCCCGCCGGACCGGGCATCCGGGTCGACACCGGCGTCAGCGAGGGCGACACCATCCCGTCCGACTTCGACTCCATGATCGCGAAGATCATCGCGTACGGTCGGGACCGCGACGAGGCGCTGGGACGCCTGCGCCGGGCGATGAGCGAGACCACCGTCATCATCGAAGGCGGCGCGACCAACAAGAGTTTCGTGCTCGACCTCCTCGACCAGCCCGAGGTGGTGGGCGCGACCGCCGACACCGGCTGGATCGACCGGGTCCGCGGCGAGGGGCGCCTGGTCTCACACCGGCATTCGGCCGTCGCGCTGGCCGCCGCGGCCATCGAGGCGTACCGGGATGAGGAAGAGGTCGCCCTCCAGCGCCTGCTGTCCACCGCCCGTGGCGGGCGGCCCCAGGTGCAGCACGAGAGCGGCCGCCCCCTGGACCTCAAGCTGCGGGGCGTCGGGTACCGGGTGAACGTGGCCCGGATCGGCCAGAAGCGGTACCGGGTCGGCATCGCGAGCGGCAGCGACGTCCACCCCGCGGACGTCGAGATCGAGCGCTTCGACGAGCACAGCGGGCAGATCACCGTCAACGGCAGCCGGTTCCGGCTGGTCACCGGCGTACACGGGCCGATCCACCTGGTCGAGGTCGACGGTGTCACGCACCGGGTCAGCCTCGACGAGGGCGGCGTCGTCCGCTCCCCCTGGCCCGCGCTGGTCGTCGCCACCCCCGTCGGCGTGGGCGACGAGGTGGAATCCGGGGCGCCCATCCTCGTGCTGGAGAGCATGAAGATGGAGACCGTGCTCCGCGCGCCGTTCCGCGCCCGGGTCCGGGAACTGCCGGTTTCGGTGGGGAGCCAGCTCGAGGCCGGGGCGCTGCTGATGCGGCTCGAACCGCTCAGCGACGACGCCGGCGCCGCGGCCGCGAAGACCGAAGCGGTCGAGATCGACCTGCCGGTCGAGGACGGTTCGGCCACCGCCGCCGTCCGCGCCGAGCGCGGCCTGCGGGATCTGCTCAGCCTGATCCTCGGGTACGACGTCGACCCGCACGACCAGACCCGGGCGCTCACCCGGTACCTCGCCGCGCGCAGGGAACTCGGCGAGGCGCACCGCCCGCTTTCCGGAGAGCTGGATCTGCTGCGCGCGTTCGCGGACCTGTCCGAGCTGACCCGCAACCGACCGGCGGGCGAACTCGCGGAGCCGCACAGCCACGTGCACAGCCCCCGCGAGTTCTTCCACGCGTACCTGCAGAGCCTCGACGTCGAGCGGGCCGGTGTCACCGACGCCTTCCAGACCAGGCTGAGCCGGGTACTCGCGCACTACGGCGTGACCGACCTGGCCCGCACACCCGAACTGGAATCCGCCGTCTTCCGGATCTTCCTGGCCCAGCAACGGTCCACCGTGGACGTGGCGATCGTCTCCGCGCTGCTGCGGCAGTGGCTGGCGGAGTCCCCGCCCACCGGGCCGCTGCGCGAGCGTGCCGGGCTGGCCCTCGAACACCTCGTCGAGGCGACCCAGGTGCGGTTCCCGGCGGTGTCCGACCTGGCTCACGGCATCGTGTTCCGCTGGTTCGCCATGCCGATGCTGCGCCGCAACCGTGCCGAGGTCTACGCCGGGGTCCGCCGTGAACTGCGGTACCTGGACCAGAACCCGGACGCGCCGGACCGCGCCGAGCGGATCGCGGCCATGGTCGCCGTGTCCGAGCCGCTGGTCCGCCTCGTCGGGCAGCGCATCGGCCGGCCGGGCCGCGACCAGGCGACGCTGCTGGAGGTGCTGACCCGCCGCTACTACGGCAACCGGGCGCTGACCGGCGTCCAGCCCCGCGACCTGGCCGGCTGCCGGTTCGTCACCGCCGACGCCGGTGGTACCCGCGTCGTCACCACGGCCGTCGACTTCACCGTACTGGGCGACGCGGTCCGCGCGGTCGGGCAGCTGGCACAGGAACTGCCCGATCACGCCCGGCTGGTCGCGGACGTCTACCTCGCCTGGGAGAGCCAGCCGGATGTCGACGCCATGGCCGCGCGGCTCGGCGAAGTCCTCGCCGCTTCGACTCTGCCGGCACAGGTCGAGCGGATCACCACCACGGTCGCCGGCACCGCAGGCGCGGTGATGCACCACCACTTCACCTTCCGCCCCCAGCAGGAGTCGCAAGGGGCGACCTCCTTGCCGCCGGCGACGCCGGCCGCAGAATCGCGAGGGGCGACCTCCTTGCCGCCGGCGGCGTCGGCCGCGGGATTCGCCGAGGACCGGCTGATCCGGGGCCTGCACCCGCACATCGCGCAGCGCATGCAGTTGGAGCGGTGGCGCGAGTTCGACCTCACCCGGTTGCCCTCGTCCGACGAGGAGATCTACCTCTTCAAGGCCGTCGCCCGGCAGAACCCGGCCGACGAGCGGCTGGTGGCGATGGCCCAGGTCCGCGACCTCACCCCACTGCGCGAGGCCGACGGCCGGCTGGTCGCGCTGCCGGCGGTGGAGGACGCCCTCGCCGCGTGCCTCGACGCCATCCGCAACATCCAGGCCCAGCGGCCGCAGAACAGGCGGTTCGACACCAACCGCATTTTCATGTACGTGTGGCCCCCGGTCGACCTGTCCACCGATGAGCAGCGCATGCTCGCGCACCGGATCCTGCCCACCACCGCGGGTGCGGGGCTGGAGGAGGTCGAATTCATCGCCCGCGAGCGCACCGGCAACGGCGAGCTGGCCGAGATCGCGGTCCGGATCGGGCTCGACGCCGGCAACGGCCCGCAGCTGACCGTCGGGCACCCGTCCACGCAACCCGTGCGACCGCTCGACGACTACCGCCAGAAGGTGCTGCGCGCGGCGCGGCGCGGAAACGTCTACCCGTACGAGCTGACCGACATGCTCGCCGGGCCGGAGGGTTCGTTCGTCGAACACGACCTGGAGAACGGCGTCCTGGTGCCGGTGGACCGGCCGAAGGGTCGCAACACCGCGGCGATCGTGGCGGGCGTGGTGCGCACGCCGTCGCAGCGGTACCCGGAGGGCGTCACCCGGGTAGTGCTGCTGGGCGACCCGACCAAGGCGCTCGGCGCGCTGTCCGAGCCGGAGTGCTCGCGGGTGATCGCCGCGCTGGATCTCGCCGAGCGGATGCGGGTTCCGCTGGAATGGTTCGCGCTGTCGGCGGGTGCGCGCATCTCGATGACCTCCGGTACCGAGAACATGGACTGGGTCGCCGCCGCACTCAAGCGGATCGTGGAGTTCACCCAGGCCGGTGGGGAGATCAACGTCGTCGTCGCCGGCATCAACGTCGGTGCCCAGCCGTACTGGAACGCCGAAGCCACGATGCTCATGCACACCAAGGGAATCCTGGTCATGACGCCGGACTCGGCCATGGTGCTGACCGGCAAACAGGCCCTCGACTTCTCCGGTGGCGTCTCCGCCGAGGACAACTTCGGCATCGGCGGCTACGACCGGGTCATGGGCCCGAACGGCCAGGCGCAGTACTGGGCGCCGAACCTGCCCGCGGCCCGCGACGTACTCATGGCGCACTACGACCACAGCTACGTGGCGCCCGGCGAGCCCGCACCGCGCCGGGCGGCCACCAGCGACCCGGCCGACCGTGACGTCTCGGCATTCCCGCACGCGCTGGCCGGCAGCGATTTCGTCACCGTCGGCCAGATCTTCTCGGCGGAGCACAACCCGGACCGCAAGAAGCCGTTCGACATCCGTACGGTGATGCGCGCACTGTCCGATCAGGACCACCCGGTACTGGAACGCTGGGCGGGCATGGCCGATGCGGAGACGTCGGCGGTGCAGGACGTACACATCGGCGGCTTTCCGGTCTGCCTCATCGGTATCGAGTCGCGTTCGGTGCCGCGGCGCGGGTTCCCGCCGACCGACGGCCCGGACACGTACACCGCGGGCACGCTCTTCCCGCGTTCGTCGAAGAAGACCGCGCGCGCCATCAACGCGGCGTCCGGCAACCGGCCGGTGGTGGTGCTGGCGAACCTGTCCGGGTTCGACGGCTCGCCGGAGTCGCTGCGCAAGCTGCAGCTGGAGTACGGTGCCGAGATCGGCCGCGCGATCGTAAACTTCCAGGGCCCGATCGTGTTCTGCGTGATCTCGCGCTACCACGGCGGGGCGTTCGTCGTGTTCTCCAAGGTGTTGAACCCGAACATGATGGTACTGGCGCTGGAGGGCTCGTTCGCCTCCGTGCTCGGCGGCGCGCCGGCGGCGGCCGTGGTGTTCTCCGCGGATGTCAACAACCGCACGGCGACCGACCCGCGCGTCACCGGCCTTCAGGCCCGGGTTGCCGCCGCAAGCGGTGCCGAACGCGCGGCGCTCAACGCGCAACTGGCCGAGGTGACCTCGTCGGTACGGGCGGAGAAGGTCGGCGAGGTCGCGGCGGAGTTCGACCGGGTGCACAGCATCCAGCGCGCGGTCGAGGTCGGCTCGGTGGACGCCATCGTCTCGGTGGCACAGCTGCGTCCTCGCATCATCGAGGCGATCGAGCGCGGCATGGCGCGGTAGGCCGCGCTCTGCGACAGTCACGAGGCCGAGTCTGTGGCGCCGACCGGGCCGGAGGTCAGCGGACGCAACTGGGCCAGCAGGCCGCGCAGGAACTGCTCCGGCTGGGTGAAGGCGCAGAAGTGACCGGCGTCGCGGATGCTCACCAGCGCCTTGGCCGGCGTCTGCACCTCGGCGAACCACTCCTCGGCCAGTGCGGTCACCGTCACCACGTCGGTGTCGCCCTGGAACACGAAGAACGGAACCTCGAACCGGTCGCCCAGCCGCATCGCGTCGTACGCCATGAACTCGCTGTAGAGCCGGTCCTTGGCGTAGGCGAAGCCGCTGAACCAGTGGGCGACGTCGCGCAGCGTGTGCGCCGGGGAGGTCAGCACCCGGGCCATCACGAGCTTCATCGCCCCGTTCGGGGTCACCGGGTCGGTGCGCATCGCCCACTGCATCTTCACACCCCAGGCGCGTACGTCCCAGCGGGAAGGGTCCGGACCGATCTTCTCGAGGGCGGTCACCGCCCTGGCATTGCCGGCCGCCCGCAGGCGGTCGAGGGCCATCTGATACCCGACCGCCTCGTTGCGCGCCATGTCGGCGTAGCAGTCCGTCGCCACGTACGCGTGAAAGAGGTCGGGGCGGCGGAGCGCGAGTCGCGTACCGAGCAGGGTACCCATCGAGCCGGCCAGCAGCACCACCTTGTCCTGCCGCAGGTACCCGCGCAGGTACTCGACAAGCTCGACGGCGTCGTCGGCCATCCGGTCGAAGGTCAGCTCACCGCAGCCGGCCTTGCCGTTGCGGCCCAGCGTCTTCCCGGCGCCGCGCCGGTCCCACTGCACCACCGTGAAGTGCTTTTCCCAGGAGCGCAGCAGCGGCGTGAAGACGGAGTACGGCGAGCCCGGCCCGCCGTGCAGGACGAGCAGGACCGGGTTGGCCCGGTGCTCGCCCCGGACGCCGATCCACTGGTCGATGCCGCCGAGGCGGACGAACCGCTCCTCGGCGATCCCGTCCGGGGTACGGATGGCGGTGGCCCGCGCGATCTGCCAGCGCCGCACGGCGCGGTAGCCGAGCCCGGCGATCACCGGGGCGGCAAGGATGCCGGCGGCGGTGGCGACGACGGTCGTGAGCATGGTGTCCTCCTCGGTCAGCGTTCCCTCGGTCAGCGTTCCCTCGGTCCGCGTGACCCTCGGTCGGCGTGACCCTCGGTCGGCGTTCCCCTCGGTCCGCGTTACCCGAAGCGTGCGGCCCGAGGCTGCGGCCTATCCAGCGGTGTGGTTTACCTGGGTCTGGCAGAACCAGGCTCCGCGCGCGTCCAGGGGTCACAATGGGGCCGTGAGCGACACCCCGGCCGACATCGGCGAGTTCCTGCGCTCCCGCCGCGCCCGGCTGCGGCCCGAGGAGGCCGGCCTACCGGCCTTCGGTGGGCGGCGCCGCGTCCCCGGACTCCGCCGTGAAGAGCTCGCCCAACTGGCCGGCGTCAGCGCCGACTACTACATCCGCCTGGAACAGGGCAGGCTGCGCAATGTCTCAGAGGCGATTCTGGACGCGGTGGCCCGGGCGCTGCGGCTGGACGACGCCGAACGCACGCACCTGTACCACCTGGCCAAGCCCACCCACCGACCGCCGCGCCGGGAACGGCGGCAGCCGGTGCGCCCGAGCAGGCAGTGGCTGCTCGACTCCCTCGTCGCGGCGCCGGCCTACATCGTCGGCCGGCGGCTCGACGTCATCGCGTGGAACGCCCTCGCCAACGCCGTGTTCGCGGCCGACCTGGGCACCCTGGCGCCGGACCAGCGCAACATGGCCCGCCTGGTCTTCCTTGACGACAACGCCCGCGACCTGTGGGCCGACTGGGACGCCAAGGCCCGGCAGACCGTGGGTGGCCTGCGCATGCACGCCGGGGCGTACCCGGACGACCCACAGCTGGCGAAACTGGTCGGTGAGCTGTCGGTGAAGAGCCCCGAGTTCCGCCGCCTGTGGGCGCAGCAGCAGGTGTGGGCAAACCCGAACGGCACGGTCCGCCTGCGCCATCCCCTGGTCGGCGATCTCACCCTGGCCTACGAGTCGCTGACGGCGCCCGACGCACCCGACCAGCTCATGGTCGTCTACACCGCAGAGCCGGGCTCGGCCACCCACACTGCCCTTCAGTTGCTGGCGAGTTGGACCGCCGGTCCCGCCGGCCCCCCGGACGGCGAGGCAGGCCGGCCGGAGCCGGAGCGCGGTACGGCACGCACCGACGGACGGTAGCGTCCCCGGACGCGGCATCGCCGAACCATCCCCGCGGGCTTCCGTGAGATCCGCCCGGCCGGCAGGTCATCGGCGTCCCGACCACCGTCGCTGTCCGGGCGGGCGGGCGCGTCATCCGGCCCGCGCCGTTCGGCCTCCGTCGTCCGGCCCGCGTTCATCCGTCAGAGGAGAATGAGATCGTCGCCCCGGAGTGCGACCGCCCTGGCCGGCAGCGGCTTCGTCGAAGGCCCGGCCTCGACCGAACCGTCGCTGGCGGAGAACAGGCTGCCATGGCACCGGCACCTGATGACGCCGTCGCTGACGGCGGAGACCAGGCAACCGCCGTGCGGGCAGACAGCGCTGAACGCCTTGAACTGACCGGCAACCGGTTGCGTGACGACGACCCGTTGCTGGTCGAAAATCCTCCCGCCGCCGACCGGGATTCCGTTCGCGGTACCCAGGTCCTCCTCCGCGCCCGGTGAACCGCTCGCACCGGCAGCCGACGGCGAAGCGCTGCCGTCAACCGTGGTGCCGGAGGGGTGCTGCTGGTTGGACGCGGCGTTACCGCAGCCGGCGAGCGCCGCGACGACGCCGGCCATGCCCGCTCCGGCAAGGACCACCCGGCGCGCGGCGGTCCCGGATCGCTCGTGGTCGTCGCTCAACTGAACCCTCCCTGTGTGTGATGACTCGATGTGGGCGGGTCGGCGGGTCCCCCCGGGACTGATGAGACGATTCCCCCGCAGACCCGATCCCGATGCTTGCCGGGCCGCGTCACCCGGTCGTCAACGGGCATCAGCGTCCCGTGCGGCGGAACGCGGCACGCGACCGCGGTGACCGGAATCGCGGTAAGGTGAACCGGACTCGCGGGCGCCGGATGCCCGCTGCACGGTCGGTCCACGGCGCTGAGGACGGGTGGCGATGGCGGCGGAGCGGGACGTGGCCGGTGAGCGGTCACCGGTGTCGCTGGGGTTTGACACGACCGTGGCACATCCGGCCCGGGTCTACGACTACTGGCTCGGCGGCAAGGACAACTTCGCCGCCGACCGTGAGGCGGCCGAACGGGTCCTCGCGGCGGCCCCCGGCCTGCGGACACGGGTGCGGGCCAACCGCGCGTTCCTCGCCCGGGTGGTGCGGTTCCTGGCCGGCCCGGCGGGCATCACCCAGTTCCTCGACATCGGCACCGGCATCCCCTCGCGGAGCAACACGCACGAAGTGGCGCAGGCGGTGGCGCCGGCCGCCCGGGTGGTCTATGTCGACAACGACCCGATCGTGCTCGCCCACGCCCGGGCGCTGCTGACCAGCACGCCGGAGGGGAAGACCAGCTACGTCGACGTCGACCTGCGGGACCCGGCACGGGTCCTGGAACAGGCCCGGCGGTTGCTGGACTTCGACCGCCCGGTGGCGGTCGTCCTGCTCGGGGTCCTGCACCTGATCCGGGACAGCGAGGATCCGTGGGCCATCGTCGACCGGTTGATGGCGGCGGTACCGTCGGGCAGCTACCTGGCCATCTCCCATCCCGCGATGGAAATCAACCCGGGGCAGCAGGAGGCGCAGCGCCGTTACAACGAGCGCGTGTCGACGCCGCAGACGCTCCGGACCCAAGCGGAGGTCGCGCGGTTCTTCACCGGCCTGGAACTCGTCGAGCCCGGGCTGGTGCAGGTGCACCAGTGGCGCCCGGAATCCGCCGACCCGGTCCCGGACGGCGGCGCCAGCGCCCACGGCGGACTGGCCCGCAAGCCCTGACCCGGCTGCGCGACCTCACCGAGTGGCGGCAGCGCCGCCAGCGCCCCGCCCGGTCAGGGTCAGCTCGGTTTCGATGCCGTAGTGGTCGGACAGGTACACCGGTCGGCCATCCGCCAGCGGCACGGAGTCCTGGAACACCAGGCGGGCTCGCCCCGTCAGCCCCCAAGTCGGGGTGGCCCGCAGGAACACGTGGTCGAACGCCGGCGGCGCGGGAAACTGTGGAGTCGGCCGGTACGTGGGCTCGTGGCGGCCGTCCATCGCGTCGTCAAGCCGCTGCCGCACGGCGAACTCGGCGAGTACCCGCGAACTGCGCGGCAGGTTGAAGTCCCCCATGACGACCAGCGGCAGGCGCGGGTCGACCGCCGACAGTACGGCGGCGAGCCCGTCCAGCTCGCCCCGCTGCACGCGGGTGTACCGGTTGTCGATCGACCAGTCGTGGTCACGATTGGCCGACAGGTGGGTGTTGACCACCGTGCAGTCCCCGGCGGGCAGCGCGACGACCGCGACCTGGACGCCCTTGCGCATCAGCAGTTCCGGCCGCACCGGTCGGGCGGCCGCGAACCGGGTGAACGCGCATCTCCGGATCGGCCAGCGGGACAGCAGCATCAGTCCACCGTGAACAGCCACCGCGCCGGTGTCGACGTGGTGCGGGTACGCCTCGCCGGTGACCCGCCGCAGCAGCCGCGCGTTGCACCGGTACATCAGCTCCTGAAGGCAGACGACGTCATACCGTTCCCGCCCGAGGATCGCGCCCAGTGCGCGCAGCCGGGCGCCCACGTCCCCCTTGAAGAGGGTGTTGAAGGTCAGCAGCCGCAACGGCGCCTGATCGGCGGTCATCCGCCCATTGTCTCCCGGGCACGCGACCGGCGAGTGCGCACGGCGAGGCGCGCTCAGGCGAGCGGCTCCGCCGCGTTCGTTCAGGACAGCGATCGGTCCTGCCCGGCGTTGACCGCGAGGCGGCGCAGTCCCTCCAGCGTGGCTGCCGGATCGAGGATCGCGGTACGCAGGCGGCGCAGTTCGGCCGCCGTCTGGCGGGCCTCGTACCGCAGCCGGAGGATTTCCCTGTCCAGATCCTGGATGCGTACGCGCAGCGGCTCGATCAGCGTCAGGGCGGTGTCGGTCAGGACGTCCGCGGTGTCCGCCTTCGTCTTGTGCCACCGCAGTGCCGCCGCCGCGGCCGCGCCGAGGCCGCCACCGGCGCCGAGCACCGACAGCAGGGAGGTGATTGTGTGAGCCCAGTCGTTATTCATGGCTGCCGCGCTGTCCGATGAGTGTGGTGACTTCGGCGATGAGCTGCGCCTTGACCGCCTGGTCGAACGTGCGCAGGTCTCGCCAGATCTGGCTCAGCCGCCACCAGGAGCCGGCCCCGACTGCGGCGACGAATCCACCGGCGGCGGCCCCCGGAAGCCCTGTGTAGGCCACGATTCCGACGGTGTACATGGTGGCCGCCGTGCCCAGCACGAGCACGCCGATGGCCTCGATCGACAGGCTCGCCGTCACGGCCCCGGGCCAGAACACACCGGTGAGTCCGATGACACCGGCGAGGGCCAGCAGGACCATCCAGACGACCCGGACCGGCCCGGGCATCGCCTCGTCCACCACGGCCGGCCGGGTGTTGGTCAGGGCGAGGATAGCCGCCACGACGGGCGCGGCGGCCAGCAGGACCACCTCGTACGGATGGCGCCCCGAGGTGATCCGGCCGGGGATCACCTGTCCACCTCGTACCCGGGCTCGACGCACCACGCGCCGCCCGCGTCGCCACGCTGGCCCGCCTGAATCCGGCAGGTCGCGGCGGCCGATCCAGTGATCGACATCGGCATCACCGCCTTCACGGAGAGTCATCGATGTGACGAAGTCCTGCCGCCCGACACGTATCGGGCGCCGTCGAGCCTGACCACTGTCAGTGATTGACGGACGGGCGACTCGACGTGAATGGCTGGACGCTCTCGAAATTCTGGGGATTCGTTCGCTGGTAGACGCGCTTGCCCAAGCTGCCGACCCGGCAGCGTGAGCACCTCGGTTCGCCGTGACACATCGTATTCATCCCCAGAACCTCAATCACCCACCGATGAGGATCTATAACCGATAGTAAGCGTGCCGGGCGCCCGTCCGTTTTGTCAAACGGATCGAATCCGCTCCACCCGGGCCGCTGTCGTTGATCCGACAGTCGGCCGTTCACCGGGCCAACGCCAACCGCTGGGCGGCGCGGCCGGTACGCCCCGCGGCCCCCGCCAGCGGCCCGGCGGGCCAGGCCGAGGGGCGTGCTGTGGCCGTCGCACCGGCATCGCTTCGTCGCGGCACGCACCACCTCCGGCCCCGGACGGCCCAGCCTGGGCGGGGACGCGTCCGACGCCCGGCACCGAGCAGCCGCTGGAGGAGCGCAGGCCTCAGCCGGCCGCCACGGTACCCACGAGTTCGCCCCATGCCACGGCGTTGCCGGTGATCGCGCGCCGGGCGTCGTCGGGGGCGGCGCCGTCGGCGAGCCCGGTCGGCGCACCCAGC
>JBDZVD010000259.1:0-3204 GCA_040255525.1 Micromonosporaceae bacterium | reverse complement strand
CCTGGCCTCGTCCTCGAAGTGGCGCACCATCGCGGCGTCTCCGGTCCACCGTTCGTACTCGTCGAGCAGGATCACGAACAGCGGGGTCGCGTCCGCGTTGCCGTAGTACGGCGAGGGCGGGCGCTCCTCGAACGCCACCGCCTCGCCGTACCGGAATTCGCGCAGAATCTTGCCGGGCTCCTCGTCGCGGAAGTCGTCCAGCACCGTGCCCTGCTCCGTGCCGAGCATGCGCAGCGTGCCGGCGGCCAGGTCCGAGGCGAACGGCAGGGCCTGCAGGCTGGTGAAGATGGAGTCCCGGCCCATCATGGTGGCGGTCCAGGGCGCGCCTCCGGCGGGCATTGCCTCGTCGGGGAGGGTGAGCGGCAAGTAGCGCAGCGCGGCGAGGTCGACCAGGCTCCGCCGGTAGGTCATGGTCAGGGGCTCCCAGTCGCACTGCAGCGTCGGCGCCTCGTCGAGCCACTCGTCCAGGTCGTGTTCGAGCTGCCTTCTGTCGCGAGCGCGGCGGGGCAGGAGGTGGTTTCGCACGTCCTCGCGGTCGGGACGCAGCACCAGATCGCTGACGCGCAGCGTGGTGCTCCACTGCTCGTGCGGTCCGAGGCCGAACCGGTAGGTCAGCCCGCGTTCGTCGATCTGTGCGGGCTCGCTGGTGTGGATGTGGGTCTCCCGCTGGAACCTGTCCCGCTGGTACCCCAGCAACAGGCAGCGGTCCTCGACGTGCCGGTACAGCCGACCGACCGGCTGGCGCTGTATCTGCAGCAGCGGGGCGAAGTCGCTGTCCGCGTCCAGCCGGATGGTGAAGTCGGCCGGCTCCGCGCGATGGTTGAGGACTGTCAAGCGCTCCTCGAAACCGTCGATGACCGAGCGCTCACGGATGACCGACGCCTTCGCGTCCAGGTACTGGTCCTGGGCGCCTGGCACCAGGAAGAACCGTACCTCGAAGTACTGGGCGTCGTCGATCGCCAGGGTGTGCAACCGCTCGCCGTTGACGGTCAGCCGCCACAGTGACAGGAACCGGGTGTCGAACGAGAAGTACCCGGCGGGCAGCATCGGCGTCGCTTCCATGTCGCCGCAGCCGTCGCTCAGGACGAACTTGTTGCCCTCCAGGATCCTGACCAACCCTGCTTTCATCTCAACCTCGCGGAAGTGCGGGGAACTTCCCGCGGATGGCGCGCACCGCTGGGGGTGGCGAACAGCCGTTCCAACAGGACGACCAACCGGAATTGGCCCTCACTGGTGATGTCGTTTCTCAACCAGGCCGACGACGGCTTGGCCTCGCCACGGACCATGCGTTCGAAAAAGGCCCTCGTGGTCCGGAGAATGGTGTCCGCGTCGCGTTCGTCCCGCGAGACCTCGACGTTCCCGTTCTCGATTGCGATGAACCAATGGGCGACTCCCTGATCGTCCTCGAGGTCGCAACGAATCGTGCCGTTGGTCTTCCTGGCCAAGCGTTCACTGCCGTGTCGGCTGATCTCGTCGAAGAACTTTTCCGTCACATCGGACACCGCATCGCCTCCGGGGAATCGCCTGCCGACGGGCATCGTGCCTCCCATAATGGTTTGAGGGCATCACCCCGCGGGGGTGAAGTTCGCCCGCGGGGCGCGGTCCGGGGTGATCGCCGGCGAGCCGAACTCCGGCCCCCGGCGAGGCCGGGATGCCGGGTCGGACCGGGGGTCGCCGGCGCGGCGCCGAGCCAGGGAGGCTGACGTTGGATCCTACGGCGGAGTTCTTCGCCCGGCTCGCCCGTCGCGGCCACGAACCGCTGCTGGAGGACGTCACCGGCGTCATCCGTTTCGATCTGCGGGATGAGCACGGGATCGACCGGTGGTTCCTGCACATCAATCGCGGCGATCTGGGCACCTGCCAGGAGGGGCGAAAGGCC
Organism: Micromonosporaceae bacterium; assembly: GCA_040255525.1. Taxonomy (GTDB): domain Bacteria; phylum Actinomycetota; class Actinomycetes; order Mycobacteriales; family Micromonosporaceae; genus Rugosimonospora. The sequence goes on along the minus strand of JBDZVD010000259.1, from coordinate 1,325 downwards.
GACTGCGTCATCCGCGTCGACCGGAAGCTCTTTGACCGGCTCGCCACCGGCGAGGAGCGCCAGTACCCGGCCTGGATCCGCACCGAACTGCGGGCCGAAGGCGACGTACGGCTGGCCTACCTGTTCCAACGGCTCTTGCCGGGCCCACCCGGCGCACGCCACCCGCGGGAGCTTGCCCGCGGGCGGAGACCGCGGCCATGAATGACAACCTCGTCCGGCAACTGGACGGCAACACGTTCGTGCTCAGCCAGGAGAACGGCGACATCGACGCCTCACCCTCGTTTCCCACCGGGCTGTTCTCCTTCGACACCCGGTTCCTGTCCACCTGGCTGCTGAGCATCGACGGCCAACGGCTCAGCCCGCTCACGGTCGACGACATCGAGTACTTCGAAAGCCGGTTCGTCCTCGTCCCGAGCATGGTCACGCCCGCGGCCGACCCCACTGTCTCCGTCATCCGCGAGCGCTCGCTCGGCGGGTACTTCCACGAACTGCTGACGGTGATCAATCACGCCGCGACGCCGATCGGCGTGCGGATCCGGCTGGACATCGCGAGCGACTTCGCGGACCTGTTCGAGATCAAGGACATGTGGCCCAAGAAGGGCACGCACTACGCCCGGGTCGAGGACGGCCGCCTGCGCCTGGGGTACCAGCGCGAGGCGTTCCGGCGGGAGACGCTCATCTCCTCCACCGCCCCGGCCCGCGTGGACGAGCACGGGCTGACCTACGACGTGCGGATCGGCCCGCACGACCGCTGGGCCACCGAACTGCGCGTCCATACGATCGGCGCGGACGGCCGTGATCTCCGGGAGGCGCTTCAGGGTCGACCCGGCCGAGTCCGGACCGAGATGCGCCGGGACCTGGACCGGTGGCTCGCCGCCGCGCCGCGCCTGACCTGCGACTCATCGGCGCTGACCATGACGTATCGGCGGAGCCTGGTCGATCTCGCGGCGCTGCGGTTCCTTCCGCTGACGGGCGGAGGCCAGAGCCTGCCGGCGGCCGGTCTGCCGTGGTTCATGTCGATCTTCGGGCGGGACAGCATCTTCACCAGCCTGCAGGCATTGCCGTTCGCCCCGGACCTGGCCGCCACGACCCTGCGCCTGCTCGCGTTGACCCAGGGCACGGTGCTGGACGACTTCCGCGAGGAAGAGCCCGGGAAGGTCATGCACGAACTGCGGTACGGGGAGACGGCCGGGTTCGGTGAGCGGCCGCAGTCGCCGTACTACGGCAGCGCGGACGTGACCCCGCTGTTCGTGATCCTGCTCGACGAGTACGAACGGTGGACCGGAGACGGCGACGCCGTGCGTACGTACCAACGTGCCGCGCGA
>JBDZVD010000134.1:0-17700 GCA_040255525.1 Micromonosporaceae bacterium | reverse complement strand
CCTCGGCCGACCGGCGCCGGCGGCTGCGACCGGCCTTGGCGGCTCCGGCCTCGACCGGCGCCGCCCCGGCTTCGGTGCCGGCCTCGGGTCCGGCCCCGGCCGGTTGGGAGCCGGCGGTGGGCTCGGCGGCCACTTCGGCCGCCGCGGCCTTGGCCCGGCGCCGCCGGGTGGTACTCGGGGCTTCTGCCGCTACCTGCGAAGACTCGCCGGCTTCGTCGGTTTCGGCGGCCTTGCGGCGGGTACGGCTGCGCCGGACCGGCGCCTCGGCTTCGGCAGCTTCCGTCGCCAGCTGCGCGCCGGCACCGCCCTCCGCCTGCTGGGCGGCAGCGCTGTCTGCCGCGGTCGTCCGCCGGCGCGTGGTGCGGGTACGGCGGGTGGGTGCTGCGGTGGTCTCGGCCGGCTGCGCGCCGGTTTCGCCACCCATAGGCTCGTCTTCGAGCATCCGGACGTTCTCCAGTTCTGGCCTCCCCGGGCGCGTTGCACGCTGCCACGCAGGGACGCCTCAGTGTTCCCGGCACCCGCGCCGGAGCGCGCACGCCGAAGTCTGCCAACCCCGCCTAGGCCGGCGGAGCTCCGTTGGCCGCCCCATCCCGATCCGCGAACAGCGGATCGACCAGTTCGTCCTGCGCGGTCAGCGATCCCTGCGCCAGCCGGATCGCCCTCGGCGGGACCGGCAGCTCCAGGTCGGCCACGACGCGCAGGCCAGACAGGACGTCATCGGGTCGTACGGTAGGAGTGACCTGCCGTACAACAAGGTCGAGTATGGCACATGTTGCGCCGTCACCCTCGCTGGGCGCCGCGGCGGCCGAGATCCTGACCACCGGACCCCGCGCGTCAAAGGTCCGGGTGCCCTGCTTCGTCAGCCTCGTGACGGGCACCTCGGTGGCCGATCGGAACGCCGCGACGGCCCCGCCGACCGCGTCCGGATCGGTGCCGGGAAGCTCGATGCGCCAGTGCGACGCGTCGATCCGCTCGGCGAGCGTCCCGCCCCGCGCCTCGACCGCCTCCAGCACGTCCAAACCGGGCGACAGGGCCGCATCCAGCGCCTTGACCAGGTCATCCGGGTCCACCGCGGCCCTGAGGCCGAGCTCCAGGTACTCCGCCTCGCTGGCCGTGCCGGTGGGCGCCGCGCTGGCGTAGGAGATCCGCGGGTGCGGGGTGAACCCCTGCGAGTAGGCGACCGGTACCCCGGCACGCTGGACCGCGCGCTCGAAGGCGCGGGCGAAGTCGCGGTGTGAGGTGAACCGCAGCGGGCCACGCTTCGCGTACCGGAGCCGGATCCGCTGGACAACCGGCTCCTGTTGGGTCTCCGGCTGCCGCTTCGGCGTCATCGGGCGTCCGCCGGTACGCGAAGGCCGTTACCGCTCACCGGGGTCAACGGGAGCATGGTCCGCCCGCTCGGGCCAATCTGGATCTCGGTGTCCATGCTCGGACACACGCCGCAGTCGAAGCACGGGGTCCACCGGCAGTCGTCCTGCTCGTACTCGGACAGAGCGTCCTGCCAGTCCTTCCACAGCCAGTCCTTGTCCAGGCCGGAGTCCAGGTGGTCCCAGGGCAGGACCTCCAGTTCCTCCCGTTCCCGGGTGGTGTACCAGGCCAGGTCCACCCCGAAGGCGGGCAGCACCTCGGCCGCCGCGTCGACCCACCGCTGGTACGAGAAGTGCTCCGACCAGCCGTCGAACCGGCCGCCCCGCTCCCACACCCGGCGGATCACCGCGCCGACCCGGCGGTCGCCCCGCGCCAGCAGCCCCTCGATCAGCGAGGGCTGCCCGTCGTGGTACCGGTACCCGATCGCCCGGCCGAGCGAGCGGTCCGCGTTGATCGCCTGTTTGAGCAGCCGCAGCCGGCTGTCGATGACCTCCGGCGGCGTCATCGGCGCCCACTGGAACGGGGTGTGCGGCTTGGGCACGAACCCGCCGACCGAGACCGTGCAGCGGATGTCCTTCGACCCCGTGGCCTGGCGGCCGGCCTTGATCACCTCGTGTGCGAGGCGGGCGATCTGCACCACGTCCTCGTCGGTCTCGGTGGGCAGCCCGCACATGAAGTACAGCTTCACCTGGCGCCAACCGTGGGAGTACGCGGTCACCACGGTACGGATCAGGTCCTCCTCGGAGACCATCTTGTTGATCACGCGACGGATCCGCTCGGAGCCCCCCTCCGGCGCGAACGTCAGCCCGGTGCGCCGGCCACCCCGGGACAGCTCCTCGGCCAGCGTGATGTTGAACGCGTCCACCCGGGTGCTGGGCAGCGAGAGCGACACGTTGCTGCCCTCGTAGGCGTTGGCCAGGCCGGAGCAGATGTCGCCGATCTCCGAGTGGTCGGCCGACGACAGCGACAGCAGGCCGACCTCCCGGAACCCGGAGAACTCCAGGCCCTCCGCCACCATCTGCCCGACCGTGGTGATCGACCGTTCCCGGACCGGCCGGGTGATCATGCCGGCCTGGCAGAACCGGCAGCCCCGGGTACAGCCGCGGAAGATCTCCACCGCGTACCGCTCGTGAACCGTCTCGGCGAGCGGCACCAGCGGCTTCTTCGGGTACGGCCAGGCGTCCAGGTCCATCGTGGTGCGCTTGTGCACCCGGAACGGCACGTCGGCCCGGTTCGGCACGACCCGCTGGATGCGCCCGTCGGGCAGGTACTCCACGTCGTAGAAGCGGGGCACGTAGACGGACTCGGTACGGGCCAGGCGCAGCAGCAGTTCGTCGCGCCCACCCGGCGAGCCCTCGGCCTTCCACCGGCGGACGATGTCGGTGATCTCCAGTACCGCCTCTTCCCCGTCGCCGAGCACCGCGGCGTCGATGAACTCGGCGATCGGCTCGGGGTTGAACGCGGCGTGACCACCGGCGACCACGACCGGGTCCCCGGCGCCCCGGTCGAGAGCGGACAGCGGGATGCCGGCCAGGTGCAGCGCGGTGAGCAGGTTGGTGTAGCCCAACTCGGTGGAGAACGAGACGCCGAGCAGGTCGAACGCCCCGACCGGCCGGTGCGAGTCGACGGTGAACTGCGAGACGCCGTGCTCCCGCATCAGCTTCTCCAGGTCCGGCCAGACCGCGTAGGTGCGCTCGGCGAGTACGTCGGGCAACTCGTTGAGCACCTCGTAGAGGATCTGCACGCCCTGGTTGGGCAGGCCCACCTCGTACGCGTCCGGGTACATCAGCGCCCAGCGCACCGAGGCCGTGTCCCAGTCCTTGACGGTCGCGCCGAGTTCGCCGCCCACGTACTGGATGGGCTTGCTGATCAGGGGCAGCAGCCGCTCCAGCCGGGGCCAGACACTCGGAGCCGTCGACGGGACCGTACCGGCATCAGACGCCACACTCATAACGGCCAGGGTACGCGGAGAGCCGGCCGGCAGCGGCCGCGCACCCTCGACGCAGGCTCAGGCCGGCCGCTGCCGGCGGTGCCGGCCCAAGACCTAACGCGGCGCCTTGTCCCGGCTGGCGTACCGGTCGACGTAGTCCTGGCCGGACAGTCGCCGGATGTGGGTCATGATGTCGTCGGTGATCTCGCGGAGCAGCTTCGGGTTGCGTGCCCCGTCCGCCCGCGACGAGTAGTCCAGCGCCGGGCCGACCCGTACCCCGATCGCGTGGCCCAGCCGGGGCAGCCTCGCCCCGATCGGCTGGACCTTGTCCGTGTTGATCATCGCGACCGGGATCACCGGGACCCGGGCTTCCAGGACGATCCGGGCGATGCCGGTATGACCGCGGTGCAGCTTGCCGTCCGGTGATCGGGTGCCTTCCGGGTAGATACCGAACAGATCCCCGTTGTTCAGCACCGCCAGCGCGATCTCCAGCGCGGACAGCGCCGCCCGGCCGTTGCCCCGCTCCACCGGGATCTGCCGCACGCCGCGCATGAACGCGGCGGTCGCCCGTCCCCGCAGCCCGTCTCCGGTGAAGTACTCCGCCTTGGCCAGGAAGGTGATCTCGCGCGGCGACACGATCGGCAGGAACACCGAGTCGGCGACGGACAGGTGGTTGCTGGCCAGGATCGCCGGGCCTTCGGCCGGGATGTTGGCCAGGCCGTCGGTCCACGGTCGCCACAGCCCGCGGATGACCGGACCCACCGTGTACCGCCCCAGGGTGTACAGCGCCGACAATCAGGCCTCCGGTCCCGCCGATGAAGGGGCTCCACGGTAGCCGACCGGCGCCCACCGGCGAACGGGCCCGGGAATTCAGAGACCTATGCCACGCCGGCCCGGCCCCCGGGCGCCCGACCCTGGTGCGGGCCGGGCGCCCGGGGCGCCGCCGGGACCTACGCCCGGGCGACCGCCACGCGTACCGTCTCGCCGTCACCCGCCTCGCCGGCGAAGCCGGACTCACCGGCCGGCCCCAACTCCAACGAGACGGCCAGCGTCTCCGCGGCCAGGAAGTCGCGGTGGCGCTCCACCGCCAAGGCGACCTCCGGGCCTGCCTCCACGGTCGCCCGGATCCGGTCGGAGACGTCCAGCCCGGCCTCCCGCCGGGCCTGCTGCACGACCCGCACCACGTCCCGGGCCAGCCCCTCGGCGTGCAACTCCGGGGTGACCTCGGTGTCCAGCACGACCACGCCCTCGCCGCCGGGCAGCGGCGCGGAGCGATCGGCGTCCGCGGCGACCAGCTTCAGTTCGTACTCGCCCTCGTTCAGCGCCACGCCGCCGGCGATGACACCGGCGTCGGACGCCGACCAGTCGCCGCTCTTGACCGCCCGGATCACCTGCTGCACCTGGCCGCCCAGCCGTGGACCGAGCACCCGCGGCACCACGGTGAGCACCCGCTCGCAGTAGCCCGCCAGGTCTGCGGTCAACTCCACGGACTTCACGTTGACCTCGTCGGCGACCAGATCGGTGAACGGCCGGAGCGCCTCCGCGTCGGCGGCGGCCACGGTCAGCGACGCGAGCGGCAGCCGAACCCGCAACCCGCGCGCCTTGCGCAGCGACAGCGCCGCCGAGGACACGTCCCGCACCTTGTCCATTGTGGATACCAGCGCATGGTCGGCCGGGAACGCCTCCGCGTCCGGCCAGTCGGTCAGGTGCACCGACCGGCCGCCGGTCAGCCCGCGCCAGATCTCCTCCGCGGTCAGCGGCGCCAGCGGCGCGAACACCCGGCACAGCGTCTCCAGCACCGTGTACAGCGTGTCGAACGCGTCCCGGTCGCCGGACCAGAACCGGTCGCGCGAACGGCGCACGTACCAGTTGGTCAGAGCGTCCAGATAGGACCGTACAGACGCGCACGCCCCGCTGATGTCCTGAGTGTCCAGCTGCGCCTGGGTCGCCTCGATCAGCTCCCGGGTCTTGGCCAGCACGTACCGGTCGAGCAGGTGCGCGGAATCGCGAGCCGGCACTTGGGCCGGATCGGCAGGGCGGCGTTCGTCGGTACGCCAGCTCGCCTCGTACCCGTCCGCGTTGGCGTACAGCGAGAAGAAGTACCAGACGTTCCACAGTGGAAGGAGGACCTGCCGTACGGCGTCGCGGATCCCGGTGTCGGTGACCGGCATGTCGCCGCCGCGCAACACCGGTGAGGCCATCAGCATCCAGCGCATCGCGTCCGACCCGTACACGTCGAACATCTCGTAGACGTCCGGATAGTTGCGCAGGCTCTTGGACATCTTCCGGTTGTCCGAGCCGAGCAGGATGCCGTGCACCGTGGCGCTGCGGAACGCGGGCCGGTCGAACAGCGCCGTGGCCAGCACGTGCATGGTGTAGAACCAGCCCCGGACCTGCCCGATGTACTCCACGATGAAGTCGCCCGGGTAGTGGCTCTCGAACCACTCCCGGTTCTCGAACGGGTAGTGCACCTGGGCGAACGGCATCGAGCCGGACTCGAACCAGCAGTCCAGCACCTCGGGCACCCGGCGCATCACCGACCTGCCGGTCGGGTCGTCCGGGTTGGGCCGGGTCAGCTCGTCGATCGCCGGGCGGTGCAGGTCGGTGACCCGCGCCCCGCCGTGCTGGCCGCTTCGGTCCGCAAGCGGACCGAAGTCGCGCTCCAGGTCGGCGATCGACCCGTACACGTCGACCCTCGGGTAGTTCGGGTCATCGGACTTCCAGACCGGGATCGGCGAACCCCAGAACCGGTTGCGGCTGATCGACCAGTCCCGGGCGTTGGCCAGCCACTTGCCGAACGAGCCGTCCCTGATGTGCGCCGGAGTCCAGTCGATCTGCTGGTTCAGCTCGACCATGCGGTCCTTGAACTTGGTGACCGCGACGAACCAGGACGACAACGCCTTGTACACCAACGGGGTGTCGCACCGCCAGCAGTGCGGGTACGAGTGCACGTAGGAGTCCTGGCGCACCAGCACGCCGCGCTCGCGCAACTCGCGCAGCAGGGGCTTGTTCGCCTCGAACACCTGCAACCCTTCGAAGCGCGGCGCGATCGAGGTGAACCGGGTGTGATCGTCGACGGTCAGGATGGTCGGGATGCCGGCCGCGGTGCACACGTTGAAGTCGTCCTCACCGTGCGACGGGGCGACCTGCACGACGCCGGTGCCGTCCTCAGTGGACACGAAGTCCCCGGCCAGTACGGTGAACGCCGCCGGCACGTCGGCCAGCCGGTCGACGAGGAAGTCGAACAGCGGCTCGTACCGGCGCCCGACCAGTTCGCTTCCCTTGAGCGTGCCGACCCGCTCGGCCCCGGCGAACTCCTTCTGGTACGCCGGCAACCGCGACTCGGCCAGGATGTACCGGTTGCCGTCGTGCTCCAGGACCGCGTAGTCGATGTCCGGACCGACCACCAGCGCGACGTTGGGCACCAGCGTCCACGGCATGGTGGTCCAGGCGAGTATCCTCGCGGGTTCGCTGGCCAGCTTCGCCTCCGCTGACGCTCCGGCGGGCGCTGGCGGCCCGGCCGCCAGCTGGAACCACACCGTCGATGCCGGGTCGGTCCGGTCCCGGTACACGTCGTCCATCCTGGTCTCGGTGTTCGACAACGGGGTCTCGCAGCGCCAGCAGTAGGCCAGCACCCGGAAGCCTTCGTAGATCAGGCCCTTGTCGTACAGCGACTTGAAGGCCCAGGCGACGCTCTCCATGTAGTCACGGTCGAGCGTCTTGTAGTCGTTGGCGAAGTCGACCCAGCGGGCCTGGCGGGTGACGTACCGCTCCCACTCCTGGGTGTAGCGCAGCACCGAGGTGCGGCACTCGTCGTTGAACCGGTCGACGCCCAGGTCCAGGATCTCTGCCTTGGTCGTGATGCCGAGCTGCTTCTCGGCCTCCACCTCGGCCGGCAGGCCGTGGCAGTCCCAGCCGAACCGGCGCTCGACCCGGCGCCCGCGCATGGTCTGGTAGCGCGGCACCACGTCCTTGACGTACCCGGTCAGCAGGTGACCGTAGTGCGGCAGCCCGTTGGCGAACGGCGGGCCGTCGTAGAAGACGTACTCGTTGCCCGCCGGCCGGGACTCCACCGACGCCTCGAAGGTCTTGTCGGCCGCCCAGTAGTCGAGGACGGCACGCTCCAGCTCGGGCAGGTTCGGGCTGGCCGGAACCCCGGCCTGCGCAGAAGTCTTCGGGTAGCTCATGCGGGATCCTCTCCGACCAGTCCGGCTCGGCGCGTCGGTCCACGCGAGGACGAGTCGTCCCGCCGCTGGTGGCGGTGGACCCGCGGTACCACCTCGCTTGGTAGCTCGGGAAAGCCACCCGCTCGTCGGTCGGCTGTGACGGGCCGAACCCGTCCGGTTCTACTGGGGACTGCCGCTGGCGGCGGCGCCTGTTCTTCCGGAGGCTCACCGGTGATGGCCGGGTCATCGCCTGCGTCACCAAGCGTACCCGATCCGGCCACCCGCCCCGGTCGCCGCCGGCCCGTGCCGGCCCGCCCAGCTCCCCGACCCGGCCCCGACCCGGCCCCGACCCCCGGGGCGCCGGACTCGACCCGCCGAGCCCGACCGCGTCCCGGGCCCGACCGCGTCCCGGACCCGACCGCGTCCCGGGTCCGGCCGCACCCCGGGCCCGGCCGGCCGGCGGGCGGGTGTCGGCTCGGTCACACCCCGGCACTGTCACGCGCGCCCGGGGCCGGCCGTCGTCCTGGCATGACGAACCGACTGAACATGCGGGAGCTGGTTCCCGCCGGGTACACGGCGGTGCTCGGGCTGGAGAAGTACGTGACGGCCAGCGTCGACCACACCGTGCTGCACCTGATCAAGTTGCGCGCCTCGATCCTCAACGGCTGCTCGTTCTGCGTCGACATGCACAGCCGGGAAGCCCTGGCCGCCGGCGAGGACAGCCGGCGGCTGTTCGGGGTCGGTGCGTGGCACGAGTCGCCGCTGTACACGGAGCGGGAGCGGGCCGCGCTGGCGCTGACCGACGAGGTGACCCGGCTGGGGGCGCACGGGGTCAGCGACGAGATCTTCGACCAGGCACGCGCGGTGTGGTCGGCCGAGGAAGTGGCCAACCTGATCCTGGCTATTGCGACCATCAACGTGTGGAACCGAATCGCGATCACCAGCAGGACGGAACCGCCGAAGGCGATTTGATCACCAACGGCTTGGTCCCGGTCGCGCCCGGCGACGCGGCCGGGACCTTCCTGACCCACCGGCCGATGCTGTTCGGGCTCGCGTACCGGCTGCTGGGCACGTCCTGGGACGCCGAGGACGTGGTTCAGGAGGCGTACCTGCGGTGGGCCGGCGCCGACCGGGCGCGGGTACGGGAGCCCCGGCGCTACCTGTCCCGCACCGTCGGCCGGCTGGCCCTGGACCGGCTGCGCCAGCGCACCGCCGAGCCGTACGTCGGCCCCTGGCTGCCCGAGCCGGTACCGGCCGACCCGGCGGTGCTCGGGCCGCTGGACACCGTCGAGCAGCGCGACTCCCTGTCGATCGCGACGCTGCACCTGCTGGAGCGGCTGAACCCGCCGGAGCGGGCGGTGTACGTGCTGCGTACCGCGTTCGAGGTGCGGTACGAGGAGATCGCGGAGATCATCGAACGCAGCCCCGAGCACTGCCGCCAGCTGTACCACCGGGCCAGCGAGCGTATCGGCGGCACCGCCCGGTTCTCCACCGACCGCGCCCGCCACGCCCAGCTGTTGCACCGGTTCATGGACGCGGCACAGGCCGGCGACCTGACCGGGCTGGCCGCGCTCCTGCGGGCGGACGTGGTGGCCTGGACCGACGGGGGCGGGAAGGCGAGCGCGGCGCGCAAGCCGGTGCACGGGCGCGAACGGGTCGCCCGCGCCTTCACCCGCTGGTACGGGCCGATGTACCCGCTGGAGACGAGGCTGGTGCAACTCGGCGGGCTGCCGGCACTGACCTTCCGGCGGGGCGGGATACGACGCGTCCTGGCCCTCGCTGTCGAGGGTGACCGGATCGCCGGGGTGTACGTGATCCTGAACCCGGACAAGCTCCGGTCGCTCGACTGACCGGCCCGGTCGACCGCGGGCCGGCCGGGCTCACCGGGGCGCCGGGGCGGGCGGCTTCAGTTGGACAGTTCGGGGAACCAGAGCGCGACTTCCCGCTTGGCGCTGTCCGGCGAATCGGAGGCGTGCACCAGGTTTTCCCGGTTGGACAGCGAGAGGTCGCCACGGATCGTGCCGGCGGCGGCGGCCCGGCCATCGGTCGCGCCGACCAGCGCCCGTACCACGTCGATCGCCTGGTCCCCGGAGAACACCGCGGCGACCAGCGGCCCGCTGGTCATGAACTCCTTCAGCGGCGGGTAGAACGGCTTGTCCACGTGCTCCGCGTAGTGCTGATCGGCCAGCTCGGCGTCCATGCTGCGCAGTACCAGCGCCTCGATCGCCAGCCCCTTCCGCTCCAACCGGCCGGTGATCTCTCCGACCAGCCCACGGCGGACCGCGTCTGGCTTGATCAATACGAGCGTGCGCTCGGACACGTCGGCCTCCTTTGCCTCAGGATGAGCGTAACCGCCCCCAAAGGCCGCGCCGCCGCCGGTCCGGCGAGTCACCGGCTGAGCGGTTGATACCCAACCTGTCCCGATTGGGCCTTTCGCGGCCGCCCAAAGCCGCTTAGCCTGGCGAATTAGCCTGGCAATCACCCGGGAGGTTCCGCGTGCCAAGCACCCGCCGTTGGACGGTGTCCCCCCGTCGCACCGTCGTCTCGGTCGTGCTGGGAGTGCTGGCGACCTTCATGATCTGTGCCAGCGCCGGGGCCGGCAGCTGGGTGATGGCCGCGCTGGGACTCGCGGTGATGGCCGCCGGCGTCGGGCTGTACGTCGTGGCCGCGCTCAACAGCCGCGAGTTCGCGTACGTGCCCGGCACGGCCAATGTGCAGAGCTGCTCGCCGCCGCCGGCGTCGGCCCTGTACGGGCGGTGCACGATGCAGTTGATCGTGCACGCGCCCGGTACCGACGACGTGGCCGTGAAGATCCGCGAGACCGGCGTACCCGTGTCGAAGTGGCCGCACGAGGGCAGCACGCTGCCGATCCTCGTGGCGATCGGTGACCGGCGGCGGGTACGGGTGCTGTGGGACAACGTACGGTCCCACGCCGATGTCGCGGACGGGCTGCTCGCGACCGAGGAGCCCACCGAGGAGCGGGCCCCGGTCGAGGACGCGTACATCGGCGACCTGCTCGACCAGGACTACCAGGACCCGGACGAGGAGCCGATGCCCAGCGTCGACCCCACGACGCGGGTGATCGAACTCGACCTGATGGACCCCACGGTGTTCCGGGTCTCGTCGGCTGACGACGATCTTGAGGATCTCCCCGACCTGATCCTGCCCGATCCCGACGAACCCCTCGCGCCCGACGACGAGATCCGGGTCGGCGGGGAGGCGGCCGGCGGCGCGGGGAGCGACGGAGTACCGGCCGACGGGGTACCGGCCGATGAGGTCCCGGTCGCGCGGCGGCCCGCCGACGAGCCGAGCGGCCCGGTGGACGACGGCCCGCCGATCGAAGCCCCGCTGATCGACGCCCTTTGGCCGACCGGCGACCGGGACTCCACCGGTGACCGGGACTCCACCGGCGCTCAGGAGTCGCCGGGGATCGGCGAGTCGCCCGGCATCCGCGAGTCGCCCGGCATCCGCGAGTCGCCCGGCATCCGCGAGTCGCCCGGAGCGGCCGAATCGACAGGGGTGGGCCCGCCGCCGGCCGACCCGGGCTCCCCGACCGGACGCCCCGGCGAGCCGGTGCGCCGCCCGGCCCGGCGTCGCCCCTCACCCCGCCCTCGCCGGCCGGTACCGGACGAGATGATCGATTCACCCGACCAGGGCGCCGTGATGACCGCCGAACCGCCGCCCGCCACCGACCCGAACCGGACGGTCGGCATCACCGTGATACCCGATCCGGCCGACCTGACCGACGGCGGTGCGGCAACCGGTACCGTCCCGGTCTCCCCCTCGTCCGCGCCCGCCGGCACGGGCGTACCGGACTCCGGCGAGACGCCGGCTTCCGCTCCGGACGCCGCCGGCCCAGCCTTCGCCAACCCAGCCTCAGCCAACCCAGCCTCGGCCGCCCCGGCGCCAGCGGCTGCCGCCGCCCCAGCGGCCGGTTCCGCCCCAGCGGCCGGTTCCGCCCTTGCGGCCGGGCAGAGCCCCGCACGCGAGCCCACCGGGAACCGGCCCACCAAGCGCCGGATCGCGAAGAGCCAGACCGCCGGCGACCGCACCGCCGACGACCGCGGCGTGGGCGAGCCGGTCGGGTCAGCCACGACGACGGCGCCGCCGAGCAGGCGCGGGACCTCGCTGCGGGTGGAGCACGTGCTGTCGCCCGAACCGGCGGTACCGGCCATGCCGCGCTCCTCGGTCGTCGGCGACCTCGCCGAGGACGGCGAGATATCCGACGCGTACCTGGCCGTCACGCCACCGCCCGGGCAGCCCGAGCCCGGCGGCGTACGGGGCGCGGCGGTCCGGCTGTTCGTGTCCCACCTCGGTCGCTCGGTGGCCTTCTACCGCGACACGCTCGGGTTCATCCAGGTCGACATGGGACTGGGCAGCGCAGTCCTGGAGTCCGGCGACTGCCGGGTCGAGCTGCGCCGGGTGGTCGACATGGAGCCGGTCGACACGCGCCTGATCCACCTGATGCTCGAAGTACCCGACGTGCACGGCGCGTACGAGGATCTCCGCTCCCGGGGCGTCGAGTTCGTCCACCGGCCGCGCGCCGTCAGCCGCCACGACCAGTTGGAGCTGTGGTCGGCGGCATTCCGCGACCCCGATGGGCACGGCATCGCGCTGATCCGGTGGGACGTGCGCTGATTCCCGATCCCATCCACCCCGGTCCTAACCGGTGACGCTGCGCCGCACGGAGAGCACGTACGCCCAGACCGCCCCGAACAGCACACCGAGCACGGCCAGCGCGACGTGGAACAACCCGCAGGCGAACAGCGCGACCTGCAGGACGGTACCGGCGTGCCACGCCCAGCGGTGCCGGAGCAGCCCTGCCACCACCACGCACAGCACCATCAGGGCCAGGACCGCGCCGATCGCGGCACCCTTCGCGTGCACCCCGAGCTTGGTCAGCGGAACGATCGCGAGCAGCAGGACGATGGCCTCCAGCGCCAGGGTCCCGGCACCCACGCCGCGGACCGCGCCCGCCGGATTGCGCAGCCCCGACCGTGGTTGTCCGGCGTCCGGCACGCCGCGCGCCCCGACCGCGGCGGACTCCTCGACCGAGGCCCGCTCACCGATCGCGGCGGGCTCACCGATCGCGGCCGGCGTCACGGCGGGCGCGTCGATCGCGGCCGGCTCCTCGGTCGCGGCGGGCACCCGCGTCCCGCCGACCCCTTGCGCGGCGGGCTCGGCCGCCGCGGCCACCTCTTCGGTCACACCGGGCTCCTCCGTCACTCCGCCCCCCTCGCTCACCGGGCGCTTGCCCGTCACCCCGCGCTTGTCCGTCACCGGGCGCTTGTCCGTCACGGCCGGTTCGCCCCGGCCGGGCTCGTCGCCGTGCCCGGTCACCGGCGCAGCAGCTTCCGCGCGTCGGCCACGGTGAACACCGAGCCGGTGATGAGCACGCCCACCCCGCTGATGCCGGCGTCGATGTCGGCCTCGGCGAGGGTCACCGCCGCCTCGATCGCGTCCGGCAGCTCGGTCTCCACGTGCACCCGCTCCTCACCGAACACCTCCACGGCCAGCTCCGCCAGCCGCGCCGGCTGCATCGCCCGGGTCGAGCTGTTGCGGGTCACCACGATCGCGTCCACGACCGGCTCCAGCAGCTCCAGCGTGCCCGCCACGTCCTTGTCCGCCGCCATCGCCACGACCGCGACCAGCCGGCGGAAGGCGAACTCCTCCTGCAACGCGGCGACCGTCGCGGCCATCCCGTGCGGGTTGTGCGCGGCGTCCAGCAGGACGGTCGGCGACGTCCGTACCCGCTCCAGCCGGCCGGGCGACGTCGCGCCGGCGAACCCGGCCCGTACGTTCTCGCCGTCCAGCGCCCGGGCGGCTGGAGCGCCCAGGAACGCCTCCACCGCGGCCAGCGCCACGGCGGCGTTCTGCGCCTGGTGCGCGCCGTGCAGCGGAACGAACACGTCCTCGTAGATGCCGCCCAAGCCCTGGATCGTCAGCAGCTGGCCGCCGACCGCCAGTTCGCGCCGCAGCACCCCGAACTGGGCGCCCTCCCGGGCCACCGTGGCGCCGACCTCGACGCAGCGCTCCAGGATCGGCACCGCCGCCTCGTCCTGCTGCGCCGCCAGGATCAGCGTGGCGCCCTCGTGGATGATGCCGGACTTCGCGGTGGCGATGTCGGTCAGCGTGTCGCCGAGCCACTCCGTGTGGTCCAACCCGATCGGCGTGATCACACAGGTCTGCGCGTGCAGCACGTTCGTCGAGTCCTCCGCGCCGCCCAGCCCCACCTCGACGACGGCCACGTCGACCGGCGCGTCGGCGAACGCCGCGAACGCCATCGAGGTGGTCATGTCGAAGTAGGTCAGCCGCTCGCCGACCTTCGTGTCGACCAGTTCGGCCAGCGGCTGGACCTCGCGGTACACCTCGACGAAGCGCTGTTCGCCGATCGGCTCGCCCTCGATCGAGATCCGTTCCCGTACCGTCTCCAGGTGCGGGCTCGTGTACCGGCCGGTGCGCAGCCCGTGCGCCCGCAGCAGGGAATCGATCATCCGGGCGGTGGAGGTTTTGCCGTTCGTACCCGTGATGTGGATCGACGGGTACGCCCGCTGCGGGCTGCCGAGCAGGTCCAGCAGCGACTCGATCCGGCCGAGGTCGAAGACCATCCGGGTGAAGCCGCGCGCCTCCAACTCGGCGTTGACCCGGTCGAACTCCTCGCTCATGCGGTACCGCCCCGGTCGGCGGTACCCGCTGTCATGACTGCACCCCCGGCTGCCCGGTCGTCACGCCCGTACCGGCGAGAGCCACCAGCGCCGCGTTGGTCCGCGCCAGCTCCGCCTCGGCCGCGGCGAGCCGAGCCTTGATCTTGGCAACCACCTGCTCCGGTGCCTTGGCGAGAAACTCCGCGTTGCTGAGTTTCGCCTCGGCTCCGGCCCGCTCCTTCTCGGCGGCCGCGCGGTCCTTCTCCAGCCGGGCCCGCTCGGCGGCGACATCGATCGCGCCCCGGGTGTCCAGCTCCACCGTCACGCCGCCGGTGATGGGCAGCGTCGCGGTAGCGGTGAAGTCGCCGCCGTCCTCGTCGAGCCGGACCAGCGCGCGGATCAGCGGCTCGTGCGGAGCCAGACCGAGGGCGGGCAGGCCGGACAGCCGGGCGGCGACTCGCTGCCCCGGCTTGAGACCCTGGTCGGACCGGAACCGGCGGACCTCGGTGACCACCTTCTGCAGGCTCGTGATCTCCGCCTCGGCGGCGTCGTCCAGGTAGGACTTGTCCGGCGCCGGCCACTCGGCGATCACGATGGACGCAGGCCCGTCGATCGACCGGTCCCGGCCGGTCTCGCCGGCCACCCCGTTGAGCGCGAGCCACAGCTCCTCGGTCACGAACGGGATGATCGGGTGCAGCAGGCGTAGTACCTGATCCAGCACGTGGCCGAGCACCCGCTGGGTGTTCTGGTCCGCACCGATGACCGGCTTGGTCAGCTCCAGGTACCAGTCGCACACGTCGTCCCACGCGAAGTGGTAGAGCGTGTCGCAGATCTTGGCGAACTCGTACCGCTCGAACTGCTCGTCGACCTCCTGCACCACGTGCTGGAGGCGGGACAGGATCCACCGGTCCACCGTGGACAGCCGCTCGGCCGGCGGCAGCGGGCCGTCGGCCCGCGCGCCGTTCATCAGCGCGAAGCGGGTCGCGTTCCACAGCTTGTTGCAGAAGTTGCGGGAGCCCTGCGTCCACTCCTCCGACACCGGCACGTCGGCGCCCGGGTTGGCGCCGCGGGCCAGGGTGAACCGGGTGGCGTCGGCGCCGAACCGCTCGATCCAGTCCAACGGGTCGACCACGTTGCCGAACGACTTCGACATCTTCTTGCCGTACTGGTCGCGGACCATGCCGTGCAACGCGACGACATCGAAGGGCTGCCGGCCCTCCATCGCGTACAGGCCGAACATCATCATCCGGGCCACCCAGAAGAACAGGATGTCGTACCCGGTGACCAGCACGCTGGTCGGGTAGAACCGGTGCAGTTCCGGAGTGTCGGTCGGCCAGCCCAGCGTGGAGAACGGCCACAGGGCCGAGGAGAACCAGGTGTCGAGCACGTCCTCGTCCTGCCGCCAGCCTTCTCCGCCGGGCGGCTGGTCGTCCGGCCCGACGCAGACCACCTCGCCGGCCGGCCCGTACCAGACCGGGATCCGGTGGCCCCACCACAACTGCCGCGAGATGCACCAGTCGTGCATGTTGTCGACCCAGGCGAAGTACCGCTTGGACAGCTCGGCCGGCTCGAACCGCACGCGCCCGTCGCGCACCGCGTCGCCGGCCACCTTGGCCAGCGGCCCGGTGTTGACGAACCACTGCAGCGACAGCCGGGGCTCCACCGTGGTGCCGCAGCGCGAACAGTGCCCGACCGAGTGCAGGTACGGGCGGCGCTCGGCGACGATCCGCCCCTCTTCGCGCAGCGCCTCGACAACCGCCGGCCGGGCCTCGAACCGGTCCAGCCCCTCGAACGGGCCGTGCGTGGTGATCACGCCGCGCTCGTCCATCATCGTGATGCTGGGCAGGTTGTGCCGCTGGCCGATCTCGAAGTCGTTGGGGTCGTGGGCCGGGGTCACCTTGACCGCCCCGGTGCCGAACGAGGGGTCCACGTGCGCGTCGGCCACCACCGGGATCCGGCGGCCGGTCAGCGGCAGCGTCACCTCGGTACCGACCAGGTGGCGGTACCGCTCATCGTCCGGGTGCACCGCGACCGCGGTGTCGCCGAGCATCGTCTCGGCCCGGGTGGTGGCGACCACTATCTCGTCGCTGTACCGGATGGAGACCAGCTCACCCTCGTCCTCGGTGTGCTCGACCTCGATGTCGGACAGTGCGGTGAGGCACCGCGGGCACCAGTTGATGATCCGCTCGGCGCGGTAGATCAGCCCGTCGTCGTACAGCCGCTTGAAGATCGTCTGTACGGCCCGGGACAGGCCCTCGTCCATCGTGAACCGCTCGCGCGACCAGTCGACCGAGTCGCCCAGCCGGCGCATCTGTCCCAGGATCGAGCCCCCGGAGGTGTTCTTCCACTCCCAGACCTTCTCCACGAACGCCTCGCGGCCCAGGTCGTGCCGGCTGGCCCCCTGGCCGGCGAGCTGGCGCTCGACCACATTCTGGGTGGCGATCCCGGCGTGGTCCATGCCGGGCAGCCACAGCGTCTCGTAGCCCTGCATCCGCCGCCGGCGCACGAGCGCGTCCTGGATCGTGTGGTCCAGGGCGTGCCCGATGTGCAGGGATCCGGTCACGTTCGGCGGCGGGATCACGATCGAGAAGGGTGGCCGGTCGCTGGTCGGATCGGCCTTGAAGTACCCGGCCGACACCCAGCGTTCATACCGCGACTGCTCAACCGCCCCGGGCTGGTACTGGGCGGGCAGATCGGTGCCTGCCGAGGCGTGGCCGCTCGACTGTGGCGTCTCACCCGAAGGTTGCCGTCTTGTCGTCACGCACCGAGTTTACGGGCGCCCGTTGTTATGCTCCGACCGACCAGTCCAAGGGAGTACGAGTGTCGGACCTGCCGCTTCTGGAACCCGTCTACCAGGACGAGGCCACGGGATCTTCGCGACCGTCGCACCGCCGCCGATGGATCACTGCCGGTACGGCCGGGGCCGTGTTCGTCGCGGCTGTGGCCACGCTCGGCGTACTGGACTGGCGGCGGCACCACTCCGGCAGCACCCTGAGCACGCCGGCGACCATCGGGACCCTGCGCCACGACACCGCGGCCGACGCCACCCAGACGGCCGACTACCTGCGCAACGCGCTCGGCGCCGACATCGCGCTGCGGTCCACGACAGGCGCGGTGTACAGCGACCCGGCCGACAAGACCCGTGTCGTGCTGCTGTTCGGTGGTACGGGCAGCTTCAGCTCGCCGGGCAAGGAGTTGGGTACGGCGCTGGGCCTGCTCGACGACAGCAGCGGTTCGATCACCGGCCTGCACGACGTGCCGTCCGGACCACTGGGCGGGGCGACGAAGTGCGGCACGAGCAACGGCGACGGCGGACCGATGACGGCCTGCGGCTGGGCGGACAACGGGAGCGTCGCGGTGGCGCTGTTTCCGGGCCGCTCCGTCGATGAGTCCGCCACGCTGATCCGTCAGGTCCGCAGCGCGGTGGAGCACCGGAAGTAGAGCGTGCGCTTTTCCCATTGATCTGCTCCGGGTTTCGACTCCGTCGACCGAAAACACTTCAGGGGCACCTCGATGAGGTGCCCCTGAAGGGAAGAAGTCCGGCGGCGTCCTACTCTCCCACACCCTCCCGGATGCAGTACCATCGGCGCTG
>JBDZVD010000258.1:0-3237 GCA_040255525.1 Micromonosporaceae bacterium | reverse complement strand
CGGCTCGGCTCGGCCCGGCCGCGCAGCCGGCTCGGCCCGGCTCAGCCGGCGCCGGGCGGCTCAGCCGGCGCTCGACCGGCGGGCCGCCGGGCGCGGCGGGAACCGGTCAGGAGGAGGGAGCCAGCCGCTGCGCGATCAACTCGAACGACCGGATCCGGTCGTCGATGTCGTAGACCATCGTGGTCAGCATCAGCTCGTCGGCGCCGGTGCGCTCACGCAGCTCGGTGAGCTGGCGCGCCACGGTCTCCGGCGAGCCCAGCGCCTGGCCCTCGAACCGCTGGCGCGCGATCACCCGCTCCTGATCCGTGTACGGGTACCGGGCCGCCTCCTCGGGCGTTGCCAGCGGCTGCGGGCGACCGGTACGCATCCGCAGGAAGGACAGCATCGCCGGCCCGGCCAGGTACTCGGCCCGCTCGTCGTCCTCCGCGCAGACGGCGTTCACCGCGACCATCGCGTACGGCTTGTCCAGCCACGGCGAGGGCCGGAAGTGCTGCCGGTACAGGGCCAGCGCGGGCAGGGTGTTCGCCGAGCTGAAGTGGTGCGCGAAACTGAACGGCAGGCCCAGCATCCCGGCCAGTTGAGCGCTGAACCCGCTCGACCCGAGCAGCCAGATCGCCGGCATGTCACCCAGGCCCGGGGTCGCGGTGATCCGCAGCCGCGGCTGGTCTCCGGTGAAGTAGCTGATCAGGTCGGCCAGCTCCTGCGGGAACGCCTCGGCGGACAGCCCCTCCATCGTGCGGCGCAGCGCCAGCGCGGTCACCTGGTCGGTGCCGGGCGCCCGGCCGATGCCCAGGTCGACGCGGCCGGGGTGCAGGGCTTCCAGGGTGCCGAACTGCTCGGCGACCACCAGGGGCGCGTGGTTGGGCAGCATCACGCCGCCGGAGCCGACCCGCATCGTCGAGGTCGCCGCGGCGAGGTGGGCGATCAGGACCGCTGGGGAGGAGCTGGCGATGGCCGGCATGTTGTGGTGCTCAGCCACCCAGAACCGCCGGTAGCCGAGCTGCTCGGCGCGCACGGCGAGCGCCGTGGTGTGCCGCAGCGCCTCACCGGCGGATCCGGACGCGGCCACCGGGGCAAGGTCAAGTACGGAGAGAGGTACGTCGATCACAAGATCATTCAACCGGTTCCGTCCCGGATTTCTTCCGCCGGGTCACCGCGGCGTCCGGCGGGATGTCCACCGCGATCTCGCCACCGAGCCGGGCACCGGACGTCAACACCAGGTCGTCGCCGCTCCAGAACCGCCCCGGGTCGTACCAGCTCGCCCGCCGTCCCGGCGGCAGCAAGCCCATCGCCTCGTAGCTGACCGCCACCACCTCGGCGCAGTACGCCGTTTCCAGGCCGGTCTCCCGCCTGGTCAGCACCGGCAGCCGACCCCGGATCCACCGGCCGGCCAGCCGCGCCGTGGACGGGAACGGAGTGCCGTCCAGCCGGGCGACGGTACGCAGCAGGGCGTCCTCCATCTCCCGGGTCACCGGCCGGTCAAGCTGGCGCAGCCAGGCCCGCTGGCCGTACCGGGTGGCCCAGACGACCACCGCGTCCCGCAGGTCGTGCAGCTGCACGCCGCGCTGGTGGGCACCCGACCACACGTCCGGCAGCGACCTGCCCAACTCGGCGTGCCACATCAGCGCCGGCATGTCGTCCAGGACGACCGCCATGCCGACGTGGTTGACCGGGCTGTTCGTGGTGATCTGGATGGCCCGGTCGGGCACCGTACGCCCCCGGAACAGCCAGACGTCGCCGGTCCGGGTCAGGTCTACCGCCTCGTCAAGGCTGATGGACACGGCACGTAGCCTATTCACATGCGTTGGTGGAAGGTAGCCGGTCTGGCCGCGTTCGTCGGGGTCGCCGCGACCGGTGTCGTGATCGTCCGGGCCGAGCGGCGCCGCCGCGCGTACAGCCCCGACGAGGTCCGCACCCGGCTGCGCGAGCGCCACGCGGAGGCGGTGGCGTCCCGGCGGTGACCTCCGACCCGATCCGCCGGGCCGGCCGGTACGCCGCCGTGGACGTGCACTATCCGGTGGAGGGCGGCGCGCGGGCCGCCGCGGTACTGGCCGGGGACGCACGGTTCGCCCGCGTCGTCGCCGAGCACGTCGCGGGGCTGGCCGAGGTCGCCGCGTACCGTGCCGGGCAGTTCTACACCCGGGAGCTGCCCGCGCTCGCCGCGGTACTGGCCGAGGCCGGCCCGATCGACCTGCTCGTCGTCGACGGGTACGTCGACCTGGACCCGTTCGGCGCACCCGGACTGGGAGCACACGCCCATGCCCGGTTCGGGGTACCGGTGATCGGAGTCGCCAAGACCGCGTTCCGCACCGCCACGCATGCGGTACCGGTGCGCCGCGGCACCGCCGCCCGCCCGCTCTACGTCACCGCCGTGGGGCTCGGGCGCGCCGAGGCCGCGCAACTGGTCCAGGCGATGGCCGGCCCGTACCGGCTGCCGGACGCCCTGCGCCGGGTCGACCGGCTCGCGCGCCGCGGACTCTAGGCCCCTGTCCTCGGCGCGCTCCCGGCGCCGGGCCCCGTCCTGTCGCCCCGACGCCGGGCCGCCCGGCTCAGGTGACCGGTCGGGGCCGTAGCGCCGGCGCCGCGGCCGCGACAGCCAGCGCCAGTACCGCCGGAATGCCCAGCGCGCGGGGCAGGCCGACCAGCTGGGCGGTGCCGCCGATCACGACCGGGCCGACCACGAAACCGAGGAAACCCAGCCCCGCCACCCGCGCGATGGCCTGACCGGCGCGGGTCGGGTTGCGGTTGCCGGCGGAGGAGAACACCTGTGGCGCGATGCAGGACAGGCCGGCGCCCAGGAGCCCGAACCCGACCACCCCCGCGGCCGGGCGGTCGACGGCCAGCCCGGCCGCCAACCCGGCGGCGGCCAGCGCGCCGCTGATCCGCACCAGCAGGACCGGCCCCAGCCGCGCGGCGAGCCGGTCGCCGACGAGCCGGCCGGCCATCATGGCGACGGAGAACGCGGCGTAGGCCCAGGCCGCGAACCCCGGGCTGCTGCCCAGGCTGTCGCGCAGGTACACGCTCCCCCAGTCGGCGGCGGCCCCCTCGCCGACCAGGCAGCAGAACACGAGCAGGCCCAGGAAGAGGATTCCGCGCATCCCCGCCGCACCGCGCGGCGGCCCGGGGGCCGGCACAGCGCCCGACCCGGCGGACCCGGGCACCGCGGAGGCCGGCGGCGCGGACACCGGCGGCGCGGACACCGGCGGCGCGGAGGCCGGTCCGCCGGGGGCGGGACCG
>JBDZVD010000257.1:0-3306 GCA_040255525.1 Micromonosporaceae bacterium | reverse complement strand
CACAGAGGTCGAGGTCACAGCGTTGATCGTTTTGCGAGCTCAAGATAATCGTTGGCCAGGTACTTGAGCTGGTCAGAACTCTCAGCGCCGCCGCGGGTGGCGAGGTTGAGATTGTGGATTTCATCGACCAGCACCATGTCGGTGCCGAGCTGGCAGAGCACGTCGCAGACGGCGTTGGTGATGCTGACCTGGTTGAGGGTGCGAGGCAGGGGCAGGCCGAGGAACCGGGCGAACTCGGCGGCGAGGACCTTCGGCGTGGCCGCGGGCGGGACGGTGACGTAGACGACCGGCATGAACGGGCCGCGGGTGGTGCGCCGGCGTCGGGCCAGCAGCTCGTGGTGTTTGCCGAGCTGCTTGATCGCGGTGCTCTTACCGGTCCCGGAGTCGCCGGTCACGATCATGCCCCGGCGCGCGGTGTCGGTGCCGCTGTTGAGAACGACCAACCGGCGGCCGGTCTTGACGATCTGGTCGACGGTAGGGGTGGCGACCACGATGAGCCGGGCGTGGTGGGCGAGCCGCGTCTGGTCGTATGCCTCCTGGGTGGTCTCGTCGAGCGCCCGCCACTGGTCTGCTGGCAGCAGGTCGATCCGGGACGGCTGCTGGTCGACGAAGGCTGCCCAGCCCTCTTTGGTGGTCGACGGTTCATGCGCGGGCGGGTCAGCGACATCCGTCGTCATTGCCGGTGTCGTCCTCGATGTCGGGCCGGTCCTCGTCGGGCTCCTCGACGGCAGGCAGCGCCGGCCGAGCGGCAGCGCGGGTGCGTGCGGCCACCCGCCGCTGCCGAAGATCACCCTCGGGGCCGTTCCCGGCCCGGGTGAGCAGGTTGTCCAGGGCGCGGGCGATGGCCGTTTCATCGGTGTCGTCGCCGCCGCGTTGGGCGACGATCTGCCGGGCGGCCCGCCAAGTAAAGTCGGCGAACGGAGCGCCGACCATGGGAAGATGCGTCCAGGTCGCGGTCAGCCAGCCGCCATCGCGATGATTGCGTACGAACACGTGCGACAGGTCGTAGGGGTCGTAGTGAACCTCCCAGCGCCGACCCTTGCCGATCACCCCGGACGGCTGATGCCGGTGCGGGTTGAGGACCTCGTCGTCATAGGTGCGATAGTCGATCTGGATGCCGTTGTCGCCGATGGTGCGCCACTCGACGGGCAGCAACTCAAGGTAGTCGACGCCGGTCAGAGGCATGATGACGTAGCCGGCCGCGGCCAGCGCCGCGGCGAACATCTCGTTCGGCGACAGCACGCGTGCGCCGGCCTCCGGGTCGCGAAGACCCTCGTGCGGCCGGGACTGCCACCCGACGATGATCCACTCGTCCAGCAAATCCTGCAGCTGCGCCAGCGACCACACCGCCTCGGTCTCGGCCGCTGTCCCGCGGCGGGTGACGTTCGGACCCAGATAGCCGGCCACGTGCTGAGCGAACAACGTGCGGATCGACAGGAAGGTGCGCTCGACGATGGCTTGTCAGTCGGGGTTCCCGGGTGCGCCGGCTGCACCGAAATGCCCAAGCGTGCGCAGGCATCCACGAAAGTCGCGGAGATGAACACGGCGCCCTGATCGGTCACGATCGTCTCCGGGACGATGACCGGGCGAGCCGCCGCCCCCTCCAGCCGCGCGTCGAAGCTCAACAGCCGACGGTAGGGGATGCGGGAGCGGGCCATGCGCAGACCGTCCGCCCACCCTGGCCGCATCGGTTCCGGGACCAGCGTGCGAGCCAGCAGCAGCGCCGCATCGACGGCCTTGGTGCCCGCCGGCCGTAACACCGCCGCGCAGATCGTGCGGGTTGCGACATCGACCATCATCGTCAACTCGACCCGGCCCGGGACTCCGTCGCCCAGCAATGCCATGACATCCAGCGGGGTGGTGTCGATCTGCACGATCTCGCCAGGGCGCACCGCGAAACTGTGCGTGAACGGCTGCGGCGGCCGGTTGGCCCGGGTGCGACGGCTGGTCGCCTCCCCGAAGGTGTGCCGGCCGACCGTCATGGTCTGCACCAGCCGGTAGAACGTGGTCGACGGCGGCATCGGCACCGCCCCCGCCCGTACTCCTCGGCCAGCAACTGCTCGACCCGCCGACGCAGCCGAGTACGCGTGCCCGTCGATCGCGGCGTCTCGGCCCCAACCGTCGCGGCGAGGGCCGCCACCACCCGGGCATCCACACGCCCATAAGGGCTGGAGGTGCGAACCAGCCGCTGATCAACCAGCCCCCACAGCCCTTGCGCCCGGTAACGCAGCCGCATCCGTTTGACGGTGGCGGCGCTCGTCGGCTGCCCAGCAGCGGTCAGCTGGGCAGCCTTGGCGGCGTCTCGCTGCGCGATCGTGCGCCGAGCCGGGTCGAAGCACTCTGTCGGCGTGCTGCCTGCGGGCGCATCCGGGGCCACGCCGCTCTCAACCTCCACGACGTGCCGTTGCCACTGCCGAGCCTGCGCCAGGACCTGCTCCGGCAGGCTGTCGAGCAATCCCATCGGATCCAGCCGCAGCGCCGGCGCAGCACCCGTCAACACCTCGAAGCCAGGCGAGGCCAGCAGATGGCCCAAGAGCACCACCTGCGCGTTCCCGTCGTCGCTGGCCAGCCGCACCCGGGTGCCTTCATAGCCGGCGACCGTGACCGGCAGGCCATCGAACAACACCCGATCGCCCACCTCCAGCACCGACCGTCCCGCGTTCACCGGACCACCGCCGCCACCAGCGACAGCTCCGACAACGGCACCGCCAGGTCGGTCTCCAGCCGCCCGCACCACAACAGGTGAAACACCGTCGGCAGCACGCCCAGCGGGTCACCCAACTGGGCCACGCCGTCCATCAACGCCAACGGCTCGCCGAACACCTCCGCGGCCGCCGCCACCACCGCATCACGCCGGCACCGCGGATGCCGATACCCTGCCAGCCACCGCAGGTTCGCCATCCGGACCGGCTCCGGCTCATGGACCAGGCGATAGTCCCAGCCCACCGCCGAACAAGCCCGCCTCGTCGCGGCGAACGCCGCAGCATCACGCGCTCGCACCCGTCCCTGCGGGCGCACATCAATCACCACGCCAGTGCCATCCGCACGGCGAGCGAAGAAATCCGGAGCATGCGAACGCCGCCGCTCCTCGCCCTGCCAGAACAGCCAGAACGGCTGCGACGCTATCCCCACCACCACCTGGTCGAAATCCAAAAGCGTCAGATGATCCCGCTCCAACCACGACTCGAACCCCACATGGCCGCCCGTCGTAGCGCACCACCACAAACCGGCGTTACTGCGCTGGCCCTTAACCTGCGTTCCGCAGCTTCGCGTCGATATAGTCGGCTCGAAGGAGTGAAGGTGCAG
>JBDZVD010000133.1:0-18091 GCA_040255525.1 Micromonosporaceae bacterium | reverse complement strand
GCCGGCTCCTACCTGGACAACGTCATCGTGCTCGCGTCCCTCATCCGGTGGCGAAATTCCTGAGCCCTGCCTTCCCGATGGCCTCGAATGCCGCGACCGCTCCGGCAAGGGAAGCGACACGACCCGTCGCGAGTCAGAGGTCCTCGACCTCAACCTGCCGCGAACGGCGCACGACGACCGCGGTCAGCGCCGCGGTAGCTGCCAGGCCCAGCACGCCGAGGAGCACCAGCAGCCACGCCAGCGCCCCTCCCCCGCCCGGGCTCACGGACCCCGGGCCGCCCACCAGGACCGTCGGCGCGGTGCTCGCCGCCGGCGAGGCGGCGGCGCCCGGATCCGACGGCATCACGGTCGGTGCCGGCGCCGGGGAGCCGGCGGACCCCGGCGCGGTCCTGGCCCGGGCCGTCTTCGTCGGGCCGGCGCCGGCGGTCGGACTGGACTGGGCCGTCGAGGAGGCCCGGCCGGTCGGGGAGGCGCTGCGGGCCGTCGCGACGATCGTGTACGTGGCGCTGCGGGCCGGCACCCCGGCGGCATCGGGCGCGGCCCGCACGGTGTGCCTGCCCGGTGCGCGGTCGAGCAGCGGCGGCGGCCCGAAGTAGCTGGCCGCGCAGGTCAACCCCTGATCCGTCGGGTCCACCGAGCGCAGCGGCCAACTGTCGAAAGTGAAGCCGACCGGGCCTCCGCACGACTCCGTCGCGGTGTGCGAGGGCTTCTGCCACCGGAAGATCATCGCGAGGTTCTGGTTGGGGCTTCCGCTCGTGCTGCCGGTCAGCGTCGGATCCGTCCCGGTCGCGGCGTACGCCGGCCCGCCGGCAACGGCGCCACCGAGCGCGGCGGCGAGCACGACGACGGCGCGCAGAAGGCCAGCCCTCCCGGCTCCGGTGAGGCCGATGTTCCTGCATTTGACCTGAGCGGTGGGCATGTGACGGATTCGCACCCGCAAATAGTGGGTGCTCGGGCACCCTCACATCAAGTAGACGAGCTGTCAACATCGGCGGTGGCGGGTCCGGTCGCCGCCCCACTGCCCCCGGGCCACCAACGCGGTCCTGAACATCCTCGCCGGGCCGCTGAACTACGTGGGCGTCAACCCCAAGGTGAACTGCCATACCCCCCAGCCGTCCCAGTGACCGGCTGACCACCTGACACCTGGCGGGGCGCTACCCGGGTGGGCCGCCGGATCCCGGGATCCGGCGGCCCGCCCGCAGCCCGGGGAGGGGCAGTCAGCCGACGCCGGCCGCCGCCGAGACCGCCCGACCGGTGAGCACCGCGGCCAGGTGGGCACGGTACTCCGCCGACGCGGCCAGGTCGCTCGCCGGCCGGGTACCGTCGCCGGCCAGCGCCGCCGCCGCCGCGATCGCGTCCGCACCCGCGTCCGCTCCGGTCAGCGCGTCCTCGACGGCGCGCGCCCGCACCGGTACCGGACCCATGTTCGTCAGCGCCACCCGGGCCGCCGCGATGGTGCCGTTCTCCCGGCGTACCGTTGCCGCCACGCCGACCAGCGCCCACGCCTGGGCCATCCGCTGGAACTTCTCGTAGTGCGTACCCCAGCCCTCGTGGCTGGCAAACCGCACGCCGACCAGCACATCGGCCGGGCCGAGCGCGGTGGTCAGGTAGTCGACGAAGAAGTCGCCGGCGGGCACGCTGCGCCGCCCGTCCGGACCGGCGATCTCCATCGTGGCGTCGAGCGCGACCGCCACGGCGGGCAGGTCTCCCGCCGGGTCGGCGTGCGCGAGCGAGCCGCCGAGCGTGCCCAGGTGGCGCACCTGACGGTCGGCGACCGTGGCGGTGGCCTGCGCCAGCAGCGGCACGTACCGCCGGACGAGCGGGTCGGCCAGCACGTCGGCGTGCCGGGTCATCGCGCCGATGAGCAGCCCGTCGCCGTCCTCCCGGACGCCCCGCAGGTCGGCGATGCCGGCCAGGTCGACGAGCACGGCCGGGGCGGACAGCCGCAGCCGCAGCATCGGGATCAGGCTCTGGCCGCCGGCCAGGACCTTGCCGTCGTCCCCGGCAGCGGACAGGGCCTGGATCGCTTCGTCCACTGTGGATGGACGCTGGTAGTCGAAGGATACCGGGATCACGAGCGGCCACCTCCATTCCGGATCGCCTGCCAGACGCGCTCGGGCGTGCAGGGCATGGGTACGTCGTCGACCCCGTACGGCCGCAGCGCGTCCACGACGGCGTTGACGACGGCCGGCGTCGAGGCGATCGTGCCCGCCTCGCCGACGCCCTTCGTGCCCAGTGGATGGTCCGGTGCCGGCGTCTCGGTGCGGTCGGAGACGATGTCCGGCAGGTCCGCCGAGCTCGGCGGCGTGTAGTCCACGAACGTACCGGTGAGCAGGTTGCCGTCCGCGTCGTACACGGCCTCCTCGAACAGCGCCTGGGCCACGCCCTGCGCCACCCCGCCGTGCACCTGGCCCTCCACGATCATCGGGTTGACCACCCGGCCCACGTCGTCCACCGCCACGTACGCGCGGATCGACACCTTGCCGGTCTCGGTGTCCACCTCGACCGCGCACAGGTGGGTCCCGTGCGGGAAGGAGAAGTTGACCGGGTCGTACACGTCGTCCGCGTCCAGCGTCGGCTCGACCCCCTCGGGCAGGTCGTGCGCGGCGAACACGGCCAGCGCGCAGTCGGCCAGCGACCGGCCGCCGTCCGGCGTGCCCCGCACCCGGAACGCGCCGTCGGTGAACTCCACGTCCGACACGTCGCACTCCAGCAGGTGCGCGGCCACAGGCTTCGCCTTGTCGATGACTTTCTTGCACGCGTTGACGAGCGCGAACCCGCCGACCGCCAGGGATCGCGAGCCGTAGGTGTCCATTCCCTTGTACGCGGTGCGGGTGTCGCCGTGCAGCACCTCGACGTCCTCGAACGCGACCCCGAGCTGGTCGGCCACGATCTGGCTCCACGCCGTCTCGTGCCCCTGGCCGTGCGGGGAGCTGCCGGTGACCACCTCAACCTTGCCGGTCGGCAGTACCCGGATGCTCGCGCTCTCCCAGCCGCCGGCGCCGTACCGCAGGCTGCCCAGCACCCGCGAGGGCGCCAGGCCGCACATCTCGGTGTACGTCGACACCCCGATGCCCAGTTGCACAGGGTCACCGGAGGCCCTCCGGGTCTCCTGCTCGCGGCGCAGCTCGTCGTAGCCCAGCAGCTGCTTCGCCCGGTCGGTGGCGGCCTCGTAGTTGCCGGAGTCGTAGGTCAGCCCGGCCACCGTGGTGAACGGGAACTCCTCGTGCCGGATCCAGTTGCGCCGCCGGACCTCCAGCGGGTCCAGTCCCACCTCGACGGCCAGCTCGTCCATGACGCGTTCGATCGCGTACGTCGCCTCGGGCCGGCCGGCTCCGCGGTACGCGTCGGTGAACGTGGTGTTGGTGAACACGCCGGTGCACTCGAAGCGGTACGCCGGGAACTTGTAGATGGCGTTGTACATGAACGCGCCCAGGATCGGCACCCCCGGCCCGACCAGCCCCAGGTACGCGCCCATGTTCGCGGTCAGCCGCACGCTCAGGCCGAGGACCGTACCGTCACGGCGCGCGGACAGCTCGACGTCCTGGATCATGTCACGCCCGTGGTGCGCCGACAGCAGGCTGTCCGAGCGGGTCTCGGTGTACTTCACCGGGCGGCCGGCCCGCTTCGAGGCCAGGTACGTGATGATCTCTTCGGGCGTGACCTGGAGCTTGCCGCCGAACCCGCCGCCCACGTCCGGTGCGACGACCCGGACGCGGTGCTCGGGCGTACCGGTGCCGACGGCCAGCAGGAAACGCAGCACGTGCGGGATCTGGGTCGCCGACCAGAGGGTGACCTGGTCGCCGGTCGCGTCCGCCACCACGCTGCGCGGCTCCATGAACGCCGGGATCAGCCGCTGCTGGCGATACCGGCGCCGGATCACCACCTCGGCGCCCGCCGCCGCCTCGCCCACCGCCGCGCCGGTGCCGGCCTCGGCGGAGTCGAAGACCCAGGTGTACGCCTTGTTCGTGGCCTGGTCGCTGTGCACCAGCGCGGCGCCGTCGGCCAGCGCCTCCTCCATGTCCAGCACCACCGGCAGCGGCTCGTAGTCGACCTCGATCGCGGTCAGCGCGTCCACCGCGCTGGCCCGGTCCCGGGCCACCACCGCGGCGACCGCCTCGCCGGTGTGGCACACCTCGTCGACGGCCAGCGGCGGGTGCGCCGGCATGACCAGGTCGGCGGTGACCGGCCAGGCGCACGGCAGGCTGCCCTGGACGTCGGCCACGTCGCGACCGCTGAACGCGGCGACCACGTTCGGTTCGCGCAGGGCCGGGGCGGTGTCGATGTGGGTGATCCGGGCGTGCCCGAGCGGGCTGCGCAGGATGGCCAGGTGCAGCATCCCGGGCAGGACGATGTTCTCCGTCCACATGGTCTGCCCGGTGATCAGCCGCGCGTCCTCCTTGCGCCTGCGGGCCGCCCCGACCTCGGCGGCCGGTGGTTGCGCGGTGACCGTCATACCGCCACCTCCCGCTGCTCCGGTACGGCCTGTGCCGGCACCTGCGGGTGCGCCGCACCGGTACCGTCGGCGAGCGACGCGGCGGCGTCGTGGACCGCGCGGACGATGTTCTGGTACCCCGTGCAGCGGCACAGGTTCCCCTCCAGGCCCTCGCGGATCTCGGCGTCGCTCGGGTCGGGGTTGTCGGCGAGCAGGGAGACCGACGCCATGATCATGCCCGGGGTGCAGAACCCGCACTGCAACGCGTGCCGCTCATGGAACGCGCGCTGCACCGGATGCAGTTGCCCGCCCGGTCCGGCCAGACCCTCGATCGTGGTGACCGCCTTGCCGTCGGCCTGGGCGGCCAGCACCGAGCAGCTTTTCACCGAGACGCCGTCCAGCAGCACGGTGCAGGCCCCGCAGTTACTGGTGTCGCAACCGACCACCGTGCCGACCTTCCCGATCCGGTCGCGCAGGTGGTGGACGAGCAGAGTGCGTGGCTCGACATCGTCGTCGTAGCGCACGCCATCGACGTGGAGTTGGATCCGGGTCATCAACCCTCCCGGGCGGGACGGGATCCGGGCGTCCGCACCGGATCGTGGCCAGGCGTGCCCGCAGGCCCGGCGCCGTCGCCTTCCGGCCGCGCGCCGGGTCACCGTGCGCGCTGGCCATAGCCAATAGCGTTACCGGCGTTCCCGCAAGAGACCGCGTCCCACGAGCGTCGCGGCGTCTACCACCGCATTCCGGGCATCTGGCTCGCCGCTGCGATGACACAACGCGGCCGGCGGTCGCAGATCGGCTGGTGAGTAATTTTCACCCGGTGCCCCGGGGCGCCCGGATCACCTCGACCAGCTCCTCCAGCGCGGCCAGGCTGTGCCCGGCCACGAACTCGTCCAGGTACGGCAGCGCCGCGGCCATCCCGCCGGCCACCGGCTCGTACCCCGGCTTGCCCCGGTGCGGGTTGACCCAGATCAGCCGGTACGCCAGCCGGGACAGCCGGGCCACCTGCGCGGCCAGTGGCGCCGGGTCGCCCCGCTCCCACCCGTCGCTGCCCAGCACGACCACCGCGCCCCGGGCCGTGCCCCGCTGCCCCCACCGGTCGAGGAACGCGCCCAGCGAGTCGGCCAGCCGGGTCCCGCCGCGCCAGTCCGGGATCGCGTCGCCGGCCGCCCGCAGCGCGGCGTCCGGATCGCGGTGGCGCAGCGCCCGGGTCACCCGGGTCAGCCGGGTGCCCAGGGTGAACACCTCGGTGTGCGTGGGCCGCCGCCGCACCGCGGCGTGGCCGAAGCGCAGCAACGCGTCGGAGTACTGCGCCATCGAGCCGGACACGTCCAGCAGCAGCACGAGCCGGCGCGGCCGCTCCCGCCGTACCCGGTGGGCCAGCCGGACCGGCTGGCCGGCGTGCCGCAGCAGGTGCCGCACGGTACGGGGCGGGTCGATCCGGCCGCCCCGGGCCGGCCGGTACCGGCGGCCGGGCCGGGTCGCGGTACCGGGAGCCAACAGCGCCAGCATCCGGCGTACCTCCGCGCGCTCCGCCGCGGTCAACGCGGCCAGGTCGCGGTGGCGCAGTACCTCCGCGGCGCTGGCCGACAGCGCCACCACGCCGTCCGCCTCGTCCGCGCCGTCCGCACCCGGTCCCGCGCCCAGGCTCAGCGACAACTGGGCCGGCCTCGGGTGAGCCATCCGCGGCCGGCGCACCGGCGCCCGGCCGCCACCGAAGTACGCGGCGAACGCGGCATCGTAGATCGGCAGGTCGTCGGGCTGGCCGCAGAGCGTGAGCCGGCCCGCCCAGTACCCGCCCCGGGCCGTGGTCACGCCCAGTTCGTCGACCGCGGCCAGCATCGCCTGTACCCGCTCGACACCCGCGTCCACGCCGGCCTGGCGCAGCGTACGGGCGAAGCCCACCAGCGCGCCGGTGACCCCGAGGCCGGCCAACGCTCAGGCCCCGACCAGCGCCGCGACGCCCGTGGTGCGCACCCGGTCGGCGTCCTCGCGGTACTTGAGTACCGCGCCGAGAGTGGCCGCCGCGACGTCCGGATCCAGTTCGTTCGCGCCGAGGGCGGCGACCGCGCTCGCCCAGTCCAGCGACTCGGCGACGCCGGGCGGCTTGAGCAGATCCAGCTCCCGCATGCGGGCCGCGGCCCGCGCGACGCCGACCGCGAGCCGCTCGGTGATCTCCGGCAGCCGGGCGCGCAGGATCTGTACCTCGCGCTCGAAGGTCGGGTGCTCGACCCAGTGGTACAGGCACCGGCGCTTGAGCGCGTCGTGAACCTCCCGGGTGCGGTTGCTGGTCAGCACCGCCACCGGCGGGGACACCGCGGCGATCCGGCCCAGCTCCGGAATCGTGATCGCGGCGTCGGAGAGCACCTCCAGCAGGAACGCCTCGAACTCGTCGTCGGCCCGGTCGATCTCGTCGACCAGCAGGACGCACGGGGTGTGCTCCAGCGCCTGCAGCAGTGGACGGGCGACGAGGAACCGCCGGTCGTACAGGCTCGCTTCCAGCGCCGAGCTGTCCGGGGCGTCGCCCGACGCGGCCGCCGCCTCCACCGCGCGCAGGTGCAGCAACTGGCGCGGGAAGTCCCAGTCGTACAGGGCCTGCGACGCGTCCAGCCCCTCGTAGCACTGCAACCGCACGAAGTGCGCCCCGGTCGCCGCCGCCAGCGCCTGCGCGAACGCCGTCTTGCCGACGCCCGCGTCGCCCTCCAGGAACAGCGGCCGGCCCAGCCGCATCGCCAGGAAACCCGCGGTCGCCAGGCCCTCGTCCGCCAGGTATCCCTGCCCGGCGAGGGCCTGGGCCAACTGTGCCACGGTGGCGGGCGGGGCGGTGCCGCCGGCAGAGGTCATCTGTTCACTATGCCGCCGCCGGCCGGGACCCGCTACGGCCCCGACCGGCCCGAGCCCGCCCGCGGGGCGGCGGTCCGGGTTCACGCCGAGGCGCGAGCCCAGCGGGTGACCACCTCGTCCAGCACGCTCAGCGGCAGCGGACCGCCGCCGAGCACCAGGTCGTGGAATGCCTTGATGTCGAACCGGTCGCCGAGCGTCCGGGCGGCCTCGGCCCGCAGCCGCTGGATCTCCAGCCGGCCCACCATGTACGACAGTGCCTGGCCCGGCGCCACGATGTACCGGTCCACCTCGGCCACGATCTCCACCGGCGCCATCGGCGTGTTGGCCATCAGGTAGTCGATCGCCTGCTGCCGCGACCAGCCCTTGCTGTGCAGGCCGGTGTCGACCACCAGCCGGCCGGCGCGCATCGAGTCCAGGGTGAGCATGCCCAGCCGGTCGACATCGCCGGAGTAGAGCCCCATCTCGTCGGCCAGCCGCTCGCAGTACAGGCCCCAGCCCTCGGCGTACGCGTTGACATCGGCGCACCGGCGCAGCAGCGGCAGGCCGGTCAGCTCCAGCGAGATGGCCTGCTGGAAGTGGTGACCCGGCACGGCTTCGTGGAACGCGGTCGCCTCGGACGTCTGCCGGCCGCGCTCGTGTGCCTGGTAGGTGTTGGCGAAGTAGACGCCGGGGCGCTTACCGTCCAGCGACGGCAGCATGTAGTACGCCGCGGGCTGCCCGGGGGCCTCCGCGGGCGGCACCGGTTGCACCTGGCACCAGGTGCTGGGCAGGCGACCGAACCAGGCGGGTGCCACCGCCTCGGCCCGTTCGATCGCGCTGCGCGCGGCGTCCAGCAGTTCGTCGCCGTCCCGCCAGCGCAGGGCCGGATCGTTGCGCAGGCGCTCGAAGATGTCCGCCAGTCCGGTGACCCCGAAGACCCTCGACCCGAGCTCCCGGTACTCCTCGGCCAGCCCGGCGATCAGGTCCAGGCCGGTCTGGTGCAGGTCCTCGGGCGTGCGCTCGGTGCTGGTGTGGGCGCGGGACAGCCCGGCGTACATCGCCTCGCCGTCGGGCAGCCAGCAGATCCCTGACCGCTCCTCCGGGCGGCCGGCCGCGCTGAACTCGGCCGCCAGCACGTCCCGGTACGCCGCGAACGCCGGCCGCACGACCTCGGCCAGCACCCGCTCGCGCTCCTGGGCGAACGCCGGGTGGTCCTCGGGGGCCGGCTGGCGCAGCAGCGGGTCGTTCCCCGGATCGGCGAGGTACCGGTCGAGGTGCGCGATCGCGGCACGCACCGAGTGCGCCACCGGCGTACGGCCGGCGGCCAGCCCGGCACGGTGGCGGCGCACTACGGCGTCCAGGAAACCGGGCACCGCGCGCAGCCGGGTCAGAAACGCCTCCGCCCGCTGGGCGTCCGGATACGTGATCATCGGAAGGACGGACAGCAGGCCGGACGCGGGAGCGGCGAAGAAGTCGCTGATCGTGTACTCGACGGCTCGCGCGTCGATCCAGTCGGCGTGTGCCCGCGCCTGCTGGGCGACCACCGCGAGCGTCACGGCGTCGCCTTCATCCACAGTGGACTCGGCCAGCCGGTCGGCGCGCTGCCCCAGCTCGAGCATTTTCGCGCGCAGCTCCCGGTCGGCGCCCTCGGACGGATCGGCCAGGAGGTCGTCATACCCGGGGACACCGAGCAGCGTCGGGCCGATCGGCGCGGACGCGAACACCAACTTGATCATCTCATCGGCCAGGCCGGTGGCTGAGGCGCCGTCCGGAGTGGCCTCTCTCGGGCTCGTCATGACGCGAGCCTAGCCACCGGTAACCAGGAGTGAGCGCGTCGCCGGTTACGCTCGTGGCACATGGACAGTTCGGTTGACCGCCCCGCCACGCCGGCAGACCCGGCCGGGGCCACCCCGCACCGTGGCGCGCAGCCGCAGCCCGGTGGCGGCGGGGGCCCTCGGGGCCTACGCGTCCCCGCGACCCGGCGGGCGTGGCCGGCCCTGACCGCCGAGGACCTGGCCGCCGCGGCCGGCCGCACGCTGCCCGACGTGATCGCTGCCGGCCTCACGGTGCTGTTCTGCGGCATCAACCCGGGGCTGCTGTCCGCCGCCGTCGGCCGGCATTTCGCCCGGCCGGGCAACCGTTTCTGGCCGGCTCTGCACCGCAGCGGGTTCACCACCACCCAACTGCACCCCGAGCAACAGGACGAACTGGTGGCTCTCGGGCTCGGCGTGACGAACGTGGCGGCCCGCGCGACCGCGCGCGCCGACGAACTCACCGCCGCCGAACTGGTCGCCGGCGGCCGGATGCTGTGCCGGAAGATCGCCCGGTACCGGCCGCGATGGGTGGCGGTGCTGGGCATCGGCGCGTACCGGACCGCGTTCGGCGCCCCGGACGCCGTCATCGGGGAGCAACCGGCGTCGCTGGCCGGTGCCCGGGTGTGGGTACTGCCGAACCCGAGCGGCCTCAACGCCCACTACCCGCTGCCCCGGCTGTCGGCCGAGTTCGCCGCGCTGCGCGAGGCGACCGGGCGCTGAACGGGTACGGCCGGCCGGGGTACCTGCGTGCGAGGGACCAAGGCGAGCACGGCTCGCGGTACCCGTAACCACACCGCCCCGGTGTCGTTCTCGGACATAGATGGAAGCCGCCATCGCCCCCCTCACGCAAAGGATCAACCGACGCGATGTCTGTTGAGCCTGCCGAACCCCCGACGCCCAGCGCCGTACGCGTTCCCTGGGTGCTGGTCCCGGTCGCGCCGGCACTGAGTTGCGCACTGCTCACCGCGGGTACGACCAGCCTGCTGCCCCGGATGACCTCGTTGGCCGCCGCCGTCGCCGCGTCCACCGCCGCGCACGCCGTCCTGCTGATCTACTTCGCTCTGGCCGCGCACAGCCGCGCGCCGCAGGCCGGTCCGGGCTCCCGGGCCGCCGGGCTGCTCGGCGCGAGCCTGCTGACCACCGGCGCGACCGTGGTCGCCGCGGTCGCCGCCGGATCCGCGGTCGCCGCCCGTCCGCTGGCCGATCCGTTGGCGGCGCGGCTGGGCGGGGCGGGGCTGCTGCTGGCCACGCTGCTGTTCCTGTTCGGGTTGCTGCTGTTGCCCGGTCCGGCGGCCGGACCGGGGCCCCGGGCGTACCGGGCGCTGGACGGCCTGGCCACCGGCGCCTGCCTGCTGTACGCGGCCTGGCTCATGGTGGTGCGCTCGCACGGCGGTGCCCACTCGCTCGTCGTCGGCGCCGCGCTGCTCGGCTGCGCCGGGCTGGCGCTGGCCACCGTCAGCAGCCTGCGCGCCGCCCGGTACCGGCCGGCGGTGCTGATCTGCTGTGCCGGTGCGGCGGTGACGCTCGCCGGCCTGGCCACCGCCGAGGCGCTGTTCGCCGGCGCCGCCCCGGCCGGCTGGCTCCCGGTGGCCGCCCTGGCGCTGGTGTTCGGGCCCGTACTGTGCTGGGCCGGCACGCTGGTCGGTGGGTCGGCCCCCGGCCCGTCGCTCGCCGGGCGCACCGATACCGGGTTCGCCGGCTACCCGGTCCTGGCCGTACCGGTCGGCACCGCCCTGGCCGCGACCGGGTACCGGGTGGCCCGCGACCGGCCGTTCGACGCGGTGTCGGTGGGCCTCGGCCTCGGCGTCCTGGCCGTCCTGGCGGTACGGGAGGTCTTCGCGGTGCGCGACATCCGCCGGTACGCGCGCCGGATCGCCCGGCAAGAGGCCCGGTTCCGCTCGCTGGTGTCCAGCTCGGCCGACATCACCGTGGTCCTCGACGACGACTTCGTGGTCACCTGGCAGTCGCCGTCCGCCGCCCGCCAGTTCGGTCTGCTCGACCGGGACGTGCTGGACCACCCGTTCCTCTCGCTGGTCCACCCGGACGACGCCGCCGCGGTACGGGACCGGCTGGCCGCGCTGACCGGGGCGCGGCAGCGCGGTGCGGTGCCACCGACTCTGCTGGCCGCCCGGCTGCGCGACGGGTCCGGGCGCTGGCGCGAGACCGAGTCCACGGTCAGCGACCAGCGCTCGGTACCCGAGGTGGGTGCCGTCGTGGTGCAGGTGCGCGACGTCGGCGAGCGCCGGGAGCTGGAGCGCGAACTGCACCGGATGGCGTTCACCGACCAGCTCACCGGGCTGGCGAACCGGCGCCAGTTGCTGCGCACCATCGCGGCGATGCGTGCCGTACCGGGGCAGCCCGGGGCGATCCTGGTGGTGGGCCTGGACGGCCTGACCCGGGCCGGCAACGGCAGAAGTCGCGACGCCGTGCTCGCCGAGGCTGCCCGGCGGCTGCGCCAGGCGGTCCGGCCTTCCGACCGGCCGGCCCGGCTGTCGGACACCGAGTTCGCCGTCGCCACGGCGGACCACCCGGTGCACGCGTACGCGCTGGCCAGTCGGGTACTCGCCGAGCTGACCCGGCCGTACCCGGTGGCCGGCACGAGCGTTGCGCTGGCCGCCACCGCCGGCCTGGCGGAGCTGGCCGCGGCGACCAGCGTCGGTGACACCCTCTCCCGCGCCGAGCTGGCCCTGCGCAGGGCCGGGCAACTGCGCCACGGCCGTGTCGAGTGGTACGACGAGGCGCTGGAGGCTGCCCTGTTGCGCCGGTTCGCGCTGGAGGAGGAGCTGCCCGGCGTCGTCGCGCGCGGCGAACTGGACCTGGTCTTCCAGCCCATCCTCGACCTCATCGACTCATCGCCGGTCGGAGCCGAGGCGCTGCTGTGCTGGCGCCACCCGACGCGCGGCACGGTACCGGCGGCCGACTTCGTCCCGGTGGCCGAGAAGCTGGGCCTGATCGACGAGATCGGTGAGTGGGTGCTCCGCCGGGCATGCCGGCAACTGGCCGACTGGCTGCGCGACGGGCTGAATCTGTGGCTGTCGGTCAACCTGGTCGCCCGCCAGCTGGCGGCACCCAACCTCGTGGCCCGAGTCGCCCGGGTCCTCGATGACTACCAGATCCCGGCCGAGCTGCTGGTCTTGGAGGTCACCGAGCGGGAGCTGGTGCCGGACCTGCCGGGCGCCGTCGCGCAGTTGACCGGCCTGCGGACGTTGGGGGTGCGCACGGCCCTGGCGGAGTTCGGCACCGGCTCCACGCCGCTGGCCTCGCTGCGGCGGTTGCCGGTCGACGTACTCAAGGTGGACCGGGGACTGTTCGCGGAGTCCCTCCGCGGGGCACCCGGGCGTACCGAGCTGGGCATGCCGATCATCGACGTGGTGGTCGGGCTCGGTCGCCGGCTCGGCCTGGAGATCGTCGCCGAGGGGCTGGAGGACGAGGCACACCTGGACCTGGTACGGGCCGGAGGCTGCCGGTACGGGCAGGGCTACCTGCTGGGCCGCCCGCAGCCGGCCGAGCACTTCGAGGCGTACCTGGACAGCCACCGCTCCCCGACGGCCTGACCGTCAGCGGTGCTGGCCCGCCAGGAACGCACCTCCGTCAGGAGTTCCACGGCTGGCTGACCATCAGCCCCTCGACCGCGTTGGTGTAGCCCCGGTTCGGGATGACCAGGCCGTCGGACGTGTCCACCTCCCCGATTCCCAGGTTGTACGCGGCGAGCACGGCGTCGCGCAGGTCCGGGGCGTCGGGGTTGGTGTGCGAGATGTCGTAGTCGTCGGCGAAGCAGAAGTGGCCGAAGTAGTAGATCAGCCACGCGAGGTACTCGGCGCCGAGCGTGACGTTGCCGGACAGCGTCTGCATGTCGTAGTCGGTGCCGTAGTTGCCGTTCATCCAGTCCGCGGTGGAGGAGATGACCTGCATGGCGCCGAACGCCCCGTAGCAGGACTTCACGTTGGACTGCCAGCCGCTCTCCTGCCAGGCGACGGCCTTGAGCAGCACCGGGTCGACCTGGATCGACTTTTCCGGAACATCCTTGATGTACGGGTGGTAGCTCTTCGCCGCCGCGGTGTCCAGCGCGGCACCGACCTGGGACAGCGGCGCCGCCGTGCCGACGTAGCTCTTGCTGCACGACGGGGGCGGTGGCGGGGCGGCCGGTGGCGGGGCCGGCACCTTGGTGTGCGAGGGCACCGGCTTCGCGGTCTTCTTGGTGGTCGTGGCCGCTCTCGTCCGGGTCGGGGTGGCCCGGGTCGTCGGGCTCGGGCTGGGCGACGGGCTGTCCGACGGGGACGGCGAGTCGCTGGGCGGGGACGACGGGACGGCGGTGCTGTCGGTGGCGGCCGGTACCCAGGTGGCCGGCTCGGCGACGGTGTGGAACGTCTGCCGGTATCCCACCACGCCGACGACGGCGACCAGTGCCACGACGGCGACGACGGCCGCCAGCACGGCGAACCGTCCCCGGTTGGTTGAGCTCATCACCATCGGCCCTCCCCCGCAGAACCCGGAAGCGACCCTACCGGTTGGCCCCGACCGGGGTGGCCCCGGATGCGCCCGGAGCGCTCGCCGGACCGGCTCGCACCCGGTCCCTGGTGTGCCAGGCGACCACGAACACGAGCAGCCACAACCCGCCGAGCAGCGTCGAGGCGACCACCTCGCTCGGCCAGCTCCACCCGACGTAGACCCGGGCGGCACCGACCACGAACACCAGCCCGGTCGCCGCCGTCCATGCCGGTACGGCGATCCGCCAGCCGAATCGCCGGGACACCAGCCAGGCGAGCATGCCCAGGCTGGCCGCCACGATGGCGGTCTGGTTCGGGAAGAAGCCGGGCCTCGGCGTGGTGTGCGGGCTGCGTTCCCAGTCCGCCGCGATCGAGATGATCACGAGCGGGACGAACGCCCCGAACGAGCCCAGCACGCCGACCAGGTCCATTCGCCAGACCCGGGAACGCCAGTTCAACGCGACCGCGAGCACCCCGACGAGTGCCACCAGGAACGTGCCGCGCAGCGTCAGCAGCGTCTCGGTCGCCACGTGTACCGCCGCGGCGGTACGCCGGGCCGACACCCAGTGCGTGATGAGCGGATCGGCCAGCAACAGCCCGCTGTGCCGGACCAGCCGGTCGACCGCCCAGGTCAACGCGTACCCGACGCCGAGCAGGGCGATCGCGCCGCCGAGTACGTTGACGGCGACCGCGCCACCCACCCCGATCCGTTCGGTGAGCCAGCCGAATCCGGCCCGGTACGCCCGGTCGACAAACCGCAGCGGCGGCCAGGTGGCCAGTCGCTTACCCAGGTCGGCCATGGGATCGGGGTGGCGGCCCAGGTACCGGCCGATGAGCACGATCGCCACGATCACCACGACGAGGGCGAGCAGGGCGCTGGTGGCCCGCCCGAACAGTTCGGTCGCGGTGGCGTACGAGCGCCCGGCCAGGTACCCGACGATCAGCGTGCCGCCGGCGATGCTGATCACACCGACCAGGTTCCACGGCAGGAATACCCGGTACCGCATGCCGGACATGCCGGCCAGTCGCGGTACCAGGGTGCGGGCGAACGCGATGAACCGGGCCATCAGCACCGCGCGGCCACTGTGGCGCAGCAGCAACGCGTCCGCTTTCGCCCAGCGCTGCTCCCCGACCCGCGTGCCCAGCCGGGTGGTCCGCAGCTTCGGTCCGACCCGCCGCCCCTCCAGGTAGCCGAGGGTGTCGCCGATCGCCGCGCTGCCGATCATCAGCGGCAGCGCCACCGCCAGGTGGACAGTCCCCCGGAAGCAGAGGAACCCCACGATGAGCAGCGTGATTTCGCCGGGCGCCACCAATCCGAGTATCGTTGCAGTCTCGGCGCCGACAACCCCGGCGGCGACAATGTAGATCAACGCCGGCGGCCAGTCCGCCAAGGCGCTCAACAGCTGACTCACGCCGCTCCCCGTAGCATGGCCCGATCCTGCCAGCCGTTAGCACGGACTAATACGGCAAACCGGGCACCGTACCAAAGATGGGGGGCAAACTCAGGGTCCGCCGACCACCTCGGGACAATGGAAGCATGCAAACCCGCGCTGACCTTCGCAATGTGGCCATCATCGCTCACGTAGACCACGGAAAGACCACTCTGGTCGACGCCATGCTGCGCCAGTCCGGCGCCTGGCACTCCCGCGCCGAGATGGCCGAGCGGGTGATGGACTCCATGGACCTGGAGCGGGAGAAGGGCATCACCATCCTCGCCAAGAACACGGCCGTCCACTACCAGCCTCCCGCGACACCCGCGGAGCAGGGCGGCGACGACGCCCGGCAGCCCGGGGGCGGCCAGGTGACCATCAACATCATCGATACGCCGGGGCACGCCGACTTCGGCGGCGAGGTCGAGCGCGGACTGACCATGGTCGACGGCGTGCTGCTGTTGGTCGACGCGAGCGAGGGGCCACTGCCGCAGACCCGGTTCGTGTTGCGCAAGGCGCTACGCGCCCGGCTACCGATCGTGCTGGTCATCAACAAGGTGGACCGCCCGGACGCGCGCATCAAGGAGGTCGTGGACGACACGTACGAGCTGTTCCTCGACCTGGACGCCGACGAGGAGCAGATCGACTTCCCGATCGTGTACGCCTGCGCCCGCGACGGCCTCGCGTCCCTCGAACAGCCGGCCGACGGTGCCCTGCCCGACTCCACGTCGTTGCAGCCGCTGTTCACCACCCTGCTCGACACGATCCCGGCACCGTCCTACGTCCCGGACGCGCCCCTGCAGGCACACGTGACGAACCTGGACGCGTCACCGTTCCTCGGCCGGTTGGCCCTGTGCCGGGTCCGGGAGGGCGTGATCCGCAAGGGCCAGACCGTGGCCTGGTGCCGGGCCAACGGCACGGTCGACAAGGTACGCATCTCCGAGCTGCTGATGACCGATGGCCTGGAGCGCAAGCCAGCCGAACAGGCGGGGCCGGGCGACATCATCGCGGTCGCCGGCATCCCCGACATCATGATCGGCGAGACGCTGGCCGACCTGGACAACCCGGTACCGCTGCCGCTGATCCGGGTCGACGAGCCGGCCATCTCCATGACGATCGGCACCAACACCTCACCGCTCGCCGGACGGGTCAAGGGCGCCAAGGTGACCGCCCGGCTGGTCAAGGACCGGCTGGACCGCGAGCTGATCGGCAACGTGTCGCTGCGGGTACTGCCCACCGCCCGGCCGGACGCCTGGGAGGTCCAGGGCCGCGGCGAACTGGCGCTGGCCATCCTGGTCGAGCAGATGCGCCGGGAGGGGTACGAGCTGACCGTCGGCAAGCCCCAGGTCGTGACGAAGGAGATCGACGGCAAGGTCTGCGAACCGGTGGAGCGGCTGACCATCGACGCCCCGGAGGAGTACCTGGGCGCGATCACCCAACTGCTGGCCACCCGCAAGGGCCGCATGGAGCAACTGGTCAACCACGGCACCGGCTGGATCCGGATGGAGTGGCTCGTGCCGGCGCGCGGCCTGATCGGCTTCCGCACCGAGTTCCTGACCGACACCCGCGGTACCGGCATCCTGCACCACCTCTTCGAGCGGTACGAGCCGTGGTTCGGCGAGCTGCGCACCCGGGCCACTGGCTCCCTGGTGGCCGACCGGGCCGGTGCCGCCACCTCGTACTCGATGTTCAACCTCCAGGAGCGGGGCTCGCTGTTCGTCGAGCCGGCCACCGAGGTGTACGAGGGCATGATCGTCGGTGAGAATTCGCGCTCCGACGACATCGACGTGAACATCACCAAGGAGAAGAAGCTGACCAACATGCGCTCGTCCACCGGCGAGGAGTTGGAGCGGCTGGTCCCGCCGCGCAGGCTGTCGCTGGAGCAGGCTCTGGAGTTCTGCCGCGAGGACGAGTGCGTCGAGGTGACGCCGAACGCGGTGCGCATTCGCAAGGTGGTCCTCGACGCCGCGGAGCGGGGCCGGCTGGCGCGCCGGCGTGGTCCGGCGTGATCGACGGACTGGACGCCGTACCCGGGACCGTCTCGGTCTGGTACGCGCCCCTGGGCTCCGCGGCGCCGCGGTACGCCCGGCTGGAGAACGAACGGCACTATGCCGCGAGCACGATGAAGGTCGCCGTGCTCGCGGCGCTGCACCGGGCGCACGAGGCCGGCAGGCTGGACC
Source organism: Micromonosporaceae bacterium (assembly GCA_040255525.1). Lineage (GTDB taxonomy): Bacteria > Actinomycetota > Actinomycetes > Mycobacteriales > Micromonosporaceae > Rugosimonospora. Next base: position 922 of record JBDZVD010000133.1, on the reverse strand, counting down.
TCGACAGTCCGGTGCCGGTGCGCAACCGGTTCGCCTCCGCGCTGCCCGGGGCACCCGAGTTCAGCCTGCCCGGGCCGCACGACGACAACGACGACGCGGTATGGGACCGGCTGGACGGCGAGGCGAGCCTCGGCTGGCTGGCCGAACGGATGATCGTACGGTCCAGCAACTTCGCGACCAACATCGTGCTGGCGCACGCCGGCGCGGACGAGGTGGCACAGGTCTGGCGACTGGCCGGGGCGACGCACAGCACCACGCCACGCGGCATCGACGACGCGGCCGCGCGCGAGGCCGGGGTCGACAACCTGGTCACGGCGGCCGACCTGGGCCGGCTGCTGGACGCGCTTTCCACCGGTGCGCTGGCCGGGCCGGACAGCACCGCCCGGATGCTGGCCACGCTGCAGGCGCAGGAGCACCGGGAGGACCTGGCGGCCGGGCTGCCGCCCGATGCCCGGGTGGCGCACAAGAACGGCTGGGTTCCTGGCATCCGGCACGCGGCCGGTGTCGTGTTCCCGCGCGACGCCGACCCGTACACGATCGTGGTCTGCACCAGCACGCCGCTGGCCGGTACCGACGGCGGCGGCGGCCGGGACGCGGCCTGCGACCTGGTCGCGCGCATCGCGCGGGCGAGCTGGACGGCCCGGAGAGGCTGAGCCCGACCGGGCCCGGACGAACGCTCTCGCCGCGGCCCGGTCCAGGCCCCCCCCCGCCGCCCTGCCCCGGCCTCCGGTCCCCAGCGGGGCCACCCGGCGCGGTCGGCCCGTGCCCGCTGCCGAGCAGGGCCACGGCGGCGCGGCTCAGCCGGCGCGGTCCGCCCGTGCCCGGTCCCGAGCAGCCGCGCGGCGCGGGTCAGCCGGCGTTCACCAGCCGGCGGCGCAACCGCGCGATGACCTCCTCGTCGAGGCCGAGCCCGGTCCGCAGG
>JBDZVD010000132.1:0-18216 GCA_040255525.1 Micromonosporaceae bacterium | reverse complement strand
GGGCGCCGCCCGGGCCGGTGGGCGCCGCCCGGGCCGGTGGGCGCGGCGCGCTCAGGTGACCGGGCGGTTGCGGTACCGGTTCACCAGCTCGCGCGCGGCGACCTGCATCCGGGCCGGTGGCAGCCCGGCCGCGATAAGGGTGAGGTCGTCGAGAACCATGTCGCCGATCTCCCGGAAGGCGGCCGGGATGCCTCCGGCGCGGTGCGCGGACAGCACCAACCCCTCCATCGTGCGGGCCGGGTGGTCGGCCGGTACCGGCTCCTCGGGCCACACGTCGATGCCGGCCGTGAACCGGCCTGCGCCGACCCGCGCCAGCAGCGCCGGAAAGTCCACCACCGGCGCCCGGCTGATGACGATGAGCCGCCCGCCCGCCGGGACGAGGTCCAGTTCCACCGGGCCGAGCAGGTGGCGACTCTGCTCGGTGACGGTCGCCAGCACGAAGAGGAACTGGCTGTGGCTCAGGGTCTCGCCCAGGCTGGCGGGGATGACGTCGTACCCGCGCAGCACCGCGTCCGGCAGCCACGGGTCGTACACCCGGATCGCCGGGTGGAACGGGGCGAGCAGCGGGCGCAGGGCCCGACCGAGGTTCCCGAACCCGACCAGCCCGACCTGGGCGTGCCGCAGCAGTACGGCGTCGCCGTTGCCCGCGGCCACATAGCGCTCGGCACCGGCGCGGAAGGCCCGGTCCTCGCGGCTGATGCCGCGGGCGAGGTCGAGTGCGAGGCCCAGAGCGTACTCGGCGACGGCCTGCGCGTACGCCGGGCCGCAACCCAGCACGTACACGCCCTGCTCGAAGCAGGTCTGGTAGTCGACGTTGGGGTAGAAGTTGCCCTCGACGTTGAGCACGGCCCGCAGCCCGGGGGCGCTGCGCAGCCGCTGCCGGGGCAGGTCGGGCTGCCCCACGACGGCGAACGCCCGCGGCAACCAGGCGTCCAGCGCCGCCTCGTCCGCCGGCTCGACGACGGTGAACCGCTCGCGCAGCGCGGCCAGCGCCCCGACGGAGAAGATCCGGTCGGTCGGGTGCGGCGCGGCGCGCACGATGACGACGGGCTTGCCGCCGCTTCCGACCGGCTCCGGCCTGCGGCTCTGGTCCATCCCGTGCTCCTTCACCGTCCCGGCACGCGTGCGCGCCACCGCCGAAGCGCCATTATCTCCGCCGCCGGGCGCGGAGAGGCTGCGCGGCCGGGCTCGGGAAGCGTGAGCTTCGAAGTCGACGGCATACACCACCTGACGCTGAACGTGAGCGACCTGGACAGGTCGAGAGCCTTCTCCAGCGGGGTGCTGGGGTTCGTCCCCGACCGGGACTTTCCTGGTGAGAAGCTGCGCCATCGGATCGGCCCGTACACGCGGCTGGTGCGGGTACCGCCCGCCGGTACCGGGCACGCCGGACGGCGACCGGTTCAGTGAGGCGCGAACCGGGCTCGACCACGTCTCGCGCGGCGTGAAGCCACGGGCGCCGCTGGAGTGGCTCGTCGACAGGCCGCGGGCGTCGGGACGCGCGGAGTCCCAGTCCGACGCGCCGGCCCCGGGCCCGGTGTGCTTCCGCGATCCGGACAACATCGCGCCGACGAGTAAGCGCCGTCCCCGGCACCGGCCGGGCGGGCCCGCCCGGCTGCGGGTACGAGTCGAACGGGCCCGGGTACCGGGTCAGGCGCCGACGTACGCCGCGAGGTGCTCGCCGGTGAGCGTGGCGCGGGCGGCGACGAGGTCGGCGGGTGTGCCCTCGAAGACGATCCGTCCGCCGTCGTGGCCGGCGCCGGGGCCGAGGTCAACGATCCAGTCGGCGTGCGCCATGACCGCCTGGTGGTGCTCGATGACGATGACCGACTTGCCGCCGTCGACGAGCCGGTCGAGCAGGCCGAGCAGTTGCTCGACGTCGGCGAGGTGGAGGCCGCTGGTCGGCTCGTCGAGGACGTAGACGCCGCCGTCCGTGCCCAGGTGAGTGGCCAGCTTGAGTCGCTGCCGCTCGCCGCCGGACAGCGTGGTGAGCGGCTGGCCGAGGCTGAGGTAGCCGAGCCCGACATCGGCGAGCCGGCCGAGGATGGCCTCGGCCGCCGGCGTACGGGCCTGTCCGGCACCGAAGAACTTCTGCGCCTCGACCACCGGCATCGCGAGCACCTCACTGATGTCGCGGCCGCCGAGGCGGTACTCCAGGACCGACGCCTGGAACCGCTTCCCCTCGCACTCCTCGCAGGTGACCGCGACTCCGGCCATCATCGCCAGGTCGGTGTAGACGACCCCGGCCCCGTTGCAGTTGGGGCAGGCGCCCTCGGAGTTGGCGCTGAACAGGGCCGGCTTGACGCCGTTGGCCTTGGCGAACGCCTTGCGGATCGGTTCGAGCAGCCCGGTGTACGTCGCCGGGTTGCTTCGCCGCGAACCGCGGATCCCGCCCTGGTCGATCGACACCACCCCGTCCCGACCGGCGACCGAGCCGTGGATCAGCGAACTCTTGCCCGATCCGGCCACCCCGGTCACCACGACCAGTACGCCCAGCGGGATGTCCACGTCGACGTCGCGCAGGTTGTGGGTGTCGGCCCCGCGCACCTCGAGCACCCCCGACGGCCTGCGCACCGACGCCTTCAGGCTGGCCCGGTCGTCCAGGTGCCGGCCGGTGAGCGTGCCGCTCGTGCGCAGCCCCTCGACGGTACCCTCGTAGACCACCTCGCCACCGGCGGTCCCGGCCCCCGGTCCGAGGTCGACGACGTGCTCGGCGATCGCGATCGCCTCCGGCTTGTGCTCCACGACCAGTACCGTGTTGCCCTTGTCCCGCAGCCGCAACAGCAGGTCGTTCATCCGCTGGATGTCGTGCGGGTGCAGGCCGATGGTGGGCTCGTCGAAGACGTACGTGACATCGGTGAGCGCCGAGCCGAGGTGGCGGATCATCTTGGTCCGCTGCGCCTCGCCCCCGGACAGCGTGCCCGCCGGCCGGTCCAGCGAAAGGTAGCCGAGGCCGATCTCGACGAACGAGTCGAGGGTGTGCCGCAGCGCGGTCAGCAGCGGCGCCACCGATGGTTCGTCCAGGCCACCCACCCACTTGGCGAGGTCGCTGATCTGCATCGCGCACGCGTCGGCGATGCTGACCCCGTCGATCTTGGAGGATCGGGCCTCCTTCGACAGCCGGGTCCCGCCGCAGTCCGGGCAGGTGGTGAACGTGACGGCCCGCTCGACGAACGCGCGGATGTGCGGCTGCAGGGAGTCGATGTCCTTGGACAGGATCGACTTCTGGATCCTCGGGATCAGGCCCTCGTAGGTCAGGTTGATGCCGTCGACCTTGATCTTCGTCGGCTCCTTGTACAGCAGATCGTGCAACTGTTTCTTGGTGAACTTCTTGATCGGCTTGTCCGGGTCGAAGAAGCCGCAGCCGGTGAAGTTACGGCCGTACCAGCCCTCCATGCTGTACCCGGGGATGGTCAGCGCACCCTCGTTGAGCGACTTGCTGTCGTCGTAGAGCTGGGTCAGGTCGATGTCGTTCACCGAGCCCCGGCCCTCGCAACGCAGGCACATGCCGCCGGTGATGCTGAAGCTGCGGCGCTCCTTGACGGTGTGCCCGCCGCGCTCCACGGTGACCGCGCCCGCCCCGCTGATCGAGGCGACGTTGAAGGAGAATGCCTGGGCCGAACCGATGTGCGGCTTACCGAGCCGGCTGAACAGGATGCGCAGCATCGCGTTGGCGTCGGTGGCGGTGCCGACCGTGGAGCGGGCATCGCTGCCCATCCGCTGCTGGTCGACGAGGATCGCGGTGGTCAGCCCTTCGAGCACGTCGACCTCGGGGCGCGAAAGCGCCGGCATGAAGCCCTGGACGAACGCGCTGTACGTTTCGTTGATCAATCGCTGCGACTCCGCGGCGATCGTGCCGAAGACCAGGGAGCTCTTGCCCGATCCGGAGACGCCGGTGAACACCGTCAGCCGGCGCTTCGGGATCTCGACGCTGACGTTCTTCAGGTTGTTCTGGCGCGCGCCATGCACCCGGATCAGGTCGTGGAGGTCGGCGACATTCAGCGCGGCCGACTGCGTCTTCGTCGTCCCGGTGGCCTTGTTCGCCCCCGTGGTCTTGCTCGCCCCCGTGGTCTTGCTCGCCCCCGTGGCCTTGCTCGTCCCCGTGGCCTTGCTCATCGTGTCTCCATCTGTCGGGCGGGCCGCAGCGGCCGCGGGCGGCGTCGCCTGGCCGAATCGGGCAGCCCGTCGCCGGGCGCCGGTGTGGACGCAGCGCGGCGGGACGGGCAACCGTCCGGTACGAAGTGGCAAGCGTACGCGGCCGGCAGCCGGTACGCGAGGTGGAACGCCGACCCCGCCCGGGCCGCGGCGCGCCGTCGCCGGCGACGCCGGGCGCGGGAGCGGGGACCCGCGCTCACCGGTCCTGGAGCAGCCCGAGGACGTTGCCGTCGGGGTCGGTGAACGTGGCCACCAGGCGGCCGCCGCCCACGTCGTGGGCGGGCTCCTTCACCGTGGCACCCGCCGCCGTCACCTCGGCCAGCTTCGCCTCGATGTCGGGCACGTGCCAGTAGGCCACCGGCGAGGTCATGCCCTGCGGCCCACCGTTCGGTACCAGCCCGATCTGCTGACCCGCGGCCTCGTAGCCGACGTAGTACTCCGAGTCGGTCTGCGGCGCCATCCCGAGCAGCGCGGTGTACACCTCCTTGGCCTTCGCCAGGTCCGCGACGGGATGCAGAATGGTCTTGACTCCCTGAATGGACGAGTCCGTCATTTTAGCTCCTGAATTCGTGGCTGATGTTCGGGATCGTCCGGTCTGCCGGCGATCGGGTGCTCGGGGAACCGAAGACCGAAGGCCTGCCGGTGACTTCCCGATGACGATCACGCTAGTGGCGACCCGCCGGCCGGCGCTTCTCCAATCCTGATCGGTCGTCCTCGTCCCTGATCGGTCGTCCTCGTTTCGCGCCGGCCGGCCGCGCTCGCCATGGGCGGCTTCCCACCGCTCGGCGGGTGCGACATATCCCACAGTTGCCGCTCGTTCCATTTGACGCACCCGGTCATCCGGTGAAACGTGGGACGCCTGACGGCCGTCCGAATTGCCCGCCAGCCGGAAAGGATCCTGCCGTATCGCAGATGAACCTGCCGCTGTCACCGCTTCGAGGGTGACCGCGCGCGTGGTCGCCATCCGGTGGATGCCGTGGCGACACAGACAGTGTCATCGAATACGAGTACGAGGAGTTCCACCATGCTCATGCTGACCGATCCCGCCGTGGCCGCCGTCCGGACCCTGACCCACCAACCCAACGCTCCGGAAGGCACCGGCCTGCGCATCGCGACCGACCCGGCGCACGGGGCGCTGACGCTGACCGTCACGCCCGAGCCGTGGACCGGGGACGCGGTGATCGACACCGACGGAGCCCGCCTCTTCCTCGACTCCGAGGCGGCCACGATCCTCGACGACAAGGCCCTGGACGTGGCCACCCGCTCCGACGGCCAGATGGAGTTCAGGGTCGGCGAACAACCGGTCTGACCACCGGGCCGGTGGCGTCCCGCACCGGCCGGACGACCACCGCCGGCGCGGGACGCCACCGGCGCGGGACGCCACCGGCGACGCCGCGCCGCTAGCGCACGGCGGACGCCATCCGGGCCACGGCCTCGGTCAGCACCTCCGGCGACGTGGCGAGGTTGAGCCGGACGTGGCCCGCCCCGCCGGTGCCGAATTCGCTTCCCGAGTTCAGCGCGACCCGGCCGCGGTCGAGGAACACCGCGGCCGGGTCGGCACGCAGATCCAGCGCGCGGCAGTCCAGCCAGGCCAGGTAGGTGCCCTGCGGGGACTGGTACCCGACGCCCGGCAGCCGCTCGGCGAGCAGCTTGCCCAGCAGGTGCCGGTTCGCGTCCAGCCCGGCGAGCAGGTCGTCGAGCCACTGCCCACCGTGCCGCAGGCCGGCGCAGTGCGCGATGATGCCCAGGTGGCTGGGGCCGTGGCTGACCTCCTCCGGCATCCTGGCCAGATCCGCCGTCGCGTCCGGGCCGGCCACCGCGACGGCTGCCTTCAATCCGGCCAGGTTCCACGCCTTGGACGCGGACAGCAGCGCGAAGGCGTCGCCGGTGCCCGGCAGGGACAGGTACGGCAGGTGCGAGGCGTCCGGGTACACGAGCGGGGCGTGGATCTCGTCGACGACGACCCGTACCCGTCGCCGCGCCGCCAGCTCGGCGACGGCGGTCAGCTCCTCCCGGGTGTGCACGGTGCCGGTGGGGTTGTGCGGGCTGCACAGCAGGAACGCCGCGGCACGGCCGCCGGCGGTGGCCCGCGCGAACGCGGCGTCCAGCACGTCCGGGTCGATGCGGTGCCCGGGCGTCAGCGGCGCCTCGACCACCCGCCGGCCCAGGTGCTCCACGAACTGGTAGAAGGGCGGGTACACCGGCGGGTTCACCACGACCGCGTCGCCGTTACCAGTGACCAGCTTCAGCACCTCGACGATGCCCATCATCACGTCCGGCACGATGGCGGTGTGTCCAATGTCGACAGTCCAGCCCCAGCGGTCGGCGGCGAAGCCGGCCAGCGCCTCGGCGTAGCCGGTGCCGGCCGGGTAGCCGGTGTCACCGAGGGCGATCGCGTCGGCGAGCGCCCGGGCGACCGGCTCGGCCAGGGGTACGTCCATCTCGGCCACCCACACGGGCAGCACGTCCGGCGGGAACCGCCGCCACTTCATGCTCGTACGGCGGCGTAGCTCGGGCAGCGACAGGGCGGACAGCGGGTTGGTCATACTCCGCACCGTACCGACTTACCCCCGCGAGTCCAGCCGCTCGGCGAGGACCTCGGCCAGGTGCCGGCCACGGCGGCCGGCCAGCTGATCGAGCTGGATCCGGCAGGAGAAGCCGTCGGCGAGCACCATGGTGTCCGGCCCCGCCGCCCGCACCGCGGGCAGCAGCGCGACCTCGGCTACGGCGGTGGACACCTCGTAGTGCCCGTGTTCCATGCCGAAGTTGCCGGCCAGCCCGCAGCACCCGCCGACCGCGTCCACGCTCGCGCCGGCGTCGCGCAGCAGCGACTGGTCGGCCTGCCAGCCGAGTACGGCGTGGTGGTGGCAGTGGGGTTGGGCGACGGCACGGACCCCGTCCAACCGCGGCGGGGTCCACTGCGGACGCTCCCGGAGCAGCTCGGCGAGGGTACGGGTACCGGCGGCCACCGCGGAGACCGTGGCATCCCCGGTGCCGAGCAGGTCGGGCAGGTCGCCGCGGAACACCGCGGTGCAGGACGGCTCCAGACCGACGATCGGCACCCCGGCCTCGGCGTCCGGGGCCAGCGCCGCCACGGTGCGGCGCAGGATCCGCTTCGCCGCGTCGGTCTGGCCGGTGGAGATCCAGGTCAGCCCGCAGCACAGCCCCGGCTCCGGGATCCGCACCCGGAACCCGGCCGCCTCCAGTACCCGTACGGCGGCGATGCCGACCTCGGGGGTGAAGTGGTCGGTGAACGTGTCGACCCACAGCAGTACCGGGTCGGTACCGGTGGCGGCCGGCTGGTGGCCGGCGAACCACTCGCGGAACGTACGCGTCGCGAACGTGGGCAGCGACCGGCGCTGGTCGACTCCGGCCAGCCACTTGCCGACAGCGGCCAGCGGGCGCAGGGTCAGCATCCGGTTGGCCAGCCGGGGCGCCCGGGAGGCCAGCCGGGCCCAGCGGGGCAGCCAACCCAGGCTGTAGTGGGTACGGGGGCGCAGCCGCCCCCGGTACGCCTGGTGCAGCACCTCGGCCTTGTACGTGGCCATGTCGATGCCGGTCGGGCAGTCCGACGCGCAGCCCTTGCAGGACAGGCAGAGGTCGAGCGCCTCGTGCACCTCCGGGGAGCGCCAGCCGGCCCGCACCAGGGTGCCGTTGACCATCTCCTGGAGTACCCGGGCCCGGCCCCGGGTGGAGTCCTTCTCGTTCCGGGTCGCCTGGTAGGACGGGCACATCACGCCGCCCGCCCCGGTGGTGTTGGCCAGGCACTTGCCGACCCCGGTGCAGCGGTGCACCGCGGCGGACAGGTCGCCGCCGTCGTGCGGGTACGCGAAGGCCAGCCGCTCGCGCAGCCCGGCAGCCGCCGGTACCCGCAGGTCCGCGTCCACCGGCCGGGGCCGCACGATGACCCCGGGGTTCAGGATGTCCTGCGGGTCGAACGCGCCCTTGAACTCGGCGAAGGCGGCCAGCACCGCCGGGGAGTACATCCGCTCCAGCAGTTCGCCGCGCGCCCGGCCGTCGCCGTGCTCGCCGGACATCGAGCCGCCGTGCGAGGCCACCAGGTCCGCGGCGTCCAGCAGGAACGCCCGGAACCGCTGGGCACCGCCGGGCGCCTCGAGCGGGAAGTCCAGCCGCACGTGCAGGCACCCGTCGCCGAAGTGCCCGTACGGCATCCCGGTCACGTCGTGCTGGCGGGTCAGCGCCTCGAACTCCCGCAGGTACGCGCCGAGCCGCTCGGGCGGCACGGCGGCGTCCTCCCAGCCGGCGTGCGCGGCACGGCCGCGCGGCGACCTTCCGGACAGTCCGGCGCCATCCTCCCGGATGCGCCACAGCGCCGCCGCGTGTGCCGGGTCGGTCACCACGATCGCGGCGGACGTGCCCGCGTCGGCGATCAGCGGGCCGGTCGCGGCGGCGACCTCGGCGGCGCTGTCGCCGGCCAACTCGACGAACAGCCAGCCCCGGCCGTCCGGCAACTCCGGGACCGCGCCCGCGCCGCGCCGGCTCGCGACCGCGTCGACGATCCGGGCGTCCAGCCCCTCCACCGCGATCGGGTGGTGCTTCAACAGCGCCGGTACCGCGTCCGCGGCCACGGTCATGTCCGGATACCCGAGCGCGACCAGCATCGTGGCCCGGGGCGCCTGGACCAGCCGGACGGTGGCGCCGAGCAGTACGCCGCAGGTGCCCTCGGTGCCGACCAGTGCCTTGGCGACGTCGAATCCGTGCTCGGGCAGCAGGTGCTCCAGCGAGTACCCGGAGGTCTGCCGGCCGAAGCGGCCCAGCTCGGTGCGGAGGCTGGCGAGGTTGGCCCGGACCACCCGGTCGACCGACGCGAGCACCGGCGACGAGGCCACGTCCGCGCCCCGGCCGGCGCGCAGCCGCTGCCCGGTGCCGGTGACCACGTCGAGTTCGACGACGTTGTCGGCGGTGCGGCCGTAGCCCAGCGCCCGCGACCCGCAGGCGTTGTTGCCGATCATCCCGCCGAGCGTGCACCGGTTGTGGGTGGACGGGTCGGGCCCGAACCGCAGCCCGTGCCGGCCGGCCTCGCGCTGCAACTGGGCGAGAACCACACCCGGCTCGACGGTCGCGGTGCGCTGCTCGGCGTCGATGGCTACCACGCGTCCCAGATGCCGGGAGAAGTCCAGGACCACTCCGGCGCCAACGGCGTTGCCGGCGATGGACGTCCCCGCTCCGCGGGGGGTCAGCGGTACCCCCAGCGTCCGGCAGACATCGAGCGCGGCGAGCACCTCGTCGACGGCCCGGGGCAGCACCACGACGCGCGGGACGACCCGGTACAGCGAGGCATCCGAGGAGTATTCGGCCCTGCGCAGGGTCGAGTCGTCGACCTCGGCGATGCCGGCGGCACGGAGCGCGGCGACCACATCCTGGGACGGGGTCGAGTCCCCGGTGGCCGGCGGCGTGAGCGTCCCGGCGTTCACCGGCGACCCGCGGCCGGTCGAATGCCCTGCTGAGCCATGGTTGTCCCTCCGTCGACGTGCCGTTCGTGCCGGCGCCCGCCTCGCCGCAAAACGGCCGGGGCTGCGCTCGAACGCTCATTGTCCCCCGGGTGCTGGGCCACTTTCCAACCCACCCGTCCCGGACGGGCCGGCCGCACCCCGGCCCGCACCGGGTACCCGGCGGGCGGCGGGCGCCGGCCGTTCGCGCGGTAACCATTCGGACTCCGGCGAATGCGCCAATGCGAGCGCCGATAAGACCACCGGGAAAGGCCGGGATACTTCACCACGGCAATTGGATAACCCGTAACATGGGGCCACTAGTACACCGTTTTAGACCACGGAGACAGCGACATGGCCCGGAAGCTGGAAGTCAAGCTCGTCGACGACATCGACGGCAGCGAAGCCGACGAAACCCTGAAATTCGGTCTCGACGGCACCAACTACGAAATCGATGTCAACGCGAAACACGCCGAGCAACTACGCGCGTCGCTCGCCAAGTTCGTACTCGGTGCCCGGCGGCTCGGCCGGGGCGGCATCATCAGCGCCCGCAGGCCCCGGGCGGCGACCACGAATCAGAGTGACCGCGCCCAGAATCAGGCGATCCGCGAGTGGGCGAAGCGACGGAAGATCCAGCTCAGCGGCCGTGGCCGCATCCCCCGGCACATCGTGAAGCAGTACGAGGCCGAAGCCGGCCGCTGATTCATTCCGGGTACCGCGACACTTTCCGTCGGGTCAGCGGATACCGGAAATCCATCCGCTGCCATGCCGGCCATCGCCCGGCCGGCGTAACCGTACCGAGCGAAGCGGTTACGCCGGCCGGGCGAATGCCGGTCGAACTCATTCGCGTACCCCGCCGGTCAGCGCGGGAACGGCGGACGGAATCGGACCGCACAGAATCTGCGCAAGCGATTTGATGCCGCAGCGTAAAGTACCGGTGCGAAACGAGTGAGCGGCGGGCGCTGGACCCGGCCGCGTCCCTAACCCATCGACACGAGCCGCGCACCGCCGTCGGTCTCGATGACGGTACCGGTGAGGTTGGGGTTGGTCGCCGCCATCACCGTCACCTCCGCGACGTCGTCCGCGGTGGCGATCCGGCGGACGGGCAGCGCTCGGGCCATCTGAGCGAAGTACTCCCGCCGGGCCGGTTCGGGTATCGCGCTCCACCACGCGGTGTCGACGCCGCCCGGGGATACCGCGTTGACCCGGATCGGCGCGAGTTCCACCGCGAGCGGCTTGACCAACGCCTCGACGGCGCCGTTGAGGGCGGCGAGGCCGGCGGTACCGGGCATGCCAGCGCGAGCCGTGATCGCGCCGAGCAGCGTGATCGAGCCGGTCTCGGCGAGATACGGCAGGGCCGCCTGAACGGTGGTGACGTGCCCCCAGAACTTCGCGTCGAAGGCCCGGCGCAGCGCGCCGAGGTCGAGGCCGGCGAAGGGTCCGGCGCCCTCGCTTCCGGCCAGCGTCACCACCAGCCAGTCGATGCGACCGATCGCTTCGACCACAGCGCCGATCGCCGACCGGTCGCTGCCGTCGGCCCGGTGGCCGATCAGGTCCGGATCGCTCGTCGCGACCTCATCGAGCCTCCCCTTGTCCCGCCCGACGACGTGAACGTCCGCGCCGAGGGCGCGCAGCCGCCGAGCCGTGGCCAGCCCGATGCCGGACGTTCCTCCGACGACGAGTGCGGTGTGCTGAGTCATATGCGTCTCCTATTTCGAACCGTTACGTCTCGTCTCGTAATTACGCTAGCATGGGCCCCGTGAGTGACCAATCCCGGCCGGCGAGGGCCGGCCGCCCGCAACCGCGGACAGACACCGAGCGCCGGGCATTGGCGGCCCGTGCCCGCCATGGCACCCCGCCCGACCCCGGCGCACCAGGCCACGGCACAGCCGGCCACGACACAGCCGGCCACGACACAGCCGGCCACGGCACAGCCGGCCACGACACAGCGTCGGATGGCGAATCACCGGCCGGCCGGGGAACACCGCCCGGCCAGGAAGGACCGCCGGGCCAGGAAGCACCGCCCGCGAAGGCCGACGGCACGCCCGCGCGCGGGCGTGCGGGCCGCAAGCGCAGCGAGGCGAGCCGGCTTGCCATCCTCGCGGCGGCACTGGAACTGCTCGCCGAGGTCGGCTACGCCGGACTGACCATCGAGGGGATCGCCGCGCGTTCCGGCACCGGCAAGCAGACCGTGTACCGGTGGTGGCCGTCCAAGGCGGACGTGCTGCTCGACGCGTTGACGACCAAAGCCGAGATGCACATACCCATCCCGGACGAGGGCAGCTACGCCGCCGACCTGCGCGGCTTCCTCACGGCCAGCTTCAGGCTCGGCCGCGATCCCCGCGTCATGGACATCCAGCGCGCCCTGATGGCACACGCGCAGATCGACCAGGAGTTCGGCCGGCGGTTCCGCACGGAAGCCCTCCAGCACCGCCGCGACGCACTCACCGTGATCCTCGACCGCGCCCGGGCCCGCGGCGACCTGCCGCCCGGCCTGTCCCCCGGCACCGTCGCCGACATCGTGTTCGGCGTCATCTGGTACCGGGTGCTCGCCACCCACCAACCACTGGACCGGACGCTGGTCGACGAGTTGGTGACCACGCTCGCCGGGCCCGGCACCCGCCCGACCGAGCCGGCGCCGACCGGCCCGCACACCTCGACGCGAAGGAAGAACGGATGACCGACACGCACACCATCCTCATCACCGGCGCCACCGACGGACTCGGCCGGGCGCTGGCTCACCGGCTCGCGGAGGACGGGGCCACGCTGATCCTGCACGGCCGCGACCGGGACCGGCTGGAGGGCACCGCCGATGACATCCGCGACGCTCACCGGGTGGCGCGGCCGCGTACCGTACTCGCCGACCTCGCGGAACTGGCCCAGGTCCGCCGGCTGGCCGCGCAGGTACGGGCGGCCACCGACCGCCTCGACGTCCTGGTGAGCAACGCCGGCATCGGCGGCGGCGAACCCGACGGGCGCTCCCGGCGCACCAGTGCCGACGGGTACGAGCTGCGGTTCGCGGTCAACTACCTGGCCGGCTTCCTGCTCACCGTGGAGCTTCTTCCGCTGCTGCGGCGCAGTGCTCCGGCTCGTATCGTCAACGTGGCCTCCATCGGTCAACACCCGCTCGACTTCGACGATCTCATGATCGAACGGGGCTACACCGGCATCCGGGCGTACGGCCAGAGCAAGCTGGCCCAGATCATGTCCGGCTTCCATTTGAGCGGGCGGGTACCCGCCGCCGAGGTCACCGTCAACAGCCTTCACCCGGCCACGTTCATGCCGACCAAGATGGTGCTCGCCGAGATCGGTCATCACATCGACACGCTGGAGGACGGCGTCGCCTCGACCTACCGCCTGGTCAGCGACCCCGGGCTGGCCCGCACCACGGGCCGGTTCTTCGACCGGAGCAGGGACGTGCGGGCCCATTCCCAGGCGTATGACGCGCACGCCCGCACGCAGCTGTGGGCACGCAGTCTCGCGCTCACCGGCGTGGACGCGACCGCCGCCGCCTGACCGGACAGCCGGCGCGCCGATCACTGGATGCCCTGCCGTGATGCCGCGCAGTGCCGGACACCGACCACCGGACGGTCTGCGCGGTCCTCACGTTACCCCCGCCCGGCGGCGGTGCCGGACATTCCTGACGGCCCTCAGTGCCGAAACAGCCGGGTGCCGGTGTGGACCAGCGCGATGCCGTACTCGCGGCAGGCGGCGGCGACATCGGCGGAGCGGGCCGCACCGCCGGGTTCGGCGATGTAGCGCACACCGTGGCGGCGGGCGTGGTCGACGTTGTCCCGGAACGGCAGTGCGCCGTCGGAAGCCAGCGCGACCCCGTCGAGCCGGTCCAGCCAGTCGCGCCGCTCTTCACCGGACAGCGTCGTGCCGTCCGGCTCGCCGTCGAGGTACTCCAGCCGCTCGGCGATCCGGTCCTGGATCCGCGCGGCGACCTCGACCGGCACCGCCCGTACCTTCGGGTGCCGCCGTAACCACCAGGTGTCCGTCTTGGCCCCGGCGAGCCGGGTGCAGTCGACCCGGGACTGCTGGCCGGCGCCCACGCCCAGGGTCGCGCCGCCGCGCACGTACGCGACCGAGTTGGACTGGGTGTGGCGAACCGTGATGAGGCCCAGCAGCAGGTCGTCGACCGCCTCGCCGGGCAGCGTGCCGCACAACGGGTCGGCGAGGTCACGCCGGTCCGGTACCCGGTCGTCGTACGGCGTGGTGAACCGCAGGCCGTACTCCTCCCGTACCTGGAGGGCCGGCGGCCGGTACTCCGGGTCGGCTTCCAGCACCAGGAAACCGCCGCCCTTCTTCTGCGACAGGGCGGCGACCGTGCCGGGCTGGTAGCCGGGCGCCACGATGCCGTCGGACACCAGCCGGCGCAGCAGCCCGGCGAGTTCCGCGTCGACCGGCTCGGACACCGCGACGAAGTCCCCGTACGAGCTCTTCGGGTCGGTGTCCCTGGCCCGGACGTACGCGCGGGCCACGGCGCTGGTCGGCGGGGTGTCCAGGCCGAAGGACTCGGTCATCACCTCGTCGACCGGCCCGGCGGCGGCCGCCCCCGCGGGTGACAGGTGCTTGAACGAGGCGGCGACCGGGCGCCCGAGCGCGGCGGACGCCTCGCGGACCAGTTGCCACGCCCCGATCGCGTCCAGCAGGTTGATGTACGAGGGCTGTCCGTTCACCACGCGCAGCGGAGCCCGTCCGGCGTGCACCGGTTCGACGGTCGCGGGTCGCTGGTGGGGATTCATCCCGTAACGCAGTCGCATGCTGGCAGCCTCCGGCGCGATGCTGTGCGCGTCGCGGGTGCCCAGGCGGTCGGCGCCGACGTGACGGCCGTTTCCCGGTGGTGGCCCACCCTCGCCAGTCGCGGCCACCGGCAGAGTATCAGCCGGGCGCGGTGGCCCGCGCCGCCCAGTCGGCCGGTTGCAGAAACCGGCTGGTGCGCCCCTCGGGGCTGTCCGGCGCCGGGCGCACGTCGAACCCCCAGCTCGCCGTCGCCGGCAGGGACATCAGGATCGCCTCGATGTTTCCCCCGGTCTGCAGGCCGAACCGGGTGCCCCGGTCATACACGAGGTTGAACTCGACGTACCGGCCCCGGCGCAGGAGCTGCCACTGCCGCTCCCGGTCGCCGTACGGGGTGCCGCTGCGCCGGGCGACGATCGGTTCGATCGCGGCGGTGAGGCTCGCGCAGCCGTCCCGTACGAAGTCGAAGCACCGCTGCCAGGTGACCGAGTCGGCGTCGGACAGCCGGTCGAAGAAGATGCCGCCGACCCCGCGCATCTCGCCCCGGTGGGGCAGGTAGAAGTACTCGTCGCAGGCGCGTTTCCAGGCCGGGTACCAGCCCGGGTCGTACCGGTCGCAGCAGTCCTTGAGGGTGACGTGGAAGTGGATGGCGTCCTCGTCGAATCCGTACGACGGGGTCATGTCGGCGCCGCCGCCGAACCACCAGGTACCCGACTCGTCCCGAGTCCGCGCCCCGCCGACCTCGAAGTACCGGAAGTTCGCGTGGAACGACGGGGTGTACGGATTCACCGCGTGCAGCACGATCGAGATGCCGGTCGCCACGAACGGCCTGCCCGAAAGCGACGGCTGGGTCTCGACGATGCTCGCCGGCACCCGGCTGCCGTGCACCATCGACACGTTCACGCCGGCCCGCTCGAACACCTTCCCGTGCTCCAGGACGCGGGCGGTGCCCCCACCCAACTCGCTGCGGCTCCAGGGTGCCTGCCGGAACACGGCGCCGCCGTCGATGCGTTCGACCTCGCCGACCAGCCGGGCCTGCTCCGTGCGCAGGAATTCGGCGACCGTCTCCGCCCTGCCCATCGCGACCCGCCTCCCGATGCCGCCACTCCCGCCGCCGGGGACAGCGTCACGGACCGTACCGGCTCCCGCAGGCTACCCCGCGTACGCAATCACCGGGTCGGCCCTTCTCCACCGGATCCACTATGGACAGTCGAACCGGTGCCGGCGGCACTGCCCCTCGTAACTCCCCCGGCGCTGCCCCTCGCGCCGTCCCTTGTGCTCCTCCGGCGTGATCCGCGCCACTGTCCGAACGCCCACCACCTGCGGGAAGGCCCCAGACAACCGTTGGCCGGCGTCGCATCCGCATATCGGGGATTGACCGGAGAAGCGACTGGGTAGTCGGGTCCTCACGGCGAGGTTCTCGCCGGCAGGCACGGCGCGAGCCGCGCGACTGCAAGCGCTGGCTGTTCGAAGGGGGCAGACATGAGTGCGACGACCGCCACGAGCGGGCCGGATGTGCTGGAGGCACTCGATCAGCGCGCACCGACCAGGTTCTACTGGTCGCTGACGCTGCTCGCGACGCTTGGCGGCTTCCTGTTCGGCTTCGACACCTCGAACATCGGGTCGGCCCTGAACTTCGTGCCCTACCACCTGAGCGGTTTCGCCCTGGGCTATCTGGTCGCCGGCGTGTCGCTGGGGGCCGCGGCCGGCGCGCTGCTGGCCGGTCCGCTGACCGACCGGCTCGGGCGCAAGTACCTGCTGATCGCCGACGCCCTCATCTACGCGGTCGGCGCGCTGCTGTCCGCGTTCGCCCCGGACGCGGCGGTGCTGCTCGTCGCGCGCACGCTGATCGGCCTGGCGGTCGGCGCCGACTCGGCGATCGCGACCGCGTACATCGCCGAGTACGCCCCGCGTGACAAGCGCGGTTCGCTGGGCATGCTGCAACAGTGGATGATCACCGTCGGCATCCTGGTGGCGTACATCATCGCGCTGGTCATCTTCAAGGCGATGCCGCAGCACGCGGCGAGCCTGGACTGGCGGCTGGTCCTGGGCCTGGGCGCGGTACCGGCCGTCGTCGGCCTGGTGCTGCGCGCCCGGATGCCGGAGTCCCCCCGCTGGCTGCTGCGGCACGGGCGGTACGAGGACGCCCGCGAAGCGGTGGAGGTGCTCGGCGTCCAGGCGTCCATCGAGGACGTCGAGCGCGCCGCGCGCCGCCTTGAGGCGAGCGACCAGGGGCGCGAGCGCGCCAAATTCCGCGCGTGGACGCCGGGAGTGCGGCGGGCGCTGGTCGTGGTCTGCGTGTTCTTCGTGTTCCAGCAGATCACCGGGATCAACGTGCCGCTGTACTACGGCCCGCACCTGCTCGGCCCGCTGTTCCAGGGCTCTGACACCTCGAAGGTCGCGCAGACCGTCGCGGGCGTCGAGGTGACCGCCATCATGACGGTGGTGAACGTGGCCGCGACGTACCTCGCGTTCCGCTACATTGACCGGATCGGACGCCGTCCGCTGGCGATCGGCGGGTTCACCGGGATGGCCGTGTTCGCGATCGTCACCGCCATCGGACTGGGGATGTTCAGCGGTACTCCACGGATCGTGGTGGTGATGATCGGATTGTGCCTGTTCATCGCGAGCTTCGCGACCGGCGTCGGCGGTACGGGCTGGCTCATCCAGGGTGAGGTGTTCCCCACCGCGGTGCGTGGGCAGGCCGCCGCGATCGGCGCCACGGTCGACTGGGTGGCCAACTTCGCCCTCATCGAAGCGTTCCCGACCTGGCAGTCGGCGATCGGCCTGGGCTGGGTGATGGTCTGCTTCGCGGTGCTGTGCGTGCTCGCCGTCGGCTTCGTCGGCCGGTACCTGCCGGAGACGAAGGGCCGCTCGGTCGAGGAGATCACCCAACTGTTCCAGAAGCAGGCGACGACCGGCGCCGCGGTCACCTGACGATGCCCGTCCATTGTGGATGGCGGGCCGTCACCGATGAGCGTGGCGGCCCGCTTTCGCTGTCGTGGGCCGGGCAGGCGCGCGGGGCGCACGGGCGCGGACTCAGGCGGCGTCCAGGGCCTTCCGGACCGTGGCGGCGCCCGCAGGCGTGCCGTCCTCGTTGCTGAACGGTCCGTACGGGCCGCCGTACGCCGGGGTGTCCGGCTGGTACGAGCGCCCGTCGCGCAGCGCGCCCGCGTCCACCGCGTCGTACCCGATCGCGTCGAGGAACGCGGTGACCGCCGCCTTGGCGGCCGGATCGTCACCGGCGATCGGCAGGGCGGTGCGGTCCGCCGCACCGGCCGGGCGGGCCAGCGAGCCCAGGTGCTTGAAGTAGATGTTGTTGAACGCCTTGACCACCCGTGACTCGGGCAAGTGCCGCTGCAGCAGTTCGCTGCTGGTCGTCGAGGCGTCGTCGAGCTCCGCGATGTGCCCGTCGCGCTGCGGATAATAGTTGTTGGTGTCGATGACCACGCGCCCGGCGAGTACGCCGGCCGGCACCGCCCGGTACGCCTTGAGCGGGATGCTCACGATCACCAGGTCGCCCGCCGCCCCGGCCTGCGCCACGGTGCCCGCGCTGGCGTGCGGGCCGAGCGCGCTCACCAGATCGGTGAGTGTCTCGGGTCCGCGCGAGTTGCTCAGCACCACGTCGTACCCGGCGGTGACGGCGAGCCTGGCGAGGGTGCCGCCGATGTTGCCGCTGCCGATGAAGCCAACAGATGTCATGGCCGTTGCCAACACCGGCGGCGGCGCCGGCATTCCTGCCTGTGGCGGGCCTCATGCCGGCAGGCGGCTCCAGCACCGGCCGGCTGCGGCCGCGTCCGGTCGGTGCCGGGTTGCCCGTAGAAAGACCTCGTAGGGCTGTTGGAGATCGGGAACGTCCTCCTGGTGAGGT
>JBDZVD010000131.1:0-18221 GCA_040255525.1 Micromonosporaceae bacterium | reverse complement strand
CAGCGCCGATGGTACTGCATCCGGGAGGGTGTGGGAGAGTAGGACGCCGCCGGACAACCTTCAGCGAGGGCCGCCCCGACGGGCGGCCCTTAGCTGTGTTTGGTTGTTTGGTCCGGCGGCGGAATGCCGCACGAGGAAGGATGTATCCGTGAGCGCATCATCGCCGCAGGACGGCCCCCGCGACGCCCAGGGCGGTAGCGGCCGCGATGACGCACGCGACGCACGCCGCGATGACGCACGCCGCGGTGGGTACCGCGGCGGCCAGGGCGGCGGCTCGACCCGGGGCGGCGGATACCGTGGCGGTCGCTCGGACGACCGTGGCGGATACCGGCGTGACGACCGGGGCGGATCCCGCGACGAGCGGGGCGGCGGGTACCGCGGCGGCCGCGGCTTCGAGGACCGTGGGTCCCGTGACGGGTACCGCCGCGACGACCGGGCCTTCCGTGGCGACCGGGCACGCGATGACCGGGCACGCGATGACCGCCCGCGCGACGATCGGGGCGGGTACCGGCGCGATGACCGGCCGGCCCGGGGTGACAGCCGTGGGGACCGCCCCCGTGAGTATCGGCCCCGCGACGATCGGTCCCGTGAGGGGCGTCCGGGCTTCCGTGACGATCGGGGCGGCTACCAGCGCCAGGACCGCCCGCGCCAGGACCGCCTGCGTGAGGACCGTCCGCGCGAGGATCGGGGCGGCTACCGGCGCGACGACCGGCCCGGCTTCCGTGACAACCGCCCCCGCGACGATCGCGGCGGCTACCGGCGCGACGACCGGCCCGGCTTCCGGGACGGCCGGGGGCGCGACGAGCGCCCGCGCGACGATCGGGGCGGGTACCGGCGCGATGACCGGCCGGCCCGGGGTGACAGCCGTGGGGACCGCCCCCGTGAGTATCGGCCCCGCGACGATCGGTCCCGTGAGGGGCGTCCGGGCTTCCGTGACGATCGGGGCGGCTACCAGCGCCAGGACCGCCCGCGCCAGGACCGCCTGCGTGAGGACCGTCCGCGTGAGGACCGTCCGCGCGAGGATCGGGGCGGCTACCGGCGCGAGGAGCGGCCCGGCTTCCGCGACAACCGCCCCCGCCAGGATCGCCCGCGCGAGGATCGCCCGCGTGACGATCGGGGCGGGTATCGGCGCGACGACCGCGGTGGGTACCGGCGTGACGAGCGCGGTGGGTACCAGCGCGACGAGCGTCCGCGGCGCCCGTACTCGCAGGACCGCCCGCAGCGGCCGGGCGGCTTCGACCGCGACCGCGCTCCGCGGGATCGTGGCCCGGCGGAGCGGTCGGACCGGCAGTTCGACCGCCGCCCGGCCGAGCGCCCGGATCGGGCAGAGCGCTTCGACCGCGGGCCACGCGAGGGCTACCGGCGCGACGAGGCACCCCGCGGGGCGGCGCGGGACGGCCGGTGGACCGAGCGTGGCCGCGACGAGCGGGGCCGCGACGAGCGGGGCCGCGACGAGCGGGGCCGCGACGAGCGGGACACCGGCCGGCGGGAGACCGGCGCCTGGGAGGCCGGTCCGGAGCTGGACGAGAACATCACGCCGGACATGCTCGACAACGAGGTGCGCACCGAGTTGCGCTCGCTGTCCCGGCCGGTGGCGGAGACCGTCGCCCGCCGGCTGGTGGCCGCTGGCCAGCTCGTCGACGACGACCCGGAGACCGCGCTGGAACACGCGGTCGCCGCTCGCCGGCTGGCCTCGCGGATCCCGGTGGTACGGGAGGCGGTCGGCATCGCCGCGTACCACGCCGGGCAGTGGCAGACCGCCGTCGCGGAGCTGCGCACATACCACCGGATGACGGGCCTGCAGACGCACCTCGCGGTGCTCGCGGACTGCGAGCGGGCGCTGGGCCGCCCGGAGAAGGCGGTCGACATCTACCGGTCGGCCGACCGCGGCCAACTCGACTCCGGTGAGGCGATCGAGCTGCTCATCGTCGCCGCCGGCGCCCGGCGGGACCTCGGGCAGGACGAGGCGGCCCTGGCGATGCTGCAGGTACGGGAGCTTGGCGTCGACGCGCCGTGGGCGGCCCGGCTGCGGTACGCGTACGCCGACGGGTTGCTGGCCGCCGGCAGGCGTGACGAGGCGCGGGAATGGTTCGCCCGCGCCGTGGAGGCCGACGACGAGGGCACCACGGACGCGGCCGAGCGCCTGCTCGATCTGGACGGTGTGACCCTGGAGGAGGCCGAGGACCTCGGCGATGTCGATGAGGACCTCGACGACGCCGGGTACGCCGAGGCGGACGGCGACGAGCGTGACGGCGACGAGCGTGACGGCGACGAACAGGCCGAGGCCGGCTACGACGACGAGGCCGAGTTCGACGCCGATGACGACGAAGGCCGTGATGACGAGGACCGCGACGACGATCGGGACGACGAGGACCGTGAGGACGACGATCGGGACTTCGACGACCGCGGTGACGACGAGTACGGCGACGACGCCGAGTATGACGAGGACGGCGACGGCGACCTGTCTGCCGGCATCGCCGACGCCATCGAGATCGACGAAGAAGACGACGAGGACGACGACGAAGAAGACGAGGACGAAGACGAGGACGGCGCGGCGGACCACGGTCCGGATGAGCGCGGTGACCGACCGTCCGAGCGCGACGAACGCGTCGAGGTCGACGTGGACGCCGCCGACGTGAAGGATGTCGGCGACGAATTCGATACCGACGGCTCCGGGGGTCCGGGAACCGGAACCGGCGGCGCGGCGGGTGAGGGTACGCCGGCGTGACCGGGCAGGCGCCGATCGTCGACGGGTACGATCTGATCATTTTCGATCTTGATGGTGTGGTCTACCTGGGTTCCGAACCGGTGCCCGGTGCCGCCGGCGCCATCAACCGGCTCCACGAGGAGCACCGGGCGCTGGCCTACGCGACGAACAACGCGGGCCGGCGCCCGCACGAGGTCGCCGAACTGCTTGTCTCGCTCGGGATCCCGGCGTCGGCCGACGAGGTGATCACCTCGTCGCAGGCCGCCGCGCGGCTGCTCGCGGAGCGGCTACCGGCCGGCTCCGGCGTACTGATCGTCGGCGCTGACGCGCTGCGCGCGGAGATCGTCGAGGTCGGACTGGAGCCGGTGGACGCCGCGGAGGCGAAGCCGGCCGCGGTCGTCCAGGGGTACGGGCCGGACGTCGGCTGGCGCATGCTGGCCGAGGCCAGCGTGGCGATCCGGGCCGGTGCGCTGTGGATCGCGACGAACGGGGACCGCACCCTGCCGTCGCCGCGCGGCCCGCTGCCCGGCAACGGGGCACTGGTCGCCGCACTCGCGACCGCGCTGGACCGGGCGCCGGACGCGATCGTGGGCAAGCCCGAGCCGGCGCTGTTCAACCAGGCCGCCAAGCGGATCGGGGCGCAGCGGCCGGTGGTGGTCGGCGACCGGCTGGACACCGACATCGAAGGCGCGGTACGGGCGGGGATGGACAGCGTCCTGGTGCTCACCGGGGTCAGTACCGCCCAGGATCTCCTCGCCGCGCCGGCGCACCAGCGACCGGCGTTCATCGCGTTCGACCTGACCGGACTGTTCACAATGGACCAGTCCGGCTCTCTGGCGCCGCGCGACGACCCGGACTCCTCGGGCGGCGGCTGGCGGGTCAGCCGCGACGGCGACGCTCTCGAACTGGCCGGGCACGGTACCCCGATCGAGGCGCTGCGGCTGCTGTGCGCGTACGCCTGGGACGGCGGGCGACCGGACGCGGTGATCGCCGCGGGCTCGGCGGCCGAGGACGCGCTACGCGTCCTGCGCCTGACGGCTGACCCGGCCGTCACATCAGCTTGCGGAGCTTGAGCAGGTCGAACGGGTTGGCGTTGATCGACACTCGGCCGGACGCCCAGGACTTCGCGAGGTCCAGCTGGCCGGCGACCAGGGCGATCAGGTCGTCGCTGGTGGTGGTCAGCCGGATCTTCGCCTGGGGGTCGTCGCCGTCGGTCAGGTCGACCAGCCGCCCGCCGGTCAACCGGCCGTGGAACGAGACACCGAGGTCCTTGATGGTGCAGGCGAGCGGCCGGTCCAGGTCGATCTTCGTGCCGACCTGCGCCGCGTGCTCCGCCATCCGGTCGGACAGCTCGTGCAGAGCCGCCCGGCACTCGTCCACCGTGGCCATTTCGCCTCCTGTACCGCTTTCCCCCGCCATGTGCGGTGTCTCGGCACGGTACCGCACCGAGTCCATCGCGTCCCTTGTAGCGTGGCAGCAGTACGCAGGTGTCGGCGCGAAATTGACGAGGTGTGACGGTCATGGCAGGACGCGAGGATCTCCGCTCGATGCAGGAAGCCTGGCGGGCATATCTGGACCTGGCGATGGGGCTGACCGAGACGTCCCGCAAGCGTGCCACGAAGGTCGCCAAGAAGCTGGTGGGCCGTGGCAACGCGACCGCCGATCAGCTGCAGAGCATGGCCGAAGAGTTGATCAATACGAGCGTGGCGAACCGGGAGGCGATCACCCGGTTGATCCGGTTCGAGCTGGACCGGGCGCTGGGCCGGGTGGGCCTGGCCACCGCCGAGGAGGTCTCCGAGCTCACCACCCGGGTCCGCGAGCTGGAGCAGGAGCTGTCCGAGGCGCGGGCCGCGGCGGCCGCGGCACAGGCGACGACCACCACGATCGGCGCGCCGGTCGGTGCGGCGGGGCCGGTCAAGGCGGTCCGCAAGGTGGCGAAGAAGGCGGTCGCCAAGAAGGCCGCAGCCAAGAAGGCCGCGGCGGCGCTGGACCCGGCCACCGTGCGGAAGGCCAGCACGGGTGACGCGGTGGTGAAGGTCACCCCGTCCCGGGTGGTGGCCAAGAAGCCCGGGTCGGCGGTCACACCGAGCACCGCGACGCCCAGCAAGGCGGTGGCGAAGAAGGCGGTGGCGAAGAAGGCGGCTCCGGGCGAGGCCGGCGAGCAGTACCAGGGTGAGGCGTGACCGGGATGGACGAGGGCGTGATCGGAACGGGTGCCGAGCCGGAGGTCGCCACCGCGACACCCGGCGGCGGCGCGGTGCCCACCGGCGCGGTACCCGGCGGCGCGGATCGCCAGCCGGCCGGGCCGACCGGGCATCCCCTGGTCGACGCGGCGCTGGCGGGGCTCGACCGGGTCGCCGGGGCGCCCGCCGCCGAGCAGGTCGCCGCGTACGAGGAGACTCACCGGGTGCTCCAGCAGACGCTGGCCACCATCGATCAGGCCTGATGGCGAGACGCACCCGGCTGGACGCCGAACTGGTCCGTCGTGGCCTGGCCCGCTCCCGGGAACAGGCGGTGGAGTTGATCGAGGCCGGCCGCGTCGAGGTACGCGGGACCGCGGCGCGCAAGGCCGCCGCGATGGTCGACCCGGCCGACCCGGTACGGGTGCTGGGCGGCGACCCGAGCGACGAGTACGTTTCGCGTGGTGGGCACAAGCTGGCCGGCGCACTGGCCGCGTTCGGTCCCCGTGGCCTGGCCGTGAAGGGCCGGCGCTGCCTGGACGCCGGGGCGTCCACCGGCGGCTTCACCGACGTGCTGCTGCGCGCCGGTGCCGCACAGGTGGTCGCGGTGGATGTCGGGTACGGGCAGTTGGCCTGGTCGCTGCGCACCGACCCGAGGGTGGTGGTGCACGACCGGACCAACGTGCGGGCGCTGACCCCGGAGCGGATCGACGGACCGGCCGAGCTGACCGTGGCCGACCTGTCGTTCATCTCGCTGCGCCTGGTACTGCCGGCGCTGGCCGCGTGCACGCGGCCCGACGGCGACCTGGTACCCATGGTGAAGCCGCAGTTCGAGGTGGGCCGGGGACGGGTCGGCGCCGGGGGCGTGGTGCGCGAGCCGCAGGTGCGCGCCGAGGCGGTGCTGGACGTGGCCCGGTTCGCCGCCGGACTCGGACTCGGGGTGGCCGGCGTGGCGACCAGCCCGCTGCCGGGCCCGTCGGGCAACGTGGAGTTCTTCCTCTGGCTGCGCCGGGACGCGCCGGGCGTCGACGAGACGGAGGTACGTACGATCGTCGGCCGGGAGGTGCAGCAGTGAGCAGGGACGCTTTGCTCGTCACCCACACCGGGCGCCGCGACAGCACGCAGCACGCCCGTACCGTCGCCGCCGACCTGCACGAGGCCGGCTTCACGGTACGGGTGATCGCCGAGGAGGTGCCCGACCTGGACATGCCCGGCGTCGTGCCGGCGTCCGGCCCGGACGCCGCCGAAGGCGTGGAGATCGTCTTCGCCCTGGGCGGCGACGGCACCCTGCTGCGCGCCGCCGAACTGGCCCGTCCGGCCGGAGCCCCGCTGCTGGGCATCAACCTGGGCAAGGTGGGCTTCCTCGCCGAGGCCGAGATCGAGGACATCGACAAGGCCGTGCAGGACGTGGTGAACCGGTCGTACACGGTCGACGAGCGGCTGACCATCGACGTGGTCGCCGAGCACGCCGGCTCGGCGCCGGTGCGCTCGTGGGCGCTCAACGAGATGAGCGTCGAGAAGGGCGAACGGGAGCGGATGCTGGAGCTGCTCGTCGACGTGGACGGGCGGTCCCTGTCCCGGTACGGCTGCGACGGCGTGGTGTGCGCGACGCCGACCGGCTCCACCGCGTACGCGTTCTCGGCCGGCGGGCCGGTGGTGTGGCCGGAGGTGGAGGCGCTGCTGCTGGTGCCGATCAGCGCGCACGCGCTGTTCAGCCGGCCGCTGGTGACCGCGCCCACGTCGACCATCACGGTCACGGTCGACCCGTACACCACCTCGGCGGTGTTGAGCTGCGACGGTCGGCGGGTGTTCGACCTGAGCCCGGGCACCGTGGTCACGGTGCGCCGCGGCGAGCTTCCGGTGCGGGTCGTGCGGCTGCACCCGCGGCCGTTCACCGACCGGCTGGTAGCCAAGTTCGGCCTGCCGGTCGACGGCTGGCGGGGCGGGCGCTGATCCGTTCCGCCGCCGCCCCGCCCGCCGCCGCCTGTATCGGTTAGTCCAGCGCGATGGCGTGCTTGGCCCGTTCGATCGACTCCTCGGCCGGTGGCCCACCCGGGTTCTCCGTGGCCAGCGCCTGGTTGAGCGCGACGAACGGGCGCATGCGCCGCTCGTACCGGTCGAACGCGGCCGGGTGGTCGCCGCCGGCCCGGGCCAGCTCCTGGGCCAGCAGGTACGCGCCGACCAGGGCGAGGCTCGTACCTTGGCCGGACAGCGGTGACGGGCAGTATGCCGCGTCGCCGACCAGCGCGACCCGCCCGGTCGACCAGCGGTCCATCACGACCTGCGCCATCTCGTCGAAGTAGAAGTCGCTGGCGGCCGCCATCCCGGCCAGCAGCCGCGGCGTCTCCCAGCCGATGCCGGACAGCTTCTCGGTCACGAGGCGCTTCTGGGCGGCGATGTCGCGGTGGTCGTACTCGACGGGTTCGCCGCCGAAGCCGAGCGTGACCCGCAGTTCGGTGTTGTCGTGCACCGGGTACAGGGCGTAGCCGGCCTGCCCCGACTGCATCCACACCTGCCAGTTGTCCAGGTCGAGGATGTTGTCCATGCCGAAGACCGCCAGGTAGGTGTTCATCGGGCGCAGGAAGTCCGCCTCCGGCCCGAAGGCCAGCCGCCGCACGGCCGAGTGCAACCCGTCGGCGCCCAGCACCACGTCGAAGCTGCGGGACGCGCCGCGCTCGAAGTCCACCCGGGCGCCGTCGCCGTCCTGCGCGATGGCGGTGACGGCGTCGCCGAAGACGTACTCGACGTGTTCGCGGGTCTGGTCGTAGGCGAGCCGGTTGAGGTCCTCGCGCAGGATCTCGATGTCCGGGCTGTCGAGCCGGCCGCTGCTGTAGGTCGCCTCGGTCGACCGCATGATCTCGTTGCCGTCGCCGTCGAGCACCGACATGCCCCGCATGCGGGTGCGCAGCTTCTGCGCCGCGGGCAGGATGCCCATCCGGTCGATGACATCGAGCGCCGCGCCGCGTACGTCGATCGCCTGGCCGCCCGGGCGCAGCCCCGGTGCCCGCTCGACGACGGTGACGGCGAAGCCGTGCCGGTGCAGCCAGTAGGCCAGGGCGGTGCCGGCGACGCCGGCCCCGGAGATGAGCGCGGTTGCCATGATCTGCCTCCTCTTTACGGTGTACGCGACTGAATGTACATAGTACGAACAGCGACCGCAAACCCGAGTCTGCTAGAGTCCTGTACTAGTACAGGAGAGGGGATCGCGACTCGTGACCGCATCCGGACCGCCGTACCAGCGCATCGCCGCCGACCTCCGCCGACGCATCACCGGCGGTGAGCTGGCGCCGGGCGACCGCCTGCCCTCGACCCGGCAGATCGCCCGGGACTGGAACGTCGCGCTGGCCACCGCCACGAAGGTGCTGGCGCTGCTGCACGCCGAGGGGCTGGTCACCGCCCAACCGCGGGTCGGCACCGTGGTGGCCGGCGGCCCCGTCGCCGCCACCGGCAGCGGGGCCGGGGCGGACTCCGGCGGCGGCAACGGGGCGGACTCCGGTGGGCGGCAGCCGCGCACCGGCACCGAACACGAGCTGACCCGCCAGCGGGTGGTGCGCGCCGGCATCGAGATCGCCGACGCCGAGGGGTTGGACGGGCTGTCGATGCGCGGCGTGGCGGCACGCCTCGGCGTGTCCACCATGTCGCCGTACCGGTATGTGGACGGCAAGGAGCACCTGATCGTGCTGATGGCCGACGAGGCGTACGGCGAGGAGGGCTACCCGGACAGCCAGCCTCCGGACTGGCGCGCCCGCCTGGAACTGGTCGGGCGCACGCTGTGGCGGCTGCACCGCAGGCATCCCTGGCTGGCCCAGGTCACTCCGCTGACCCGGCCGCTGCCGCTGCCTCACCTGGCCGCGCACGCCGACCGGTCGCTGGCGGCTCTCGACGGTCTGGGGTTCGACGCGACCGAGATGCTCGACCGGCAGGTCCTGCTGTACGCGCACATTCAGGGCCTTGCCATGCACCTGGAGAGCGAGGCGCGCGCCGCGGCGGCCAGTGGACTGTCCGACGAGCAGTGGTTGGAACGGCAGGGCCCGGCGATGGACGCGATCGTCACGTCCGGCCGGTACCCGGCGTTCGGCCGGGTGCTGAGCACGCTCGCCGAAACCGGCTACGACCTGGACCTCGACGGGCTGTTCGAGCTGGGCCTGCGGTACCTGCTGGACGGCATCGCCGCGGACAGCGCGCGGCGGCGCGGCGGCGTCGCCGGCTGATCCGCCGGCTGTGGAAAACGTGTCGCGGCACCGACCCGAACACGCATAACGCCAGGCCAAGCACGCTGTCCCGGCCTCTCGGCCGGGCGCCGGCCTGGCGAGTTGTCCCACCGCGCGGCTAGGGTCAGTGCGTGCTTGAGGAGCTGCGCATCACCGGGCTCGGGGTCATCGAGGACACCACGCTTCCCCTCACCCGGGGGATGAACGTCATCACCGGTGAGACCGGAGCTGGCAAGACGATGGTGGTCACCGGCCTCGGCCTGCTGTTCGGCGGGCGCGCCGATGCCGCCAGGGTGCGTGCGCAGCCGGGACGGGCGCTGGTCGAGGGCCGGCTGCGGCTGTCCGGCGCGACCGCGGCGGCGGTCACCGAGCGGGTCGTCGACGCGGGTGCCGAAGCCGACGAGGACGGCAGCCTGCTGCTGTCCCGCACGGTCAGCGCGGAGGGGCGCTCGCGGGCGCACATCGGCGGGCGCACTGTGCCGGTCGCCATCCTCGGCGAGGTCGGCGAGCAGGTCGTCGCCGTGCACGGCCAGTCCGATCAGCTGCGCCTGCTGCGCCCCGGCGAGCAGCGCTCCGCGCTGGACCGGTTCGCCGGCTCCGAGCACGAGAAGCTGCTGTCCGAGATGCGCGAGCGCTACCAGCAGTGGCGGGCGGTCGAGGACGACCTCGCCGACCGCAGGCGCAACGCGCGGGAGCGCAACCAGGAGGCCGACCTGCTCCGCCTGGGCCTGGACGAGATCACCCGGGTCGATCCGCAGCCGGGTGAGGACGAGGCCCTGCGCGAGGAGGCGCAGCGGCTGGAGCACGCGGAGGGCCTGCGCGCGGCGGCGCAGCTGGCTCACCAGGCGGTGGCCGGTGCGCCGGAGGCCGGCGACGAGGCGCCCGACGCGACCAGCCTGCTCGGGCTCGCCCGGCGCACGCTGGAGGGGCAGTCCACGGTGGACCGCCAGCTCGGGGAGCTGGCCGCCCGCTTGGAGGAGGCGGCCACCCTGGTCGCCGACGTGGCGGTGGAGCTGGGCGGATACCTGGACGCGCTGGATGCCGATCCGGCCCGGTTGCAGGACGTGTACGAGCGCAGGGCCGCGCTGCGCGCGTTGACCCGCAAGTACGCCGAGGATGTCGACGGGGTGATCGCCTGGGCCGAGCGCGCGCGCATCCGCCTCGCCGAGTTGGACACGTCCGACGAGTTGCTGGAGGAGTTGGACCGGGAGCGGGCGCGGCTGGCCGGCGAGGTGGCCGAGATCGCGGCACGGGTGTCGGCCGGGCGGCGGGAGGCGGCCGGCCGGTTCGCCGACGCGGTCACCGTGGAGTTGGCGGGGCTGGCCATGCCGCACGCGCGGGTGGAGGTCGTGGTGGCGCCGCGGCCGGCCGGTCGTGGCGAGCCCACGTTGACCGTCGGGGGTGGCGAGTGCGGCGTCGGCCCCGACGGCGCCGACGAGATCGAGTTGCGCCTGCTCGCCCACCCGGGCGCGCCCTCCCTGCCGTTGCAGAAGGGGGCCTCGGGCGGTGAGCTGTCCCGGGTGATGCTGGCCATCGAGGTGGTGTTCGCTGGTGCGGGAGGCCCGCCCACGCTGGTCTTCGACGAGGTGGACTCGGGCGTCGGTGGCCAGGCCGCGGTCGAGATCGGGCGCCGGTTGGCCCGGTTGGCCCGCGCGCATCAGGTGCTCGTGGTGACCCACCTGCCGCAGGTGGCCGCGTTCGCCGATCAGCATCTGGTGGTGGCGAAGGACACCGGCGGGGCGGTCACGACCAGCGGCGTGCGGGCGGTGGAATCCACCGAGCGGGCGCGGGAACTTGCCCGGATGCTGGCGGGTCTGCCCGATTCGGACCTGGGCATCGCGCACGCCGAAGAGTTACTCGCCGTGGCCGACCGGGAGAAGCACGGCTGAATCTCGCCGCCACGGGCGCGCACCGACCATCAAGATCGACACGAAGAGTGACTTGGTGTACGTCGGGACGGACTTAATCGTAGGGACGTGTCAGGATGGGTCACGATGCGTCTACCTACGTTGCGCCGGGCCCGGAGCGCCGATCCGGGCGTGATCACCGGTATCGCTCGGCTCGACAGACGGACCAAGCGGCTGGTGGGACGGTTGCGTCCCGGTGACGTAGCCGTGATCGACCATGTCGATCTGGACCGGGTTGCCGCCGACTCGCTGGTCGCTGTCGGTGTTGCCGCGGTGCTCAACGCGAAACCGTCGATTTCCGGCCGGTACCCCAATCTCGGGCCCGAGGTCCTCCTCCGGGCCGGCATCCCGCTCGTCGACGACCTGGGCGAGGAGCTGTTCGAGCAGCTGCGCGAGGGTGATCTCGTCTCGGTGGAAGGCGACCAGGTCCTCCGGCGCGGTGAGCCGATCGTGCAGGGTAGCCGGCAGGACGCCGAGTCCGTCGCCACCGCGATGGCCGGCGCGCGGGCGAGCCTGTCGATCCAGTTGGAGGCATTCGCCGCCAACACCATGGAGTACCTGAAGCAGGAGCGCGAGCTGCTGCTCGACGGCGTCGGGGTGCCGGACATCGAGACGCGCATCGCCGGGCGCCACGTGCTGATGGTGGTCCGGGGCTACGACTACCAGGCCGACCTGGACGTGCTGAGCCCGTACATCCGGGAGTTCAAGCCGGTGCTCATCGGCGTGGACGGGGGCGCGGACGCGCTCGTCGAGGCCGGATACAGCCCGGACGTGATCATCGGCGACATGGATTCGGTGACCGACGACACCCTGCGCTGCGGCGCGGAGGTCATCGTGCACGCGTACCCGGACGGGCGCGCCCCAGGCCTGGCCCGGGTGCACCAGCTCGGGGTGGCGGCGCTGACCTTCCGGGCCGCGGCCACCAGTGAGGACCTGGCGATGCTGCTCGCCGACGAGAAGGGCGCCTCGCTGATCGTGGCCGTGGGCACCCACAACAACCTGGAAGAGTTCCTCGACAAGGGCCGCGGCGGGATGGCCTCGACGTTCCTGACCCGGCTCAAGGTCGGTGGCAAGCTGGTCGACGCCAAGGGCGTGAGCCGGCTGTACCGGCAGAACATCTCCGGCTCATCGCTGCTGCTGCTCATCCTGTCGGCGCTGGCGGCCATGGCGTCCGCGCTCGCGGTGTCGACCGTCGGCAAGGCTTACCTCGGCCTGGCCGCCGAGTGGTGGGACAACTTCATCTATTCGGTGCAGAGGCTGCTCTAGTGATTAATTTCAGGTACCACGTGGTCTCGCTGACCGCCGTCTTCCTCGCGCTGGCCATCGGCCTGGTCGTCGGCACCGCGGCGCTCAACGGCACGTTCGTCGACACGCTCAAGGAACAGGTCACCTCGCTGAGCAAGCAAAACCAGCAGTACCGCGACCAGGTGACCCAGTTGGAGGCCGGCGCGGGCAAGCAGGAGAGGTACGCCACCGACTCCGCGCCGATGCTGCTGCAGGGCCGGCTGGTCAACCGCCGGGTACTGGTCGTGTCGATGTCGACGACCAGCTCGTACGTCGACGACGTGATCAAGATGCTCACGATGGCCGGGGCGAAGGTCACCGGTCAGGTCGAGGTCGAGGACAAGTTCTTCGATCCGGCCTCCAACGAGGGGCTGCTGGACCTCGCCGGTACCACGGTGCCGGCCGGACTGATCAGCAACACCACCCACAGCGACGGGGTCGAGACGGCCAGTAGCCTGCTCGCTTCGGTGCTGCTGGACCACAACCCGGCGCTGCCCGCCGACAGCCTGCGCAGCGTGGTGACCTCGTTCAAGGAGGCCAACTACATCGAGCCGACCGGGCGGCCGACCGGCCCCGCCGAGGCGGTGGTCGTGCTGAGCGCCCAGCCGTACACCGACCAGCAGGCCGACGCGAAAAACAAGAACCTGCTGACCATGGCCGCCCAGTTCGACAAGGCCGGCGCCGAGGTGGTGGCGACCAACGGAGCGACCGGCGCCGACAACATCGTGTCGCAGCTGCGCTCCGATCCGGCGCTGCAGAAGACGGTGTCGACGGTCGACAACCTCGCCACCCCGCAGGGGCAGGTCGCGGTCGCGCTGGCCGTGGATGAGCAGCTGGCACTGAACCGGGCCGGCCACTACGGGCTCGGCGGCGGGTCGACGGCGATGCTGCCCAAGCTCATCCAGGGCAGCTGAGCGTGCGGCGTATCGCGCTGGGAGTGGCCGGTGGCCTGGCCGCCACGGTGGCACTGCGGGCGCTGCGCGGGGCGCCGCGGGCCCGGCAGCTGGAGCGCACCAACTTCCGTGGCCGCACGGTCAGCCTCGCCGGCGGTCCGGCGCTGGCCATGGCGGCGTCGGCGACGGCGGCGCTGGGCGCGGGCAGCCCGCCGGTCGCCGCGGCCGCGCTGTGCGCCGGGTTGGGCGCCGGCGGCGTGGGCTTCTACGACGACGTGGTCGGATCCCGACCGGAGCAGAAGTCGGCGAAGGGCTTCCGGGGCCACCTCGGCGCGCTGCGCGAGGGCAGGATCACCAGCGGACTTGTCAAGATCGCTGGAGTGGGTGCGGCCGGGCTGGTCGCGTCGGCGCTGCTGAAAGGCGAGCCGCGGGGACGGTCCGGATCGGGCCACGCCGGGTCCGGCCGGCGCGGCCGGTGGCTGACCCCGGGCGGTCCTCGGTCGGGTTCGGGCCGCGGGCGCGGGCGCGGGCCGGCCGGAAGCGGGTCGGGCACCGGGCGTGGCCGTGGCGCCGGGTCGGCGGCCGGCCGGGTCGGTGACGTGCTGCTGGGCGCCGGAGTGATCGCCGGTACCGCGAACCTGGTCAACCTGCTCGACCTGCGGCCCGGGCGGGCGCTGAAGGCGAGTTTGATCATCGGGGCGCCGTTGCTGGGGACCGCGGCCGGCGGGCTGGTGGCCGGGCCGGCCGGGGCGGCCGGCGCCCTGCTGCGCGAGGACCTCGGCGAGCAGATCATGCTGGGGGACGCGGGCGCCAACGCGCTGGGCGCGCTGCTGGGCGTGGCGCTGGCCGCACGTACCGGGCCGGTGGGCCGGGCCGCGCTGCTGGCCGGGATCGCCGGGCTCACCGCCGCCAGCGAGAAGGTGAGCTTCACCAAGGTCATCGAGTCGACGCCGGGGCTGCGCGAGTTGGACGCGCTCGGCCGGCGCAGTGGCTGAGCCGTGGCGGCCTTCCCGGCCGGCGCCCGACCTCCCGCGCCCGGGGGGCCGGTGGCCGCTTCCGCCGCCACCGGCGACGACGACGCCGCGCCGCCCAGGATTGCCCGCGCGGCCGCGCTGATCGCCGGGCTCACCCTGGCCAGCCGGCTGGTCGGGTTCGGGCGCATCCTGGTGTTCGGCTACGCCGTCGGGTTCACCCTGCTGGGCGGCGTCTACCAGACCGCCAACACCACACCCAACATCATCTTTGAGATCGTCGCCAACGGGGCGCTGGCAGCCCTGGTCGTGCCGCTGGTGGCGGGCGCGGCCAGCCGGCGTGACCGGGACGAGGTCAGCCGGACCGCGTCGGGCCTGCTGACCTGGGTGCTGCTGCTGCTGGTGCCGATCGCGCTGATCGTCGCGGTGATCGCCCATCCGGTCATCTGGCTGCTCGAACCGCACGGTACGCCGGACGAGCTGCGGGTCGGGACCGGGATGCTGCGCGTGTTCGCCCCGCAGCTGCCGCTGTACGGCGTCGGGATCGTGATGAGCGGGGTGCTGCAGGCACACCGCCGGTTCGCCTGGCCGGTACTGGCCCCGCTGCTGTCCAGCCTCACGGTGATCGGGGCGTACCTGACCTTTGCCGCCGCCGATCCGGGCCGCCCCGACATCCCCGCGGTCGGCACCGGCGGGCAGCTCATCCTGTCGGTGGGCACCACGCTGGGCGTGGTCGTGCTGTCGATGTCCATGGTCGTGCCGCTGCGGCGGCTCGGGCTCCGGCTGCGCCCCACGCTGCGCCTGCACGAAGGGGTCCGCCGCTCGGTACGGGGGCTGGCCGGGGTGGCGGTGGTCACCGCCGCGTCCCAGCAGCTGACCCTGGCGCTGACCATCGCGCTGGCCAACTGGGACAGCCCGAAGGGCTCCCTGGTGGTGTTCACCCAGGCCCAGACCGTGTACCTGGTGCCCTGGGCGGTCCTCGCCGTCCCGGTGGCCACCTCGGCGTACCCGGCGCTGGCCACCGCCGTGGACACCGGTGCCGCCCACCGGTTCCGGGACACCCTGGCCTCGGCGACCCGCAGCGTGCTGCTGCTGTCCGCCCTGGGCGCGGCGGCCCTGATCGCGCTCGCCGGCCCGATGGCCTGGATCCTCGCGCACCTGGCGAAGGCCCCGAAGGCGGGCCCGCTGACCGCCGCGATCGCCGCATTCGCCCCGGGCCTGCTCGGGTACGGGCTGTTCGCGCTGCACTCCCGGGCCCTGTACGCGCGCCGGGACAACCGGTACGCGGCGGTGGCCACGCTGACCGGGTGGGGCGGCGTCGCGGCGGTCGCGGTACTGGTCTCGATCGTGTTCCCGGCCCGGGACCGGGTACCGGCGCTGGCGCTGTCCAACTCCGTGGGGATGCTGCTCATGGGTGCGGTCCTGGTGGCGGTGATCAGGCGCCGGGTCGGTGCCGGGGCGCTGTCCGGGGTGAGCCGGGCCGCCGGTACCGCGGTGCTGGCCGGTACGCTGGCTGCGGTGGCGGGGGTCGCGGTCCGCTGGCCGCTGACCGGGCCCGGTTGGGGTGGCGTGTCCCGGGCGCCGGGCGGCGCCGGGTATCCGGGCGTCGTGGCCAGCGGGGTGCTGTCCGGTGTCGCCGTCGCGCTCGTCTTCGTCGGCGTCGCGGTCCTGGTCGACCGGCATGACGTGCGCCCGATGCTGGCCCGCCTCGCGCGCCGGGCCGGGGCCGGGCGGCTTGGCCGGGTCGCGGTGGCGCCGGATGGGCACGCGGGCGGGCGGGCGCGGCCCGAGCCCCGGGGCGAAGCGGGGCCGGGTGAGCCCCGGGCCGACCTGGCACGGGGCGCCGGGGGCGCGGGGGCGTCGCCCGAGGGGACGGGAGGTGGCCGATGACGGCGCAGGTGGCTCTGGTCATCGCCTCCAGCACCGGGGGCATCGGACGGCACATCGAGTCGCTGTCGGCGGGCCTGGTGCGGCAGGGTCTGCGGGTGACCGTGTACGGTCCGGCCGCCACCGCCGAGCGGTTCGAGTTCGCCGGCGACTTCGTACCGGTGGAGATCCCGGCCAGCCCGCAGCTGCGCGACGCCCGGGCCGTGAGCGCCCTGCGCCGTGCGCTGGCCGCGCGGCGGCCCGATGTCGTCCACGCGCACGGGCTGCGGGCCGGCCTGGTCGCCGGCTGGGCCCGGCCGGCCGGCGTGCCGCTCGTGGTCACCTGGCACAATCCGGTGCCCGCCGGCCGTGGCCTGCGCGGCCGGCTGCTGCGCGCGATGGCCGCCCGGGTGGCCCGCAGCGCGCGGGTGACCCTGGGCGCCTCGGCCGACCTGGTCGCGTGCGCGACCGAACTCGGCGGCACGGACGTGCGCCTGGGCCCGGTGGCGGCCCCGGAGCTGGTGGCCCGCCGGAAGCCGGCGCGGGTACGCGAGGACTTGGGGATCGCCCCGGACGCGCCGCTGATCGTGTCGGTGGGCCGGCTGCACCCGCAGAAGGGCTACGCGCTCCTGGTCGAGGCGTCGACCCGGTGGCGTACCCGCCGCCCGGCGCCCGTGGTGGCGATTGCCGGCACCGGGCCGCTGTACATGACGCTGGCCGCGCAGATCTCCAACACCCGGGCGCCGGTGCTCCTGCTCGGGTACCGCGAGGACGTCGCCGACCTGCTCGCCGCGGCCGACCTCGCGGTGGTCAGCAGCGTCTGGGAGGCCCGGCAGCTGTTCGCCCAGGAGGCGATGCGGGCCGGGGTGCCGCTGGTCGCCACCGCCGTCGGTGGGCTGCCCGATCTCGTCGGCGACGGCGGTCTGCTGGTACCGCCCGGCGACGCCGACGCCCTGGACGCCGCGGTGACCCGGATGCTCGACGATCCGGCGCTGGCCGCCGGGCACCGCGAGCGCAGCCTGGAACGGGCCCGGCAGTGGCCAACCGAGGCGCAGACCGTGGCACAGGTCGCGGCGGTGTACGCGGAGCTGACCGGGCTCCCGGTAGGCGGCTGATGCGTCGCGCCGGCATCATCCCGTATCTGGCCGTCGCGGCGTTCGCGCTGGCCAGCGTGTTCGGCCTGGTGCCCGGGCCGGCGACCGGAGCGCCCAGCGGGCACGTCAGCCACGTCATCGTCGCGGGAGCCGCCGGGCTGCGCTGGGACGACGTCAACCCGACCGACACGCCGACCCTGTGGCGGCTGGCTGAGCAGGGCTCGATCGGTGCGCTGTCCGTGCGTTCCGCGCACTCGCCGACCTGCCCGCCGGACGGCTGGCTGACGCTGGGCGCCGGCAACTACGCCGAACGCACCGACCCGGCGTTGCAGATCGACGCCCAGTGCCCGCAGATGACCGTCAGCGTGCAGCAACAGGGGCAGAGCGCCACCCTGCCCGACCAGGAGACCGACGTCGCGGACTGGAACCGCCAACTGCCCAACCACGCCCAACCCGGTGCCCTGGCCGACGCGTTGAGCTGCACGGTGGCCGTCGGGCAGGGGGCGGCCGTCGCCGCGGCCCGCCCGTACGGCCGGGTCGACCGGTACGAGCCGGCGCTGCCGGCCCGGCCCGGCCCGCTGCTGTCCGCGTGCCCCCTGACCATCGTGGACCTCGGGACGATCGACGCGACGGGCGCCGACGCGCGCCGGGAGCAGGCCCGGGAGGTCGACGTGCACCTGTCCACGGTGCTTGCCGGCCGGCCGAAGTCGTCGATGGTCCTGGTGGCCGGCCTGTCGGACACCGACCGCAGCTCGCGGCTGCACGTGGCGATCGCCGACGGCCCCGGGTACCGGGGCGGCTGGCTGACCTCCTCCAGCACCGCGCGCCAGGGGTACCTGCAGCTGACCGACCTCGCGCCGACCACGCTCCACGCGCTGGACCGGCCCGCGCCCACCGAGCTGTTCTCCGGCCAGCCGGTGGACAGCATCCCGGGCCGGCCGGCCGACGTGGCCAACGCGGTCTCGCACCTGTCCGACGCCGACCGGGAGGCCGACGCGCAGCGCCAGGTCGCCGGCTGGTTCTTCAGCATCCTGACCCTGTTCGAACTCGTACTGTTCGGCGGCGCCGTGCCGCTGCTGCGCCGGGCGCGGCGGGCGCGGCGGCTCGC
>JBDZVD010000256.1:0-3348 GCA_040255525.1 Micromonosporaceae bacterium | reverse complement strand
GGTCGGCGACACCGATCCCACCGCCGCGGCGTTTGGCCCCGTACATGGCCATATCGGCGTAATGCAGGACCTGCCGGGCGTCGGCGCCTGGGGTCGCGGTGGCGTAGCCCACGCTGGCGTGGATCTCGACACTGCTGCCCGGGTCGAGGAGAAACGGCTGCTCGCCGATGGCGTGGCCGGCGGCGCGGGCGATCGCCGCGACGTCGCCAAGGTCGCCGCGTACGAGCAGAGCGAACTCGTCGCCGGATAGGCGAGCGGCCAGGATTTTCGGCTCGGGCAGGTCCGCCAGGCGCAGACCGACACCGGCGAGCAAATCGTTGCCGCGTTCGTGGCCGTACTTGTCGTTGACGGTTTTGAAGTCGTCGAGGTCGAGCAGGACCACCCCGGCCGGGTCACCGGCCCGGAGAGCCTCTTCGAGGTGGAGGAGGAACGCCCGCCGGTTGGGTAGGCCGGTGGTGTCGTCGTGGAACGCCAGCTGGTAGGCGCGGTTGGCGTCGCGGCTCTGCGCGGCGGCGTGCCGCCACGCCGCGCGGAGGCGCTGCTGCTGAAACCAG
Source organism: Micromonosporaceae bacterium (assembly GCA_040255525.1). Taxonomy (GTDB): domain Bacteria; phylum Actinomycetota; class Actinomycetes; order Mycobacteriales; family Micromonosporaceae; genus Rugosimonospora. Next base: position 2,794 of record JBDZVD010000256.1, on the reverse strand, counting down.
ACGGGGACGGTGCCGAGCGCGAGGCCGGTGATCAGACCGATGGGCGCGGTGACGATCGAGGACAGGATGGGAGACACTTCGTACAGCTCCTGTGCGACTCGCGGTCGCACGATCCAAGTGAACGCACCAGGGAGGATCAGGGGGTTCATCTGATGGTGTAGTTCCGGGCTTGTGTCCGATGGCCCGTCTCCGCCTCGACGTGCGTCGCCGGTAACGGCGGGGTGCGAAGCTCGGGGTCAAAGCCCAAGAGCTCCCGCACCGTCCGGGAGCGACAGGCGAGGAGAAGGCCGGACGGGTGAACGCAAGTGAACCTCTGATGATGCCCCGTGATACAAGCCCTGGGGTGACGGATCGCGAGACCTGGGGATAAGGGCTGGCCGTTGAGAACGCGGCAGGCGGCGGCTGGAGAAGGAGCGTCAGCCGTGGGGACACCGCTGCTCTCGGGGTAAAGGAGGCACCCTCCCCGGCCGTGTCTTGGTCGTGTGGAACGAGGTAATCCCGTTGAGGTCCGGGCCGGTGCCTGGCCCGGTAAGCCGACCGTGAGGAAGGCCCAACCCCTCAGCGGGAAAAGGATGGCCCAACAAGCGAACGCCGGTGGCCGAAAGGCAGCAGGAAACCGGGGCGTGATGGCCGGCTCCTCCGCTGGTCGTTCTGGATAACTGGCCGGATACGGGCACCGATGCCCGGACCCGAAAGGGTGCTGACGTGGGCCAGGTGAGCCTGTGAAGGGTCGATGACGACAACGGTGGAACCGGCGGGCAAGTTGGGCGCCGCTGTGGCCCTGGCGGATGCCGGGGCCATAGCGGTGAACGGACCGGCGGGCGACTCCTGGGACTGGCAGAGCGTTGACTGGTCTGCGGTCGAGGATTCCGTACGCCGGCTGCGGCAGCGCATCTTCACGGCATCGCGGGTAGGGGACCTCAAGAAGGTCCGTAATCTGCAGAAATTGATGCTGCGTTCCCGCGCGAACACGTTGGTGAGTGTGCGGCGGGTCACGCAGCTCAACGCTGGGCGCAGGACCGCCGGGATCGATGGGCAGGTCGCGCTGGACTCGCAGGCCAGGGCAGACCTGGCCAGATGGGTTCAGCATGAGTCGGCCTTGTGGAGAGCCCGGCCGGTTCGGCGCGTGTTCATTCCGAAGGCAGATGGCAGGCAGCGCCCGCTCGGGATCCCGGTTCTCGTGGACCGGGTACTTCAAGCGCAGGTGGTCAACGCGCTGGAGCCTGAATGGGAGGCACGGTTCGAGCCGAAGTCGTACGGCTTTCGGCCCGGACGTGGGTGCCAGGACGCGGTCAGCGCGATCTACCAGTCGGTGCGGGGTCCGCGAGCCAAACGGCTGTGGGCGCTGGACGCCGATTTGCGTGGCGCGTTCGACCGTATCGACCACGGACACCTGTTGAAGTCGTTGGGTGGCTTTCCCGCCAGGAACGCCGTTGCCGGATGGCTGAAGGCGGGTGTGGTCGAGCAGGGCCGATGGGTTCCCACCGATGAGGGCACTCCTCAAGGGGGGATCGTCAGCCCGTTGTTGCTGAACATCGCGTTGCATGGGATGGAGCAAGCCGCAGGTGTCCGTTATCGTCAAGTCCGCTCGAATGCCGAGGTACCGATGGGACACCCGCTGGTTGTCAGGTACGCCGACTGATTTCGTCGCGCTGTGCCACTCGCGTGGTGAAGCCGAACAAGTCAAGGCGCGGCTCGCCGAGTGGCTGACGCCCAGAGGTCTGGCGTTCAACGAGGACAAGACACGCATCGTCCACCTCGAAGACGGCTTCGACTTTCTCGGGTTCAACGTCCGCCGCTACCACGGCAAGCTGCTGATCAAACCCAGCAAAGCGGCGGTGAGACGCATACGGCATAGGCTGCGCACCGAGATGAAGGCTCTGAGAGGAGCCAACGCCGCGGTCGTGCTTCGTACGTTCAACCCGATCGTGCGGGGCTGGGCGGCCTACTACCGGACCGTGGTGTCCAGCAGGGTCTTCGGTCAGCTCGACCACTACCTGTGGTGGTTGACGTTCCGATGGGCAGTGCGGCGTCATCCGAACAAGCCGAAGGGCTGGATCGTCAGCCGGTACTTCGGCAAGTTCAACCCGCACAGCAGATCCCGGTGGGTGTTCGGCGACCGCGACAGCGGCGCCTTCATGCACAAGTTCAGCTGGACGACGATCGTCCGGCACCAGATGGTCATCGGCTCGGCGTCGGTCGACGACCCAGCCCTGGCCGATTACTGGGCCGCCCGGCGCCGTCGCACCCGGTCATCGCTACCGATCAGCCGTACCACGCTGCGACTCCTGAAAGTCCAGCGTGGACGGTGCCCGCGCTGCGACGACCTGTTGCTACACGCCGACCGCCAGCCAGACAGTCCGCAACAATGGGAGCAATGGCTACGGGGAACCCGGAGAGCGATGGCCAGGAACGCCATCCTCACGGGTACCAGCGGACCGGACGACCAACCATGTCTCATACACGCTCACTGCCGCCAGCGCCGCACTACGGCTGGCGACGTGAGCCCAGTACCAGAAATCCCGTAAGCCTTTGGGCTTGCTTGAGCCGTGTGCGGTTAGCGTCGCACGCACGGTTCTGAGGGGGCCCCGGGGCAGCAATGTTCCGGGGCTACCCGACTGTCTTGGAAGGAACACCGGGGCGGGCGTGGAGCTGGCAAACTTGCACGCCCGCCTCGGGCTACCACGGCTTCGGGTCAGTCCTTGGTGGGCGGGGCGAGTTGGACGGTGACCGGTGCGGCGACGGTCTGCACCGCGACACCGGCGATGATCAGCTTGTCCAGGGCGTTGGCGAC
>JBDZVD010000130.1:0-18387 GCA_040255525.1 Micromonosporaceae bacterium | reverse complement strand
CGCCCGCGCACCGCCGGCCCGACCACAGCCGGTTCGGGCGCTGCCGCGCCAGCGGGCGCCGCCGCCGGTACCCGACGCGTGGCCGGCCGGCGCAATCCCAGCACCAGGCCCACGATGACCACGACGAGGACGCCCGATGAGGCCGCGATGACCGGCCAGGCGACCGCACTGTGCGCGTCGAGGACGGCGCTCCGGCCGCGCTCCGCCACGGCATGCGGCGCCGCCGGCGCGGCGTCGGACGCCATGACGCGAGGGGCGGCGACGCTGGACGCGGTGACGCTGGACAGGCTCGCCGGGACGGCGATCTGGTACGACGCCTGGGCGGTGCGGGCCCGCCCGGTGGCCGCCGTCAGGGTGGCGCGGACCAGGCCGGTCAGTGGTGCGCCGGCCCGCGCCGCCAGCACCCTCAGCAGTACGGATACCGACGTTTCCTGGCCGGGCCGCAGGGTACCCAGCGCGCACCGCACGGCCGCGGAGGCCGGGGCGGGCTGGTTCGCGCAGGCCGGCGGCGGCGGGCCGGTACCCACGCCGTCCGGCACCACCACGTCCAGCCGCGCGGCCGCCGGTACCGTGCTGGTGTTCGCCAGACTGATGCGCAGCCAGCCCGTCGCGTCGCGTCCGTGGCCCAGGCTGACGTCCTCCACCCTCAGGTCGATGCCGGGTACGGGCGGCCCGGGTGGGAACACCACGCCCCAGGTGCCCTCGGCGGTCGCGGCGCGGGTGCGGGGCGCTCTGGCGCTGACGGTGAAGGCACCGGCCAGCGGCGCCCGGCGCCACGCGTCCGGGGCCACCGTCAGGGCCACCGGCAGCGCGACCGCCGCACCCGGCGCGACCGAGGACACCGAGCAGGACCCGTGCCCGCAGGCACCGGTGGCCGCGTCGCTCACCCCGGCCGGGACGGTGTAGTCGACCCGGACGGCCGCCGCGACGGTACCGGTGTTTCGCACCGTGACGGTGAAGGACGTGGTGCGCGCACCGCGCCAGTACCCGGTGCCCAGCACCGCGTTGCCCGCGTGCGCCGTCACCCTCAGCACCGGGCGGTGCCCGCGCGGCCCCGACTCGACCGCGGTCGGCGCCCATGTCGGCGGCTGCGGGGTGGGCGACGCCGCCGATGGCGGGAGGCTGCCGGCCGGCGGGGGCGTCGCTGACTCGCCCGGTGGGGGCGGTTGCGAACCGACCGGGCCCGGGGACCCGGTGGTTGGCGGCGTTGCGGCCGGGTCGGCACCGTAGGCCGCCGAGGGAGCGGGGCTGAGCGCCACGGCGCCCAGGGACACGGCGCCCAGGGACACGGCTCCCAGCAACACGGCGCTTATCGACAGGCTGAGCATTCCAAGAGCGGACCAGCGTGGCACGGGCACCTCGCGATCTCGTTGCGATCTGGTTGTGAGGGCGTTTCGCGGACCGATTGTGTTGAGCCCGCGCCGTGCTCCGCTGAGGAATGACGAAAGACATGACAATCAACATGGCTGGCTGGTGAGATTCGGGGCTCGCCCCGTTCGCCCGTGACGTCGCGGGCCGGCGCACGCTCGGTGCGCCGGCCCGGACGGAAATCGGTCGTCAGGTGGTGCAGGCCACCCCGTTGAGGGCGAAGCCCGTCGGGGCGCCGGTGTTGCCGGTGTGGGTCGCCTGGTACCCGATGGTCGTCGAGCCGTTGGCGGCGATGGTGGCGTTGTAGCCCGCGTTGGTCGCGGTCACCTGACCGCTGCTCGGGCTGTAGGTGGCGTTCCACCCGGAGGTGATGGTCTGCCCGCTGGGCAGGGTGAACGTCAGCCGCCAGTTGTTCACTGGAGAGCCGCTGGTGTTGGTGATCGTGAGGTTGTTGGTCAGGCCGTTGTTCCACGCGTTGACGGCCGAGGTGACCCGGCAGCCTGAGCCGGCCGGCGGCGGGCTCGTGGGCGGCGGGGTCGTGGGCTGGACCGTGGGCGTCGGGCTCGACGACGGCGGGTTGCCACCGCCGGTCGGGGCGACCGCGCGCCCGGTGCTCGGGGAGATCATGCCCGCGCACAGGTTGCGGCTGGCCAGGCCGGCCGCGATCTGTGGGATGGCCGCGACGGTGTTGGCCGGCCAGTCGTGCATGAGGATGATCTGACCGTTGGTGAGCCGGGCGTTGGCCTGCACGATGGCGGATACGCTGGCGCCGTTCCAGTCCTGGGAGTCGACGTCCCAGATGATCTCGGTGAGTCCGTACTGCGCCTCGACCGACTTGAGGGTCGCGTTCGTCTCGCCGTACGGCGGCCGGAACAGCTTCGGCGCGCTGCCGGTGATCTGCTGGAGGGTCTGCTGGGTGTTGCCGATCTCGGTGTTCATCTGCGCGGTGCTGAGCTGGGTCATGTGCGGGTGGTCCCAGGTGTGGTTGCCGATCCACATGCCGGCGGACAGGGTGGCCTGGACCAGCGAGGGGTTCGGCTGGGCGTTCTGACCTTCGTCGAAGAAGGTGGCCCGCAGGCCGGCCGACCGCAGTGCGTTGAGCAGGTTCTGCGTGTTGCCGGGGGTGGGACCGTCGTCGAAGGTCAGGCCGACGTACCCGTTGCAGGTGGCGGCCTGGGATGCGGGGGCGGCGACGGTGATCGCGACGGCGGTGCCGACCGCCGCCGCGGCCACAGCCACCGTGCCGGCCAGGACTCGTCGGGTGAAGCGACGGATGGAAGGCATGTGCCTCTCCTCGGGTGCGGCCTGCGCCACCGGCTCGCGACCGGTGGGCCGGCTGGGTCGATGGGACGGGAGCCCGGCTACCGTCGCCCGGCGGGACTGCCCGGTATCCCGCGGGCGCTACCGGAGTCTCATTGAAACATTCCGATGTATTACTCGACAAGTTCCGCGGGCGGGCGGGTGGCGAGAGCCGCGCGAGCGCGGAAGCCGGCTCGGTGGACTGCCACGATGCGGACCTCGGGACGCCGGCCGGTTCCGGTAACGCGTCGAAAAGCGCGGCACGTCACGCCGTACCGGCTCACATTGCGGTACGTTGCTTCGTCAGGCTGGTGAGGGCAGTTGTGACCGAGGGAGATGTCGACCCGTGACCACCCCACCCGCGCCGGCGGGCCACCGGCCCGACCCGGCCCTGAGCGTGATCATGAGCGAGCGGCGCCAGTTGATCAATCTGGCGTACCGGCTGCTCGGCTCCCTGGCCGAGGCCGAGGACGCCGTCCAGGAGACCTACGCCCGCTGGTACGCCATGCCGCCGGAGCAACAACGGGCCATCGAGTCCCCCGGCGCCTGGCTGACCACGGTCGCCAGCCGCGTCTGCCTCGACCTGCTCGGGTCGGCGCGCGCCCGCCGCGAGCGCTACGTGGGCGAATGGATCCCCGAACCGCTGCCCGATCGCACGGAGTGGGCCAGCGGTCGGCAAGCCGCCGGCAACGCCGACCCGGCCGACCGGGTCACTCTGGACGAGTCGGTCAACATGGCCTTTCTCGTCGTACTCGAATCGATGACCCCCGCCGAACGCGTCGCGTTCATCCTGCACGACGTCTTCCGCTACCCCTTCGCGGAAGTGGCCGAAATCGTCGGCCGCAGCCCGGCGGCGTGCCGGCAACTGGCATCCTCGGCCCGCCGCCGGGTCCGCGGGGCGCGGGTGCCGGCGACCCCGACCGCCCGGCAGGCCGGCATCGTACGGGACTTCAAGCGGGCCTGGGAAGCCAAGGACATCGAGGCGCTCATCGGCCTGCTCGATCCGAACGTCACGGCGGTGGCCGACGGCGGCGGCCTGGTCAGCGCCCTGCTCCAGCCGATCGAGGGCAGCCAGCAGGTCGCGCGGTACGCCGTCCAGATCTCCACGATGGTGCCGAACCTGACGATCCTGGAGCGTACGGTCAACGGCCAGCCCGGCCTGGTGGCCCAGGTGGACGGCGTCACCATCACGGTGATGGCATTCGATGTCGGCGGCGATCGGATCACGCGCCTCTGGGCGATACGCAACCCCGAGAAGCTCCGGCCGTGGACGGCGGGCTGACACCGCCGGATGCGATCAGGCAGATCGCCTGGCGGGATCCTCATCATCGCCCGGTGCCGGCTCGGCCGGCCCGGTACGGGGCGGGCGGACACTCGTGGCCACCGCGGCGGCCAGGCCGAACAGCAGCGCCACCAGCAGCAGCGCGCGCAGGACGGTGACGCGGTCGCCGAGGAACCCGATGACGGGTGGGCCGGCGAGGAAGGCGCAGTATCCGATCGAGGCGATGACGCTGACCCGGGCGGCGGCTCGGCGCGGATCGTCACCGCCGGCGCTCATGCCGACCGGGAAGCCCAGCGAGGCACCGCCGCCCCACAGCAGCGCGCCGGCGAACGCGTACGCCGGCGACGGCCCGAGGACGAACAGCAGGGCGCCGGCGATGCCGACCAGCGCGAGTGCCCGGACGACCGGAACCCGGCCGTAGCGGTCCAGCAGCCCGGGGCCCACCCAGCGCCCGGCGGTCATCGCGGCGAGGAAGGTCGCGAAGGCCAGCGTGCCGAGCGGGGCCGGCACGTGACGATCGTCGATGGTGGCCACGCCGATCCAGTCATTGCCGGTGCCCTCGGCGAACGCGAAGGCGAGCACGAACACCCCGACGAGCAGCGTGCGGGGCTCCCGCCAGGCGGTCAGCGCACCGGAGCGGATGGGTTCGCCGCGCTCGACCGGCTCGACCTCCCCATCATGATCGGCAACGAAGCGCCGCGCGGACCAGGAGACGACGGTCGCGACCGCCAGTGCGACGGCGGCCAGGTGCGCGGCGACCGGCACGCGCAGCTCGACCATGGCCGCACCGAGCAGCGCGCCGGCGACGGTACCGAGGCTGAATCCGGCGTGGAACCGGGACATGACCGACCGGCCGAGGTGCCGCTCGACGACCGTGCCCTGCACGTTCATCGCCACGTCCCAGGCACCGTTGCCGAAGCCGAGCAGGAGCAGGCCGACGACCACCGGCACCACGCCGACCAGCGAGCCGACAGCGGCGGTGGCCAGACCCGCGCCGAGCAGGACCGACATGACCCGCACCGTTGTCGCCGAGCCGAACCTGGTCACCACCGGCCCGGACAGCGGCAGCGCGAGCAGCGAACCGGCGGCGACCGCGAGCAGTACGAGGCCGAGCGTGCCCGGGTTGAGGTGCAGGCGGTGGCCCACCTGGGGGATGCGCGAAGCCCAACTGGCGAACGCGAAGCCCGAGCCGATGAAGGCGGTGTAGGTGGCCGCGGTGGCGGCGCGGACGGCTGGCGCGGACGGCGCGGCGGTGGTCGGGGTCATGGGCGTCCTTCCGGATCGGGGGTGGGCGTCCCCGATGGGGCGCGGCCGGGCGCAGGCGCGACGGCGCTCGACCCCGGCCCGGGTGATGTTGCGAGGGAACGGCGCGGTCGACAGCATGCGGTGCGTGACCAGGCCCTCGATCAGGTCGGCGAGGTACAGCACGCCAGCGGGCGACCGCTCGCGCGTGATCTTCTCGACCGTCACCCGACCGACGATAGGGCCAGCGGCGTCGCCCCCTACGGTGCCAGGTCGTACGCGACCGGATGTGCCGGTTGGTACAGCAGCATCTCCCCCGCCCCGGGCACCCTGAGCCTCGCGGTCCGCCCGAACCGCGCCTCGCTCACGCCGCCGGCGAACTCGGCACCCCGAGCGGCCAGGGCGTACACCAGCGTGTGGACCGCGGTTATCACCGGTCGAAATTACCATTCCCGCGCACGCCGGAGGGTCGGCTCGCCAGCGACTCCACGCAGCGTACGGCCCCGACGCCGGGGCCGGCCGCCCGGTGCCGGCTGCGGTCAGTGCCCGCTCGGATGCGCTCCCCCGGTCGCGGGCGCGCGGGGTGCCGGACCGCGGTCCGGCACCCCGCGCGACACGCTCGGTTCACGACCACGGCGACGGCGCGGGCGGCGCGACCACCGGCGGCCGGTCCTCGCAGGTGATGGTGTTCGGCAGCTCCCACGGGGCCAGCCACGGCCCGGTGGTACCGCCGCCGTCGTTGCCGCCGAGGTCGGTGAGCGAGAACTCCGAACCGGCGGGCGTGAAGTTGAACGACCCGCAGTTGTTGACACCGACCGCCCCGACGTAGCGGGCGTCCACGTTCCGGAAGGACGCGGACCCGGCCGAGCGGGCGCTGACCACCGAGGTGCCCGTGCCGTCCACCCGGATGTCCGTGAAGTGAACGTTGGTGATGGAGTAGAGGTCCTTGACCGGGAAGTCGCTGACCAGCATGATCGCGTTGTACGTGTTGTCGAGGAAGCTGTCGCCGACCACCTCGACGTCCGCGTCGATGCTGCGTTCCAGCGCGTACAGCCAGATGGCCCCCAGGCCGATCGTCCAGTTCAGCTCGAACGTACCGGCGCGGACCGTGGTGTTGTTCGTGACCCAGGCGTGACCGGTGAACGGCTGCGCACCGAACCGCGACCCGAGCTGGATACCGCTGCCCTCCCTGATCGGATCGGCGACGAGGTTGCTGGAGACCGTGTTGTCCGTGCCGCCGTAGAGCGCGATGCCGTTGGCCAGTACCGGCGTCTGCACGGTGTTGTGGTCGAACGTGTCGTTGGCGTCCTCGACCTTCTCCGACCACATCGCCAGGCCGTCGTCGCCGCTGTTGCGGATGAAGTTGTTGGACACGACCGAGTGGGTGACTCCGGTGTGGAAGTTGATGCCGTCGGCGATCTGGTCGGCGATGACGTTGCCGGTGATCCGCAGGTTGGTCATCGGTCCGTCGAACCACATGCCCACCTTGGTGTGGTGGATGTAGAGGCCGTCGATGGTCGAGTCGCTCATCGCCCCGCCGATGCCGTTGACCTGGTCGGTGTCGATCCGCTCCCGCACGTCCCCCTCGATGGCGAACCCGGAGAGGTGGACGTTGTGGCTGCCGCCGGCGGACGCGTCCTTGCCGTAGAACCCGACGCCGGTGTGCACGGAGCCGTCCGGCGCCGGGGTGCCCAGGTCGACCTGGTGGCCCTTGACGATGGTGTACCAGCTTCCGGCGCCCTCGACCGTCACGTCGTCGACGATGATGTGCCGGTTGACCTGGTAGGTGCCCGGCGGCAGGTACACCGCGAGGTGGGCGCGCCTGGCGAAGGCGATGGCCCGGTCGATGGCGTCGGCCGAGTCGCGCCGGCCGGTCGGGTCAGCGCCGAACAGCAGCACGTTCGCCGCGAACAGGTCGACCTTCGGCGGGGCCACCAGTTGGGAGTCGAGCAGGTCGATGACGGTCCACGCGGCGGGGCTGCCGGCCGGTACGGCCAGCCGGACCCGGTCGCCCGCCCGGTACGTGCGCCCGAGCAGCAGGCGCTGCTCGTCGTAGAAGTGGTTGGGGCGGAACGGCGTGGTGACCGTGTACGGCGGGTCGGTGGCGTCCGGAACGCAGGAGCACTCCGTGATCCACCAGTCCGGGTGCAGGACGCCGGCGTTGGGGTCGTTGCTGAACGGGTACAGGTTGTACAGCCACGCGTACCGGGATGTGAGGGTCATGGTCTTGCGCGACCGGCCGACCGTGACGTTCAGCGGCGCGGTGATCCCGCCCCCGCCGGCAGCGTCGGGGATGCTGTACCGGACGGTGATCGCGTTGGCCGCGCTCGGCAGGGTGAACTCCACGTACTGCCCCGGGGCCAGGCGGACCGCCGACCGGCCGGACGCCTCCGCCGGCAGCGTGTACGCGGAGCGGTCGGGCCCGATGACGGTACCGGTGGTCGCGGCGTTCTCCGCCTCCTGCTCGGCGAACCCGACGCTGGCTCCCCGGCCGGCGACGAGCGGCGGGGCGAGGGCGGCACGGGTCACGACCGGCGGGGTGCCGTGCGGGCCGGCGAGGGCGGTGCCGGATCCGCCGACGACGATGCCGAGGACGGCGGCGCCGGCAGCCGCGGAGGCGACCGCGACCCTGGCGCGGCGCGGCAGCCGGCCGGTCCACCCCGCCATAGCTCCTGTGGTGCTCCGTGACATCGAATGACTCGTTTCTCTCGCGAGGACGGACACCTGAGACACTCGAGGCGGAGCGGACGCCATGAGGGTGACGTGACCCTAAGACCGCGGAGAAGGTTACGCAAGGCCCGGCGAAGTATTTCCGCGGTATTGACCAGATTATGTACGCGGACCGTCGGGTTGTTGCAGCAGACTTCGCAAGCTCTTGCGAACGGGTCTACTCCACCGGTCGGCAGCGCACCGGGCGCCACCGGCGTCTCGGGTGATGGCACCGTAGAAACCGATCAGGCAGGAGTCAGCGATGAACCAGCGCAGCGGGCGAGCGACCGATCCGGCGAGTCGTCCCGCCGGCGACGCTGCCCTGGGCCCCGCCACCGAAGCGTTCCTCGCCCACCGCAGCCTGCTGTTCACCGTCGCGTACGAGATGCTCGGCTCGGCCGCCGACGCGGAGGACGTCCTGCAGGAGACCTGGCTGCGCTGGGTGGGTGTCGATCTCGACCTGGTCCGGGACCAGCGTGCGTACCTGGTCCGGATCACCACCCGCCAGGCGCTGACCCGGCTGCGTACGCTGCGCCGGCGCAAGGAGTCCTACGTCGGCCCCTGGCTGCCCGAACCGTTGCTGACCGCGCCCGACGTGGCGGAGGACATCGAGCTGGCCGACAGTGTCTCGATGGCGATGCTGCTGGTGCTGGAGACGCTCACGCCGACCGAGCGCGCGGTCTTCGTCCTGCGTGACGTGTTCGACCTGGACTATGACGAGATCGCCGGAGCCGTCGACAAGAGCCCGGCCGCGGTCCGCCAGATCGCCCACCGGGCACGGGCACACGTCGCCGCGCGCCGACCGCGCGGGGTCGTGTCGCCGGCCCAGACCCGACACGCGATCGAGGCGTTCCAGCGGGCGGTCGAAACCGGCGACCTGCGGCAACTGCTGGACATCCTCGCGCCGGACGTCGTGCTCCTGGGCGACGGCGGAGGAGTCGTCCAGGCCGTCCGGGCACCGGTCGTGGGGGCGGACAAGGTGGCCCGCCTGCTGGCCGCCGCCGTGGACAGGATCGCCGATATCGTGTCGCTGCGGCCGGTACAGGTCAACGGCTTCCCGGCGCTGATCCTGCGGCTCAACGGCGAGCTGGACACCGTCCTCGCGGTGCGCGTCGACGACGGCCTCATCACCGGGCTCTACGCGGTACGTAATCCGGAGAAACTGTCCCGGGTCCAGCGGGAGACCCCGGTCAGCCGGTGAGCAGGTGATCGCGCACCGTCACCGGTACCGCGAACGCCTGGCGGTCACCCGACCACCCGGACCGCGGTACCAGCTCCTCCAGCCGCCGCAGGTCTGCCTCGTCGAGCCGCAGGCCGGGCTGGGCGCCGGTGAACTGGACGTGGTTCTCGGGCCGGTCCACCTACAGTCCGGCGAGCATCCGGGAGCTGGTCTCGGCGGGCCTGGGCGTGGCGCTGTTGTCGGCCTCGAATGCGCGGGCGCCGGGTCCGCCGGTCCCGGTCCATCAACTGGTACGCCCGCCGGCCCACCCGCCGATCGCTGTCCGACACGGACGAGCGGGTGCGGCGTGCCGGCTGACCACCGGCCGGTACCCGGCGCACGCCGAGAACCGTCGGTCATCCCGCTGCGCCGCCATTGGACTGGGGTGAAATGCTGGCCTGGGACCCGCCGAACGGGTTCACCATGACGTGGGCCTGCACGCCGGCGGTCACCGAGGTCGAACTCGCGTTCACCGCGCTGGGGCCGTTCCTGACCCGGGTCACCGTCAAGCATGGCCATGAGTGAGCCACATCGAGCGAGGGAGCACGGCATGACCGCATATACCGACGAGATGATGCGCGAACGGCTCGCCCAGGCTGCGTCCTACACGCTCGTGGTCATGCGAGAGGGCGAGAATTACGGTACGGCGGGCGCCGAGCGCATCATCTGGGAACACGGCCGGCGCAACATGGTGCTGCAGGCCGACGGGGTGATGCCGATCGTCTGCCCGGTCGGGGACGGGACCGGCCTGTCCGGCATCGGCATCTTCGTGGACGGGCCGGACGAGGTACGCAAGATCATGGACGGCGACCCGGCCGTCCAGGCCGGGGTGCTCGCCTACAGCGTGCATCCCTGCCGGGGCTTCCCCGGTTCCGCACTACCCCGGATATGACGCCGCCGTCGCCGGATCCGGCACGCGTGCCGCCCCGCGGCAATCCGGTGAGGGTCGGCGCCGCCGGATGCGGATGACTGCGGATGACGAAGTGACCGGCTCGGCCCCGATCCGATTCCGGACGGGCATCGTCCGGAACTGCCCGTACCATGGCCGGCATGGCCATCGCTCGCTTCCCCAGCATCGTCATCGACTGTTCCGATCCTGGTGCGCTGGCACGCTTCTACGGCGCCATGCTGGATTGGAAGGTGGACGCGTCCGCCGACTGGGCCGACGTCCGCGCGGACTACGGCCAGTGCATCTCCTTCCAGCAGGTGGATGGGTACACACCGCCGGTGTGGCCCACCCAGGACCTGCCCCAGCAGATGCACCTCGACGTGATCGTCGACGACCTCGACGCCGCCGAGGCGGCCGTGCTCCAACTCGGCGCCACCAAACACCCGCACCAGCCGGGCACCACGTTCCGGGTGTTCCTCGACCCGGCCGGACACCCGTTCTGTCTCTGCCTGAACTGATCAGGCGCTCCGGCCGGCCGCGTGTGCGGCGGACGGCGCTTGGTACGTTGGCGCCGTGGCGGCGGACGGTGGAGCCGGGACGGCGGACGGTGGCGCCGGGACGGCGGTCGACGCGGTCGAGCGGGCGCTGCGCGTGGCCGCCGACCGTGAACCGGTGGTACGCGCCTGGGCCCACCTGGACCCCGAGCGTGCCCGGCGCGAGGCGCGCGGCCTCGACGCCAGGGCTGCCTCCGCCGAGGCCGGTGGCCTGCCCCTGCGCGGGTGGGTACTCGGCGTCAAGGACATGTTCGACACCGCCGACCAGCCCACCGAGTGCGGTACACCGATCTACGCCGGGCGCCGCCCGAGCGCCGACGCGGCGGCCGTGGTCCTGCTGCGCCAGGCGGGCGCGGTCTGTCTCGGCAAGACTGTCACCGCCGAACTCGCCTTCTTCTCCCCCGGTCCGACCACCAACCCGCACCGCCCCACACACACCCCGGGCGGTTCGTCGATGGGCTCCGCCGCGGCGGTCGCCACCGGGATGGCCGACATCGCCCTCGGTACGCAGACCGCCGGTTCGGTCATCCGGCCGGCGAGCTTCTGCGGCGTGTACGGGTTCAAGCCCACGTTCGGTTCGGTGTCGGTGGCCGGCGTCAAGCTCGTCGCCCCGTCGCTGGACACGGTCGGCTGGTTCGCGCGTGCGCCGGCGGCGCTGGATCGGGTACGCGTGGCGCTGACCGGCCGCGCGGCCGCCACGGCGCTCGCCTCGGCACCGGTGATCGGCGTACTGCGCACGGACGAGTGGCACCTGTGCGCGCCGGAGGGCCGGCGGGCGGTGGAGCGGCTGGCGCACGCCGCCCGCGCGCACGGTGCCCGGGTCACCCAGGTACCGGTGCCGGACTTCCTGGCCGGCCTGGCCGCCGAGCAGCCGGCGGTGATGGCGTACGAGGCGGCTCGCAGCCTGGCGTGGGAGCGGCATGCCCACCGCGACCGGCTCTCGGACGGGCTGCGCGGCATCCTCGACCGCGGACAGGCGACCGGTCCGGCCGAGTACGACCGGGTGCAGGCCCGGCGGCGGCGGGCCGCTGCCCGCCTGGACGAACTCTTCGACAGCGCCGATGTCCTGCTGACGCCGGCCGTCGTGGGTGAGGCACCGGCCGGGCTGGACACCACCGGCGATCCGCGCTTCGCCCGCCTGTGGACGATGCTGGGCACGCCCAGTGCGTCGGTACCGGTGGCGACGGGGCCGACCGGGCTACCGGTCGGGGCGCAGTTGGTCGCCCGGGCGGGCGACGACGCCCGACTGCTGGCGGTGCTGGACTGGCTGGCCGGGGAGGGCATCGTGGCGGAGCCACCGCTGGCGTGAGCGCCCTACTTGTGGCCGCCGGCCAGGTCCACTTCACGATGCCCATCAGCTGGACAGCACCCGGATGGCCACGCCGCCACCGGAGTCCGCGGGCGCGTCGGCCGCCGCTGGCGGCACCAGGCCGGCCGCCACCACCACCGCGACGGGAAGGACTGCGGCGCGCCGGCGCGGCTGCTGGACGGCCCCGGGCTCAGCCGGCGGTCAACGCGTCCTCCGGGCGGTCCCGTCCAACACCGGGGCTGCCGCCCGCTTCGTGTCGTGTCTCTGGAGGAGATAGCGGACCGACACCACCCCGAAGAGAAGCAGGTTGCCGAGCAGGATCAGCGCGGCGATCGTGCCGAGCCAGAAGCCGTAGCCGTGTCCCCACATCACCGCGCCCCGCTCTCCGTCTGCCCCGGGTTCACCGCGTACCTACCCCGGGCCGGGCGGGTGAAGCGCGCCCGGCGGGGAATCGTGGGGCTCATCCCTGCCCCGATCCGGACGCCTGGTCGCGCCGGCCACGGTGCGCGACCGGTGCCCGCGACACAGCGGCCGAGCGCCCGGAAGATGCGCCACCGCCGTTGCGGCGCCAGTGCCGCGCGGAGTACAGCAGGTACGCCTCACCGGCGAGCAGGTAGATCCACAGGGTTCCGCCGGTACCGCCGAGTAACCAGTCGGCCGAGGCGATGGTGGGTACCGATCCCACCGCCGCGACGGTGAACCAGGCCGGGGGCCGGTACCGGCCCCGGGTGGGCAGGCGTACCCCGCGGATCGCGTGCCACAGCATCAGGCCGAGCCCGAACAGGAACGCGATCTCGCCGAGGACGCCACCCCGGCGTAGCGCACCCACGGCGGCATTGTCGGTGGTCAGACCGCCGAGCGGGGTGGCACCGCCCGAGCGGGGCCGGTGCACGGTGGCGCGGGCGTTGGAGGTGTCCCCGAACGCCTTCTGCGCCGCGTTGCCGTGCGTGAATTCCTTCCACACCTGTACCCAGGTCGCCCGGCGGCCGCTGGTCACGTCGCCGGCGCCGTTGTCGCTGTTGTAGCGCTGCGCGCCGAGAAACGCGGTGCCACCCGAGCCGACCGCGATCAGCACGGCGAGCAGGATCGGCAGCGCCGCCGCACCCCAGGCCGCGCGGGCCGACGGGAAGCAGCGGCGACCGTACTCATCGGCGGACGCCGACGCGCGGCGCCCGTACCAGACCAGCAGCGCGTGCACCACCGTCGCGGCGGCCAGGTAGACCAGACCGGTGCGCGAGTTGACCAGCAGGAGGACGACGGTCACCATGCCCACCGCCGCATACCGTTGCCAGCGCTCGAATGCGCCGTCCGCGGCGATCCGGATGGCAGCGACGACGGCCACCACGGCGATGGAGTTGGGGTGGTAGAGCAACCCCGGGCCGCCCCAGAAACGGTGCTCCATCCGCCGCCCCCACCCGTTGGCGGGTACGGTGTGCACGTTGTCCAGCGCGTTGCCCGAGCCGACGAGGAACAGGACCGCGAGCGCGACCAGGAACGCGGCCACCACCCCGATGCTCAGATCGCGCCCGGACTTGCGGGTGGCCACGACGACCGCGAGCGCGCCGAGGGTGAACAGCCCGGCGTAGGCGACCCGCTCGGCGGCCAGTCCCGGCCGCAGGACGAGCGCCGCGCCGATGATACCGAGCAGCCAGTACGCCAGGCCGAGCCACGCCGTGCCCAGACGGGGCAGCCGGGCCAGGTCGCGGATCCAGGGAAACGTCCAGATCGCGAACAGCACTCCCTCGACGCCGAGCAGTACCCACGTCGCCGCACCCTTGTACGTCCAGCTGGCAATGCCGGCGCCGATGTACAGCAGGCCGACCAGGAAACCGGGCACGGTCACGCCGCGAAGCGTCAGCGCGAGCGCGATCAGCCCGATGCCCAGCGCGGCCCCGAGGAATGCTCTGAGCGTCTCGGGCCCGGTGACCTGGTCGCTACCGTGCCGGACCGCCTCCACGACACCGGCGGCCGTGGCCACCAGCAGGCCGGCGCACAGCAGCCGGGAGTGCCAGCGGCTCCACCGGACCGGACCGAGGACCGGACCGGCCGCCCGCCGGGCACCGGCGGGGTTCAGGATGGCGCCGATCCACCGCAGCGACGACGCGGCGGCCCTGGGGAGCGGTGACAACGGCGCGGACGATGACGGCGTGGATGACGTGCGCATGGCCGCTCCTGGTGTCCGATCGCTGCCCGGCTCCGCCGGTCGGCTACGCATCGCGCCTCGTACCACGCACCGTGGTCAGTACCGCCCGGCCCAGCAGTCTCAGGTCGAACGCGACGCTCATGTTGCGGATGTAGTCCAGGTCCAGCCGCAGCCGCTCGGCCGCCGGCATCTGGTACTTCTCGATCTGGGCGATGCAGGCGATGCCCGGCTTGACGGTGTGGCGCTCGGCGAGTCCGGGCAGTTCCTCCAGGTACCGCTGCACCATGACCGTGCGCAGTGGGCGCGGACCGACCATGCTCATCGTTCCGTTCAGGACGTTGAGCAGTTCGGGCAGTTCGTCGAGGTGCCAGCGGCGCAGCCGTTTGCCGCATCGGAGATTGCGCGGATCGTCGGCGCACGCGGCGACGGGTCCGGTCGCCCGCTCGGCGTCGCGAATCATGCTCCTGAACTTCAGCTGCCGGAACGTCACCCCGCCCAGCCCCACCGAATTCTTGGTGAAGAAAATCGGCCCGGGTTCCTCGAACCAGATGGCGGCGGCGATGACGACCCACAGCGGCAGCGTCAGGATCAGGCCCAGCGAGGCAAGGGTGACGTCGAGCGCCCGCTTGAGCCGCGGGATCGGCGGATAACGCAGCGATCCGAAGGTGTGGTAGGTCCGCACCTTGTCCCGCACCCCCGGCGACGGCGGAGCGTTGTCCTCGACGAGCCCCATCGCCGTGCTCGTGGTCACCACGCCGCCCACGAAGGCGCCGACGATGGCCACCGACATGCCGGGAAACGGCGCCCGCCGGCCGACGTACAGCACGAAGAGGACCAGTGACGTCAGCCCGGCGCTGGCCAGGGCGGAGGTGCGGTAGGTCCAGACCGGAAGCGGCCAGGGGACCTTCCGTCGCAGGCTGTGGGAGACGACCACGGTCGACAACAGCGACGCGAGGAAGACGCCAGCCATGCACTTCGCCCCCTTTCCTACCGGTGAGCCTGGTGCGCGTCGGCCCACAGGGTGAGCATCAGTAGAGTCCAGATCTCGCGGCCGTGCTCCGCGACGCCGTCCATGTGCCGCCTGACCAACGTGTTGACCCGGTCGAACTGCAGCAAGCCCTGTCGCCGTACCACGTCCCTGCTCAGGTACTCGTCCACCAGTGGCCGGAACGGTCCGGCCAGCCAGCGCGGGAGCGGCGCATTGAAGCCCTTCTTGCCCATCGTCGAGATCGTCCGGGGAAGCGCGTCGGCCATCGCCCGGCGGAACAACCACTTGGTCTGGTAGCCCGGCATCTTGAGCCGGCCGGGCAGCGAGAACGCGAACTCGATCATCGGGGTCGCCAGGAGCGGTACGCGCACCTCGAGGGAGTGCGCCATGCTCACCCGGTCCGCTTTCGCCAGTACGTCGTCGACCAGGTACACGTTGGCGTCGGTGTACTGGAACCGGGTGAGCGCGTCGAAGTCCGCGCCGGCGAGGTCGTGCGGCTCGTGGGTGCCGTACGAGTCCGCGATCTCGGCGAACAGCTCCGGGTTGAGCAGTTGCGCCTTGTGGTTCTCGCGGAACACCACGCGCCACAGGTAGTGGCTGCGGAGCGGGTCTTCCAGCGCGTTCTCGATGAACCGCCGCGCCTTGAAGTCGAGGCGGGAACGCGCGTGCGTGGTCGGGATGAACCGCAGCAGAGCCGGGGCCAGCCGACCGGTGAGGCCGCGCGGCAGCCGCCGGTAGTGGCGTGCGACCTTGTCGGCCCAGTAGGACAGGTACCCGGCGAACAGCTCGTCTCCCCCGTCGCCGCTGAGCGCGACGGTGACGTGCTGGCGCGCCTGCTCGCACAGGTAGTAGGTCGGGACGATCGACGGGTCGGCGAAGGGTTCGTCGAAGGTCGGGGATATCCGTTCCACCACATCGGTCGCCCGCGGTTCGACCACCGCCTCGGTGTGGCGGGTACGGAGGTGGTGCGCCACCAGGGCCGCTTCGCGGCGTTCGTCGTACGACCGGTCGGCGAAGCCGACGGTGAACGTGCGCAGCTCGGCGTCGGGCCGTGCCTGCCGGGCGGCGGCCACCACCGCACCGGAGTCCAGTCCGCCACTGAGAAAGAAGCCCAGCGGCACGTCGGACATCAGCTGCCGCTCGACGCTGTCGGTCAGGAGGAGACGCAGGCGCTGTTGGGCGCCCGCGGTCGACAGGTCGTCGCGTCGAGGCGTACCGGCCAGGGACCAGTAGCGCCGGACGGTGTGCCGGTTCTCCCGCCACACCAGGACGGTGGCCGGCTCCAGCTTGCGGATCTCCCGGTACACGCTGCGCGGGCCGGGGATGTACATCAGCGACAGGTAGTCGCTCAACGCCTGGGTGTCGAGGGTGGTGGCGATGCCACTGGCCAGGATGGCCCGGATCTCCGACCCGAAGACCAGGCCGGCGCCTGCCGCGTAGTACATCGGCTTGATGCCGGCACGGTCCCGGCACAGTACGAGCTGCCGCGCCGCCTCGTCCCACACCGCGATGGCGAACATGCCTTCGAGCCGTTCCACGAAGTCGGGGCCGTGCTCCTCGTACAGGTGCGGGATGACCTCCGAGTCGCTGCCGGCCTCGAACCGGTGTCCCTGGCGCATGAGTTGCCGTCGCAGCTGCGCGTGGTTGTAGATTTCGCCGTTGAGCACCGCGTGGACGGTCCCGGTCTCGTTGCGCACCGGTTGCCTGCCGCCGCCCACGTCGACCACGGCCAGCCGGCGGGCGCCGAGGCCGACGTCGCGCCGGACGTACATCCCCTCGTCGTCCGGACCCCGGTGGGACAACGTGCGGCACATCGCCTGCAGGCGTTCAGGGTCGACCGGCTCGGACGCCTCACCGCGCACCATCCCGGTGATGCCGCACATGACCGCTCCCCAATCTTCGAATCGTTCGACCGGTCCGGCTCGGCGCGTCTGGCGCCGCACGACGACCCAGACCAGTCGCCCCCGTGCCGACCGCGTCACATGGGAACGGACTCCAGGCGCGAAGTTGTGGGTGCCGGCGGGTCCGGCCGTCGCAGGTGCGCCGCCTGCGCGACGAGCCGGACCAGGTAGTCGACGTTGCTGATGAGGTAGCGGCGCCAGAGCCGGCGGGGCTCCTGGCCGAACCGCCACAGCCAGGCCAGGCCGCTGCGCTGCATCCAGCCGGGCGCTGGCCGCAGGCGGCCGGCGTGGTAGTCGAAGGCCGCTCCCACGGCCAGCAGCGGCAGGCTGACGTGGTGGCGCATGCCGTACACGAACGTCTCCTGCCGTGGACAGCCCAGCCCGACCAGGACCAGCCGGGCACCGGAGTCCTGGATCCGGGCGGCCAACGCCAACTCCTCGCCGGGCAGCGAGGCCCGGAACTTCGACGGTTCAGCACCGGCGATGAGCAGCCGCGGGAACCGTCGGGTCAGCGACGCCACCAACCGGTCGAGCGTCTGGGGTGTGGCGCCGTACAGGTAGACGGGCAGTTCCTGCTCGGCCGCCCGGCACAACACCCGCAGCACGAGTTCGGGGCCGCTGACCCAGTCCCGCAACCCGGTACCGTGGAGGAGGTTCAGCGCCCAGCGCACGGGCTGCCCGTCGGGCACCACCACGTCTATCGCGTTCAGGCGGCCGTTGTGCACCGGATCGTGCACCCCGGTCATGACTCCGTGCACGGCGAGGGCGGTGAGGCTCAACGGCTGCCGCGCCCGGGCGGCGTGCAGCACCTTCGCGACCGCCGCGTCGTAGTCGACGGCGTCGACGAGCACCCCGAGGACGTTGCGCTTGCCCTCGTCGATCGGGGCACCGGCGCCGCGCGGTCGGCGGTCCGGCAGCACATCGACGCCGGCGGTTGCCCCGCTCTCCGCTGCCGGCGCCGGTCGCGTCCGGCCTCGCGCCGGCGCCAGCTGCTGCGGCCGCGGCACAGCGTGCCCGTCCGCTACCCGGTGCCGATCGTCGCCGATCAACGCTCTCCCTGAGGTTGGCTGCCAACGCGATGGGGACAGTTGACCGATTCGCGGCACATGCCCCTTAAGCCCTCTTGACAACAATAGCGATGAACCGCGCCGGCTAGCCGCGAAAAATAGAGGTACCGGCAGTGTCCGGGGATGTGGGTGGGTGCGATGGGATCACGAAGACGTACCCCTGCGGCGAAGCGGCCCGCTCGCCCCGTTCGCGCAGGCCGTGTCGATCCGGTGAAGCGGGCCTCCCGCGCGCGGGGCGGCATGAACCGGTCATCGCGCCCCGGACACGACGAGCGCCACCGTGATGCCGGCCCGCCGGCCGGATTGGATCAAGGCGAGTCGGGTATGGGTGGTCGGTGACGGGCGGTCGGTGGTGTCTGCGTCGCTTGGACGTGCCGCCCGCCCGCGGGGCGAGGGGGTACCGGTGGACACGGTCGA
>JBDZVD010000129.1:0-18620 GCA_040255525.1 Micromonosporaceae bacterium | reverse complement strand
CGCCGGCCAGCTTGGCCAGCCGCTCCTGCAGCTTCTCGCGGTCGTAGTCGGAGTCGCTCTTCTCGATCTCGGAACGGATCTGGTTGACCCGGCCCTGGATCTGGTCGGCGTCCCCGGCACCGTCGACGATCGTGGTCTCGTCCTTGGTGATCTGCACCTTGCGGGCGCGACCCAGCAGGTCGAGGGTGGCGTTCTCCAGCTTGAGACCGATCTCCTCGCTGATGACCTGGCCACCGGTGAGGATCGCGATGTCCTGCAGCTGCGCCTTGCGGCGGTCGCCGAAGCCGGGGGCCTTGACGGCAACCGACTTGAAGGTGCCGCGCACCTTGTTGACGATCAGGGTGGCCAGCGCCTCGCCCTCGATGTCCTCGGCGATGATCAGCAGCGGCTTGCTCGACTGCATGACCTTCTCCAGGACCGGGAGCAGGTCCTTCACCGCGGAGATCTTGCTGTTGACGATCAGGATGTACGGGTCGTCGAGGACGGCCTCCATCCGCTCCACGTCAGTCATGAAGTACTGGGAGATGTACCCCTTGTCGAAGCGCATGCCCTCGGTGAGCTCGAGCTCCAGGCCGAAGGTGTTGCTCTCCTCGACGGTGATGACGCCTTCCTTGCCGACCTTGTCCATCGCCTCGGCGATGATCTCGCCGACGCTGGTGTCACCAGCGGAGATCGAGGCGACCGAGGCGATCTGCTCCTTGGTCTCCACGTCCTTGGCGAGCTTGGCCAGCTCCTCGGCGACCGCCGCGGTCGCGGCCTCGATGCCCCGCTTCAGGGCGATCGGGTTCGCACCGGCGGCGACGTTGCGCAGGCCCTCACGGACCAGCGCCTGAGCCAGAACGGTCGCCGTCGTGGTGCCGTCACCGGCCACGTCGTCGGTCTTCTTGGCAACTTCCTTGACCAGCTCAGCGCCGATCTTCTCGTACGGGTCCTCGAGCTCGATTTCCTTGGCGATGCTCACACCATCGTTGGTGATGGTGGGGGCGCCCCACTTCTTCTCGAGCACGACGTTGCGGCCCTTCGGGCCCAGCGTCACCTTGACGGCGTCGGCGAGGTTGTTCATGCCCCGCTCAAGACCGCGGCGCGCCTCCTCGTCGAACGCGATGATTTTGGCCATTCGGCGTTGTCCTCCTGGACAATCCCGGCGCCTCCGCTTCTCAGGCGGCGGCCCGTGTGCTTACCCGTGGTCGAAGCGGTGCGACCGTCCCGGCTAGACGCGCCGGCTGGCCAACACCACTCCCCGGCCGGGTCGATGAGCCCGCGACGACTGGTCCCCGAGTTGAGGACCCCACCGCCCCGACCGTTGGCACTCAGCCTACCCGAGTGCCAATCACTTGTTTAGCACTCTCCCCTTACGAGTGCAAGCGCCTGCGACCGGAGGGAGCCGCCGCGGCAAGCCTCGGGCGTACGGGTGCCACCCGGTCCGCGCGGGGGATCACGGGACACAGCACGATGGAAGATCCGGCCGCGCGCACGGGCGGCGCGGGGTACGGCGTGCTGAGGCCCGCGCGGACCAACCGGCCGGCGGCCACCCAGCCGGCGGCACAACCGGGACATCAACCGGCGCCCGGTCGCGACGCACGCGACAGGAAAACGCGCGCCCGGTTTACCGGCCCGGGCGGCCAGCCCGGCGGTGATCAGAAAGCGCGTTCACGCGCCGGCCGTCGAATGCCGGGAATAGCCAAGATCGAGAATCCGGAGGACGCGGCGCCCGATAAGAAGATCAGAAACGACACACGGGACACCGAATCTCACAGAGGTGAGGATCGATGTCCCGTGATGTCACGTCTGATACGGCCCGCGATAGCCGGCCTCGCAGACTCAGGCGATCAGGCGGACCTTCTCCGCCTGCGGGCCCTTCTGACCCTGCGCGATCTCGAACTCGACGCGCTGACCGTCTTCCAGCGACTTGTAGCCGTCCATCTCGATCGCGGAGAAGTGGACGAAGACGTCCTGCCCCCCGTCGACCGCGATGAAGCCATAGCCCTTCTCGCTGTTGAACCACTTGACGGTGCCCTGTGCCACGGTGCACTTCCTCACTTCGATGGTGCTGGGTCTGCCGACCCCCGACCCCACCGCGGAGCCGGTGCCGCGGTTTGCTTGCCGGGTCTGGCGGGACACCGGGGCGAAACAACGACCGAAAAAGCACGGTACACGAGCGCTCTGTTGGCCGCACCCCCGCAAATCGGACCTCATGGTCACAGTCAAGACTCAATGGGTACCGCCGGGTAAGCGTCGAAGGGTAGGACTAACGCAGCCGGTGGGTCCGCCCCGTTTTGGACGGTCTGGTCGAGCGGCTACAGGACAGAAGAGAGCTAGGGCAAATGGGCGAAGCGGTAGTGCGGCGAGTGACCATGGCTGATGCGGCAATGGCCCGCTCGCTGCGCCTGGAAATGCTCGCGGACACCCCGCTCGCGTTTCTCGAAACAATCGACGAAGCCGCCGCCCGGCCACACGCCCAGTTCAAAGCCAAGCTCTCCGAACGGGTGGCCGGCGACAGCGGGGCGCTGTTTGTCGCGGCGGCCGACGGACGGCTGGTCGGGCAGGCCGGCGGGTTCGCACCACCGGGCACCCGGGGCGTGACACTGATCTACGCGGTGTACCTGACGCCCGCCTGGCGGGGCACCGGCCTGCTGGGCCGGCTGATCGAGGCGGTCGCGCAGTGGTCCCGGGCGGCCGGGCGCCACGAGCTGGAACTGGAAGTGGTCGTCGGCAACGACCGGGCGGTCCGCGCGTACCAGCGGCTCGGCTTCGTGGACACCGGCCTGCGCGCGCGGCACCCGACAGTGCCGGTGCTCACCGAGCTGAAGATGCGCCGCACGGCCTGATCCCAGCGGCCGGCGACGGTACGCGCCGCGCGGCCCGCCACGCGGGCGGGCCAGGCGCGCGTACGGCTGGTGCGTCAGGTGTGCCGGCGGGACTGGACGATCCGGAACCGGCTGGCCACGTACGCACCGTCGGTCAGCGCGGCGTTCGCCGCCGGGTTGGCCCCGCTGGCGTGGAAGTCGGAGAACGCGGCGGACTGGTTGACGAAGACGCCCCCGGTGAGGTTCGCCGAGAGGTGCACGCCGACGTCGATCGCCGCGTCCTCGACCGCGGCCAGGACCTCGGGCGAGGTCGAGTACACCGCCGCGGTCAGGGCGCCCTTGGCGCCCACGGTACGGCGGAACAGCGCGATGCTCTCGTCCGTCGACCCGGTGGCGATCACGAACGAGATCGGCCCGAACCACTCGCCGTCGAACATCTCCACCCGGGACGAGTCCTGGGTGAGGATCAGCGGAGTCCTCACCACGGCGTCCGGGTACGCCGGGTGGCTCACGGTACGGGAGTCGAGCAGTACCGTCCCGTGCCCCCGGGCCGCTTCGATGCGCGGCACCACCGCGTCGTTGACGATGGCACCGGTCAGCTCGACCGTCCGGGCGTCGTCGCCGGTCAGCTTCCGCACCGCGTCGGCGATGCCGGCCGCCACCTCGTCGAACGACTTGTGCCCGACCTCGGTCTCGATCCCGCCCCCGGGCACCAGGATGTTCTGCGGCGTGGTGCACATCTGTCCACTGTAGAGAGTCAGGGAAAACGCGATGTTGCCGCACATCCCGGGGAAGTTGTCCGTGGAGTCGACCACGATCGTGTTCACACCGGCCTTCTCGGTGAACACCACCGCCTGGCGGGCGTTGGTTTCCAGCCACTCGCCGTACCCGGTGGAGCCGGTGAAGTCGATGATCCGCACCTCCGGCCGCAGCGCCAGCGTGGAGGCCAGCCTCTCGTCCGGCCCCTCGGGGGCGAGCTGGATGATGTCCGGCTCGAATCCGGCCTCCGCCAGCACTTCGCGGGCGTACCGGACGGTGATCGCCAACGGCAGCACCGCGCGCGGGTGCGGCTTGACGATGACCGGGTTGCCGGTGGCCAGCGACGCGAACAGGCCGGGGTACGAGTTCCAGGTCGGGAACGTGTTGCAGCCGATCACCAGCGCGACGCCGCGCGGTACCACGTGGAAGGTCTTGTTCATCCGCAGCGGCTCGCCCCGCCCGGCCGGCTTCTCCCAGTCCGCGGTGGCCGGGTGGCGGGTCTGCTCGGCGTACGCGTAGGCCAGCGCCTCCAGCGCCCGGTCCAGGGCATGGGCGCCACCGGCCTGGAACGCCATGACAAATGCCTGACCCGTGGTGAACTGCACCGCGTTGGCCAGTTCGAAGATGTGCTCGTGCAGCCTGGCCAGGATCTCCAGGCACACACCCACCCGTACCTGCGGGCCGGCCGCGCGCCAGGCGGGCAGCACACCGGTCGCGGCGGCGATGAGGTCGTCGGGTGAGGCGTGCGGATACCGGACGCCGAGCGCGACGCCAAACGGGGACGACTCGGTCGCCACCACACAATCGCCGGGCTGGTCGAGAGGGAAGTCCGTGCCCAGGTAGGACCGGAAGTCCGCGGCACCGGCGGCCGCGGCTTCCTCGCCGTACACCCTCGGGCTCGGCGATTCGGGGTAGGCGGACCAGTAACCGCGACGAGCGATCGCGGTCAGCGCGCGCTGGAGCGTCTCGGAGTGCTTCGCGTACAGCTCGTGGCTGGCGACGGTGGCAGTCATGGGCCAATGATGCCGCATCCGGCCGGCCACGACCGTGGTGAGTGTGCTCCGATCGGCGCGACAGTCAGGTGGGGCGATGCTTGTGGCACCGCCCCACCCCCGTTCCCTGATCTCCGGGGTGGGGAACAACGCAGCCAACGGAGTCCGCCCCGGTGATCAGGTGTCTATCCGGCCGGCGCCGGCTCGGTCACCGGATCCGGCTCGTGCGCCGGCAGCTCGCGCATCGTGCGCATCGGCGACAGGAACACCGGCAGGAAGGAGAACAGCCCGCCGATCGCGCCGATCCACATCGCCGGCCGCACCCCGAGCGCCTCACCCAGCACGCCGCCGATCAGGCCGCCCAGCGGCATCGTGCCCCAGACCAGGAACCGCATGGTCGCGTTCATCCGACCGAGTAGCCGCTCCGGGCACAGACCCTGCCGGAAGCTGACCTGGGCGACGTTGTAGACAACCGCCCCATACCACCAGATGCCGTTGCCGATCGCGGCCACCCACAGCACGATCCCGCGCTGGGCCATCGGCATCAGCAGCGCGAACGGTGCGCCGAACGCGGCCGAGATCCAGATGGTCGGCCCCTGGCCGAGCCAGCGCGCGACCCTGGTCGCGGTGAACGCGCCGAGCAGGCCGCCGACCGCCGGCACCGAGCTGACCAGGCCGATCTGCCATGGCGGCAGGCCCAGGACCCTGGCCAGCAGCACGACCAGCATCGCGCCGCCGATCGCGCTGAACAGGTTGGACGAACCGGTGCACGCGGCGATCGAGCGGAGCATGCGGTTGCCGAGCACGAACCGCAGCCCTTCCATGATCTCCCGGCCCAGGTGTGCGTCCGGCTTGCGTTCCGGCTGCGGCTCACGGCGGCGGATCCGGGTGACGAACAGCGCGGAGCCCAGGTAGCTGACCGCGTCGACGGCGACGGCGAACGGCGCGGTGAGCGCCTGGATGATCAGGCCGGCGGCGGCCGGTCCGCCGATCTGGTTCACCGCCCGGACCGACTCCAGCTTGGCGTTGCCCTCGACCAGATTCTCCCGGCCGACCAGGTGCGGCAGGTAGCTCTGGTACGCCACGTCGAAGAACACGGTGCACACGCCCGCCAGCAGCGCGACGACGAACAGCTGCTGCACGGTCAACCAGTGCGCCCACCAGGCGAGCGGGATGCTGCCCAGCAGCACGGCGCGGCCGAGGTCCCCCGCGATCAGGACGCTGCGCCGTCGGGTCCGGTCCACCCAGGCACCGGCCGGGAGCCCGACGAGCAGGAAGGCGGCGGTCTCGCAGGCGCTCAGCGCGCCGACCTCGAACGTGCTGGCGTGCAGTGCGAGCACCGCGACCAGCGGCAGCGCCAGCAGGCTCACCTGGGTGCCGAGCTGACTGATGGTATCGGCGAAGTAGAGCTGGCGGAAGTCGTGCTGGCGCAGCAGCCCCAGGCGCCTGCGCAGAGGGTTGGGGGCGCGACCGGCGGCGGGTCCTTCCCCGGCCGCGTCGACCACCCCCGCTGCCTCGCCGGGCTGTCCCACCTCGGCCAGCGGGCCGGCCCCCACCGGTGTCTGCGTGCCGGCCGGCGCACCCACGCCCACGCCCACGCTCGCGGGCGCGGACAGGAGGTCGTCGTCGGATGGCATGAGGGCAGCGTGCGCTACTGATTGGGAAAAGTCAACCGGTTTACTCGGTGAACCGTGACTTCTGGCCTAGGCTGAACGAGCCATGGCATTCGACAAGCAACGCAGGCCTGCGACCGAGCGGGAAGCCCGCGCGCTCGCCTCGTCACTGCGGCTGCGCATCCTGCGGTTGTGCCTCGACCGGTCACTGACCAACAAGGAGATCGCGGCCCGCCTGGACCTGAACCCTGCCACCACACTGCATCACGTACGCACACTGGTCGCCACCGGTTTTCTCGCCGCCGGCCCGGAGCGCCGCGGCGCCCGGGGCGCGCGGGAGGTGCCGTACATGGCGACCGGCAAGTCCTGGACCCTCGACGTGCGCGAGTCCGGGGTCGAGGGCGGGAACGAGGCGATGGTCGGGGCGTTCCTGGACGAGGTACGGCTGGCCGACCAGGCGGACGCCCACCTGTCCCGGCTGGGACTGCGGCTGGATAAGAAGGACATCGAGGAGTTGCGCGAGCGGGTTTCCGATCTGCTGAACGAGTATGCGTCCCGCACGCTCGATCCGGAGGGCGAACCCTACTCGATCTTCGTCGCGCTGTACCCCGACAAATCCCGCGAGTAGGCCATCCCGGCCCGGTCCCCGGATCGGGACCGGACGCGAAGACCGGGCCCGATCCGCCGATGACATTCGGCCGCACCCGGTGTCCGCCCCCGGTCCGGATCCGGCCCCAGAATTGGTCGAGAGGACGCTCGCACAGCGCTTCTGCACTGGGGCGCTGGTCTCCCGAGTAGCCCCGGGGCCAGCGGCGATGCGTCCTCCCGCACGCAGCATCCTGCGCGCCCGCGCGGGCGCCGTCAAGCCCTCGGACGACTTGAGATGGACCCAAAGCACATTCATAATTACTCACCGCTAACTACACATCAACCTTACGGATGACGCGCGAGATCAGTCGGTATGCATGCCAGAACAGTGGTTACGGTGAGTAGTATCAGGTTCTAAAAAATCAATCGAACAGACCGGCTTCGCGAGCCGCCCGGAGCGACGGCCTCACCCGGTACGTCGGACCAACCAGGCCGGCGACCGCCTCCAGAGTCTTCAGCCCCTCGCCGGTGTTGAGCACCACGGTCTCCGCCGCCGGGTCCAGTCGGCCGGCCGCCACGAGCTTGCCCAGTACCGCCGTGGTGACCCCGCCCGCGGTCTCCGCGAACACGCCCGTCGTGCGGGCCAGTTGCCGGATCGCGGCACGGATCTCGTCGTCGTCCGCGTAGTCCATCCAGCCGCCGGTGCGCCGCACCGCCTCCAGGGCGTACAGGCCGGCCGCCGGGTCGCCGATGTTCAGCGACTTGGCGATCCCCGTCGGGCGCACCGGGTTGATCACATCGGTGCCGGCGTGCAGGGCGACCGCGATCGGGTTGCAGCCCGCCGACTGGGCACCGAAGATCTTCCACGGGGTGTCCGGGACCAGCCCGATCGCGACCAGTTCGCTGAACGCCTTGTCCACCTTGGTCAGCAGCTCACCGGAGGCCATCGGGATGACCACCTGCGCCGGGAGCCGCCAGCCGAGTTGCTCGGCGACCTCGTACCCGAGGGTCTTCGAACCCTCCGCGTAGTACGGCCGGACGTTGACGTTGACGAACGCGGTGTCCTCGAACTCGTCGGTCTCGGTCAGCTCCGAACACAGCCGGTTCACGTCGTCGTACGAGCCGTCGATCGCCACCACGTCACCGCCGTACACCGCGGTGGTGAGCACCTTGCCCTGCTCCAGGTCGGAGGGGATGAACACCACCGACGGCACCCCGGCTTGCGCGGCGTGCGCCGCGACCGAGTTGGCCAGGTTACCGGTCGACGCACAGGCGAACCGGGTGAAACCCAATCCCTTCGCGGCGGTCAGCGCGACCGATACCACCCGGTCCTTGAACGAGTGGGTCGGATTCGCCGAATCGTCCTTGACCCACAGCGGTCCGGTCATGCCCAGCTCGGCCGCCAACGCGTCGCCACGGACCAGCGGCGTGCACCCCGGGTTGAGGCTCACCCGGCTGGCCGGGTCCTGCCCGACCGGCAGCAGCGGGGCGTACCGCCAGATGTTGCGCGGGCCGGCTTCGATCTGTTCCCGCGTGACGCGGGCCAGCTCCGCCTGGTCGTAACCGACCTCCAGCGGACCGAAGCACTCATAACAGGCGTGCTGTGCAGCGAGCGGGTACTGCGCGCCACAGCCGCGGCAGACCAGGTGCCGGGCGGCGGTGGGAGCGGGATCGGCGGTGTTGACGGTTGCGTCGAGCGTCGACGTCATGGGAGGCCTTCCTCTCATCTTCCCAGGGCGAATCTCACATCCCTGGACGGAATTGGCACCTGCCGCAGCGGGCCTCAACGTCGAGGATCGCGGTGGTTGCCGGGGCTTCAACGGGCCGTTCCCTCTGCCCCTCTGGATGAGGTATTCAGTTGTCTTTCCGCCGACAGCTTAGCTCACCACGTCCTTGCGGATGAAGTGCCACCAGGCCAGCCCGAAGAACAGCGCGGCGTAGACGAGCGCGGCGATCCCGCCCTTGACCATGTCGTCCGTCTGTACCGGGTTGGAGATCAGGCCCAGCCAGGCGTCGCCGTAGTGCGTGGGCAGGATCACCCGCACCGAGCCGAGCGCGGTGATCTGGTCGAGGATCCCGGACAGGATCTGGAGCAGTACCGCCCCGCCCACCGCCCCGAGCGGCGCGTCGGTCGACACCGACAGCAGGAACGCCAGCCCGGCGATGATCAACAGGGTGACCGCGATGAACCCGACGATCCCGAGCAACCGCACCACCGCGGTACCCGGTGCGATGTCCCCGGCGACCGTCGTGCGCAGCGGATGCCAGCCGTAGCGCAGCGTCCCGGCCAGCAGCGCGGTGCCGGTCAGCAGGATCAGCGACAGCAGGCTGTAGAACAGCGACACGAGCAGTTTGCTGCCCAGAAGCCGGCCGCGCGGCACCGGTGCGGCCAGCAGGTACCGCAGCGAGCCCCAGCTCGCCTCGCTGGCCACCGTGTCGCCGCAGAACAGCGCGACGACCACGACCAGCAGGAAGGACGCCGAGACCAGCAGGGTGAACAGGGCGAAGTTGAGCCCGCCGGACTTGGCGATGTCGGCCAGCGCGGCGAACTGCCCGCGGTCACCGCCGCCGCCGTTGCCTCCGCCGAACTCGAACGCGAGCAGGATCACCAGCGGGAGTACCACCATGAAGCCGAGGCTCAGCTGGGTACGGCGGCGACTGGCCTGTCGGCGCAGCTCGGTGCGGAAGGTGAGGGTCCCGGTCGGCCGGTACCCGGTCGCCGAACCATCCACAGTGGACGGCGCAGTACCCGTCGCCATCAGCGCTCCCCGCTCGCCTTGGTGTCCCCGCCGACCAGCGACAGGAACGCGTCCTCCAGCCGGCGCCGCGGCACCACCCGGTTCACACCCACCCCGGCCCGTACCAGTTCGGCCACTACCTCCGCCCGGTCCGCCCCGTCCAGGTCGGCGACCAGCGTGCCGTTGCCCTCGCCGGACACGCTGCGCACACCGCTGCGGGTGAGCACCTCGGTCGCGGTGACCGGATCCGAGACGTCGAACTGCACCGACGGCGAGTCGCCCACGATGTCGTCGACCGGGCCGTCGGCCACCACCGTGCCCTTGTGCACGACCACCACGTGGGTACAGGTCTGCTCCACCTCGGCCAGCAGGTGGCTGGACACGAGCACCGCACGCCCGCCGGTGGCGTACCGGCGCAGGACGCGGCGCATCTCGGCGATCTGCGGCGGGTCCAGCCCGTCCGTCGGCTCGTCCAGAACCAGCAGCTCGGGCAGGCCGAGCATGGCCTGGGCGATGGCCAGCCGCTGCCGCATGCCGTGGCTGTACGTCTTGATCCTGCGGTGTACGGCGTCGCCGAGCCCGGCGATGTCCAGGGCCTCGTCCAGCCGGGCGTCGGCCAGCGGGCGGCCGGTGGAGCGCCAGTACAGCTGGAGGTTCGCCAGGCCGGACAGGTGCGGCAGGAAACCCGGCCCCTCGACCAGCGCACCGAGCCGGGACAGCACCGGGGCACCCGGCACCAGCCGATGCCCGAACACATAGATGTTCCCCGAGGTCGGCCTGGTCATGCCCATCAGCACCCGCAGCGACGTGGTCTTGCCGGCCCCGTTCGGGCCGAGAAGACCCACCACCTGCCCGCGCCGCACCGTGAAGTCCACTTTGGACACCGCGACGAATCCGTCGCCATACTCCTTGCGCAGCCCGCTCACCACCAGCGGTACGTCGGCCAGGTCGGCCCGGGTCGGGTGCGACTGGTCCGGGTCGTCGCGCGGCGACAGGCGCGCCGAGCCAGACCCATGCCCGGCGGTGCGGTGACGGCGCCGCCCGATCAGGATCGCGACGGCGATACCGATCGCGAGCGCCGTGGCCAGCCCGGCGAGGATCCACCGCCAGATGAGGTCGGGGCTGGCGATCGGCACGCTCGCCACGGTCGGCAGCCGTACTCCGCCGCTGGCGTCGACCTGGTAGACCGTCGGGTCGGCCGGGCTCAGGTACGCCTGGTCCGAGGTGGCCACGGTCACCCGGAGCAGGTGCCCCGCCTGGAACCGGTGCACGATGCCGGGCAGCGTGACGGTCACCGGCCGGGCGTCGGACAGCGACGCCGGCAGGCCGGTGAGGCGTACCGGGGCCACCAGACCGTCCGGCAGCGTGGCGCCGCCGTGCGGGTCCAGGTCGTACAGCTTGACGAACAGCACGGCCTCACCGGTCGGGCTGGCCGCCCGCACCCGCACCGTCGGCGTGCCGACCACGTCCACCGTGGACTTCAGCGGTGCGGAAATGAAGTCGGCGTGCTGCCCCGGTACGTCCCCGGCGGCACCGCCCGTGACGCCGGCCGGTCCGCCGCCCGCCCCCGGTACCGTCGAGATGGCCGCGGGCGTGCCGTTCGGCGGGTTGACGGCCGGCTGCGGCGGCCCGGCGACCGGGACGGTGGTCGACGACTGGCCGGACAGCCCCGGGTACCCGTGGACGGAGAAGCCCAGCGCGACCACGCTGTCGGTGTTGGCGTCGATGCCCGCCGGCCGGGAGTAGGTGAAGCTCGTCGACGGCGTGGCCCCCCTGCCCCGCAGGTAGTGGTCGAGCCACTGCACCGTCAGGTACCGGTTGCGATCCCGGTCGGACTGCGGCCCGGTACCGCCGTCGTGCCCGCCGGTGAACCAGTCGACCTGAACAGGGGTGCCGTGCGCAGCGATGCCCTTCGCGTTCGCGTCCGCCTCGCTGAGCGGGAACAGCGAGTCGGCCTGCCCCTGGATGAGCAGCGTGGGCGCGTGGATCCGGTTCAGGATGCTGGCCGGGCTGGACCGTTCCAGCAGGGCGAGCTGATCGGGGGTGGCCCGGCCGGTGGTCGCGATCGACAGGTACGCGGCGCAGAGGTCCGCCGCGAAGCGGCCGCACGACGGGGCGGCACCGGCCAGGGAACCGGTCGGGGCAGCGGCACCGCCGGCTCCCGGCACCTGCCCCGCACCGGAGGCCCGACCCGGGCCGGGGGCGCCGGGCAGTGCCGCGGGCACCGCGCCGCCGGTGAAGAAGATGCCTGCCCAGCCCTTCTTGAACACGCCCGTGGACGCCCCGGCGCCGGTCGCGTCGGGCAGGAACGCGTTGCCCAGGTCGTTCCACGTGATCTGCGGGACGATGGCGTCGACCCGGCGGTCGTACCCGGCGAGCATCAGCGCCAACCCGCCGCCGTACGAGGCGCCGACCGCCGCCACCCGCGGGTCGTGCGGGCCGTCCTTGCGCACCTCGGGCCGGGCGGCCAGCCAGTCGATCAGGTGCTCCGCGTCTTTGACCTCCCAGTCCGGGCTGTCCAGGTGGATCTGTCCGCCGCTTGCGCCGAAGCCCTCCGCCGTCCAGGCGAGCACCGCGTACCCGCGACCGGCCAGATCCTTGGCATCCGAAGCGACATCGTCCTTGGTACCGCCGAAGCCGTGTGCCAGCAGCACGGCGGCCGCCGGGTGGGCGGCGGAGGCCGACTCCGGCCGGTAGTAGCTGGTGTCCAGGCTGACCGGAGTGGTGCCGGCCGGCCCGGTCAGCACCGTGATCATCTGGGACGTCACCCGGTAACCGGGCGAGGACGGCCAGGCGGCCCAGGACAGCGCGCCGGCCAGCACGGCGAGCACCACCGCACCGATCACGATCCGGCGCCGGGTCAGGCGCGGACGGGGCAGTGCGCGGCGAAGGCGCGCGGGCAGCGCTGTGGGCATGGTCGACACGGTACGTCGGCGGGGTCCGCCCCGGGGCGTGTACCCGGCCGCCTCTCAGCACTCGCTCAGCATCGGCGCGCAGCCCATATCCGGCGGCGCCACGGCTAGGCTCGCGAACGTGACCGATCAACGGAAGAGCGGAGACCGCGCCTCGCTGACCCTGACCGCGAGCCTGCGTCCGGCCGCGCTGGACGCCCGCCGGGGGATCGTGCGCCTGCATCCCGAGGTGCTCGCCGCTCTCGGGCTGCGTGCCGGCGACCCGGTCCGGCTGGTCGCGAGGCGGGAGACCGCCGGGATCGTCGCGCTGGCCCGGTCCGGTGCCAGCCGCGCGCTGCTCTACGCCGACGATCTGGTGCTGGGAAACCTCGGCATCCGGGACGGCGGGCAGGTCAGCGTCGCGCGCGCCGACGTGCGGGCGGCGCACCGCGTGTCGATCGCCGGACCGCCCGAGATCGTCGCGGTGGTCACCCCTGAGATGCTGCGCCTCGCGCTGCTCGGCAAGGTGGTCACGATCGGCGACAACGTGTCGCTGCTGCCCCAGGACGTGCTGCCGGCGACCAGCGCCCGACCGCTGGTCGAGGCCGTGCGGCGCAGCCTGTCCAACGCCGTCGGGTACGGGTGGACCACCGCGCTGCTGACCGTGACCGGGCACGAGCCGGGCGAGGCCGGCCTGGTCACCATGGACACCATGGTCGGCTGGTCGGGTGGGCAGGTGACCCACTCCACCGAGACGACGGTGACGACATCCGTCGAGCCGCCGGGAACCGCACCGGCCCTGGAGGACCTGCCCGGCCTGCGCAGCCAGGCGCAGGAGCTGACCGAACTGCTGGACCTCGGTTTCCACCACCGGGAGGTGCTGACCCGGCTCGGTACCACCGTCTCGCTCGGCGTGCTGATCACCGGTCCGGCCGGCTCGGGCAAGTCCGCTCTCGTCCGCGCTGTCGCCGCCGATGTCGGGGCGATGGTCACCATGCTCTGGGCACCGGAGATCGCCGCACTGACCAACGACGACGCGGCCCGCCGCCTGCGCCGCGGCTTCGAGTCCACCACCTCGCCGGGCGTGGTGATCGTCGCCGACGCCGAAGCCCTTGCCCCGCGCGAGGCGCCCGGCCCGCTGGCGACCGTTTTCCGCCAGCTGATGAGCGAGGCGCTGCGCTCCGGCACCGCGGTGGTGTGCACCACCAGCCGGCCGGAGTCGGTGGACCCCACCCTTCGCTCCCCCGGACTGCTCGACCATGAGCTGGCGGTACCCCTGCCGGACGCGGCCATGCGCCGCGAACAGCTCACCGTGCTGACCCGGCCGATGCCGCTGGCGGAGGACGTGAAGCTGGACGACATCGCCGCCCGTACCCCCGGCTTCGTCGCGGCCGACCTGGCCGCGCTGGTCCGCGAGGCCGGTGTGCGGGCCGCGCTGCGGCAGAAGGTGTCGGAGGCGCCGAGCGTAGCCGCGACCGACTTCCACGCCGCCCTCGAGGTCGTCCGGCCCACCTCCATGGCGGAGTCCACCCTGGAGTTGGCCGAGGTGACCCTGGACGACGTCGGCGACATGGTGTCGGTCAAGGAGACGCTCACCGAGTCCGTGCTGTGGCCGCTGACGTACCCGGACACGTTCGCCCGGCTGGGCGTGCAGCCACCACGCGGCGTGCTGCTCTACGGGCCGCCCGGCTGCGGAAAGACGTTCCTGGTCAAGGCGATCGCCGGTACCGGCAGGGCCAACGTACTGTCGGTCAAGGGCGCCGAACTGCTGTCGAAATGGGTCGGGGAGAGCGAGCGCGCGGTACGTGAGCTGTTCCGCCGGGCACGGCAGGCGGCGCCCAGCCTGGTCTTCCTGGACGAGGTCGACGCGCTGGCACCGGTACGCGGGCAGGCGAGCGACGGCGGCACCACCGACCGGGTGGTGGCCGCACTGCTGACCGAACTGGACGGGGTCGAAGCCCTGCGCAACGTCGTGGTTATTGGCGCGACGAACCGGCCTGACCTGGTGGACCCCGCGCTGCTGCGGCCGGGCCGGCTGGAGCGTCTGGTCTACGTACCCCCGCCGGACGGCGACGCCCGCGCGGAGATCCTGCGCTCGGCGGCGCGCAGCGTGCCGC
The DNA here is from genome assembly GCA_040255525.1 of Micromonosporaceae bacterium. GTDB lineage: Bacteria > Actinomycetota > Actinomycetes > Mycobacteriales > Micromonosporaceae > Rugosimonospora. The sequence goes on along the minus strand of JBDZVD010000129.1, from coordinate 4,115 downwards.
TGGCCCCGGACGTGGATCTCGCGGCACTCGGGTCCACATTGGACGGATTCTCGGCGGCGGACTGCGCCGCGCTGGTCCGCGAGTCGGCGCTGGCCGCCATGCGCGAGTCGCTGGACGCGGCGACCGTCACCGCGGCACACGTCGAGGCCGCCCGCGGCCGGGTCCGGGCTTCGCTCGAGCCGGAGCAGGTGGCGTGGCTGGAGTCCTACGCGGCCGCGCACACCCCCGGGTGACCGCACGGCGCCCAGGCCGGGTGGCCTGACCGCGCGCCGCTCAGGCCACCCGGCCACCGCTGCGCGCACGTGTCCTCGCCGCCCGCAGCCGGCGCAGCCGCTTCACCAGTACCGGATCGTGCGCGAGCGCGGCCGCGCTGTCCAACAGCCCGTTGAGCACCTGGTAATAGCGCGTGGAGGACATCCCGAACTGGTCGCGGATCGCCTGCTCCTTCGAACCGGCGTGCTTCCACCACCGGCGCTCGAAGGCCAGCACCTGGCGCTCGCGCTCGGTCAGCGCGTCCGCCCCGCCGGGTCCGGCTTGGTCAGCCGACGTGGCTTCGACGGCGAGCAAGTCATCGACGGTGGGCGCGTACCCGATGGGCGGCTCGGGTTCGACGCCGGGTGCGGACTCAATGGGCGGCTCGGATTCGACGGCGGGCGCGGACTCCATGGCAGGCGCGGCGCGCTGGTCCGGCACGTGAACCGCGCGGACATCGGCTCGCCCGGCACGCTGCTCGGGCGCGTCAACGCCGACCGGGTCGTGGACCAGCTCGAGGTCGTCGGCGCCCGTCCTGTCCATACCGACCGAGAGTAGTACGAGGGTCCGACGGACACTCCCGTCGATCGCCCGCGGCGGCCGGGGGGATACCTCCCCGCACCCTCTGCTCTGCTTACCTATAGGCATCGAAAATGGCGCGGAGTGTTGCGTGGGGGTGAGCAGAGCAAAGCGTCCACGCGGGACACCGGCGCGACCGGGCGCACCACGCGACCAGACCGACGACCAGGGCCCGCCACGCGACCAGGCCCACCGAGACCAGGACCACGACCAGGACCGCGCCCGAGGCCGGACGCGACCGGTCAGACGCGGATCACCCGGATGCCGGCCGCCTCGAACGACGCCACCGTGTCATCGCTCGCGCCGGCGTCCGTGACCAGGATGTCCACCCGCTCGATCGGGCAGATGCGAGCGAACGCCCGCTCCCCCAGCTTCGAACTGTCCGCGATGATCACGACCTGCCGGGCACGCGCGACCATCAGGTTGTTCATCGCGGCCTCACCCTCGTTGTGCGCGGCCGGGCCGAGCGCGACGTCGATCGCGTCGGCGCCGAGCAGCGCGATGTCCAGGGTGACGTCGCGCAGGATGCCACCGGCCAGCGGGCCGATCAGCTCGAAGGACTGGGGACGGACCACCCCGCCGGTCACCACGATCTTCATCCGGGACCGGACCAGCAGCTCGTTCGCGATGTTCAGCGCGTTCGTCACCACGGTCAACTGGGCGCCGTCCGGGGTACCGGCCAGCTCCGGGCGCACCGCCAGGGCGCGGGCGACCTCGGTCGTCGTGGTGCCGCCGTTGAGCGCGACCACCATGCCCGGCGCGACCAGCGCGGCCGCGGCGGCGCCGATGCGCTGCTTCTCCGCCGAGTGCTTGGCCGTCTTGTACCGCAGCGGGAGGTCGTAGGAGACGCCGTTGGCGACCGCGCCACCCCGGGTACGGGTGATCATCTGCTGCTGGGCGAGTTGATCAAAGTCGCGGCGGATGGTCGCCTGGGACACGCTGAGCCGCTCGGCCGCGTCCTCGACGGTCACGCGCCCGCTGTTCGTGAGCAGTTCGAGCAGCGCGTTCCAGCGCGCGTACCGATCCACCGTGAGCCTCCTTCGAACACCCTCCGCACACTCGCTGACGAATGTGTGCACAATCATGCTTGAAAAGGGGGGTCAACGTCGAGTCACGTGAGCGAAGTTTGTCGCGGCCCCTGGCGCGGCCGGGGGAATCGCCTGCACAATGGTGCGCGAAATACGCTCAAAATGAGCAAGAAGCACGACCGGGAGCGGCAGTGACACCTATCGACGGGGAGACCGGCGACCCGGCCGATCGTGGACCGCGCGACGTGGTCGTGGCGATCGACGTCGGCGGTACGGCGATGAAGTGCGCACTGGTCGACCCGGGTGGGGTGGCGGTCTACACGCAGCGGTACGCCACCGGGGCGGCGCGCGGCTCCGACGCGGTGGTCGCCACGATCCTGGACGCGGCCGAGGGACTGGTCGCCAAGGGGCGGGCCGGCGGGTACCGGGTACGCGCGGCGGGGCTCGCGGTTCCCGGCATCGTGGACGAGGCCGCCGGCGTGGCGGTGTGGGCCGCCAACGTGGACTTCCGGAACGTGCCGCTACGCCGGCTGCTCCACGAGCGGCTGGGCCTGCCGACCGCGCTGGGGCACGACGTACGGGCCGGTGGCGTCGCGGAGGCCAGGTTGGGCGCCGGTCGCGGGTACGGGCACGTGCTCGTGGTACCGATCGGTACCGGGATCGCCGCGGCCCAGGTGGTGCACGGGAAGGCGTTCGCCGGGGCGCACGGCGCGGCCGGTGAGATCGGGCACGTCGCCGTGCGGCCGGGCGGCCACCGGTGCGGTTGCGGCGCGCGGGGCTGCCTGGAGGCGGAAGCCTCGGCGGCGGCGATCGGGCGGGCCTACTCGGCCCGGATCGGCCGGCCGGCGACCGCACTGGACCTGGTCGGTCGCCTGGCGGACGGGGACGCGGTCGCGGCCGAGGTGTGGGCGGCGGCGATCGATGCGCTCGCCGACGGCCTGCGCATCGGGCTGACGCTCTTCGACCCCGAGGTGATCGTCATCGGTGGCGGTCTGGCCGAGGCCGGCGACGCGCTGATCCGACCGCTGGACGAGGCACTGGCCGGCAAGCTCACATTCCAGTACCGGCCGGCTGTGGTCCGGGCTGAACTCGGCGACGAGGCGGGCCAGCTCGGCGCCGGCCTGCTCGCACTGTCCGCACTGGAGGAGGATCAATCGTGAGAGTCGCGGGCCGCGTGGTCACGCCGGAAGGCGTGATCGAGAACGGCGAGATCGTGATCGACGGCGGCCTGATCAGCAGAGTCGACTCCACCACGGACCCCCAGAACGGGCACTGGCTCATCCCCGGGTTCGTCGACATCCACGTGCACGGCGGCGGCGGGTACACGTTCACCACCGGCGACGCCGAAGAGGCCCGGAAGGCGGCGGCGTTCCACCTCGGGCACGGTACGACCACGATGCTCGCGAGCCTGGTCAGCTCCCCGTACGAGCTGATGCGCTCGGCCGTCGAGCAGTTCGCCCCGCTGGTCGGCGACGGCACGCTGGCCGGCATCCACTTCGAGGGCCCGTACCTGTCGCAGCTGCGCTGCGGGGCGCAGAATCCGGAGTACCTCCGCGACCCCTCGACCGGGGAGCTGACCGAACTCGTCCGGGCCGGCGGCCGGGCGGTGCGGATGATGACCATCGCACCGGAGCGGCCCGGCGCCATCGACGCGATCAAGCTGCTCGTCCGGCTCGGCGTGGTGGCCGCGCTCGGGCACACGGACGCGACGTACGAGCAGACCCTCGCCGGCGTCGCGGCCGGCGCCACCGTCGGCACCCACGTCTTCAACGGCATGCGACCGCCACACCACCGCGGGCCCGGGCCGGTCTTCGCCCTGCTCGGCGCGCCGAGCATCGTGTGCGAGTTCATCGCCGACGGGACCCACCTGCACGACGGCACGCTGGCCTTCGCCGCCCGGGTGACCGGTCCGGCGCGAGCCGCCCTGATCACCGACGCGATGTCCGCGGCCGGGATGAGCGACGGCGACTATGAGCTCGGCGGCCTCGCGGTCACCGTCGCCGACGGGGTCGCCCGCCTGGCCGGCAAGGACTCGATAGCCGGCAGCACGCTGACCATGGACGCCGCGCTGCGCCGGGCACTGGGCGCCGGACTGTCCATGGTGGACGCGTGCCGGATGGCGGCCACGACACCGGCCGCCGCGATCGGCATGGACGCCACGGTCGGCGCCCTCCGTGCCGGGCTGCGGGCCGACCTGGTGGAGCTGTCCGAAGACCTTCAGGTGGTACGGGTGATGCGCGGGGGTGAGTGGGTGTG
>JBDZVD010000128.1:0-18635 GCA_040255525.1 Micromonosporaceae bacterium | reverse complement strand
TCGGCGTCCGGGTTGTCGTTGATGCTGGTGACCTTGACGTGCAAGCCCCCCAACTGCTGAGCGAGGCTGCCCCAGAAGTTCTCGGCGCCCACGACGGTGATGGCCGCCGAGCCGCCGGTCGAGGAGGCGCCGGGTGCGGTGGTGGCGCAGGCCGAAAGGGCCGCGGCCACCAGGGCCAGGCCGGCCGAGGCGACGGCGAGGCGGCGACGCCGGACGGGTTCCGGCGCACGAGTCGGGGACATGTCGGTGCTTTCGTGAGTACGGCTGCCTTCGGACCCCGACGTTAACGAAAACCGGTTCCGTTATCAAATGCGCTTGACGGCATGGATAGCCAGGTCAGGGTGCGGGTATCCGGGTGCCGGATGTCCCGTTCCCGGCGGTGTACGGCCGCTGTACCGGATCGGGCGGCGCACCGGGGCGGGCGTCAGGAATGACGGCACCGGGCGGGGGTAACACCGGCGTGGAGGGGGGCGATGTCGATGGCCCAGCACGGCAGTCACCAGTACGAGGTCAAGCGCAATCGCCTGCGCAAGGATCTGGACAATAACGGGATTCCGGACAAGCACGCGGACAACCTCGCGAACGACATCCTGGCGAACGACCACCCGACGAAGACCCGCACCCTGCCCACCCCGAAGCTCCTGCGGTACCTGCGCAAGCTGACCCGCAAGTCGAGCGCGGGCGGCGGCCGGCGTTGACCGCAGCCCGGTAGCACCGCGCCGTCAGGTGTCAGCCGGGGCCGTTGAGCCACGCCGATCGCTCGGGTCGGCCGGCCACAGTCCGGCCCCTCCACCGCGCCGCCACGCTCACACCGGTGCCAGGCGGCGGTGCGGCTGCGCCGGCAGTTCGACGCGGATCGGGTCGCCGGGGCGCACCGTACCGCCAATCAGCACCACGCCCATCACGCCGGCCTTCCGGATCAGCCCGCCGTCGGTGTCCCGGTCGAGCACCGCGGCCAACAGCCCGGACTGGAAGTCGTCGAGCTGAACGCAGGGATTGCGCAGGCCGGTGACCTCCACCACCGCCGAGTCGCCCAGGCGCAGCCGGGCTCCGACGGGCAGGCCGAGCAGGTCGACGCCGCGCGTGGTGACGTTCTCCCCCATGTCGCCGGCGGACACGGTGAAGCCGGCGTCGCGCAACTCGTCGTGGAGTTCGGCGTGGATGAGGTGCACCTGGCGCAGGTTCGGCTGGCTCGGGTCGCGGGCGACGCGGGAGCGGTGCTGGACGGTCTCGCCCAGGTGCGCGTCGCCCTCCACGCCGAGCCCCGCGAGCAGCCGGATCTCGGCCCGGCTCGCCTTGCTGAACACATGCTCCGGCGCGCTGCTGACCGCCGCTACCACCGCGTCCATCGGTCCCCCGTCTCTCACCCAGCCCGACGCGGCAAGGATGCCGGCCGCGGGACCCGGAATCAAGCGCCTTTCACCGGATCCCCTCGTACCGCAGACGGCCTGGCGGGTGATCTCCTCGGCAAGACGTGGGATCTTCTGGCACCCGAACCTGTGGCCGCGTACGCCCCCGCCACGTCAGACACGCAGAGTACATTGCGATCAGCAGACGGGTGAGCTGCGACGTGGGATGTCCTGACCGGCACGTGAGCGAGGGGTGGGGGGCGTGAGTAAGCGCGGTGGCGATACCGTACAGGACCGGATCGTGGCTCTGATCCACGAACGCCGGCTCGAACCCGGCGCACCCATGCCCACCGAGCCGCAGCTCATGAATCTGCTCGGGGCGAGCCGCAACAGCGTGCGCGAGGCCATCCGGGCGCTGCAGGCGCTGGGCATCGTGGAGATCCGGCACGGGTACGGCACCTTCATCGGCCACGCGACGCTGGACGTGCTGAGCCCGTCGCTCGAGTTCCGCATCCGCACCGGGGCGCAGGGCGGCATCCGCGCCCTGCACGACCTGGTGGAGGCCCGGGAGATGCTGGAGACCGGGCTGATCGGCAAGGTCGCCACCACGACCAGCCCGAGCCGGATGTCCGCGCTGGACGCCCTGGTCACCGCGCTCCAGAACGACCCGGAAGCCGATCGAGCCTTCCACGCGCTGCTGTACGAGTCGTGCGGCAACGAACTCGTGCTCCAGCTCATCGACCTCTTCTGGCGCGTGTACCACCAGGTCGAGCCGGCGGTCGGAGCGCCCGCGGAACGCACCCACGACATCGTGGCCAACCACCGGCGCATCGTCGACGCGCTACGAGCCCAGGATCCGGCCGGTGCGCAGGAGGCGATGCGGCGGCACTTCCGCGACGTCAAGGAGCGCATCGCGCACGCCCAGGCCGCTCGGGCGGAGGCGGCGGTCTGAGCGGCGGGCCGGCTCGCCGGGCCGGCTCGCCGGGCCAGCGTCCGCCGGACGCAGCATTCGCCAGGCATAGCATTCGCCGGGCGCAGCGCTTGCGAGTCCCGCGCTCGCCCGGCGGCTGCGCACGCGCCGAGCCGGACCGGTTGAAGTCCGCCGCCCTACCGTCGCTGTTCCCGCCTCGCCTCCCCCGGCTCGCGGTCGGGCCGCAACCCGCGCCACGACGGGTGGCGCAGCCGCCCGTCCGGCGTGAGGGTCCGGTACGCCACCTCGCCGACCAGCCGGGGCTCGACCCAGTGCGCGTCCCGGGCGTGCTCGCGCGGCACCTGCCCGGCGAAGGGCGACGACGCCCGGTGCAGCGGGCGCAGCGCGGCGGCCAGGTCGCGCAGCATCGCGCCGGTGAAGCCGGTGCCGACGTGCCCGACGAACGCCAGGTTCCCGGCGGCGTCGTACATGCCCAGCAGCAGTGAACCGATCATGCCTTCCCGCCTGCCGCCGCCCGCTTTCCAGCCGGCGATGACGACCTCGACGGTGGTGTTGAGCGGAGTCTTGATCCAGGCGCGGGAGCGGGCACCGGGGCGGTACGGCGAGCCGAGCCGCTTCGCGACGACACCCTCCAGCCCCAGGTCGGCGGCGGCCCGCGCCAGATCCCCGCCGGCGTCGTCGGCCCAGTACGGGGGCGTCGTGGTCACCTCGTCGTCCAGCCCCAGGGCCGCCAACTGACCGCGCCGCCACTCGTACGGTTCGTCGACGACCGGCCGGCCGCCCAGGTGCAGCACGTCGAACAGGTACAGCCGGACCGGTACCCGGGCCAGCAGGCCGGCGCTGGGCGACTGGACGTGCATGCGTTGCTGCAGGAGGCTGAAACTGGGCACCGCCCGGTCGTCGAGCGCGAGGATCTCGCCGTCGAGCACCAGCTGCCGCTTCGGGAAGCGGGTGACCAGGGCGCGAAGCTCCGGGTAGCTGCGGGTGACGTCACGGTCGTTGCGGGAGGCGACCCGCAGCTTGCCGGCGTCGAGGTACACGATCGCGCGCACTCCGTCCCACTTGAACTCGTACCCCCAGCCCGGCGGCGCGGGTACCTCGCCGAGCGTCGCCAGCATGGGACGGATCAGCGGTAACGGTCCGGCCCCCATACCCGACCATGGCACACCCCCGAACGTGCCGATCCCCGAAACGGGAGACTCCGGCGCCGCCACGACCCGGCGGGACCGGCAGGCGAGCAGGAACGGGGACGAACCCGACCCGGGCCGGGCCGCCGGCACGCCCGCCGGGGCGGGGAACCGGCCGGCGCTCCCCGCACGGCCACTCCGCCACGCCGCCGCTCCGCATCGCCGTTCCCCGCATCGCCGTTTCCCCGCACCGCTGCCCGCACGGCCGCACCGCCGCACGGCCCGGGAGGCCGGCTGGGTAGGGTTGGGGCCGGCCCGAATCCGCACTCTGGAAGGACGGACCGAACACATGCCGGCTTTGGACCATCGACCCGGGACCCCCGCCCAGGCGCTGGACGAACTGCTCGAAGGAAATCGGCGCTTCGTCACCGGTACCCGCGTGCACCCGCACCAGGACGCCGAGTACCGCGCCGCGGTGGCACTCGCGCAGCAGCCGTTCGCCGTACTGTTCGGCTGCTCCGACTCCCGCCTGGCCGCCGAAATCATCTTCGACCGCGGCCTCGGCGACCTGTTCGTGGTCCGCACCGCCGGCCATGTCACCGGGCCGGAGGTGACGGCCAGCATCGAGTACGGCGTTGCCGTGCTCGGCACGCCGCTCGTGGTGGTCCTCGGACACGACGCCTGCGGGGGCATCCGTGCCGGCCGGGAAGCGCTGGCCGGCGCCCCGTCCGACCCGCGGCTGGCCGCCATCGTCGAAGGCGTGACGCCGAGCATCGAGCACGCCCACACGCGCGGCGTCACCGACCAGGAAGGCATCATCCGGGTTCACGTCGAGCGCACCGTCGAGGCGCTGGCCCGGCCCGGGACCGCCACCGGCGACGCCGTCGCGGCCGGCCGGTGTGCCGTTGTCGGCATGTACTACCGGCTGGCCGACGGGCAGGTGGACGTGGTCGGCGGCGTACCGGTGCCGAGGCCCCGCTCGACCAGCTGACCGGGCGGGCCGGGCTCGCCCGCCGGCCAGGCTCAACCCCCCGGCCAAGCTCAGAAGCCACTTGAGTTCGGCCCTGAACCGGGCTCGGCCTCGGCCAGGCTCGGCCTCGGCCAGGCTCGGCCTCGGCCAGGCTCGGCCTCGGCCAGGCTCAGCCGCCGGCCGAGCAGCCCAGCAGCCCGGCCCGGGCCTTGCTCGCGATAACGTGGCGGGCCGCGTCGTTCAGCCGCGTGGCGAACGCCGGCGAGCCCTTCGCCGCGGCCACCAGCGCGTCCACCATCGGGCCGGCGTCGCTGGACTTGACGGTCAGCACGAGGTCTCCCCCGGCCTGGATGAAGCGCACCGCGCGCTGCCCGACCGGCACCCCGCTCGGCGCCACCGCGGCGCCCAGATCGTCGGAGACGATCAGGCCGGTGAAGCCGAGCCGCTGGCGCAGCAGCCCGGTCACGATCGCGCTGGAGAACGGCCCGATCGCGTGCGCGTCCAGCTTCGGGTACGACGCGGAGGAGATCATCACCGCTGCGGTACCGGCGTGGATGCCGCTGATGAACGGTTGGAGGAACGGATCCGTCGCGGTCGTGGCGTTGTCGACCGCGTGAGTGGAGGTGTCCGTGTTGGCAGTGACCCGGCCCAGCCCCGGGAAGTGCTTCAGCGTGGTGAGGACACCGGCGGACTGCACGGCGGTCACGACGGTACCGATGTCCTGGGCGACGGCGCCGGGCGTCGACCCGTACTGCCGGTCGAGCTCGCCGATCGGCGGGTTGGTGCCGGCGGTACCGGCGGGCACGGTGTCCGCGACCGGGGCGAGGTCGAGCGTGACTCCGACCCGGGCGAGGCGGTGCGCCCAGGTGGTGGCCTGGCTGCGCAGCGCCGAGGTGCTGAGCTTGCCCTGCTGCACCGCGGACGGGATCGGCGGGAAGTCGCTGCCCCGCAGGCTCTGCACCTCGCCGCCCTCCTGGTCGAGCGCGACGTGTACCGGGATGTCGCCGGCCGCCCGCGCGGTGCTCTGCAGCGACGCGATGGACCGGGTGACCACGGACGCCGCCAGCGGGGCGTGGCCGGCGAGGAAGACCCCGCCGAGGTGGTACCGGCGCATGGTGTCCGCCAGTGCCGCCGGGCCGGTGATCGGAGTACCGACCATCAACACCTGACCCGCCTGCTGCTGGAGGCTGAGCCGGCCCAGGGCGGACGCGACACAGGCGCCGGCGCCGGCCGAGGGCCGCACCGGCGACGAGGGGGTGGACGGCGAGGGCGAGGGCGCACTGGGTGTCGCCTGCGGACTGCCGGACGCCCAGCTCGCCGAGGTTGACCCGCTCGACGCGGCGGTCCCGCACGCGGACACCGCGGCGAGGCACGCGGCCACGACGGCGGACGCCAGCCGGACCGATCGCACCCGGGTTCGGCACCGGTACGGTTCCTGTCGGCGAGCTGTGGGCATGTGCGTGGATCCTCCGCGTCCCTCGGCTGGTCGCGCCGGATGGCGGCGCTGCACCACTCTACGTGGCCAGATCCCGGAGGGCGGATCCGGCGGTGCCGCCGCCCGAGCTTTCTGACCGTGAGCGTGCACGAGATCACCGTGTGCACAGGCCATCGCGTGCATGCCAGATCACCGTGGGTCACCAGGTGCACGTCAGCCGGCGCCCGCGTCGCAGCACCCCCGGCGCCGCCGACCGGGGGGCACCGGAGCGTCAGCCGGCCAGAGCCTCGGCCGCCTCGTGCCCCGCCGCGGTCACCTGGCGCAGGAAATCGGCGAGCAGATCGAGCTGTCGCTCGGTGTACTCGGCGCAGATCCGGTCCATCGCCGAATTCAGGCCGCCGTACAGCCGGCAGAGCTCCGCGTTGCGGTCGCGCAGGCTCCGCACGATGACCGCGCGGCGGTCGGTGGTGTCGCGCTCCCGGGCGATCCAGCCGCCCCGCTCGAGCCGGTCGAGGATGCCGGTCATGGTGGCTGGATGCAGCCCGGCGCGCCGGGCGAGGGTGCTCGGGCTCATCGCACCGTGACGGTTGATCACTTCGAGGCAGTCAAGGTCGATGTCCTTGAGCTCCAGCCGGGCACCGACCTGGTGGTTGAGCAGAGACAACTGGATGCTCAACTCGCGCAACGACTCCTTGATGGCGGTGTTCGTCCGCCGCCGGCGCCGCGCCGCGTCCAGGTCGGCAGATGGTCTGGATGCCATGTGAGATGCTCTCCGTATCGTATGCCGTGCCAGCAATGTACCCGGAACCCGGCACGGCGTCCCACCGCCAACTATCCTCCACAGTGGACTGTGATGTCCAGATTCAGTGGTGCGGTACCGGCGCGATGAAGGCCGCGAGCACGAACAGCAGGATGAAGGTGGCGGCGATCAGAGCCGCGCCCTTGACCAGGGTGATGAACCCGGCGACCAGGCCGGCGACGAAGCCCTGTTGGCTCTCGCCGTCCCTGCCGCTCTCGGACCGCCACCCGGCCATCCGCTGGGCGGTCCACCAGCCCAGCAGGCAGCCCACCACGACGCCGAGTAGAAAGATCAGTACCATCGTCGGTCCCCTCCGCCCGGCGATCCGGCCCGCCGGACGGCATGGCGCCACACAGTCATACCGGTAAAACCGGCATTTCCGCATAGAAGTTATGCCGTCGGCGCGACCGCCTTGCCCAGCCCGGTACCGCGCCGGGCCGCGATCGCCAGCAGCGCGTTGCACACCGCGGTGTACGGCGGCTCCCCCACCGGGCGTGCGCGCTCGCCTTCGCCTCGGTCGTGATGGGCGGCAACCGGGCCGTCAAGATAGCCGGTCTCGGGGCTGGGCCACCGCGGTCCTGCTGGACGCCGTGGTGATCCGCAGCCTGCTGGTCCCCACGGTGATGGCGCTGTTCGGCCGGTCCAACTGGTGGCTGCCCCGGTGGCTGGACCGCGCCCTGCCGGCGCTGTCCATCGAACGGGAGCCCTCCGGTGCCGGCCCGCCGGCACCGGTGGGCCGCTGAGCTCAGCCGCCGAACGTGCGGCGCAGTTCCCGCTTCAACACCTTGTGGCTCGGGCCGACCGGCAGCTCGTCGACGAACCGGACCTGGCGTGGGTACTTGTGCCGGCCCAGCCGCTGCTTCGACCACTCGACGAGTTCCTCCTCGGTGACGGAGGCGTCCTTGTCGCGCACCGCCACCGCCCAGATCTCCTCGCCGTGCGTCTCGTCGGGTACGCCGATGACCGCGACCTGGGCGATCCCCGGGTACCGCGCCAGTGCCTCCTCGACCTCGCGGGGGTACACGTTGAACCCGCCCCGGATGATCATGTCCTTCTTCCGGTCGACGATCGTGATGAACCCCTGCTCGTCCTTCGTACCCAGGTCGCCGCTGCGGAACCAGCCGTCCACGATGGCCCGCGCGGTCTCCTCCGGCCGGCCGAGGTACCCGGCGAACACGTTGTGCCCGCGGATCACGATCTCGCCGAGTTCACCGACCGGCAGCAGTTCGACGCGCTCCTCGATCTCGGCCCGGGCGATCTCCACCTCCACGCCCCAGACCGGGTGGCCGACCGTGCCGGCCTTCGTGCCGAAGTGCGGCTGGTTGGTGGTCGCGGTCGGCGACGTCTCGGACAGCCCGTACCCCTCGAAGACGGTCGTGTCGAACGCGGCGTTGAACCGCTCGAGCACGGCCATCGGCAGCGACGCGCCGCCGGAGATGCACAGCCGCAGCCGGGGCAGCCGCTCGTACCCGCCGGCCGCCTCGGCCAGGGCCACGTACATGGTCGGTACGCCCTGGAACACGTTCACGTTCTCGCGCAGCATCAGCTCGATCGCGGCCGGGCCGGAGAACCGGGCCAGCATCACCAGCGTCGCGCCGATGCGGAACGCGCCGTTCATGCTGACCGTCTGGCCGAACGAGTGGAACAGCGGCAGGCAGCCGAGCACGATGTCGTCGTGCCGCGCGTCGTTCGCGTCGAACGTGTTGACTACCGCGTTCATCACCAGGTTCAGGTGGGTGAGCACGGCGCCCTTCGGTGTCCCGGTGGTGCCGCTGGTGTACAGGATGACGGCCGGGTCCTCGGCCTGCCGGGGCTCGAACGTGGGTACCGGGTCCAGCGCGGCGCAGACGTCCTCCAGTCGCGGCGTGTCCACTGTGGAGCCGGCCGCGGCGCTCGGGCCGACCGTGACGACCGGTACGCCGGCCGCGGCACCCGCCGCGGCGCCCATCGCCAGTAGAGCGGTGTGGCAGACGAGCATGCTGGCACCGCTGTCGCGCAGCACGTACGCCGCCTCGTCCGCAGTCAGCAGCAGGTGCACCGGGACGATGACCGCGCCGGCCGCGAGCGCACCGTAGTACGCGCGGGGGAAGTCCGCGGTATTCGGGGCGAGCAGGGCCACCCGGTCGCCGGGGCGCACGCCCAGCTCACGCAGTCCGGCCGCGTACCCGCGGGCCTCCCGCCACAGCCACGCGTACGGCACCCGCAGGTCGCCGTCGACGACCGCCGTCTTGTCCGGGTACCGCCGGGCCGACTCGGCGAGGACGCTCGCCAGCGACAGCATGGTCATCCGAGGTGTCCTCCGATCGTGGTGTACCCGCGCAGCAGGTCGCGCGAAATGATCAGTCGCTGCATCTCGTCCGTACCTTCGTAGATGCGCATCAGCCGCACCTGCCGGTACCAGCGTTCGATCGGCAGTTCGCGGGTGTAGCCCATGCCGCCGTGGATCTGCATGACCCGGTCGACGACGCGGTTGACCATGCCGGCCCCGTACAGCTTGGCCATCGAGGACGCGTGGCGGGGATCGGTACCCTGGTCGACCGTCCACGCGGCGCGCAGCACGAGCCAGCGGGCCGCCTCCAGCTCGGTCTCCGAGTCCGCGATCATCCACTGGATGGCCTGGTTGGCGGCGATCGGCCGGCCGAAGGTCTCCCGGGTGTTGGCGTGGTCGACGGCCATCTGCAGCGCCCGCTCGGCGATGCCCAGCGCGAGCGACGGGATGATGTACCGGCCCCGGCCGATCCACTGCATGCCCAGCTCGAAGCCCTGTCCGACCTCGCCGAGCACGTTGCGCGCGGGTACCCGGACATCCTCGAAGACCAGCGACGCCGGGCCGCCCTCGCCCATCGTCTGGATGAACTCGGAGCGCCAGCCCATCGCGCGGTCGACGAGGAACGCCGTGCTGCCGCCGCCGCGCACGCCGCGCTCCGGGTCGGTCACCCCGACCACGATGGCGAAGTCGGCGTCGTTGCCGTTGGTAATGAACGTCTTCTCGCCGTTGAGTACCCAGTCGTCGCCGTCCCGGCGCGCGGAAAGCTTGATGTTGGCGGCGTCGGATCCGGCGCCCGGTTCGGTGATGGCGAAGCACGAGATGCGGTCGCCCTCGATGGTCGGGATCAGGTACTCCCGCCGCTGCTCGTCGTTGGCGTGGTAGAGGATGTTGTCCGCCTCGCCGCCGAAGCGGAACGGCAGGATGGTCCGGCCGATCTCGGTCCAGATCAGGGACTGGGTCACCGCCGGCAGGTCCATGCCGCCGTACTCCTCGGGGGTGGACAGCCCCCAGAAGCCGAACTTCTTCGCGCGCAGTTGGAGTTCGCGCAGTTCGTCGTGGGTCAGGCCGGGCTGGTGGGCACGCTCGCGGCGCAGCAACTCCGGCTCGAGTGGCACGACCTCCTTGCGGATGAACGCACGCGCGGTGTCGCGGATGGCCTTCTGTTCGTCGCTGAGTGCGAAATCCATGGTGTCCCTCGTCAGATGTGCGCCGCCGGCCGACGGTGGCGCCGGGGTGGAGAGCGGTGGCCCGTCCTCTAAACTAACGCTGGAAGTTTTACCGGTCGAGAGTGGACGTGAGTTTCGTTCGCGCCGCTTCGCCCGGCCGGCCCCGACCGGATGCACCGGGCCGGCTCACCGGCCGGGCCGCAGCCAGCCGATCAGGCTGTCGATCGGGCGGTCCAGCTCCGGCCACGGGCCGCGACTTCATCGTCGTCGGCCGCGCGCTCGGAAACCCGGTCACCCCCGACCCGGGCGTGGCGCCAGGATCGCGGGCGTCCAGGCTCGCCCGGGCGCGGGCGTGACCGATAATACCGACCAAGTCGCGCGGGAAAGTAGACATAGTCCGGCGGGTGGCCGAGACTGGGCGGATGGACCCGGTTCTGGCGCTCGCCGGCCTCGGCGTGGGCATCGTGGTGGGACTCACCGGCATGGGCGGCGGCGCCCTGATGACCCCCATTCTGGTGCTGTTGTTCGGTATACCGCCGCTGGCCGCCGTCTCCAGCGACCTGGCCGCCACCGCCGTCATGAAGCCGTTCGGCGGTTGGGTCCACGCCCGGCGGGGCACGGTCCACTGGCGCGTGGTGCTGTGGCTGTGCGCCGGAAGCGTGCCCAGCGCGTTCGCCGGTGTGCTGGTCACCCGGCTGCTCGGCCGGGGCGCCGAGGTGCAGCAGGTGGTCCAGTACGCGCTGGCCGGCGCCCTGGTGCTCGCCGTGGTCGGGATGGTGCTCAAGGCGGTCGAGGCCTCGCGCCGCGGGCCCGCCGCCGGCCCACCCGGGCCCGTGGTCGTGCGCCGGTTGCCGACCGCCCTGCTCGGTGCGGCCGGCGGCCTGCTGGTCGGGATGACCTCCGTCGGCTCCGGCTCACTGATCATCGTGGTGCTGCTGGTGCTCTACCCGTCGCTCCGCGCGGGCGACCTGGTCGGCACCGACCTGGTACAGGCGATCCCGCTGGTGACCTCGGCGGCCCTCGGTCACGCGCTCTTCGGCGACCTGGACCTGAACGTCGCCGGCGCCGTGCTCGTCGGCTCCGTTCCGGGTGTCCTGCTGGGCGCCCGGCTGTCCTCACGGGCTCCCGACCGCGTGGTGCGCGTGGCCCTCGTGGTGGTACTGCTGGCCAGCGCACTCAAGCTGTTCGCGGTGCCCCCTCCGGTGCTCATCGGGGTACCGGCGCTGGTCGCGGCCGCCGCGACGGCCTCGGCGCTGTACCGGCGCCGGTCGACGCGGCGCCCGGACTGCCACGCGCCGGCCGTGAACGGCTCCGCTCCCCCGGCCGGCAGTCCGGCTCAGGCGGGTTCGTAGCGGCCGGCGACCGGCCCACGGGGCGCGCACGCCTCCGGCTGCGACCGGCACGTCGCGTGTCTCGGTCCGTGCGGCCGCGGCCGGAGGCGTGCCCCGGTCAGGCCGGGGGTTCGATCGACAGCGCGTGACGGAACACGTCGCGCGGATCCCAGCGGCCCTTCACCTGCCGCAGGCGCGGGTAGTTGTCCTTGTAGTAGAGCGTCGACCAGGGTACGCCGGAAAGGTTCCACGCCGGGTCCGCCAGGTCCGCGTCCGGATAGTTGATGTACGAGCCGTCGCTGACCTCGCCCGGTACCGGTACGCCGCCGGTGTCCGCGTACACGTCGCGGTAGAGGTCGCGGACCCACGCCAGGTTCGTCGCGTCGTCGGCCTCGTCGAGCCAGATCGACTGGTACACCGCCTTCATCACCACATCCCGCTGCGCGGTCGCGGTGCTCCCCGGCGGCACCGACCGCACCTGGCCGCCGTACCCGATGAGCAGCATGCCGTTGCCCGAACCGCCGGTGTCGTTGGTCAGGTACCGGTAGACCGTGGTCAGTTGCCCGTCGGTCAACGACCGGCGCAGGTAGCCGGCCTT
Source organism: Micromonosporaceae bacterium (assembly GCA_040255525.1). Classification (GTDB taxonomy): domain Bacteria; phylum Actinomycetota; class Actinomycetes; order Mycobacteriales; family Micromonosporaceae; genus Rugosimonospora. The sequence continues at coordinate 6,660 of JBDZVD010000128.1, read as the reverse complement.
GAGCTTGTACCGGCGGGTGAACACGTCACCGGGCTCGCCGAGCCCCGGCCAGGTCGTCGCGTGCATCCAGGGCAGCGTGCGCCGCTGGTTGAAGGCCGGAGTCACTCCGCTGCCCTCGGTCACGGCGGACACGAAGTCGCTCACCAGCCGGTCCGCGTGCGGGATGCCCGCGTCGATCTGGACGACCATCTCGACGCTACCGGCGCTCCGGTGGTTCGGGATGAGGATCGCGTACAGGCCGGCGTACGGCGAGCCGGGCGCGCTGTTGCGCTCGTGCCAGGTACCGAAGTTGCGCAGCAGGGTGGTGAACGCCTGCTCGGTCATCGCCTCGTCCCATGCCCAGATGACCACGCACTCCCGCATGTCCCGCGGCGCGGGCGGCAGCAGCCGGGACGGGTCGCTGCCGGTCGCGCCCGGGGAGCGCAGCCAGTACCGGGTCACCACGCCGAAGTTGCCGCCGCCACCGCCGGTATGCGCCCACCACAGGTCATGGTGCGGATCGTCCGGTTCACGGGTGGCCACGACCGCGCGCGCGGTACCGTCCCGGTCCACGACCACGACCTCCACCCCGTACAGGTGGTCCACCACCGACCCGTACCTGCGGGACAGCGGGCCGTACCCACCGCCGGCGATGTGCCCGCCGGCGCCCACCTCCGGGCAGCCGCCGGCCGGAATCGTCACGCCCCAACCCTTGTGCAGGGTCCGGTACACGTGCCCGAGCGTGGCGCCGGGCTGCACCGCGAACGCGCGCCGGTGCGGGTCGTAGCCCACCGCGTCCATCGGCGACAGGTCCAGCAGCATGCGCACCGCCGGGTCGGCGGTGAAGTTCTCGAAGCAGTGGCCGCCGCTGCGCACCGCGACCCTCCGGCCGGACCGGACGGCGTCCGACACCGCCCGTACCACCTGATCGGTCGACCCGACCACGCGGATCTCGTCCGGCCGCCCCACGTACCGGAAGTTGTTGCCGCGCACGAGGTTCTCGTACCGCGGGTCGTCCGGCCGCACCGTCACCGGCCCGAACGCCGTCGGCTGTGGCCCTGCCGGCTGTGACCCGGCAGGCAGTGCCGGCTGTGACCCGGCCGGCGCTGCCTGCGCGTGGCCCGCGCCCACGACGCCGGCCAGCCCGGTGCCGCCGGCCGCGACCGCTCCGGCCTCCACGAGCAAACGGCGGCGGCTCAACCGGTTCGGTTTCTTCTGGCTCATCCCAGTCCCCCGTCTCCGGCCGCCCGCGCGGCCGGACCATGTGTCGGTTGCGAGCCACGGTGCCAGCCGGTGCCGCCGAGCACATGGACCGGCCGGCCAGATCGGCGGCTGACTTCCGGCACGGGCCGGTCGGCTGATGCGGTCCACCGATCGGAGGGGCCGGGAGACTGCTGAGCCCGAGCGACTGGATCGACAGCTTCCTGCGCGAGCACGGTGACGGCATCGGTCGGCCGGCGTGCCGAACCAGCCGAACGTGGTACTCGCGTGGCCGGCCGTGGCGGCTAGAGTGCCCGGTCATGGCGGCCACCGCGGGAGCGACCCGGATCCGGTTCGGGTACTCCCTGGGGTCGTTGGTGACCGGGGCCTTCGGTACCGTGCCCGGCCTGCTTCTGCTGCCGTACCTGACCGACACGCTCGGGATCGCGGCCGGCGTCGCGGGCCTGCTGGTCCTGCTGCCGAAGGCGTGGGACGTGCTGGTGAACCCGGTCGCCGGCCGGATATCCGACCGGTACCGCTCGCCGCTCGGCCCGCGCCGGCCGTTCCTGCTGGCCGGTGGCCTGGCCGTCGCCGTGCTGTTCGCGGCCATCTTCGCCGGCCCGCTGCCGGCGGGTGCCGGGGCGGCCGGCTACGTGAGCGTGGCGTTCCTCGCGACCGCGACCGGGTACGCGTTCTTCCAGGTGCCGTACGTCGCGATGCCGGCCGAGATGACCGACGGGTACGCCGAGCGCACCCGGCTGATGACCTGGCGGGTCGCGGTACTGGCGGTGGCGATCCTGGTCTCCGGCGGGGTGGCCCCGATCGTGGTCGACGCGACCGGTGGCGGGATTCGCGGGTACCGGGTGATGGGCCTGTTCGTCGCCGGGCTCATCGTGGCCGGTACGCTGGGCGCCTTCTACGGTACCCGGGGCGCGGCGCAGGGCCGGCAGACCGCCAGCGAACCGTCGCTGCGCGCCCAGCTCGCGGTCGCCGCCCGCAACCGGCCGTTCCGCGCGCTGCTGGCCTGCTTCGTCATCCAGGCCGCGGGCATCGCGACCATGCTGGCCGGGGTCAACTACTTCGCCGAGCAGGTGATGGGCTCGCAGGCGGCCAAGACGCTGCTGTTCGTGTGTTTCGTCGGGCCGGCCGTGCTGGTGATGCCGGTCTGGACCCGGGTCGGTGCCCGGCTGGGCAAGCTGCGCGGGTACGTGCTGGCCTCGCTGCTGTTCGCGGCCGGCGCGGCGCTGCTCGCCGTGCTGCACACCGCCCCGGTGGCCTACCTCATCACCACGCTGGTCGGTGCCGGGTACGCCGGTCAGCAGGTCTTCGGGCTGGCCATGCTGCCCGACTGCGTCGCGCTGGACGCGCGGCGTACCGGTCGCCGCCAGGCCGGCGTGTTCACCGGCCTGTGGACGGCCGGGGAGACCCTCGGGCTCGCGCTCGGTCCCGGCGTCTTCGGGCTGGTGTTGCAGGTGTTCGGGTACGTGCCGTCGGCCGGCTCGCCGGTCGCCCAGACCGGTACCGCGCGGCTGGGCATCCTGCTCGGGTTCACCGTGGTACCCGCCGCGGTGGTGGCGCTCGCTCCGCTGCTGCTGCGCGGGTACCGGGTGGATGAGGCGGCACTAGAGTCCGAGGCATGATCGATGCCCTGCCGTCCCACGGTGTCCCGGCCGACCAGATCCTCGCCGAGCTGACCGAACTGCGCGCCGCCGACCTGCCCACCCACGGCGGCCGGCTGTTCGCCTACGTCTACGACTCCGGCCTGCCCGGGCTGGACGCGCTCGCCGCGTCCGCGCACGCGCTGTCCGCACACGTCAACGGGCTGGACCCGACCGCGTTCCCGTCCCTGCTGGCCACCGAGAACGCGCTGGTGGGCGCCGCGGCGCGGCTGCTGTCCGGGCCGGAGTCCACGGTCGGGAACGTGACCAGCGGGGGTACCGAGTCGCTGATGCTCGCGGTGAAGGCGGCCCGGGACGCCCGGCCGGACATCGCGCGCCCGCGGCTGGTGATCCCGGCCAGCGCGCACGCCGCCTTCGCCAAGGCGGCCGCGTACCTGCGGGTGGCGCTGGACGTGGTGCCGGTCTCGCCGGACACCCTGCGCCCCCGGCCGGCCGACGTGGCCGGCGCGATCGGGCCGGACACCGTCCTCGTCGCGGTGTCCGCGCCGTCCTACGCGCACGGGGTGGTCGATCCGGTCGCCGAGGTGGCCGAGGTCGCCGCGCGCCGGGGCGTGCGTTGCCACGTGGACGCCTGCTTCGGCGGTTGGGTGCTGCCGTACCTGCGCCGGCTGGGCGTGCCGGTGCCGGCGTTCGACTTCGCCGTACCCGGGGTCACCTCGATCTCGGTGGACCTGCACAAGTACGCGTACACCCCGAAGGGCGTCTCGGTCCTGCTGCACCGCGACGCCGGGCTGCGCCGGCCGCAGTATTTCGCGTGGGCGGACTGGCCCGGGTACCCGATGGTGAACCCGGTCATTTCCTCCACCCGCTCGGGTGGCCCGATCGCGGCCGCGTACGCGACCCTGCGCCACATCGGCGACGACGGGTACCAGGCCCTGGCCGCGGCCACCTGGGAGGCGGTCCGCGGCCTGGCCGCCGCCGTGCCCACTGTGGACGGGCTGGCGCTGCTGGCCGAGCCGGAGTCCACAGTGGTCGCGTTCGCCTCGGCGGACCCCGCGGTGGACCTGTTCGTGGTCGCCGACGAGTTGGCCGCACGCGGCTGGCACACGCAGGCGCAGTTCGGCCACGGCGGCATCCCGGCGAGCATCCACCTGTCGGTCACCGCGTCGGTGGCGCCCCGGGTCGGCGAGTTCGCCGGCGCGCTGCGCGCCTCGGTGGCGGCGGCGCGGGCCGCCGGCCCGGCCGCCACGCCGCCGATGGACCTGGTACCCGAGCAGGTCACCCCCGAACTGGTGGCGAGCCTCGCGGCCGGGCTCGGGTTGACCGGCGCACCGGCCGGTCCGGTCCGGATGGCGCCGGTCAACGCGCTGCTTGCGGCCGCGCCGCCGGGGCTGCGGGAGGCACTGCTCGTGGAGTTCCTCAGCCTGCTCCAGTCGGCCGGCTGACCTCACCGGCCGACTGCGCGGGCTGACCTCACAGGTAGCGGACGGCCCCGGCGTACTCGTTGATGTAGCGGTGTTCGGCGAGCTTGACCCGCTCCACGCCGCCCTCCACGGTGGCGCTGTTGGTCGGGGCGTCGATGATGTCACCGTCGCCGGCGTACATGCCGACGTGGTGGATCGAGCCGGTGCCGTTGTTGTGGGCGAAGAAGATGAGGTCGCCGGCCCGCAGGTCCGTCCGGTCCACCTTGAGGCCGGCGTCGTGCTCCGGGCCGGCGTCCCGCGGGATCGTGATGCCGTGCGCGCTGTAGACGGTGCTGGTGAAGCCCGAGCAGTCGTACCCGTAGGTGGACACGCCCGCCCACATGTACCGCACGCCGACGAACCGGTTCGCGGTGGCGACCAGGTCCTCGCCCGTCGGGTGCGGGATATCCGCCACGGTGTCGTACACGGCGACATCCTCGCGCCGCAGCCACTTGGTGCCCGAACTCGGGGTGGCCACGTGCACGCCGTGCGGCGTGCGGGACACCACTGGCAGCCGGGTGTTGAAGCTCAGCTCCAGGAACGGCTCGATCCGGTGCGGATCGTGGTACAGCTTCGCTGTGTCGCTGATGACGGTGGCGAACGGTTTGCCGGTGAGGTGGGCGAAGTCGCGGCCGGAGGCCAGCTGCGCCGCGGGCATCCATCCGGGGTACCCCAGCGGGTTGCGCGGCGTGGGCTGCCCCACCACCGCGACGTTCGCCCAGTCGCCGGACCGCTGGAGGATGCGCACCGCCTGGCCGTACTTGGCCTGAGTCTCCAGCTCGCCGACGAGCCACAACCGGTCGGCCAGGCTCATCGCCGCCATCCATCCGGCGGGATCGGCCGGGTTCGTGGTCGACGGCGCGTCGACCGGCCGGTCCCTGCCCGGCGAGACCCACAGCGTGGCCACGGAGACATCGACGTACGCGGTAGCGGGATCGCCGGTGGAGCCGGCCGCCGGCCGGGCGGCCGCGGCGGGCCGCGCGCTCGGGGCGAGCACGGCGGTGGGCAGGCCGGCAGCGCCCAGCAGGACGCCCCTGCGTGAGATCGTCATTACTCGATCCTGCAAGTTTTGATCACGAACGGCAAGACCTCGGCCCCGGCGGGCGGCAGATCACGGCACCCTCCCGCCCGAGGCCGTCGCGAAATGCTCCAGCAGCGCGCCCGCCACCCGGTCGGGGACCTCCTCCGGCAGCCAGTGGGACGCGCCCTCGAACACCTCGAACCGGTACGGCCCGGTGACGTAGCGACCGCAGAGTTCGGCAGCGGTACGGGTCACGAAGCGGTCGCCGTCGCTCCACCCGAACAGCGTGGGTACCCCGACCCGGCCGACCGGTTCGCGCAGCCCGAGCGGAAGCGCCCGGTACCAGTTGATCGGACCGCGCATGGCGGCCGGGTCGGCGGCCCGCGCGGCGTACCGGGCGGCGCTGTCCGCATCCAGGCCGGTACGGGTCAGGAGCTTCCGCATCGCCTCGCCCCGACCGCGGGACAGCACCCGCTCGGGCAGCCACGGCACCTGGAACGCGGCCATGTACCAGGAGCGGACGGCCTGGCCGCTCGCCGTCAGGGCTCGGGAGAACGCCGCGGGGTGCGGGACCGACAGGCACGCGAGAGAGAGCAGCCGGTCGGGGTGGCGGGCCGCGACGTACCAGGCCAGGCCCGCGCCCCAGTCGTGCCCGACCAGGTGGAACCGCTCCGCCCCGGCGGCGTCGGCCAGCGCCAGCACGTCACCGGCCAGCCGGGAAAGGGTGTACGCGGAGCGGGCGGCCGGCCTGGCCCCGGGAGAATACCCGCGCTGATCGGGGGCCAGCACCCGGTAGCCGGCGGCGGCCAGCGCCGGTACCACCCTGTCCCAGGAGTGGCGGTCTTCCGGGAAGCCGTGCAGGAGCACGGCCACCTGCCCCGCACCCCGGCCCCCGGCCGGGGGCGTGTCGTCGACCTCGAAACTGAACCCGGCGTTGGTGAAGCGCTCCACTCTGCGCACCCTTCCCGCGTCGCCGCCGCTGCCGGCTTGCCCGCCGGGACGCGCGGAGGGCTTCGCCGAAGGTCTCTGCCGGTGGCGCCGCCCTCCGGTGGTGCCGCCCTCCGGTGGTGCCGCCCTCCGGTGGTGCCGCCCTCCGGTGGCGCCGCCCTCCGGTGGCGCTGACCGGGGTGGGGATCCGGAGTCCCGGTGCGATCAGCAGCGCGCGAACCCGGCCGGTGGCGTCCCGCGAACGGTGGAACCGGCATCGTAGGCCACGGTATGCCTCCGGCGCCGCCGGCGCGACCGTAGCGTGGGGCAGGTGAGCGATTCTCGCCTGAGTCGCCGGCTGCTGCTCGCGGGCATCGGGTCGGCCGCGGTGGCGGCCGGCCTCGCCGGCTGCGACTCGTACGCGGGGACGGCGACCGGTCCGGCGCGTCGC
>JBDZVD010000255.1:0-3417 GCA_040255525.1 Micromonosporaceae bacterium | reverse complement strand
GCCGCCCGCGGCGCAGCGCGCCGGCCGCGCGCGGCGGTACGGGGGCTGGCCCTACCGTCAGGACGCCCGGCTGCGGGAGTGCGCCGGCCCCCTGCCGGCGGCGACGCTGGGGGCATGGATGACGAGGCAGTCGCGCTGCGATCTCTTGCCAAGGTGTACGGCACCGGCGCCAACCGGGTGGTCGCGCTCCGTGAGGTGACGCTGGACTTCGTCACCGGCACGTTCACCGCCGTGATGGGCCCGTCCGGCTCCGGCAAGAGCACGCTCCTGCAGTGCGCGGCCGGGCTCGACCGGCCCACCAGCGGGGAGGTGTACCTCGCCGGGCAGCCGCTGAGCCCGCTGTCCGAGACCAAGCTGACGCTGCTGCGCCGGGACACGGTCGGGTTCATCTTCCAGTCGTTCAACCTGCTGCCCGCGCTGACCGCGGAGCTGAACGTCGCCCTTCCGCTGCGGCTGGCCGGGCGCCGTCCGGCACGGCGGGAGGTACGCGAGGTGCTGGCCGCGGTCGGGCTCGCGGACCGGGCCCGGCACCGGCCGGCCCAGTTGTCCGGCGGCCAGCAGCAGCGGGTGGCCATCGCCCGGGCACTGGTCAGCAAACCGGCAGTGGTCTTCGCCGACGAGCCGACCGGGGCGCTGGACTCGGCCACCGGCCGGGACGTGCTGGCCCTGCTGCGCGGGCTGGCGGCCGGCGGGCAGACCGTCATCATGGTGACGCACGACCCGGTCGCCGCCTCGTACGCCGACCGGGTGGTGTTCCTCGCCGACGGGGCGGTCGCCGGCGAACTGGCGGCGCCCACGGCGCGGTCCGTCGCCGACCGGATGACCACCCTCGAACTGGCCGGAGCCCGGTCGTGATCGCGCTCGCCTGGCACACCGCGCGGGCCCGCAAGGCAAGCCTGGCCGGCAGCCTGGTCGCACTCGCCCTCGGCGTGGCGCTGCTGTCCGCGATGGCGCTGACCATCGCGAGTACGGCGGGGTCTCCGGATGCGCCCCACTGGTACCCGAAGGCCGACGTGGTGGTGGCCGGCGCCCAGACGATCCGGGTCGTCACCGGATCCGGTGACGACCGGGAGACCTCGACCACCACCACCGGCGAGCCCGCCGCGCTGCCCGCCGGGCTCCCCGGGCAACTGTCCGTGGTGGACGGTGCCCGTGAGGTCGTCGACTACGCGGGCTACGCGCAGGTGACCGGCGCGCCGGGCGACACCGCGCACCCGTGGTCGTCCGCAATGCTGCACGACTACACCTGGCAGGCCGGTGGCCCGCCGGACGCCCCGGATCAGGTGGTGCTGACCGCGCCGACCGCGTACCGTCCCGGCGACCGCGTGGCGGTGCGTACCGCACTGGGCACCCGGGAGCTGGCCGTCAGCGGCGTGTTGCGCACCCCCGCACCGCCCGCGCTGTACGTCACCGACCCGGTGGCGGCCGAGCTGGCCGGCGGCCGGATCCGCGCCGTCGCGTTGCTCCGCGAGCCGGGTGGCGGCACCACGGTCGCGGCACTGGCCGACCGGGCGCGGGCGGTCGCGGGCACCCAGGCACGGGTGCTGACCGGGGATCGTCGCGCGCTGGCCGAACCGGACCCGGACCGCGACCTGTTCGCGGTCGCCGCGTCGCTGCTCGGCACGACCAGCGGGCTGGCCGGGTTCGTGTCGGTCTTCGTGGTCGCCGGTACGTTCGCCTACGCGGTCGCCGCGCGGCGCCGGGAGTTGGGCCTGCTGCGTACCGCGGGTGCCACACCGCGCCAGGTACGCCGGCTGATCCTGTCCGAGGCGGCGGTGGTGGGCGTGCTGGCCGGAGTCGCCGGCGACGCGCTCGGTACCGTGGTCGCCCCACCGTTCGCGCACTGGCTGGCCCGGTCCGGTTTCGCGCCACGGGACTTCACCGCACACCTGATCTTCTGGCCACTGGCCGCCGCGTTCGGTGTGGGGCTGCTGGTCGCGCTCGCCGGCGCCGGGCTGGCCGCCCGGCGGGCGGGCCGGGTGCGCCCGATCGAGGCGCTGCGCGAGGCGGCGGTCGACCGGCACGCGATGACGCTCAGCCGCACCCTGGTCGGGGTGGCCGCGCTCGGCGGCTCGGTACCGATGATCGTGCTGCTCGGGCAGATCCACAGCGCGGACGGGGCGGCCCTGATCATGGTGGTCGCGATGCTGCTGATCCTCGGGCTCGCCATGTTCGCCCCGCTGCTGATCCCGCCGCTGATCTGGCTGTTCACCGCGCCGCTGTCCGGGATGCCGGAAGCCACCGGCATGCTGGCCCGGCGCAACGCGATCGCGGCCGTCCGGCGTACCGCCGCCACCGCGGCGCCGATCCTCGTCACGGTCGGGATCGCCGGCGCCACCCTGGCCGGGTTCGCCACCCTGACCGGCACCGAGAGCGCCGCCGCGCACTCCCGGATCACCGCGCCCGCCGTGGTCGTGCCGTCGGGCGGGCAGGAGGGCCTGTCCGACGCGGCGGTCGCCGCGGTGCGCGCGGCGCCTGGCGTGACCGCCACCGTCCCGGTGTCCACCACGAACGTGTACCTGCGCCGCGGCGACGAGGCCGAAGACTACGAGGCCGAGTACCTGCCCGGTCCCGAGCTGGCCGGGGTCCTGGACCTGCCGGTGGCGGCGGGCAGCCTCGCCGACCTCACGGGTACCGGCACCGTCGCGGTACCGGCCGGCACGGCGCGGCTCGGCCAGACCATCGCGCTCTGGCTGGACGATTCGGTACGGGCACGGCTGCGCGTCGTCGCGGTACTGGCCAACCAGATCGACATCAGCGCCACGTTCCTGCTGCCCTGGGAGCTGCGCGCGGGGCACACCGCCCGGCCGCTCGCCGACACCGTCTACGTTGGACTGTCGAGCGGCGCCGACCGCGCGGCGGTCGCCCGGGCCGCGGCGACGGGCGGCGGGACGCTGCTGCCCACCGCCGACTACCTGTCCACTATGGACAAAGAACAGAACCGGCTCAACAACGCGGCGATGACCGCGGTGCTCGGCCTGGCCCTGATCTACACGATCATCTCGATCGCCAACACCCTCGTGATGGCGACCGGCGAGCGGGGCCGGGAACTGGCCACCCTGCGCCTGACCGGCGCGACGCCGCGCCAGATCCGCCGGATGATCGCGCTGGAATCGGCGCTGGTGGCCGCGATCGGCATCCTGCTCGGCGCGGTGGTCACCGCGGTGACCCTGTTCGGGATGCGCCGCGGGCTGGTGCCGCTGGCCCCGGTCGTCCGGGTCGCCGTCCCGTGGCGGACGCTCGGCGCGATCGCCGGGGTGTGCCTGGTCGTCGCCGTACTTGCCGGCCTGGTTCCGGCGGCGGTCGCGCTGCGCAGGCCGGCGATCGACTCGGCGGCGGTGCGGCAGTAGCCGCGCGGCCGCCGGGCCCCGCCTCCCCCGATCGCGCCTCCCCCGATCGCGCCGCCCGGTGGCGGCC
>JBDZVD010000127.1:9631-18734 GCA_040255525.1 Micromonosporaceae bacterium | reverse complement strand
CGCCCAGGCGGCTCACCCAACACCCACCTGAACCCCTTTGCCATCAGGCTCTAAGGGCGGCGACCGGCCCCGCGTCACCGCCGGCGCCGGCCGGCCCGGCGGCGCCTGGGACCCGAATCTCGACGATCCGAGACGCTCAGGTGACGGTGCGTAGGTTCGGGGAGGGTGCGGGTTATTTTGTGAGGAAAATTCGGCCGAACGTACATGGCGATCTGGCCGAGCACTCCGGAGCATGGGTACCCGTGGCAGGCCGTCATCGCAATACACAGCGTCTCGTCCTGATCAGGACACTGATCGGGGCGGTGGTCCTCGTCCTCGCCGTGGGGGCCGGCTGGGGTGGGTACAGGTTCGTGAACCGCCAGTCGTGCGGCTCACACGTCACGCTGCGGGTTGCCGCCGCCCCGGAGATCGCGCCGGTCCTCCGGTCGACCGCGCACGCCTGGAGCGGCAAGCAGAGCGGCACCTGCGTCACGGTCGCGGTGACCGCCGCCGACCCGGCGGACGTGGCCGCGGCGGTCGCGCACCAGGGCGGTGCGGCGCTGGCCGGGCTGGGGGACCCGAACGGCAAGACCCAGGTGCCCGACGTGTGGGTCCCCGACTCGTCGTCCTGGTTGGAGCGCATCCGTGCGGCCAACGCCAACATCGTGCCGGCGGTCGCCCAGTCGATCGCGCAGAGCCCGGTCGTGCTGGCCGTACCGCAGCCGCTGGCCAAGCAGGTGCTGGGCTGGCCGGACGCGAAGGTGACCTGGGCCGCCCTGCTGAAGAAGATGACCAGCGGCTCCGGGCTCAAGGCGGGCATCGTCGACCCGCAGCGGGACGCCGCCGGGCTCTCCGGTCTGCTCGCGCTCAGCAGCGCGGCCGCCACGATGGGCGGGACGCAGGCGCAGGAGGCCACGGTCGCCGCGCTGCGCGGGCTGGCGAACAACCGCTCGACGGTACGCGCGGATCTGGTCGGCCGGTTTCCGCGGGCGGCGGACGCCACCACGCTGGCCGGCGGGCTGGCCGCCGCGCCGCTGCCCGAGCAGGCGGTGATCGGGTACAACGCCGCACAGCCGCCGGTGCCGCTCGCGGCGGTGTACCTGAGCCCGGCACCGCCCGCGCTGGACTACCCGTACGCGGTGCTGACCAGCGCCACGAACCAGGCGGTCAGCGCGGCCAACGGCCTGCTCGGCCAGTTGACCGGTACCTTCTACCGCAATCAGCTGGCCCAGCACGGCCTGCGCGCCGCGGACGGGTCGACCGGGGCAGGGTTCGCCAGCCAGCCGGGTGCTCCGGCCTCGGTGGCACCGCCCGGGAACGTCGATCCCGCGGTGGTCAGTCAGGTGCTCAACACCTGGAGCGCGGTCACCCAGGCCGGCCGGATCCTGGCGGTACTGGACGTGTCCGGCTCGATGAAGACGCCGGTACCCACGGCGGGCAACAAGACCCGGGAGGAGGTGACCGTACAGGCGGCGGCCGGTGGCCTGAGCCTGTTCGGCGACGACTGGTCGGTCGGCCTGTGGGAGTTTTCCACCAAGCTGAACGGCAGCATCCCATACAAGCAGTTGGTACCGATCGGCCCGGTGTCGAGCCAGCGACCGAAGTTGGCCGCCGCGCTGAACGGTATCCGGCCCACCAACGGCGACACCGGCCTGTACGACACCGTGCTGGCGGCGTACAAGCAGGTACAGGCGAACTGGGACCCGACGAAGGTCAACTCGATCGTCCTGATGACCGACGGCCAGAACGACAACCCGGGCGGCCTCACGCTGGATCAGCTGATCCAGCAGCTCAAGAAGATCGTGGATCCGCAGCGCAAGGTGGAGGTCATCGCGATCGGGATCGGTGAGGCGAGCCAGGCCGAGCTGACGCAGATCACCAACGTGACCTCCGGCCAGGTGTTCTTCGCGAGCGACCCCTCGAAGATCAACCAGATCTTCCTCCAGGCGATCGCGCTGCGCCCCGGCTCGGGCGGCTGACCGGGCGGCGGCCGGCAAAGCCGACGGGCGCCCGCGCCCGAAGGCGGGCGGCCCACCCAGGCGCTGGGCGCCGGAAGCCGGAAAACCGGCGGTGGTACGGCTCAGGACAGCCGGATGGACTGGGTGGGTGCCTCGGCCATCACCGAACCGGTCGACGGCGCACCGGACACCGGTCCGGACGCCCGGTCCGCGCGGCCCAGCTCGACGCCCTCGTACAGCTCGACGGTGTCCCACTCGGTGAGCGGGGCGACCTCGCCCCGGTTCAGCGGGGCCCGGCGGGGCGGGTCCGCCGGGCCGGTGCGCAGCAGCACCGTGCTGCCGTTGGTGCTGGTGTCGATGACCTGCAGGGTGTGCCCGCGCAGCTCGAAGCGCAGGTGGCTCCGGCTGACCCAGCGCAGGCCGCGGTCGTCCAGCGCCAGGCCGAGGCCGACCCCGTTGTGCTCCTCCGGTGCCCTGCCGACCGGTACCGGCTCCGCCTCGGTCACCTGGAACCGGTGCCAGACCATGCCGTCCACGCGCGCGGCCAGCGTCACCGCGCGCGGGCGCGGGCCGAGGTCGGTCAGCGGCGCCCCGTGCCGGGGGCAGTGCGGCCGTCCGTTCAGCAGCTGCGGCGGTGGGGGACCGGCCGGTTCGGTGTCCTCCGGCGGCGGCCCGAACGGGTCGGTGCTGCGCTGTCCGGGCGGCCCGAAGCTGGCGCAGCCCGGCTCGGGGCAGCGCCACTGGCGGCCGAGCACCGCTGCCGGCGCGGCCGGGCCGGGCCCGATCATCTGCGGGATCAGCACGGCGCCGTTCGGCCCCGGTGCCGGCGCGTAGGACAGTCCGGGGTATCCGGTGCTGTTGCGGGTCAGCAGCGGAAGCCCGGTCAGCGCGGCGATTTCCCGGGTCCGCAGCGCGGCGGTCGGGCCACCGTTGCGCACGACCTCGACCTTGCCGTCGTCGGACCAGCGCCGGATCACCATGCGCTCGTTCGCCGTGAGGTCGGTGTCCGACAGCAGCGCGCGGTCGGCCACCGCGTACACCGCGACGTGCGGGTCCGCCAGGTGCTTGCTCAGGGCGTCGATGACCAGGCCGAGACGTAAGAGGTGTGCGGGGCGCCCGCCGTCCAGGTCGGCACGGCGTACCACTTCGCCGAGGTCGATCACGCCCCCGGCGGCGGTCGGATCGGTACTGATCCGCCGCTCGATCGCGTCGAGCACGTGACTGATGCCAAAACGCACGATTTGCTCCCCTGGCCAGTTGACTCTGGGCCCTATCATGCCGCCCCGAGGATCGATGTCCAGGGGCCGGGTCGCATCAGATCGCCGCACACCGTATCCACTGTGGACGTTCGGCGCAGTCGCGAGCGCCCGGAACGGATCGGTCAGCTGCCGCGTGGTGTCGGGACGGCCACGCTGCGCCCCGTTCGGCGGATCAGGAGGCCCGGTGCCCCATTCCGGACCTGCCGCCCGTTGCGGGGCCGGGTCGGGGCCGGCACCGGTAGGGTCGACGGATGCCGACAGTGCGTGAGCAGGCCGAGGAGGTGCTCCGGGCGCTCGCCGGGGAGCGGGCCCGGCTGCGCGACGACCAGTGGACGGCCATCGAGGCGCTCGTCGTGGGGCGCCGCAGGGTGCTCTGCGTCCAGCGCACCGGCTGGGGCAAGTCGGCCGTGTACTTCATCGCCACCGCCCTGCTGCGCCGCCGGCACGCCGGCCCCACGGTCATCATCTCCCCGCTGCTCGCGCTGATGCGCAACCAGGTCGACGCCGCCTCCCGGGCCGGCATCCGGGCGTACACCATCAACTCGGCCAACCTGCAGGAGTGGGAGGAGATCACCGCGGCGGTCCACGACGGTACCGTCGACGTGCTGCTCATCAGCCCGGAACGGCTCAACAACCCGGATTTCCGCGACTCGGTACTCCCGAAGCTGGCCGGCACAACCGGACTGCTCGTGGTCGACGAGGCACACTGCGTATCTGACTGGGGCCACGACTTCCGCCCGGACTACCGGCGCCTGCGTACCTTCCTCGCCGAACTCGCGCCGGACACACCGGTACTCGCCACCACCGCGACCGCCAACGCGCGCGTCATCACCGACGTGGCCGAGCAGTTGAACGCGACCGCGGCCGGCCCGGGCGGGGTGCGGTCGGTCGCCGCGACCGGCGGGTCCGCGGCGCCGGCCGCCGATCCGCTGATCCTGCGCGGCCCGCTGGATCGCGAGTCGCTGCGGCTGGCCGTGCTCGACCTGCCCAGCCCCGCACACCGGCTGGGCTGGCTCGCCGACCATCTGGCCGAACTGCCCGGCTCCGGCATCGTGTACACGCTCACCGTCGCGGCGGCCCGGGAAACCGCCGAGTTCCTGCGCTCCCGGGGGTTCGCGGTCGCCGACTACACCGGCCAGAGCGAGGACGCCGACCGCCGCGCCGCCGAGGCCGACCTGCTCGACAACCGGGTCAAGGCGCTGGTCGCCACGTCCGCGCTGGGCATGGGCTTCGACAAGCCGGATCTGGGATTCGTCGTGCACCTCGGCGCGCCGTCCTCGCCGATCGCGTACTACCAGCAGGTCGGCCGGGCCGGCCGCGCGGTGCGCCACGCCGAGGTGCTGCTGCTGCCCGGCGCCGAGGACACCGCGATCTGGCGGTACTTCGCGTCGCTCGCCTTTCCGCCCGAGGAGCAGGTACGGGCGACGCTCGCCGCCCTGGCACCCGACCGACCGCAGTCCACCGCCGTCCTGGAGACCCGGGTGGAGTTGCGGCGCGCACGGCTGGAGCTGATGCTGAAGGTACTGGACGTGGACGGCGCGGTACGGCGGGTCAAGGGCGGCTGGGTGGCCACCGGCGAACCGTGGAGCTACGACTCCGAGCGCCTCGCCCGGGTCGACGCCGCCCGCCGAAACGAGCAGCAGGCGATGCTCGACTACCTCGCCACCACCGGATGCCGGATGGACTACCTGCGCCGGTGCCTGGACGACCCGGAATCCGTCCCGTGTGGACGGTGTGACAACTGTGCTGGCGCACGCTTCTTTCCGGTGGTCTCCGAGGACGCGGTACGCGCGGCGACGGCGTTTCTCGGCCGGGCCGGTGTGGAGATCCCGCCGCGCAGGCTGTGGCCGACCGGGTTGCCGGCGATCGGGGTGCCGCTGTCCGGCAAGGTACCTGCCGGGGAACGGGCCGAGCCCGGCCGGGCGGTGGGGCGGCTGTCGGATCTCGGCTGGGGTACCCGGCTACGGGCCGCGCTCGACTCCGGCGGCGAGGTGCCGGGCGAACTCGTGGACGCGGTGGTCGCCGTGCTGCGGGAGTGGTCCGCCTCCTGGGTCGCGCGGCCGGCCGCGGTGGTCGCCATCGACTCGGCCACCCGCCCCGCGCTGGTTCGCAGCCTCGCCGAGCGGATCGCCGCGATCGGCCGGCTGCCGCTGCTCGGCGCGGTGTCCTCGGCCCCTGGCGGCCCCGCCGGGGTGAACAGCGCGGCGAGGGTTCGCGACGTACACGGCCGCCTGTCCGTCCCCGCGGCGGTCGAGGCCCGGCTGCCGGCTCTCGACGGCCCGGTGCTGCTCGTCGACGACCTGGTGGACTCGGGCTGGACCATGGCGCTGGCCGCCCGGCTCCTGCGCCGGGCCGGTGCGCCGGCGGTGCTGCCGCTCGCGCTGGCGATCACCACCTGAGGGCCACCGACGCGGTGCTGCCCGAGCACCGCGACGGTGGCCGGCGACGACCGCTCGCAGCGGTGGCGGTCGCGGGCGAACCGCCCGAGCGACGATCGCCGGACAGGCGACCGCCCGAACGCCCGGTCTCGGCGTGCACGCAGGCAGCGGGCCCGGCTGAGGCGAACCCGTCCGTCCCGGCGCCGGCCTGTGGTTCTATCGGACCATGACGGGCACCCGAGCCGGCGCCGGCGAACTCGCCGAGTTGATCGTCGTCCGGCACGCGCAGAGCGCCGCGAACGTGGCCTTCGCCGCCGCGGAGGTCGCCGGCCGCTCCTGGGCCGGCATCCAGGGACCGGACTCCGAGGTTCCGCTGTCCGAGCTGGGGCGGCGGCAGGCGGTCGCGCTCGGCCACTGGCTCGGGAGCCTTTCCGCCGACCGCTTTCCCGAGGTGGTGTTCTGCTCGCCGTACCGGCGGGCCCGGCACACGTTCGAACTCGCCGCCGCGGCGGCGGAACGGGACAACCCGCGGGCCCGGGTACGACAGTCGCTTGTGGACCATCGGTTGCGCGACCGGGTCATGGGTGAGTTGCAACTGCTGACCAGCCGGCAGATCGCCGAGCGCTTCCCGGCCGAGGCACAGCGGCGGCGGACCACCGACGAGTATGCGTACCGGCCGCCCGGCGGTGAGTCGTTCGGCGACCTCGCGGACCGGCTGGCCGGCTGGCTCACCGACGCGCGGCGGGAACACGCCGGCCGGCGGGTACTGGCCGTCGCGCACGACGCCGTCGTTCTGATGCTGCGCCGCCTGGTGGAGGGGCTGTCCTGGGACGATGTGCGGGCCATCGCGGCCGGCGGGCTGGTCGCCAACACGTCGGTGACCCGATGGACCACTGTGGACGGTGTGCTCACTCTGGCCGAATACAACGCGACCGGGCACCTGCCCCCCGGCGGTGGGTGCTAGACGCGGTGTCAGGCAACCCGTGCCGCGATCGCCGCCGCGGCCTCGACGACCGCCCGGCCGACCTCGTCCGGTGACTCCGGCGCGGTGAGCATCACCACGCCCGTGCTGTAGTTCGCGTACTGGGGGTGGGGCAGGGGCGCCGCGATGCCGGTGCCGCCCTTCTCCAGTTCGCCCTCGTTGAGTGCCCAGCCCCGGGTCCGGGTGAGCGCCACGCTGGGCAGTTCGACCTCCTCGACCGGGCGCGTCGACAGGATCGCGATCCCGGGCGCGCCCCGGCCCAGCGGGCGGCGGGTGCCGGCACGGTACGACACGTGGCACGCGGCCGTGGTGGGCTCGACGACGATGAGCGCCACGGTCTCGTCGCCGTCGGCCATGGTGAGGTGCGCGGTGGCGCTGATCCGTTCCGCCAGTACCCGCAGGATCGGCAGGGCGGCCGCGCGAACCTGGGGCGCAACGAAGCGGGCCAGTTCCAGCAGCCGGCCACCGAGGCGGTACTGACCGAACTGGTCGCGTACCACA
This sequence comes from Micromonosporaceae bacterium, assembly GCA_040255525.1. Classification (GTDB taxonomy): domain Bacteria; phylum Actinomycetota; class Actinomycetes; order Mycobacteriales; family Micromonosporaceae; genus Rugosimonospora. The sequence goes on along the minus strand of JBDZVD010000127.1, from coordinate 11,677 downwards.
TAGTCGCGCCGCGCCAGCGTCTTGAGCAACCGGGTCACGATGGTGCGGTGCGTCCCGGTGGCCACCGCGAGTTCCGTCACGCTGATCCCGTCCGGCCGCCGCCCGATCAGCTCCATCAGGATCAGCCCGCGGTCCAGGCTCTGCGACGTCGACCGGTCGGCCCCCGGGCCGCGCACACCCGCCGCCGCGATCGGATCGCCCTGCCCACTGCCGGCGGGTCGGGATGCCACCGCGCTACTCCCACTCTGTCGGTTGACTGAGCTGCTGCATTGGTGCCCGGGGCGCTGGCGGAGGGATGGCGCCCGCCGGCGCCGTACCGGATATTGTTCCACTCGTGTCGGTTGACGTCCCGCTCAATGTCGAGGGGAGCGAATCGCGGATGAGTAGCTGGGTGCCTGGGGCGGACGCGTCGCTCTTCCCGGTCGAGAACCTGCCCTACGGTGTGTTCCACACCGCAGGCCCCGGCGGCGGGCAGGCCGACGGTGCCGGGCAGGGTGCGCGCGACAGTGCCGGGCAGGGCCCGCGCGTCGGTGGCCATCCGCGCGTCGGCGCGGCCATCGGCGATTTCGTGCTCGACCTGGGCGCGCTCGCGGCCGCGCGACGGCACCCCGCCGCGCCGCTGCTGTCCGGCCCGACCCTGAACGGACTGCTCGCGGCCGGCCCGGCCACCTGGCGGGAGGTACGCGGCTGGCTCACCGGGCTGCTCACCGATTCCCGCGCGGAACCCGCCGTCCGGCCGCACCTACTTGCCCGGGACGGCGTGCGGATGCTGCTGCCGTTCGAAGTCGCCGACTACGTGGACTTCTACTCGTCCGAGCATCACGCCTCGAATGTCGGCCGGCTGTTCCGCCCGAACTCCGATCCGCTGCCGGCCAACTGGAAGCACCTGCCGATCGGGTACCACGGCCGGGCCGGCACCGTCGCCGTCTCCGGCCACCCGGTGGTGCGGCCGCGCGGGCAACGCAAGGACGCCGCCTCGCCGGTACCCACGTTCGGGCCGTCCCGGCGCCTGGATGTCGAGGTGGAAGTCGGGTTCGTCGTCGGCGTCCCATCCGAGCCGGGCGAGCCGGTCGGCGTCGCCGACTTCGCCGACCACGTCTTCGGGGTGTGCCTGGTCAACGACTGGTCGGCCCGCGACCTCCAGTCCTGGGAATACGTCCCGCTCGGTCCGTTCCTCGGCAAGTCGTTCCTGACCTCGGTATCGCCCTGGATCATGCCGCTGGACGCGCTGCGGCACGCGCGGATCGACCCGCCGCCCCGGCAGCCGCAGCCGCTGCCGTACCTGCGGGACGTGCCCGGCGAGCCGTGGGGGCTGGACATCGAGCTGGAATTGGCAATCAACGGTACGGTCGTGTCCCGGCCGCCGTTCCGCACCATGTACTGGACGCCCGCCCAGCAGTTGGCGCACCTGACCTGCAACGGCGCCTCGCTGCGTACCGGCGACCTGTTCGCGTCCGGTACGGTCAGCGGCCCCGAGCCCGGCCAGCGTGGCTGCCTGCTGGAGCTGTCCTGGGGCGGTGCCGAGCCGGTCCGGCTGGCCGACGGCGGCACCCGGACTTTCCTGGAGGACGGCGACGAGGCGACGATCCGGGCCTGGGCGCCCGGCCCCGGTGGCGTCCGGCTCGGGCTGGGCGAGGTCAGCGGCCGGATCGAGCCGGCCAGCGTTCACTGAGACCAGGAACGCCCGCCGAACGCTGGGATCCGCGCCCCCGGGCGTGCAAGGCTGTCCACATGGATGACAAGCAGATCTTTCACCAGATCAGCGCGCTGGTCGACGAGGAGCACCAGTTGCGCGGCAAGGTCCAGCAGGGCCAGCTGAGCGCCGACGACGAGCGCGCCCGGCTGCGCGAGGTGGAAGAGGCCCTGGACCAGTGCTGGGACCTGTTGCGGCAGCGGCGGGCGGCCCGGGAGACCGGCGGTGACCCGGAACAGGCACACGCCCGGCCGACCGGCGAGGTGGAGGGCTACATGCAGTAGCCGAGTCAGTCGTCCGGCCGCCAGCGGCGGCGAGGGACGAGGCGTCGCGGTCAAGCGGCCGGGGGTCAT
>JBDZVD010000127.1:0-9531 GCA_040255525.1 Micromonosporaceae bacterium | reverse complement strand
GGGGCGGTGTCGCCAGCGGCGGCGAGGGACGAGGCGTCGCGGTCAAGCGGCCGGGGGTCATGGGGCGGTGTCGCCAGCGGCGGCGAGGGACGAGGCGTCGCGGTCAAGCGGCCGGGAAATCGTGGAGCAGCTTCGCCAGCGCCGGGGTGATGTGCCAGGCGCCGACCAGCTGCGCGTACTCGGCACGCTGCTGTTCGGTGGGCGGCGCGCCGGTACGCCGGGCCCGCAGCAACACGTTCCGGGGCGTGTGCCGGGAGTCCACGAACTCGACCACATCCACCCGGTAGCCGTGCAGCCGGAGCAGAGCGGCGCGCAGCGCGTCGGTGAGGACGTCGGCAAAGCGCTCCCGCAGGATCGGCTGCCGGACCACCATCTGGTACCCGTCGGGAGCCGCCGTGGCGCGCAGCTGAGCCGCGATGTCGTGGTGGCAGCACGGGGCGGCGAGCACGAACCGGGCATTCCAGCGCACCGCACGCGCCAGGGCGTCGTCGGTGGCCGTGTCGCAGGCGTGCAACGCGAGCACCACGTCGGCCCCGTCCACCTCGGCGGCGGCGATCGTACCCGCGACGAACCGCACCCGGTGCGCGCAGCCGAGCGTCCGGGCCAGCGCGGCGTTGCGTACCCGCTGGTCCTCGCGGACGTCGACGCCCACGATCTCGACGTCCTCACCGCGCGACGCGAAGTACCGGTACGCCGCGAACGTCAGGTACGCGTTGCCGCAACCCAGGTCGACGATCCGGCGCACCGGCTCGTCCACAGTGGACGCAAGCGCGCGGAGGAACGCGTCCACCTGCCTGCGTTTGGCGGCATTGCCCCCGATCGCGTCGTACAGCGGGTCGCCCGGGTCGAGGAGATACTCCTTCTCCCGGTCATGCGCCGTCGGCTGGGCCGGGGCCACCGTGTCCGAGCGATGCAGTTGCGCCTCACCCTTCTTGGTGACGCGCAGTTGCAGCGTTCCGGTCGCGGTCTCCACGTGCCAGTTGCCGAACGGCTGCGCCAGTAACCCGTCCACTGCGGCCTCGGCGTCGCTGCCCCAGGCCAGGTTGCGGGTGGCCGGCCGGTTCCCGTCCGACGTGACCACCTGGAGCGCTTCGCCGCGCTTGAGAGTCACCGGGCGCAGTTCGGCCCGTACCCACTCCGGAGCGGCGCCCCGCCTGCGGCCGGCCGCGACCGCGCGCCGCAGCCCGGCGCGGTCCAGCAGCGCGGCCCTGATGTCGGCCAGCGCTTCGTCCAGCGGTTGTGGCACAGCGCTATCCACTCCCGTCCACTGTGGACTTCATCGTGTGGGTGGGCTGGCTGGGCCGTGGACCCGGGTTCCTACTCGGCGCCCGCGACCGCGGTCTCGCCGGAGTTCACCGTGCCCGTCCCGGCGTCCGCCGCCGCGGTCGCGTTGGCCGCCCCGCGGGAGCCGGCACCGCGGCGACGGCGACGGCGGCGCGGCTTCGCCGCGCCCGTCGGCTCGTCCGCGGCGTCATTGTCCACAGTGGAGTCGGTGTCGGCGGTCGCCACGGCCGGTGATTCCCCGGCCGGTGTGGCGCCGAGGCGGCGTCGCCGGCGCTGCCGGGGTGCCCGGGTCGGCTCCTCGTCGGTGACGGCCGGCGAATCGGCCCCGGCCTTGCTCCGGCTGTGGCCACCGCGCCCGCGCCGGGACTTGCTCCGGCCGCCGCCGCCGAGGTCCTCCTCGGCCTCGGCCGACAGGCCGGCCCGGGTCCGATCGGCGGACGGCAGCGTGCCGGTCGCGTCGGTCGGGATGTCCAGGTCGGTGAACAGCCAGGGTGAGGTGTGGTACGTCTCCGGAGGTTCCGGCAGGTCCATGCCCATCGATTTGTCGATGAGCCGCCAGCGGGGCATGTCCTCCCAGTCGACGAACGTGACCGCGACACCGCTCGCCCCGGCCCGACCGGTCCGGCCGATGCGGTGGGTGTAGGTGTCCGGGTCCTCCGGGCAGTCGTAGTTGATGACGTGGGTCACCCCGGACACGTCCAGGCCGCGAGCCGCGACGTCGGTGGCGACCAGTACGTCGATCTTCCCGGCCCGGAACGCGCGCAGTGCCCGCTCCCGGGCGCCCTGTCCGAGGTCGCCGTGGACCGCGGCCACCGCGAACCCGCGGAAGTCCAGATCCTCGGCGACCCGGTCGGCGTTGCGCTTGGTCCGGGTGAAGATCATGGTAAGTCCGCGCTCGTGGGCCTGCAGGATCCGCGCCACGATCTCCAGCTTGTTCAGCGAGTGGGTGCGGTAGACGACCTGCTTGGTCTGAGGCGACGGTCCGGCCTGCGCGGAGTTGCCTGCGTGGATGGTCATCGGCTGGCGCAGGAACCGCCGGGCCAGGGTCACGATCGGGTCGGGCATGGTGGCCGAGAACAGCATGGTCTGCCGGTCGGCGGGCAGCATCGACAGGATCTTCTCGACGTCGTCCAGGAAGCCGAGGTCCAGCATCCGGTCGGCCTCGTCGAGAACCAGCGCGCGGACGCCGGACAGCTTCAGCTGCTTGCCCTTGGCCAGGTCGAGCAGGCGGCCGGGGGTGCCGACCACGATCTCGACCCCCTTGGTGAGCGCGTCGGTCTGCGGCTCGTAGGCCACGCCGCCGTAGATCGGCAGCACCCGGATGCCGCGGGTCCGGCCGGCGGCCGCGATGTCCCGGGCCACCTGGAGCCCCAGTTCCCGGGTCGGCACCACGACCAGGGCCTGGACGCCGCCGTCCGAGCCCTCGGACGGTGCGATGACCTTCTCCAGCAGCGGGATGCCGAAGCCGAGGGTCTTACCGGTACCCGTCGGAGCCTGGCCGATGATGTCGGTGCCCCGCATCGCGATCGGGATCGCGTGCTCCTGGATCGCGAACGCCTTGGTGATACCGACCGCTTCGAGCGCGGCGACCGTCTCCGGGCGGGCGCCCAGCTGGGCAAATGTGGGGCTATCGGAACGAATTGGCGCATTGGCGGCCAGCTGCGCACTGGCTGTGTTGGGTTCAATCGTCATGGGATTGTGGGGGTCCTTCTGCTTTCGCCGGTGCGCCCCATCGCCATTTCCCAAGGGCGCCTATGGATGTGGCGCGGGCCACACGCAGTGGGAAACTGCGGGCCGCACGCGTGACGCGGGCGATGAACGCCCGCGGCAATACCACCATGGTACTCGTACCGGTGCCCGCCCGGGAAACCGCCGCGTTTGCGGCTGAATTCGATCATTCCCGGCCCGCCTGGGGCATCTGCCCGGCGAGGTGACGCTTGGCCGGTCCGAACCTGCCGGGTGCGCCGACATCGGATAACCTGCGCTCGTGTCCCACCCCGAAGCGGTCGTTGATCTGCTCGCCCTGCTCGCCTATGCCGAGCTGCAAGCGTTCGACCAGATGGCCAACGACGCCCGGCTGGCTCCCGACCTGCACCGGCGGGCGATGCTCAGCGAGATGGCGGCGGCGGAGATCGTCAACTACCGGCGGCTGGAGAGCCGGTTGGCCGCGCTCGGTGCCGAGCCCCAGGCCGCCATGCGACCGTTCACCGAGGCACTGGCCAAGTACCACCAGCAGACCGAACCGAAGGACTGGTACGAGGCGCTGACCAAGGCGTACGTCGGCGACGGCATCGCCGACGACTTCTACCGCGAGGTCGCCTCGTTTCTCGACTCCCCGGACCGCGAGCTGGTCCTCGAGGTGCTGCACGACTCGCGGTACGCCGAGTTCGCCGGCGAGGAGATCCGCTCGGCGATAGCCGCCGATCCCAAGCTGGCCAACCGGCTGTCCATGTGGGCCCGGCGGCTGGTGGGCGAGGGACTGTCCCAGGCGCAGCGGGTCGCGGCCGACCACCCCGCGCTCGCCATGTTGATCATTTCCGGAACGAATGACCACGGTGACGTCCAGAGCCTGTTCAAGCGTCTGACGGCGGCGCACACGGCACGGATGGCCACCGTCGGCCTGAACAACTGACTTCGACCGCCGGGGACCGGCACGCCGGGCCGGGGCGGCGCGAGCCGTCCGGCCTCAGCGGGCGAGCCGTCCGGCCTCAGCCGGCGCTGAAGCCCACCGGGCGAGTGGAGACCTCGGCGATCTCCACGTACGCGAGCTTCTCCACCGGCACGATCACCCGCCGGCCCTTCTCGTCGACCAGGGAGAGCGTGCCGCCGGACGCGAGCGCTTCGGTCACGGTCGCCTCGACCTGTGCCGGCGTCTGGTTGCTCTCCAGGGACAGCTCGCGAGGCGCGAACTGAACGCCGATCTTGACCTCCACGTGGCCCTCCTCAGCAGCGGTATCCGGTGGAAAGGTTATCCGATCCCGCCGGCGGGATCGCCGTGTGGCTCGCCCTGCATCGGGAAGCTCGCGATACCGCGCCAGGCCAGCGCGGCGAGCATCTCCATCGCCTGGTCCTTGTCGACCTTCCGGCCACCCGCGAGCCAGAACTGGGCGGCCGTCACGGAGATCCCGACCAGCCCGGCGGCGAGCAGCTCGGCCTGGTCCCGGGCCGCCCCGGTGTCGCCCATGATTGTTTCGGCGATGGCCTCGATGCACAGCCGTTCGACCCGGTCGACCCGTTCCCGCACCGCCGGCTCATTGCGCAGGTCCGACTCGAAGACCAGGCGGAATGCCTCGCTCTCGTGGTCGACGAATTCGAAATAGGCCCGCATCGATCCGGCGACCCGCTCCTTATTGTCGCTGGTCGCGGCCATGGCGGCCCGTACTTTGCCGACCAGCGCGTCGCCGTGCGTGTCCAACAGCGCCAGATAGAGCTCGAGCTTGCCGGGAAAGTGCTGGTAGAGCACTGGTTTGGAGACACCGGCGCGATCGGCGATGTCGTCCATCGCGGCAGCGTGGTAGCCCTGCGCGACGAAGACCTCCTGCGCTGCGGCGAGCAACTGCTTGCGGCGGGCCGAACGCGGAAGCCGGACCGGGCGGCCAGCTGTGTTCGTGCCGCTCGACGCAGCCATCCGCACCTCCGAGAACCTGAAGCTTCGAACTCGTCGTGTTTACCAGTTAACTCGCCTACTTCAAACACGGTAGCCTCACACGAGGCGACCGAGGAGCGCGCGGTGGACGAAACAGGGCAGCCCGGCAGCGAACCGGCAGGTGCGAACGGCAACGGTGCCCACGAACACGGCATGGCGAGGATCCGGACCAGCGGCTGGGAGCCTGAGCAGGCCGGCTCCCGCGGCGATGCCGTGCGGGCCGAGGCCGTCCGTTCCGGTGCGACGCGTCCGGTCCTGCGCAGCGTCGACGGTGGCCGGGCCGGGACGGCGGCGGCCGTGGAGTCGGACCTCGCCCCGGCGCACAACTGGCACCGCTCGGTGGCCACGGAGGTGCGGGACTGGCCCGACAACCCGCCCCGGCCGGTAGACGTGCCCGGACAGCGTTTTCTGGGTAACGTCCAGGCGCCGGTGCAGGGGCACTGGGCGCCGCAGTCGCCGGTCGAACCGCGCGTGCCGCAGCCCCAAGCGGAGTCGCCGTACGATCCCTACCAGTCGCCCAGGCTCGTCCCGCCCTCGTTCGACGACATGCCGGCCCTGGGTCGGATGGCCGCGGCCAATCAGGCGGGCCAGGCCGATCAGGCGGCCCACATCGATCAGGCGGCGCAGGCCTCGCACGCCGCCAGCGTGCCGGACGAGGGTGACCGGGACACCGGCGGTGCGCGCCCCGGCACCGGCGGGTACCCGCCGGCCCCGCCGAGGCAGTCCGGCGATCACGGCGACGTCGACGCGGAGCGGGCCGGGCACTCCGGCCCTTTCCGGGGCTCCGCCGCCGGGGCGGCCGAAGCCGTGCGCCAGGCCGAGGCGCTGCGCCCCGCAGACCTGATCCAGCAGGCCGAGCACTGGTCCGCCGAACCGCACGCGGCGCAGCAGTGGTCGCCCGAGCGCGCGCCGGCCGGGAGCCGTGCGGCATCGAGCAGGCACACCGAGGCCGGCTCGGCCGAACCGCGGCAGGCGGAGCGCGAGTCCCGGCAGGCGGAGCGCCGTCACGCCGATCAGTGGGCTCCGGAGAACCGCTCCGTCGGCGAGCGCCCCGGCGAGCACCTGCCGGTCGAGGCGGCATCCCAGGCCAACCAGGCGGCCTACCCGCACGGTCCGAGCCTCGACCGGCCCCACGCCGACCGGCCGGCCGACAGCTACGGCCCGCCGATGGCCGGCCGTGACCACGCGCGCCGGGCCGGCGCGGTACCGCCCCTGGGCAGGATTGAGCAGGTCAACTCGGCTACCCCGGTCCTGGAGGCGCCTGCCGCGCCGACACTGGAACCGCCGCGGCTGCATGGGCCGGCCCGGTCGCCGGAGGCCGACGATCCGGCGGTCGCGGCCGAGGCGGCCCGGCAGGCCCTGCCGCTGCGCGACTCGCTGGCCGCGCTGCGCGCCGGCGCCGCCGCCGGGCATGCCGACGCGGAGGCCGCGGAGCACGCGGCGGTTCAGGCCGCGTACGCGGCGGCCGTCGAGTCCGGCCGCTCCGACACCGACCAGCCCGACGACCTGGGCCCGGGAGTTCCCTTGCGCGAATCGGCCGGGAGGCCGGGGCTGATCGCTCCGGAGCCGTTCGGTCCACAGCCGTTCCCGGCGGAGCCCCGCGCCGCGGAGTCGTACGATCCGCAGCCGCTCGGTCCGCCCACCCCGCTCGGCCAGCCCAGCCTGGCCGACTACACCGACAACCCGGGCGCGGTCCGCCAGCCCGGGGCCGGCGGACCGCCGGCGGAGCCCGGGCACGACCCGGAGGGCGGGGCCCGCCCCGATCCCTCGGCCCCGGCCGCTACCGGCTCGGCGTTCCCCGTACCCAGGGTCCTGCCGCAACGCGTACCGGCGGCGCCGGACGTGCCCGACGTACCCGACGGCGGGCCGGACGACGAGTTCATCGAGCAGGAGCGCCCCAGCTTCCTCGATCCGCCCGAGCTGGCGCGCATCGCCACCCGCCTCCGGTACGACGAGGACCTCGAGGAGGCGCCGCCGCGCCCGGACGGGTTCGACACCGACGCCGTGCTCGCCGCGGTCCGCAACGTTCCCGGCGTCCGGGACGCGCAGTTGAGGCCCAACCCGGGTGGCGTGCACACGCTGCGGCTCGACCTCGCCGACGGCGCCGACGGCGCGCAGGTCTCCCGCGAGGTGGCCCGGCTGCTCAAGCGGCGGATGGGGCTGGCCGCCGAGCCGCGTAGGCAGGGCGAGCCGCGCCGGCAGGCGGAGCCGCGCCGGCCGCAGCCCCCGGCGTCCCCCGCGACCAACGTGGGACAGCCGCACCGGGACACGAGCACCATGCCGGTCGCCGGTGCCGCGACGACGCCGCGTGCTCCGCTTCCCGCCGCCCCCACCGAGCAGCCCGGCCGTTCCGCCGCCCGTGGCGACGAGCAGAACCGGCGGCGCCACCAGGTCGCCCCGGGCCGCACCCGTGCGACGACCGAGCCCGATCCGGAGCCGCGCCGGGTGGTCCGGTCGGTCTCCGGGCCCCGCGTGGTCATCGATCAGGTGCAGGTGAGCACGCTCGGCCTCGACGCCACCGTCGAGGTGAGGCTCACCAGCGGGGGCCGGCCGGCGATCGGGGTGGCCAGCGGGCCGGCGGTCGACGGGTACGTGCTCCGGCTGGCCGCGGTGGCCGCCACGGCGGCGCTGGACCAGATGCTGTCCGGCATCGAGGGCGCTGACCAGCCGGGTCGCTGTTTTGTCGAGCACGCCGCGGTGGTGCCGTTCGGCAGCAGCGACGTGGCCGTGGTCGTGGTGTTGCTGGTGCTCGGCGGCACGGCGGAGCAGCTCAGCGGGTCGGCGCTGGTCGCGGGCGACCCACGCCAGGCGGTCGTCCGGGCGACCCTGGCCGCGGTCAACCGGCGGCTGGACGCCCTGCTCGGCTGAGTCGGGTCCCCGAACCGCTGCCGGTAGGGCACGCCGTCGCGAGGCAGACTGGAGTCATGAAGCGTGCCGTCATCGCACCGTCAGGCTCCGTTGTCCTCTCGGGCACCCTGGCACCGCCATGGCCGGGGGAACGGATCACGATCGATGGCACGATCACGTACCTGCGGGTGACCCCGCCCACCGCCGACGCGGCCGAACCGGCCCTGTTCGTGCACGGCCTGGGCGGGTCCTCGTCCAACTGGACCGACCTCGCTGGCCTGCTTGCGCACCGCGTGGAGGGGTACGCGATGGATCTGCCCGGGTTCGGCCTCAGCGACCCGGCGCGCAGCTACTCGATCGGCGCCTTCGCCGATCGGGTCGCCCGGGTGATCGAGCACACCGGGCGCGGGCCGGTGCACCTGTTCGGCAACTCGCTGGGCGGATCGATCGTGGTACAGGTCGCGGCGCTGCGGCCCGACCTGGTACGCAGCCTGACGCTGATCTCGCCGGCCATGCCGTTCCTGGACGCGCGGCGCTCGGCGCACGCGAGGATGCTGCCCTTCCTGCTGATCCCGCGCGCCGACCGGCTCGCCGCGAGGCGGATGGCGACCATCCCGCCGGACCAGTTGGCCCGGGACGTCCTACGGGTGTGCTTCGCCGACCCGACCCGGATCGCCGAGCAGCGGATGGCTGAGGCCATCGAGGAGGCCCAGCTTCGCTACGACGTGCCCTGGTACCTCGACGCCTACGTCCGTACGCTCCGCTCGCTGATCGGCAGCTTCCTGCGCGCGTACCTGCCGGGCAGCCGCTCGCTGTGGCGGCTGGCTGCCCAGGTCACCGCGCCCACCCTGGTCATCGGCGGCGACAGCGACCGCCTCGTGGACGTCCGGGTCGCCGCGCAGGTCGCCCGTACGATCCCGGATTCCCGGCTGCTGATGCTGCGCGGCGTGGGTCACGTGGCACAGATGGAGGTACCCGAGCTGGTTGCGCGTTCGGTGATCGGGCTGCTGGACGAGGAGCATGCCGACAGGGCGGCGGATATGGCACGCTAGGCGGCGATGTCCCCGCATACCCGCCGTACCGGATCGGTCAGCGACCCGGACCCATCGGATGCCCGGCCGGCCCGCGTCCGGCGGCGGCTGGCGTTCGCGCTGCCCGGCGGTGCGCCGGGCACGGTGTCCCACCGCGACGGCCGGCGCCCCGCCGTGCCTTCCGGACGGCGCTAGGCCGGGGGTGCCCGATGTCTGACGGCGGGTTTTCGCATGGGCCGCAACGCCCGGTGAGCGAGCAGTGGAGCGCCGAACCGGAGTCCGAGTGGGACTACGGCTGGTCGCAACCGCTGGACCCGGATCCGGAGCCGGACGGCTGGTCGACCGCACGGCAGGTGGAACGGCGGCCGGTGGACGGTTGGCCGGCAGAGCCTCCGGTGCAGCGGTCGCCCCAGGGCGACGGTTGGCCGGAGGCCCCTCCGGTGCAGCGGTCGCCCCAGACCGGCGGCTGGTCGTCCCGGCCCGACGGAGGCCGTCCGGCCGCCAGCGCGGGCGCTCCACCCGGCCAGGGCGTCGACGGCTGGCCCGCGGACGCGGCGGCTGGCCGGCGGCCGGGCGGGCAGCCTGCTCAGGGCACCGGCGGCTGGCCCGCGGACCCGGGGACGGGCCGGCGACCGGCCGAGTCGAAGCTGGCTGCGGCGCCGGGGGCACCGTCGCCCTGGGACAAGAGCCGGCCGGCGTGGGGCGAGCCCGCCGCGCCGCACA
>JBDZVD010000126.1:0-18772 GCA_040255525.1 Micromonosporaceae bacterium | reverse complement strand
CCTGCGCGGCCAGCAGGCGTTGCCAGCGGTGTTCTCGAACCGCGCGGCGCCGCGCCGCCGCCAGGACGGCCGGGTGCCGACCCGGGTCCCATCCGTCCCTTCCGGCGAGCGCGTCGGTCAGCGGCCGGTCCGCGGCGTCGCCGTACCGGTGCGCCTCGGGCGTGCTCCCGTTCCCGCCGGCTGCCCGCACGTCGCCGCAGGCGCACGCGGCCGCGTAGAGCGCGTGGCGGGCGGCCCGGTCGGCGGCGTCGAACGCCCGCCACGCGGCCTCAACCTCACGGCAGGCGACCCGCCATCGTTCGCGCCCGTGTGCCGCCTCCGCGCCCGCGCGGGCCGCGGCGGCGGTCAGCTCTTCGGCCCGGCGGTGCGCCCGCTCGATCTCGCTGTGCCACCGGGTGCGCCGCATCCGGCGGGCGGTGATCCTCACCCACGACCGCAGAGCGCGTTCCCGCCAGGGCGAACCGGCGAGGGTCAGCATCGTGGCCGCGGCGAGGACGACGAGTGCCGACCACACGGCTACGGCCCGGGGGACGCCGGTGACGAACTGGTGGCCCACATAGTTCAGCACAGGCACCTCCTCGAGTCTCTGGTCGGGATGACGGGGCCGGAGCCACCGCGGCTGTCCGTACCCTCTCATTCTTGAACAGTCGCCCGTTCAGAGTGCCAGCTAACGCCGCGTTCGGTGGGTGAAAGCACAGTTTCTCCACGGGTGGCCGGACTGACCCGTGGCCGGCACCGTCCATCCACACCCCCAATTTTCTACAACCGCGGATTGTGTAAACTGCTCATGATGTACCCCGCGCTGGCGTGCTACCTGGTGGGAGGCTGAACGGCATGGAGAAGCGATCGTTGACCTCGCTGGGCCGCGAGCAACTGGCGGCGGCCAAGGCGGCCGGCAGTGGACGCAGCGCTCACACCGTCTACGGCGGCAGCCTGCGCACCCTGCGGCAGACGTTGCTGGCCCTGACCGCGGGCAGCGCGCTCGAGGAGCATGACAGCCCGGGCGAGGCCACCCTGATCGTGCTGGAGGGTCGCGTCCGGCTCACCGGACCCGACGCCAGCCTCGACGCCGCGACCGGCGACCACCTCGACATCCCGCCGACCCGGCACGGTCTGAGCGCGCTGGAGGACTCCGTCGTCCTGCTCACGGTGGCCAAGCCCCACGCCTGACCGGGCCCGGCGCGTTGCCTGCTCGCACCGGCGTCTTGTACAGTCCCGGTCAGCGTCGCGTGCCGGTGGCAGGCTGTGCCAGGCATGGAGGCGTGGTACAGAAAGGTCGACGCTGTGCGCAGCGCCAACCCGGAGGCCGCCTCGGTGTGGTCCGACGCCTCCAGAAAACCTCCCTTCATCTCCTTCGCACTACTGCCCGCGTTCGGGCACATCTATCCCGTGATGCCGTTGGCCGAGGCGGTGCGCGCGGCTGGTGCCCGCGTACAGGTCGCGGTCGGCAAGCCCTTCGACGGCAAGCTGCCGTTGCCCACCGTGTCCGGCACGGACGTCGACCCGACCCGCGTTCAGGTTCCCGCGCTCACCCGCGAGCGGTTCCCGGCGGTCGCCGACGACATGGGCACCCGATGGGTTCCGGCCTACTTCGGCGTGATGCACGCTCTTCCCGCGGTCGCCGCCCTGCGCCGGGCCTGGCGGGACGACCGGCCCGACCTCGTCGTGTACGACCCGGCCAACCCGGGCGCCGCCGTCGTCGCGGACGAGCTGGGCATCCCGTCGGCGCTGTTCAGCGTCTTCCACTATTTCCCACCCATGCTCGACCTTCCCGCCGTCACGCGACGGGCGCTGGACCAGCCCGACACCGAGCCCTGGGCACCGCTACCGCAAGCCGAGCGTCCCCGCCCCTACATCGACCCGGTGCCGGCTGCCCTCCAGTTCGGGCCGATCGCCGACCACCCGGACGTCATCCCCATCCGCACGGTCCCGTGGGAGGACCCCCTGACCGAGCCCGTCCGGCTGCCCCACCGCACGCCAGCGCGGCCGCTGATCTACGTGACCCTCGGGACGGTCGTGGGCACCGCGGAACTCCTCCGGGAGATGCTCCTGGAAGCTGCGCGGATCGGTGACGTGATCGCCTCGGCCGGCCCGACCACCGACCCCGCTCTCCTTCCGGAGCTGCCCGGGAACGTCACGGTCCACCGGTTCGTTCCGACCCGCACCGTGATGCGGGCGGTCGACGCCGTCGTACACCATGGAGGCATGGGCACCACACTGGCCGCGGCCGCGCACGGCGTCCCGCAACTGGTCCTGCCCCAGCTCGGCGACCAGTTCGTCAACGCCGACATGGTGGCCCGGGCGGGGATCGGCAAAGCCCTGGTCGGACCGCGTGCCGATGGGGCGGTCGCCGACGCGCTCGCCACGCTTTCGGCCGACGTGGCGGAGAAGGACGCGGCCCGTGCCGTGGCGCGCGGCATCGCCGCCGCGCCCGGACCCGACCGCGTCGCCGAAGAACTCATGGCCCGCGTGCCGGACCGGTGACTGCCGGGATGGGTGTGGGTCCCGGGCCGCGGCCCAGCGGGCACGCTGCGCCGGGCGAATCGACGCCGGCCGGGGCCGGTGGCCTCGCGAGGCGGTTGGGCACCGCCGACGCGGTGGTCATCGGACTGGGGTCGATGATCGGCGCCGGCGTGTTCGCCGCTTTCGGCCCAGCCGCGCGGGCCGCGGGGACCGGTCTGCTGGTCGGCCTGGTGGTCGCCGCGGTCATCGCGTACTGCAACGCGGTGGCCTCGGCCCAACTGGCCGCCGCGTACCCGACGTCGGGCGGCACCTACATCTACGGGCGCGAACGGCTCGGGCACTGGTGGGGGTTCACCGCCGGGTGGGGGTTCATCGTCGGCAAGACGGCCTCCTGCGCGGCGATGGCGCTCACGTTCGCCACGTACGCGGTACCCGGCCCCTGGTGGGCACAGCGCGCCGTGGCCGTGGTCGGGGTCGCCGGCCTGACCGCGCTCAACTACCGCGGCGTGACCAAGACCGCCACGCTGACCCGGGTGCTGGTGACCGTCAGCCTGACCGCCCTCGCGGTCGTGGTGGCCGGGATCGCGCTCGGCGGCCACGCCAGCGCCGCGAACCTGGGCGGCTGGGCGGCCGTGGGCACCGGCGGCGGGTACGGCATCCTCCAGGCCGCCGGCCTGCTGTTCTTCGCGTTCGCCGGGTACGCCCGCATCGCCACCATGGGCGAGGAGGTCCGCGACCCGCGGCGCACCATCCCGCGCGCGATCCCCGTCGCCCTGCTGATCACCGTGGCGGTGTACCTGGCGGTGGGCGTGGCCGCGTTGCTGGCCGCCGGGCCGCGCAGGCTTGCCGCCACGGCCGCGCCGCTGACCGAGGCGGTGCACGCGGCGGGCGCCGGAGGTCTCGCCCCGGTGGTCCGCGTCGGAGGCGCGGTCGCGGCGCTCGGAGCGCTGCTGGCGCTGATCGCCGGACTCGGGCGGACCAGCCTGGCGATGGCTCGCCATCGCGACCTGCCCGGCTGGCTGTCCGCCGTCCACCCCCGGTACCGGGTGCCGCACCAGGCCGAGGTCGCTCTCGCCGTGGTGGTCAGCGTCCTGGTCGCGACCCTGGACCTGCGTGGTGTCATCGGCTTCTCGTCCTTCGGTGTCCTGGTCTATTACGGCGTGGCCAACGCGTCGGCGTTCACCCAGTCCGCCGAGGATCGCCGCTGGCCCCGGAGCCTGAACCTGCTCGGCGCCGCCGGCTGCCTGGTCCTGGTCGCCACCCTGCCCTGGCAGTCCGTGGTCGCCGGCCTGGTCATGTTCGCCGTCGGCCTGGCCGGCCGCGCCGTCATACTGGCCCGGCGCGGCCGGCGGGCCGGCCAGCAGGCGTAGCCGGACGGGCGCGCCCGCGGGCCTTCCCGGGTGGGCTTCCGGACCGGACGCGCGGTGCCGCTCGATGAGCTGCGCGCCGGCGGGCGAGCGTGCGGCCGCCACGCGAACCGGGCACCGCCGGTCACGCGGCGGGATCGCGGCGGCGCAGCACCACCAGGCAGGCGGCCGCGCACACGGCCACGGTGGCGACCTGTACGAGGCTTCCGGTGGCCAGGCCGGTGGCCGCGTCCGGCTCGAACAATCCGACCCAGTTCTGCCAGTAGTGGACCGGCAGGGCCACGGCGACCGCGCGCAGGGCGGACTGGCCGTTGAGGATGCTGGCCGCGACGATGAACGCGACGGATGCGGCGAGGGCTTCGGCGCCGCGGGGCAGCAGCAGCCCGAGGGTGAAGGCGATGGCGGCGACGCTGAGCATGCACAGCAGGGTGTAGCCGCTGGCGGCCAGTGCGCGGGTGAGGGCGCCGGTGCTGGTCAGGTTGGGAGAGCCGATGCGGTGGAACGGGTGCGAGCCGAAGATGGCCAGGCCGGTGATGAATCCGGCGCCCAGTACGACGGCGAGGGCCAGGGCGGTCGCGATGGCGACGGCGGCGAACTTCGCGGTCAGCAGCCGGCTCCGGGTGACCGGGGCGACGTAGAGGTAGCGCAGGATGCCCCAGTCGCGGTCCGCGGAGGCGATCGCGGCGGCCAGCAGCGCGACGATGACCGGCAACAGCAGCGGCGCGATGAATTCCAGGCTCGCCATGGTGTGGTTGAGCGCCGAGTAGGGGGAGGCGCCGTACAGGCCGGTCTGGGTGCCGTTGCGGTGCCCGGCGTCGGAGGCGAATAACAAACCGGCCAGGACCGGGACGGCGGCGAGGAAGGCCAGGGCGATCAGGGTGCGCACCCGCGCGAGTTGGGTGGCCAGTTCAACGCGCAGCATGGTCGTGTCCTCCGGTCATGGCGAGGTAGGCGTCCTCAAGGGACTGGTGGGCCGGCGCCGCGGCGATGACCCCGACGTGCGCGGCGACGAGCGCGTTGACGAGGGCGGTGGCGGGCACGGTCGGCGCGGTGACGATGACATCCTCGCCACGCGCCGCGGCGGCGGCCACGCCCGGCATGTCGCGGAGGATGGCCAGGGCACGGTCGAGGTCGTCGGGGCGGATGCGGTACGTGCCGGTGGTGGCGCCGAGCACCTCGGCGAGCGGCCCGGTGCCGATGAGCCGGCCCCGGTTCATGACGACGATGTGGGTGGCGAGTTGCTGTACCTCGGCGAGCTGGTGGCTGGAGATCAGGACGGTGGCGCCGGCCTCGGCCAGCGCCGCCAGGTGCTCGCGCAGGGCGCGGACCTCCGCCGGGTCGAGGCCGTTGGCCGGCTCGTCCAGGATCAGGATGTCGGGTACGCGCATCAGCGCCTGCGCGAGCATCAGCCGCTGCTTCATGCCCATCGAGTAGCTCTTGACCTTCCGGTCGATCGCGGGACCGAGCCCGGCCAGGTCGAGTGCGTCGGCCAGGCCGGGTGGTGGCCAGGCCCGCTTGGCGGCCGACCACAGCAACTTCAGGTTCCCGGTGCCGCTCAGGTGGGGTACGAACGCCGGCCCGTCGATGAGCACACCCACGCGGTGCAGCACCGGTGCGCCGAGGCTGACCGGCTCGCCGGCGATGCGGGCGCTACCGCTGTCCGGCGAGGACAGGCCGACCAGCATCCGCATGGTCGAGGTCTTGCCGGCACCGTTCGGTCCGAGCAGCGCGCAGACCTGCCCCGCGTGGACGGTGAACGTGAGCCGGTCGACGGCGCCGCGCCGACCGTACCTTTTGGACAGATCGTCGGCGCGGATCGTCGCCGTGGCCGCGGCGGCTGAGGACATGGGGCATCGCTCTTTCTCGGCGGGTCGCCGGCAGGTGACGGGAGGTGTGGAGTTTCGCTGAAGCGCGAAGCCCGACGGGCTCCCGCGGCCGGCGCGGTGGTGCCCGCGACAGCGCCGGGATGGTGAGCCGGAACCGGATCGACTAGCGGGTGGCGGCCAGTTGGCGGCTGCCGGCGAGGCCGGCGAGGACGGTCGCGCCGGCCATGAGGACCAGCACGCCGATCCAACTGGGCAGGAACGGGGTGGCCAGGATCCCCTGGTCGCCGTGGAAGGCGGCGGGATCGCTCGCGTGTACCCGCAGACCCCAGACCAGCGCGAGGGCGGTGGTCGCCGCCATGCCCGCGGCCAGGGCGACCAGCGCCGCCGGCCGCAGGCGGCGGGGCTGATCGGCGGGTACCCGGCGCAGCACGGTTCCGGCCGCCCACGCGGTCGCGGCCACCACCGCGACACCGGCGGCCGCGATGAGCGCGAACCCGGTGAGGTTGGCGGGCGAGTGCACGCCGTGACCGCGGGCGATGAGCAGCGCGAGCCGCAGGACGCCGTACCACGCGGCGGCACCGACGACCGGGACCGCCAGGTACCACCGGGCGCCGGCGTCCCGGCCGCGCAGCAGGGCCACGGCGGTCGGCGCCGCGGCCGCGACCAGAGCCACCAGCGCGACCGCCGCGGCCGCGACCAGCAGCGCGTACACGGCGCCGGCCACACCGGTGAGATCTTCGGCGAGCTTCTGGAACCCGATGCCGGCCACGGTGAACAGGCCGGTGGCCCCGATCGCGGCGGTCATCGGGGAACGAAACGACATGAGGGGTCCTCCCGGGCTCACTTGGGCACGCAGCGCGCCCCGCAACGAGTCGGCAATCAGCCGGGGATGTCGGTGGATGCGCAGGTCGCACAGCAGTTGGGCGTACTCGTCGCCGTACCGCCGGCGCCAACTCGCCGGGTAGCAGGCCAGCAGCGCACGGACCAGCCGCGGATCGGCGGTCATGGCGTCGCCAGCCGTAGCCGGCCGAGGCTCAGCGTCGCGAGCCGCTGCATCCGGGTCGCCTGGGCCGACAGTTCGGCCGCGCCGGACGCGGTCAGCCGGTAGGGGCGGCGCCGCCCCTCCGCCGGCAGGCCCTCGATCAGGCCACGCTCCTCCAGCCGGGTCAGTGCCGCGTACAGCGTCCCCGGGCCGAGGCTCACGCCGAAATGCTCCGCGATGTCGTTGGTGATGGCGTACCCGTGCTTGTCGCCGTTGGCCAGGCTGGTCAGCACCAGCAGCCCCGGCTCGGCCCAGCGGCCCAGTTCGTCGACCATGGCATTACTCCGTCCCACGTTATATCGTCCAGCGTACTACGTGGGGCGATATAGCGCGACCCGTTTCCGCGGAGCGGGTCGCGGTCCCTGGGTCACCGGCGAGACCCGGAGCGGCCGGACACCGGCAGCGGGACGCCGGCAACCTCACGCCGGCAACCTCTCGCCGGCAGCCGCGCCCGGCAGCCGGACCCACCGTCCGGCGCTACCGGTCCCTGGCCGAAGTCAGAAGTCCATGGCGACGAGCCACTGGCCTCCGCGCTCGGGGCGGTAGCCCAACCGGTCGACCAGCGCCCGCACGACCGCCGGCAGGTGAGCCGCACCGTACGCGACGCCGACATCGATCGGTTGACCATTCCGCTCCCGATCGATGTCCGTCACCGCGGTCACGAGCAGCGCGTCACGCTCTTCGAGGAGCACCCGGTGCATGGCGGACGAGCGCATGCGCGGCTCGCTGTCGTCGCTGATCTCGAAGTTGCGGCGCAGGAGCCAGTCGCGGCCGCCCACGGCCATGGCGACCGTCAGAAATGGCACCATCAGGGCCAGGTCCAACCATCCCACCAGCGGCAGCCGCCTTCGCCTACCGGGCAGCAGTTCTCCGTCCGGCCAGACGACCGGGACGCCCAGCGCCTGGTAGTCGATGTCCTGATGCACCAGCGTCCCGTACCGTCGCTGAAGGCTCAGCCGCAGGGCCGTGACGTAAGCCAGGCCGGTCGAACTCGGGCCGTCGTACTGCTCGGCGACGACGAGGTGGCATTTCGCCAGCCGTTCGGCGATCTGCCGGTAGTAGTCGGGCCGTCCTATGTGGATGGTGGGGATGACCACGAAGCGCAGAGGCGTGCGGGGGTGCCGGAACACGGTGACCGACGAACGCACCCGAGGACACTCACCTCAGTCAACTGCATGGCAGACCTCCGATCCCCGCGCGCTCCAGGGTAGGAAGCCGGTGCAAGGGCGCCGCCGGCCCGGCCAGAACAGTCGCCGGGCGGCCGTGCGGGGTCAGCCGGCCAGCGCGCGACGAGCGCAGCCGTGGCGCCGGCAACGATTGCGGGCGATTCGCCGGCGTCGACCCGTCGGGTCCAGCCCTCGCCTGCCGGTACGGCGACTCGTAATGACCACCGAGTCGCCGATCTCGATCTCGGCATGCGCGACGCTGCCGTCGGGTATCGGGTCGGGCCTTCCCACCGCACCCGTCTGTGCCGTTCTCCTTCGGTCGATGACTGGTTCTCACCAATCAGACGACCGGCGGCACCCCCGTTGCGACACACACCGGAGATCTCTTCACGGCAATCATCTGGTTCACGGCCGGCTGAGTGCCGATCCGGCCGCACCGGGACCGGTTGGCCGGGTCGGGTTCACCGCGACCCCGGACCGCCCGGGTCGTCGTCGTGGGGCAGCGCCTTCTTCCAGCGCTCGGTCTCATCCTCGGCGAGACCGGCGGCGGAGTCGGGCGCCGGGTGCTGCCGGCGCCGGTACTCGCTCGGCTCCGGCACTCGTACGGGACGGGCTCCGGATGCGGCTTCGCCCCGATCTTCCGTTCCCCGTTCGTCCTCTGGCACAACTGGCTGTCTGCCCAATGGGCGGGGCGGTAAACGGTGCCGGAGCCGGCTCCGCCGGGTGGTTGCCGGCCGGCGGTCAGGCCGCGGCCGGCAACGACTGCTCCACCCAGGCGCGCAGCGCGGGCGCGGCGCCGGATCGGCGCGCGGCCCCCGACCGCTGTCGATGAGCAGCATCGGGCCTCGTGCTCGGCAGCCCCGGCCGGCCCGGCGAATTGCCGGTCCCGCCCACCACCCGGACGTTGCCGGAACGGGCTCAGTCCCAGCAGAGGCAGAACGGCTTGCCGACCGGGTCGGCGTAGACCCGCCAGTTCACCCCGCCGGACGACAGCGAGGTGGCGCCGAGCTTGCGCACCGCCGCCTCGGCCGCGTCGACGTCGTCGACCGTGACGTCGAGATGTACCTGCTGCGGGTACGCGGGATCGGGCCAGCGCGGCGCGTGGTACTCGGCGATCTGGTGGAACATCACCGGCTGTGCCCCCTCCTCGCCGATCATCGCCACGCCCTCGCCCTGGTACGTGACGGGCTTCCCGAGGAGTTCGGCGTAGAACGCGCTCAGCTGCGCGGCGTCCGGGCAGTCCAGCGTCACGCCCATGAGGGTGGTCCGCGGCTTCGCCGGAAACAGGCACAGGTCGAACGGGTGCCCGGCCGGGTCGGCCAGCGTGTACCAGTTCTCGTTCCTGAGCAGCGGCGTGGCGCCCAGCTCGATCGCCTTCGCCCCGGCGGTGTCGAGGTCCGGCACCCGCAGGTCGAGGTGCGCCTGCTGCGGATACGCCGGATCGGGCCACCGCGGCGGTACGTGGTCCGGGCTGCGCTGGGTGGCGACGCGCCACCCGTCCCCGGTCTGAAGTGCGATGAAGTCGTCTTCGGCGGACAGTTCGGTGAAGCCGCCGAGGGCGGTGTAGAACGCGGCGAGCCGTCGCTCGTCGGGTGCGTCAAGCACCACCGTGCGCAAGGTGCCGATCATCGGAGGCTCCCTCCTGACTCACCACTCATCATGCCCAAAACGGCTCTCCCGTGCTCCCGAGGGGACGCGGCCCGGCCCGGATGGGATCATCCGGGCCGGGCCGGCGGCCGGATCAGCCGAGCGGTGGGATCAGCCGAAAGCGGCGTCGAACATGCCGGCCTCGTACGAGCCGCCCTTCTGGTGCACGATCACCGCGAGCCGGTTGGCCGCGTTGATCATGGCGACCAGGCACACCAGCGCCGCGATCTGGTCGTCGTCGTAGTGCTTGCGCACCAGGGCCCAGGTCTCGTCGGACACGCCCTGGTGGGCGTCGGCGAGCCGGGTGCCCTCCTCGGCGAGCGCCAGCGCGGCCTGCTCGGCCTCCGTGAAGACGGTGGATTCGCGCCAGGCGGCCACCAGGTTGAGCCGGACGGCGGTTTCGCCGGCGGCCGCGGCCTCCTTGGTGTGCATGTCGATGCACCAACCGCAGCCGTTGATCTGGCTCGCGCGAAGCGACACCAACTCCTGGAGGGACTTCGGCAGCGTCGACTGCTGGATCACCAGGCTGGCGTTGGCGAAGCGCTTGGCGAACTTGCCGCCGACCTCGTTGTCGAACATGTTGAGTCGGGCTTCCATGACCTCGTCCTTCCTCGTGTTGCCGGATACGAACACGAGATGCCGGCGACCCGCTTCCTGTGACGGTGGGGGCGGCGTGACGCGCGGCACAGTCGCCGCCGCGTCACCCGGGGCCGCTTCCCGCACGGCGTGTCACAAACTTGAGATAGCCGGTGCCGCCGACTACGAGAAGAGGTCCACGGGGCACTCCAGGGATGGAGGTGGCCCTCTGGCTATTGACCATAGCCGAGAAGATAGGTAGCATAGCTTTTCGCGATCGTCCCCTAGAAACGACAGGATGCCGCCATGAAGCTCGGTCCAGCCCTGCATCGCATCGGCAACGACATCGTGGCCGCCTACCTTGTCGACACTCCGGAGGGCGTCACTGTTATCGACGCCGGTCTCGCCGGACACTGGCGAGCCCTCACCGCGGAACTGGCGAGCATGGGTCGTTCCCCCGGCGACGTGCGGGGGCTCATCCTCACCCATGGCGACACCGACCACCTCGGTTTCGCCGAACGGCTCCGCCGCGAGCAGGGCGTCCCGGTGTACGTGCACCCCGCGGACGCCGCCCGGGCGCGTGGCGAGATCAAGCCGAAGGCGTCCTGGGGACGCGTCAGGCTCGGGCCGACCGCCCGGTTCCTGGCGTACGCGATGCGCAATGGAGGGTTGCGCACCACCTACCTGTCCGAGGTGGTCGAGGTGGCCGACGGCCAGGTGCTCGACCTGCCCGGCGCGCCGCGCGTCATCGCGTTGCCCGGTCACTCTCCGGGCAGCATCGCCATTCACGTCCCGGTGGCCGACGCGGTCTTCGTCGGCGACGGGCTCACCACCCGTCACGTGCTCACCGGCCGGCGCGGGCCGCAGCCGGCGCCGTTCACCGACGACCCCGGGCAGGCGCTGGAGTCGCTGAGCCGGCTGGAGGGACTTCAGGCCAGTTGGCTGCTTCCCGGCCACGGCGCGCCGTGGCACGGCAGTGTCGACGAGGCGGTGCGCGAGGTCCGGCGGGTGGCGCAAGCGTAGGGTCTGCCGGGCCCCGGCCACACCGGCGTCCCGTCGGCGCGGGCCGCCGGTCAGGTCACTGCGTCGGCCGGTCGGGCACTGCCCCGGCGGATCAGGCGACCCCCTCGATGATGCGCCGGATTCGCCCCGTCGCGGCGGAGGTGCCGGCCGGAAAATCGGGTGCGGCGGTACCCGCTGCCCGATATCCTTCCCGCTGCTTGCCCAGGGTGCGGACGCCCACGGGCGTTCTCGCGAAGGCAAGAGCGAGCCAGACCGATGGCTCATTCTTCACCCGGGGGTGCCATGGGTACCGCGTGGGCGCTGGCGGTCGCCGGCTTCCGCCGCTATTCGACCTACCGCCAGGCCACCGTTGCCGGCGCGTTCACCAACACCGTGTTCGGCTTCCTGCGCTGCTACGTGATGCTCGCGGTGGCCGCCGCGGCCGGCGGTACGGCGGCCGGCTACCGCGGCCCGCAACTGGTCACGTACGTCTGGATCGGCCAGGGACTGCTCGCCGTGGTGCAGATCTGGGGCTGGACCGATCTGGCCGACCGGGTCCGCACCGGCGACGTCCAGTCCGACCTGCTCCGGCCGGTCAACCCGGTGGCCAGCTACCTGGCCGCCGACCTGGGCCGGGCCGGGCATGCGGCGCTCACCCGCTTCGTGGTGCCCACCGTGGTCGGTGCGCTGTGCTTCGGCATGTACGCCCCGCACGCACTGGCGAGCTACCCGGTGTTCCTGCTCAGCGTGCTGGTCGCGGTGGTGGCCTCGTTCGGGGCGCGCTACCTGGTGAACCTGACCGCCTTCTGGCTGCTGGACGTGCGGGGCGTGTTCACCCTGTGGCTGCTCGGCACCGGGGTGCTCAGCGGCCTGTACTTCCCGCTGGCGTTCCTGCCCGGCTGGGCGCAGGGCGTGCTGTGGGTCGGTACGCCGTTCCCGGCCACGTTCCAGGCACCCATCGACATCCTGGTCGAGCGCGGCAGCGTGGGGCACCGCGCGTTGCTGCTGGTCGACCAGCTGTGCTGGGCGGCGCTGCTGCTCGGGCTCTGCCTGCTGGTGCAGCGGCGGGCCGAGCGGAGGCTGGTGGTGCAGGGTGGCTGAGCGCTTACCGACCAGTCTGGCTCGGCGCGTCTGGCGCCGCGCCACGACCCGGACCAGTCGGGCCCGGCGCGTCCCGGGCCGCGCCACGACCCGGGATGGCCGGCCCGGCGTGCTGGCCGGCTACCGGCAGCTTCTGGCCGCTCAGGTGCGCAGCCAACTGCAGTACCGAGCCTCGTTCACCATGGACGTCTTCGGCAACCTGGTACTCACCCTGATGGACGTGGCGGCCGTGGTGGTGCTGTTCCGCGTCACGCCGGTACTGGGTGGGTTCAGCCTGCCGGAGGCGCTGTTGATCAGCGGTCTGGCCAACCTGTCCTTCGCGCTCTGCGACCTGAGCGTCGGCAACATCGACACCATGCGGCTGTACATCCGCACCGGCCGCTTCGACGCGGTGTTGACCCGGCCGCTGTCCGCCCTGCTCCAGTTGGTCTGCGGCGACCTCGCGCTGCGCCGGCTCGGCCGGGTCGTGCAGGCCGTAGTGGTGCTGGCGGTCGCGCTCAACCTGGTGCACGTGCACTGGACACCGGCCCGCGCGGTGCTGCTGGTGGTGGCGCCGCTGTCCGGTGCGGTGCTGTTCGGCAGCGTGTTCGTGGCCGGCTCCACGGTGGCGTTCTGGTTCGTCGAATCGGGGGAGTTCGCCAACGCGTTCACCTACGGCGGGCGCGACTTCACCGCGTACCCGGTCACCGTCTACGCGGGCTGGTTCCGCAAGGCGTTCGCGTACGGGTTGGGGTTCGCCTTCGTCGCGTACTACCCGGCGCTGGCCCTTCTCGGCAAGCCCGACCCGCTGAACGGGCCGCGGCTGCTGTCCTGGTCGTCCCCGGTGGTGGCGCTGGCCGCCGCCGGCGTGGCGGCGCTGATCTGGCGTACCGGTATCCGCCACTACCGAAGCACGGGGTCCTGACACATGAGCGAGAGCGTCATCCACACCGCGGACCTGCGCAAGGAGTTCACCGTGTCGTCCCGGGCGGGGCTGCTGCGCCGGGTCCGGCGCACGGTGACCGCGGTGGCCGGGGTCGACCTGAGCGTGGCGCGCGGCGAGATGCTCGGGTACATCGGTCCGAACGGCGCCGGCAAGTCCACCACCCTGAAGATGCTCACCGGCGTACTCACTCCCAGCGGCGGCGAGGTCAGGGTGTGCGGCTTCCGTCCCGTGGCGCAGCGCACCAGGCTGGCCCGGCACATCGGCGTGGTGTTCGGCCAGCGTTCCCAGCTGTGGTGGGACCTGCCGCTGGCCGAGTCGTTCCGGCTGCTGCGCTACATCTACCGGGTGCCGGCCGCCGACCACGCGGCCCGGCTTGCCGAGTGCCGGCGGCTGCTGGACCTCGACGAGTTCCTGGACACCCCGGTCCGGCAGCTGTCGCTGGGCCAGCGGATGCGCGGCGAGATCACCGCGGCCCTGCTGCACGGCCCCGAGGTGCTGTTCCTGGACGAGCCGACGATCGGCCTCGACGTGGTCAGCAAGCAGGCAGTCCGCGCGTTCCTGGCCGACCTGGGATCGCGCGGCGACACCACGCTCATCCTGACCACCCACGACCTGGCCGACATCGAGAAGCTCTGCCGCCGGCTGATCGTCATCGACCACGGGCGCGTCGTGCACGACGGCACCCTGCCGGAGTTGCACGCCCGGTACGACTCGCGGCGCCGCGTCGTCGTCGACCTCGACACCCCGTGGAACGGGGGAGTGGGGCTGCCCGGCGCGGTCGTGGAGGCCATCGAGGCGGACGGGTACCGGGTGACGTTCGGCCTGTCCGGCGGCACCGCCGGTGAACTGGTCGCGGCCCTGGCCCGCGACGGGGCACTGCGCGACGTCTCGGTACTGGAACCGAGCATCGAGGACGTCGTGGCCCGCCTCTATGCCGAGCCCGCCGTGCGGTGAACACCCGGTCGCCGGCCGGGGTGCGCGGGGTGACCGCGGGGAGGAGCAGGGGTGGGCGCGGGCCGTGTCCCGGACGCGCGGCTGCCCTAGGATGGCCGCATTCGAGTGGGGAGACAGGATGAGTCACGGGCTTGACACCGGGGTCGCGCATCCGGCCAGGCGGTACAACTATTGGCTCGGCGGGAAGGACAACTTCGCCGCGGACCGGGAGTCCGGCGACCTGCTCGCGAAGTCCTACCCGGCGGCCCGGATCGCGGCGCGTGCCAACCGGGCGTTCCTCCGGCGCACCGTGCGGTACCTGGCCGCGGAGGTCGGCGTCCGCCAGTTCCTGGACATCGGCACGGGGCTGCCGACCGCCGACAACACCCACGAGGTGGCGCAGCGCGCCCACCCCGGCAGCCGGGTGGTGTACGTGGACAACGACCCGATGGTGATGGCGCACGCCCGGGCGCTGCTGAGCAGCACACCGGAGGGCCGCACGACGTACCTCGAGGAGGACCTGCGCGACCCGGAGCGGATCCTGTCCCACCCCGACCTGCTCGCGACCATCGACCTCGACCAGCCGGTGGCGCTGATGCTGGTGGCGATCGTGCACTTCCTGCCCGACCAGGCGGGCGCACGGGAGATCGTGCGGACCCTGCTCGCCTCGCTGCCCTCCGGTAGCTTCCTGACCATGTCGTGCGCCACCAAGGACTTCCTCAGTCCGGAACTGGCCGCGAACTGGGACGCCACGCTGCGCAGCGGCAAGTCCGACGTGTACCCGCGCGATCGGGCCGGGTTCGGCGAGTTCTTCACCGGGCTCGAACTGGTCGAGCCCGGCGTCGTCGCGGTCAGCGAATGGCGGCCGGAGCCGGACGCCGACGAGCGGCCCACCCCGATGGAAGCGTCCATCTTCGGGGCGGTCGGCCGGAAGCCCTGACGGGTGCTTCGGAAACGGGCGAGGTGCCGGCCGCATGGTTGGGCGCCGGGCCGGACGGGTAGGCCATCCGTATGGGATGGACTGACACCGAATCGTCGCTGGTGCGCGGGTACGCCCGCGATGCCGGCGACGAACGGCCGCTGAAGGGGTACGCACTCGTACTGGCGGGCTACGCCGGCGCGGCGGGTGCTGTGGCGCTGGCCGCGCGCCTGCTGCATCGGCGGCTGCCCGAGCGGCCGGCGCCCGGTGACCTGGTACTCCTGGCTCTGGCCACGCACAAGCTGTCCCGCCTGCTGACCAAGGACGCCGTCACCAGCCCGTTGCGCGCGCCGTCACCGCGTTCGAGGGGCCGGCCGGGGAGGCGGAACTCAACGAGCGCCCCCGGGGCCGCGGTGCCCGGCATGCCGTCGGTGAATTGCTGACCTGCCCGTTCTGCACCGCCGTGTGGGTGGCCAGCGGCCTGGCGTCCGGGCTGGTCTTCGCGCCCAGGCTGACCCGCTTCGGCATGGGCGTCGCCACCGCCGTCGCGGGTGCCGACTTCCTGCGCCTCGGGTACGACGCGGCCAAGCGGCTGGGCGGATAGTGGCTGGGCGGATAGTGGCTGGGCACGCGGCAGGAGTACCGGGCCGGCGCGGTGGGTACTGGTCGGGCAGACGGCGGCGCTGCCCTGCCGCCGCCGGTGCCCAGCGCGAGGAGGACGTGATGACCCAGCCACCGGTGGTACCGATCGTGCCGGCCATGACTGACCAGGAGCGGGACCGCACGCCCGAGGAGAACGGGGAGATCGTCGGCGCCGACGACGCGCGGGCCGACGCCGCCCGGGCCGGCGCGGACACCGATCTCGACGGGGCCACCCGGGACTCCGACCCGGTACCGGTCGGCCGCGCCGACCTCGAGGAGGACATCCGGCGTACCCGCGAGGACACTGGGGACTGAGCCCGGCCCGGCCGGGTGCGACCGGGAAGAGGTGGACCGCCGTCGAGGCAGGTCCACCTTCTGGCGTACCGACCCCTTCGCTGATCGAGGCGCCGCACCGGACTGCGCGCCTTTGTCCGTCACCCCGTAGGGTACGCACGCCCCAGTTGACATCGAAGCACACCAAACTCCTTCGGTCGGGTTTTACCTGCGCACACCGTCGGCCGCCTGGCAGCCGGTACGATCATCGATGGCTGGCCGATCCACGTGTCCCTCAGGCCGACTTCAGCGCCAATGCGACCCGAAGGTGCGGTGCCATGACGTCCGGACTCACTCCACCCGCGCCACAGTCCTTCCCGGAGCCGGGCACCGGCGACGCCGGCTCCACGTCGGCGACCGCGACACCGGGGGGCATCGCGCCGGGGGCCACCACACCGGGGGGCATCGCACCGTTCGACCGGCGGGCGATCCTGGTCGGCGTTGCCGTGTTCGCCGTGCTGATGGCGCTGTCGACCCGGTACGGCTTCCAGCGCGACGAGCTGTACTTCCTGGACTGCGCGCGACACCTGCAGGGCAGCTACGTCGACCAGCCGGTACTCGTGCCGGTCCTGGCGCGGGTGTCGCTGTGGTTGTTCGGGCTGTCCCTGACCGGCCTACGGGTGTGGTCCGCCCTCGCCGCGTTCGCCACCGTCCTGATCTGCGCGCTGACCGCACGCGAGTTGGGCGGTGCCCGGCGGGCGCAGCTGCTGGCCGCGCTCGCCGCCGCGACGATGCCGGTCCTGCTGGCCGCCGACCACGTGCTGGAGACGACCACGTTCGACATCCTGGCGTGGGGCGCGCTCGCGTTCGTGGTCATCCGGGTCGGGCGTACCGGCGACCACCGCTGGTGGCTGCTCGGCGGCGTGATCCTGGGTCTGGGGCTGGCCAACAAGCACCTGGTGGGCTTCTTCGCCGTGGCGATGCTCGTCGGTGCGCTGCTGTCGCGTGGCCACCGGTCCGTGCTCAACTGGCGGTTCCTGGCCGGTGCCGGCATCGCGGCCGCGTTCACCGTGCCCGACCTGTGGTGGCAGGCCCGGCACGGCTGGGCGACGATCGCCATGACGCAGGCGCTCAACCGGGAGAACGGCGGCCCCGGCCAGATCGCCGACTGGGTCGTCGGGCAGTTGCTCATCGTGGCCTTGGCGATGGTGTGGATCTGGATCGCCGGCCTGCGGTTCCTGTGGCGCTCGGGTCGCCCGCTGTGGCGCGCGCTGGTGTGGGCGTACGCGTTGCTGTTCGTGGTCTTCGCGGTCACCACGGGCGGACAGATCTACTACCTGGGCGGTGCGTACGTGTACCTGCTCGGCGCCGGTGCCGTGGCCGTCGACGGGTGGCTGTACGCGAAGCGGCGCAGGGTGCCCACCCTCGCGCTGGGCACGGCGCTGACCACCGCTCTGGTCCTGCCGATCGTGCTGCCGGTGCTGCCCGCGGCGGACATCGAGTGGACCTACGCGCTGAACCAGGACGGCGGCGAGCAGGTCGGGTGGCCGGAACTTGTCGACACCGTCCACTCGGTATGGGTGTCGCTGCCACCCGGAAAGCGCGCCGACGCGGTCATCTTCACCGGCAACTACAGCGAGGCCTCGGCCATCAACGAACTCGGCCGGAAGGTGGGGCTGCCGACCGCGGTCAGCGGGCAGAACAGCGAGTGGTGGTGGGGGCCCGGCACCGCCGACGCAGGCACCGCCGACGCAGGCACTGTCGTGGTCGTCGCATCGTCCGACGTGACCGCTGCCGATGTCGGCCGTTACTTCACCGGCGTACGGATGGCGGCGACGGTCACCAACCCGTACGGCGTACACAACATCGAGTGGGGCGATCACGTGTTCGTGTGCAGTGGGCCGCGCCAGCCCTGGCCGCGGCTGTGGCCCCAACTCCGGCACTACGACTGAGGCCCGCGCTGCCGGGCGAGGCCGCGCTGCCGGGCGAGGCCGCGCGGCCAGGCTGTCGGCGGGCGACGGCGATCGCCTGCGTCGCCGTGTCGTCCGGGTCCAGCAGCGACTGAGCTTCGATCCCTGTACGGACGCCGCGCCCCGGGGGCGGGCCGCCGGTCGCCGGAGCAGGCCGCTTGAGCCCACGGGCGGCGGGTGGCAGGCTCCCGCCGTGTGACCAGTGATTCCCTGAAAGCGTACCTGCACGGCGACCTGCGGGAGCTGCGCGAGACGATACTCTGGAAACTCGACGGGCTGTGTGAGTATGATATCCGCCGGCCGCTGACCGCGACTGATACCAACCTTCTGGGCCTGGTCAAGCACCTGTCGCTGGCGGAGTCCAGGTACTTCGGCGAGGTCTTCGACCGGCCGTTCCCGCAACCCCTGCCCCGATGGGACGACGCCTCGATGCGCGGCGCCGACATGTGGGCGACCGAGCACGAGACGCGCGCCGACATCACCGACCATTACCGTCGCGCGTGGGCGCATGCGGACGCGACGATCGGGGCCCTCGGCATCGACTCACCCGGTCACGTGCCGTGGTGGCCACGCCCCGACGTGACGCTGTTCAACGTCCTGGTCCACATGCTCACCGAGACGAGCCGGCACGCCGGGCACGCCGACATCCTGCGCGAACAGCTCGACGGCTCGGCCGGATTCGCGGCCGGATTCGCGAACCCGCGGCACGACTCGGCCTTCTGGGAGGCTAGGCGCGCGGAGGTCGAGCGGGCCGCCACGGCCTGGTCGTGACACGCACCGTCCGCAACAATCTGAACACCCTGGGTAGCAGTTGAGCGACGCCGGGGAGCATGCGCGCGCCCCGAGACCGCCGGGGGCGGCGCGCCGGCCGACCAGCCGCGCCCGCGGTCGGCCGGTGCGACGGCGAACGCGGCGCCGGC
>JBDZVD010000125.1:0-18824 GCA_040255525.1 Micromonosporaceae bacterium | reverse complement strand
ACTCGGCGGGCGCGTCGTGGCGGACGCGCCGGGCGCCGGGCCGGCGGACGGGGCCGCCGTCGACGGGCCTACCGGTGGCATCGCGCCCGCGGAACGATCCGCGCCGGGTGGCGGGGACGGCAGGCGGCGCCGGGCCACCAACTGGGCACGCCAAAGGCCAGGTAGGGATTTGCGCACATCGGGTACCGGTACGGCGTGGCGGGCACGCTCGGGCAGGCATTTGGGTCACCGAGATCGAGCTCGTTGCCGTTCTGGTCGAACAGCCTCACACCGGACAGCGGCCGAGGTACACGAGGCGCGTGCGGGAGGGTTGGCGGGAGCCGGCCGGCTCAGGCCAGCGACCAGGCGATGCCGTCGAGGATGTCGTGCTCGCTGGCGACCAGTTCGGCGGCACCGGCGCGGTCCAGGATCGTGCGCAGGATCAGGCCGCCGGCACCGATCACGTCGGCCCGCCCCGGATGCATCACCGGCAGCGCCATCCGCTGCTCGTACGTCATCGAGAGCAGGTCGGTGACCACCCGGTCGACATCCACAGCGGACATTCGCGAGTGGTGGATGCGCTCCGGCTCGTACTCGGGCAGGCCGAGAGTGATCGCGGCGATCGTGGTGACCGTACCGGCGACACCGACCAGGGTCGCGTCCCGCAGCCCGCCCACCACGGACAGCGCCTTGTCCACCGCCGCCTCGATGTCGGCGGTCGCCGCCTCGATCTGCTCCCGGGTGGGTGGGTTGCCGGTCAGGTGCCGCTCGGTCATCCGTACGCAGCCGATGTCCACGCTGATCGCACTCTCCACAGTGGACGTACCGGCGACGAACTCGGTGGAGCCACCGCCGATGTCCACCACCAGGTACCGGCCGACTGGTCCGGGTCGTGGCGCGGCGCCAGACGTGCCGAGCCGGACTGGTCGCCCGACTGGCAGGCCGCGTACGGCACCGGTGAACGACAGCTCCGCCTCCTGCCGGCCGGTGATGACCTCCGGCAGCACGCCCAGGGTGGCGCGCACCATGTCCTGGAACTCCCCGGCGTTGGCCGCGTCCCGGGTCGCCGAGGTGGCCACCATCCGCACCCGTTCGGCGCCCAGTTGGCGGATCCGCCCGGCGTACCGGTCCAGCACGACGCGGGTGCGCTCGATCGCCTCCGGCGCCAGCCGGCCGGTACGGTCGACGCCCTGGCCGAGCCGCACGATCTCCATCTGCCGGTCCACGTCGGTCAGGTCGCCGATGCCGTCCGGCGGCAGGTCGGCGACCAGCAGGCGGATCGAGTTGGTACCACAGTCGATCGAAGCGACCCGGCTCACGAATCCGACCCTTCTGGCTGGGGGGGTCTGGCGCCGCGCGGCGGCCCCGAGCGCTCGTCGTCCAGGCACAGCAACATCCGGCTGTTACCCAACGTGTTGGGCTTCACCCGTTCCAGGCCGAGGAACTCCGCGACGCCCTCGTCGTACGAGCGCAGCAGCTCCTCGTACACCCGGGAAGGCACCGGGGCACCGTCGATCTCGACGAAACCGAACGAGGCGAAGAACGCGGTCTCGAAGGTCAGGCAGAACACCCGCGCCACGCCCAGCTCCCGCGCGGTCGCCAGCAACTCGGCGACGATCCGGTGGCCGATCTTCCGGCCCCGCCACGCGGGATCCACGGCCACCGTGCGGACCTCGGCGAGATCTTCCCACATGACGTGCAGCGCCCCACAGCCGACGACTTCCCCGGCCGCCCGGGCCACCCAGAACTCCTGGACGTCCTCGTAGAGCGCGACGGTCGCCTTGGACAGCAGGCGCCGCTCGCCGGAGTACAGGTCGACGAGGCGCCGGATGGCTCGGACGTCGCCGGTACGAGCCCGGCCGATGCTGATCTCGTCCAGCCCGGACGGTCGCGCCGGGCTCACACGCACCGGCCCGCGGTCCACCACGGCTCGATCAGCTCGCGTACCTCGTCCCCGAACGGGTTCACGCCCGGGCCGGCGGCCAGCGCGTGGCCCAGGTGCACGTGCAGGCACTTGACCCGGCCCGGCATGCCACCGGCCGACACCCCGGCGATCTCCGGTACGTGCCCGATCGCCTCGCGCTGCGCCAGATAGTCCTCGTGCGCGCCCCGGTACGCGGCGGCCAGCTCCGGATCCGTGGACAGCCGATCGGTCATCTGCTTCATCAGCCCGGCCGACTCCAGCCGGCTGCATGCCTGCACCGCCCGCGGGCAGGTCAGGTAGTACAACGTCGGGAACGGGGTGCCGTCCGCGAGCCGCGGCGTCGTCTGCACGACGTCCGGCAGGCCGCACGGGCAGCGGTGGGCCACCGCGCGGGTTCCGCGCGGTGTGCGGCCGAGCTGGTCCTGTACGGCTTCGATGTCTCCCGGCGCCAGCGGTTCGGTCGGGCTCACGGCGCGGTCCGGGGCTTGTCCGCGGCCCGCACGCTCGACCACAGCTGCCCGTACCACGGCCCGCTGCTCTTGACCTTGCCGGCGTTGGGATCGGTGGAGGTGGACCCGGTGGAACCGGACCGCGACACGATGTAGACGATGTCGCCCGGCATCCCCATCTGGAGCCGCTCGCGCGCCTGCGTGCGGATGTAGGTCGGGTCCTTCCACCGCTCCGACTCGTCGGTCAGCTCGCCGATGCGCCGGCGCTGGGCGGCCTGGTTGGCCTCCAGGGTGGAGATCTGCGCCTGCTGGTTGAGGTAGATGCGCACCGGATACGCGTACGCCAGCAGCAGCGCGCCCAGCACCAGCACCAGCACCGTGGCCCGGCCGGTGAGCCGGTGCGGCTGGGGTGCCCGGGTGCGCCGGGCGGCACCACCCGCGGCCGCGCGGCGCGCGCTGGCCGGCCGGGACGCGGAGCGGGTCGGGTCGGTGGTGGCCGAACGGGCGGGTACCGCCCGCAGCCGGTCGGCGGAGCGGATCGGAGTGGCCCGGTTCGAGGCGGTCGCGCGCTTCGCCCCACCCCGGGTGGTGCGGGGGGCTCCGGCGCCCCGGCCGTACCCGCCGCGGCGGGTCGGACCGCCGCGGCCCGGAGTGCGACGCGGCTGCGTCATGCTTGCCCTCCTCCCGGTGTCGACGAAGCGCGGGGACGCCGGCGGCCGGCGGATCGGTTCGCACCGGACAGCCTCGGCCGCCCCGCCGCTTCCCCGCGCGGTCCGGTGCCTTCCGGCCGGCATCCACTGACCGGCCCGACCCGGCGTGTCGCGCGCCGACCCGGACCGGTCAGTGACGATCACTGCGTACGGTACCTCGGGAAGGCGCCGGCCCCGGCGTACCGCGCCGCGTCGCCCAGCTCCTCCTCGATGCGCAGCAGCTGGTTGTACTTCGCCACCCGCTCGGAGCGGGCCGGGGCACCGGTCTTGATCTGGCCGCTGCCGACCGCGACCGCGAGGTCGGCGATCGTGGTGTCCTCGGTCTCGCCGGAGCGGTGGCTCATCATGGTGCGGAAGCCGGCCCGGTGGGCCAGCTCGACGGCGTCCAGCGTCTCGGTCAGCGAACCGATCTGGTTGACCTTGACCAGCACCGCGTTCGCGGCCCGCTCGGCGATGCCGCGGGCGATCCGGGTCGGGTTGGTGACGAACAGGTCGTCGCCGACGATCTGGATCCGGTCGCCCAGCCGCGCGGTCATCCCGCTCCAGCCGGCCCAGTCCTCCTCGGCCAGCGGATCCTCGATCGACACGATCGGGTAGGACTCGACCAGCTTGGCGTAGTAGCTGATCATCTCCTCGGCCGGCTTGGCTGAACCCTCGAACGTGTACGCGCCATCGGCGTAGAACTCGGTGGCCGCCACGTCGAGCGCGAGCACGATGTCCTTGCCCAGCTCGTACCCCGCCTTGCCGACCGCCTCGCCGATCAGGTCGAGCGCGGCGGCGTTGTGCGGCAGGTTGGGCGCGAAACCGCCCTCGTCGCCCAGGCCGGTGGACAGGCCCTGCTTCTTCAGGACGCTCTTGAGCGCGTGGTACACCTCCGCGCCGCTGCGCAGCGCCTCGCGGAAGTCCGGCGCGCCGATCGGAGCGATCATGAACTCCTGGATGTCCACGTTGGAGTCCGCGTGCGCGCCGCCGTTGAGGATGTTCATCATCGGTACCGGCAGGAGGTGCGCGTTCGGGCCGCCCAGGTAGCGGAACAGGCTCAGGCTCGAGGTGTTGGCGCCGGCCTTGGCCACCGCCAGGGAGACGCCGAGGATGGCGTTGGCGCCCAGCTCGGACTTGTCCGGCGTGCCGTCCAGGTCGAGCATCTTCTGGTCGACCGCGCGCTGGTCGGTCGCGTCGTAGCCGACGAGTTCGGGGAAGATCCGCTCCTCGATGTTGTCGACCGCCTTCGCGACACCCTTGCCCAGGTACCGGTCCTTGTCGCCGTCACGCAGCTCCAGCGCCTCGAAGGCGCCGGTGGACGCGCCGGAGGGTACCGCGGCGCGAGCGATCGTACCGTCGTCCAGCCCGATCTCGACCTCGACGGTCGGATTGCCCCGCGAGTCGAGAATCTCCCGCGCGACGATTGCCTCGATGGTGGCCACTCTGGCCCTCGCTCTCCTCTTGACGATCATTAAGGGCCGCGACGGTGCGGCGTAGCGGGACGGGCACGAACGCCCGCTGCCCCGAGACTATCGAGCAGGCATCGGGCACGAAGCACCGCCTCCCGAACCCGGGGGTCGGCAAAATTTTCGGTACAAAACGGCCCAGATCATGAATAGAGTTGCCGCGCGCCAGGGTCAGCGGGAAGTCTTAGGGCATGCGTCTCGCGCCGCGCTCGATTCGCGCCCGACGTACTCTCGCCGTTGCCATGTCCACCCTGGTCACTGTCGCGACCGGGCTGGCCGCGGGCTGCGGCACGGTCGCCGGTGGCCAGCAGCTGAGCAGCCGGGCTCAGCTGGTGGATGACCTCACCGGCCGGATGTCCAGCGCCGCGTCGCTGACCTACACCGCGACGTATTCGCTGCCGCACGGCACCACCGCCAGCATCACCCAGGCCCAGAACCCGGCCCGGGTCGCGTACACCTACCCGAACGGCAAGCTCGTGCTCACCCCGGACGAGACCGCCGACTGCCGGACCTCCGGCAGCGCGACGACCTGCACCCTGACGCTGCCCCCGTCGCCGCCCGGCGACCCCGCCGCCGGGTTGCTGTCCCAGATCGACAGCCACGGGCTGATCGCCCCGTCGGTCGTGATCGACCTGCTCAGCGCGGTCGCCCTGGACGGCGAAACCGTGGTCTCCCAGCACGACACCACGCTGGCCGGCGAGCACGCCACCTGCCTGGACGTGAGTGGCCTGAGCAACGCGCCGTCCCCCGGCTTCTCCGCGTGCGTGACGACCGAGGGGCTGCTGGGCAGCTTCACCGGTACGGTCCGCGGCAACCCGATCGACCTCACCCTGGACCAGTACCAGCCCTCGGTCGCCCTGGACGCGTTCGCCCTGCCGGGCGGCGCGGCGGTCACCGACAACCGGCCGAAGTAGACCGTCAGGACCGGTCCAGGGACAGGTCCGTTCCGGTGCCGCACGGTGAGGCTCACCGCGGCGATCAGCAGGGCGATGAGCAGGAGCGCGACGAGGACCACCAGGCCGATGGAGAGGGGCCGGCGGTCGGAAGCGGCGGTGGGTGGCCCGGGTGGGGCCGACGTATCAACGACCATGACTGGTCCGGTACCCGGGCGCCCCCGGACCGCAAACTCGTCCGGTTTGCCGCGGCGGGAGGCCGGGCACTGGATCGGGACGAGGGAACGAGCGATTGCTGCCGGCAGGCTGACGTGTGGAGGTGTCCGTGATGAGCAACGGGTGGAGCGGCAGGACCCGGGAGGCCGAGCGGGTCGCCGAGCAGGCGTTCCATGAGCTGGTCGCGGCCGTCGAGGCCGGCGGCCAGGGCGCGAAGTCGCTCGCCCGGCGCGGCGCCGACCTGGCCGACGGGGCGACCGGCCGGCTCAGCTCGGCCACCGGCCTGGTCGGCTCGGCCTGGGGCGAGAGCCGGCGGCGGGCGGGCGCCGCGATGGACGCGCTGGCCGGCCGGAGGCCGCCGGTCCAGTGGGAGTGGATCCTCGCGGGCGCGGCGACCGGCGCGGTGATCGGCTGGCTGATCGCGCGGCTGACGCGGCGCGCCGCCGAGGAGGCGCTCGTCCTCGAGGATGCGGACGCGGTGATGGCCGACGAGAGCAAGGGCATGGCCTGATCACGCCCGGCCGGTCAGACCCCCAGCAGCGTACGGAGGTGCCGGGGCGCGAGTGAGCCGTGCGCGAGCATGCGGTCGTGCCAGTCCCGCACCGGTACCCCGGCCGGCCGGGCGCGAGCGATCGCGGCCACCTCGGCGTACCCGACGAAGTACGTCGACAGCTGGGTCGAGGTGAGCAGCGCGCGGCGCCACTTGCCGGCCGCCTCGCCCTCCTCCTGGAACCCGCGCCCGGTCATCAGCGCCATCGCGTCGGCCTCGGTCAGGCCGTCGCAGTGCACCAGCTGGTCGAGGATCGCGTTGAGCACGCAGCGCAGCTGCATCTTGAGCTGCTGGAGCCGGACCGGTACCCCGCCGAAGCCGTGGTCGGCCATCAGCTCCTCGGTGTACACCGCCCAGCCCTCGACGAACGGGCCGGACCAGCCGAGCGACCGGGCCCGCGTCGAGCCCCGGTACCGGCGGGCGTGCGCCAACTGCAGGAAGTGCCCCGGCATCGCCTCGTGCACGGTGAGGTTGCGGACCATGTGGTCGTTGTACTCGCGGTAGAAAGACGTGATGCGCTCCGGCGACCAGTCGCTGGGCGCCGGCGAGATGCAGTAGAACGTGGGCACCTCGGACGTCTCCAGTGCGCCGGGCGGGTCGCAGTAGGCCACCGCGACGCCCCTGGCGAACTCCGGCATCTCCTGGATCACGCACGGATCGTCGATCAGGGACACCAGCTCGTGCTCGCGGACGAAGCCGGTCGCCTCATCGAGGCTGCGTTTTGCCAGGCCGACGATCGACGCGTTGTCCGGACGCTGTTCGGCCAGCCGGTCGAGCGCCGCGCGTACCGTGTCATCGGTCTCCGGCCCGCCGGTCACCCGGGCGGCCGCCTCGCGCAGCTGTCCGCTGACCCGGTCGAGCGTGTCCTGTGCCTGGGACAGCACCTCGGCCGCGGTCAGGCCGGTGTCCAGGGTGTGCCACAGCCGGGCCTCCCAGAGCCGGCGCCCCAACCTCGGGTCGCGGCCGGCGCTGCCGTCCGCGAGCTGGGCTTCGAGCCAGCCACCGAACTCGTCGAGCGCGGCGCGGGCGCGCTGGGCGGCCGGCTCCACCCGGCCGGCCAGCCCCGGCTCTTCGGCAAGCAGCCGCGGCACTTCGCTCGCGATCAGCCCGGCGGTGCCGGCGAACTGGCCCTGCGCGGTCTCCAGGTGCACGCGCGGGCAGTCGCTCAGGATGGCACGGGCCGTGGCCAGCGCGTCCGGGATGGCCGCAAGCCGCTGCGTGAGGCTCTCCAGCCGCTGGGCAACCGGCGCGTACGGCCGGGAGATCAGCGCGTGCAGGAACCCACCGGGATTGTGCGCGAGCGGGTTCCACTCGTGCTCGCGCACCTCGGTGAGCTCGAACAGCAGCCGGTCCACCAACGACATCAGCACCTCGTGGTCCACCCGCTGCTGGGGGTCCAGGGCGTCGTCGTCGACCTGGGACAGCGCGGCCGAGGCGTCGCGCAGCATCGCTACGTCCCGGGCGGCGCCGTCGGCGGACAGGTCCGGCAACCGGCCGTCGAAGCGGTGATCCCCCGCGTCCGTGGCCAGCCCCGGGTTGGCCTCCAGAACGGCCTCCACCACGCGATCCGCGATGGTCACAAAATCGTCGGACATCCCCGCAACCTACCTGAGCAGCCTGCCGACCGACGCAACGGCATCCCGGAGCCGGTCCGGCGGCACAGCCGCGTACCCGATGGCAAGCCCCGGTGGTCCGGACGCGCGGACCCGGGTGGTGGACAGCGCCAGCGCCCCGATGCCGAGCGTCGCGGCGCGCCCGGCGAGTGCCACGTCATCCACGCCGGGCGGCAGGGTGACCAGCAGGTGCATCCCGGCCGCCACACCGGCGACCGTGGCCCCCGGGATGTGCTCGGCGATGGCCGCGACCGCCACGTCCCGGCGCTGCCGGTACCGCCGGCGCATGGTACGCAGGTGCCGCTCGTACCCGCCGGTGGCCAGCAGCTCGGCGAAGGCGAGCTGCTCCAGCACAGGTCCGCCGTTGTCCGCCGCCGACTTGGCCGCGGCCAGCTCCGCCATGAGGCCGGGCGGCCCGGCCAGCCACCCCAGCCGCAGCGCCGGAGCCAGCGCCTTGCTCACCGAGCCGATGTGCGCCACCGATCCGGTCGCCATCCCCTGCAGGCACCCGACCGGATCCCGGTCGTAGCGGAACTCCGCGTCGTAGTCGTCCTCGACGATCAGGCCACCGGTCCGGGCGACCCAGGCGACCAGCGCGGTACGCCGCCCGGGCGAGAGCACCACGCCGGTGGGGAACTGGTGTGCCGGCGTGACCACCACGGCGGGCAGCCGGGTACGGGACAGCGCGGCGACATCGAGTCCCTGCCCGTCCACCGGCACCGGTACCGGTCGCAGTCCCGCCGCGACCAGGTGCTCCCGGATCGGCGGGCTGCCCGGATCCTCCACCCCGATCCGGTCCACACCCCGGGCGCGCAGAACCGCCGCCAGCAGCGCCAGGGCCTGCGCCGCGCCGGACGTGACCAGCAGAGCGCTCGGCTCCACCCGCCCGGCCCGTACC
Source organism: Micromonosporaceae bacterium (assembly GCA_040255525.1). Lineage (GTDB taxonomy): Bacteria > Actinomycetota > Actinomycetes > Mycobacteriales > Micromonosporaceae > Rugosimonospora. The sequence goes on along the minus strand of JBDZVD010000125.1, from coordinate 10,144 downwards.
CGCCCCAGGTAGCTGGCCAGTTCGGCGCGCAACCGGACCGCACCGGCCGGATCGCCGTAGTCGAAGTCGCTGTCGGAGGCGGTGCGCAGGGCACTCTCGTATGCCCGGCGCCACGCCTGGCGGGGAAACTGGGCCAGATCCGGTATGCCGGGGCGCAGCGCGACGACCGGTGCCGGGCGCGCGGGTACCCGCGATGCCGGCGGCTCGGCCGTGCCGGCGGCGACGAACGTACCCGAGCCGGGCCGGGCGGCCAGCCGCCCCTCGGCAAGCAACTGCTCGTACGCGCCGACCACCAGCCCGCGCGAGACGCCCAGTTCCGCGGCCAGGTCGCGGGTGGCCGGCAGGCGCGCGCCGGCACCGAGCCGGCCGTCCGCGATCGCGCTACGCAGAGCGGCCGCGAGCTGCTCGCCGAGCGCCGGTCGCCGGCGGTCCAGGACAAACAAATGGTCCCCTCCCAAAGCGTTCCAATGGTCCTTCACAGTAGACCACCCGGCTCCGTACCGTCGCCGCCATGAGATCGACCGGAGCGGCGCTGTGCGCGATCGCGATGACCATCCTCGGCACCTCGTTCCCGGTGAGCCGGGTGCTGACCGGGTACCCGACGCTGACCGGCCAGGCTGGCCGGTACCTGGTCGCCGCGGCGTTGCTGGGCGCGCTGGTACGCCGCTCCGGCGGCCGCCCGCCCGACCGCCGGGACCTGCTGCGGCTGGCCGGGCTCGCGGCGACCGGGCTGGCCGCGTTCAACGTGTGCGTGCTCGCCGCGCTCCGGCACGCCGACCCGGCCGTGCTCGGCACGGTGGTCGGCGGCACCCCCCTGCTGCTCGCGATCCTGGGGCCGCTACTCGCCGCGTCGCGCCGGGACCTTTCCGGCCGGCGCCGCCCCCGCCCGTCCCCACGGGTGGTCGGCTGCGGGGCCGTCGTGGTGGCCGGTGTGGCGCTGGTGCAGGGCGGCGGGCACGCGAACGGCGCCGGGTTGTGCTGGGCGCTCGGCGCGCTGGCCGGGGAGGTGCTGTTCTCCCTGCTCGCCGCGCCGCTGCTGGGTCACCTCGGACCGGTACGGGTGTCGGCGTGGGCGTGCGCGCTCGCGGTACCGCAACTGGCCGTGGCGGCGCTGGTGACCGGCGAATGGCACCGGCTGCGGGCACCGACCGCGGCGGAGGGCGCCGCCCTGCTCTACCTCGCCGTGGTGCTGACCGTCGTGGCGTTCCTCTGCTGGTACGGCGGGCTGCGCCGGCTCGGCGTCGAACGGGCCGGGATGTTCGCCGGGCTACTCCCGGTGGCAACGCTTGCCGGTAGTGCCCTCATCGATCACACCGCACCGGCACGCGGCGCGCTGCTCGGCACGCTGGTCGTCGCCGCCGGTCTCGGTGCCGGGCTGGCGGTACCGGCCCGGGCCGGCGCACCCTCGGACCGGGGCGGGCGCCGGTCGGTGACGGACGGGAACGCGGGCGCGCGGCGGATGGATCAGGTACCGGCGCCGGCCGGACCCGCCGGCCCGGATGCTGCCGGCCCGGATGCGCCCGGCCCGGATGCTGCCGGCCCGGAACCGGCCGGGGCGATGCGCTCCGCGGCCCGTACCCGCTCGGCGTAGGCGATCACCGCGCGGCGCAACGCCGCCTCCGCGTCCTCGCGGCTGTCCGCCACGATGCGCAGCAGCCGGGCGCCCAACCCGTCGCCGTTCACCCCGTCGCCGTCCACCCCAGTGCCGTCGCGAACCTCACCGGGCGGCTCGATCGCGAGCCCGGCCCGCTCCGCCCGGGACAGGATCTTGGCGGCCAGCGTGAGCGCCGGCTGGGACCAGGCGATCCCGTCCAGCACCGAGGTACGGGCCTTCTCCGCCTTCTTGATCCGTTCCCACTGTTCGGTGATCTCGTCGATGTCGGCCACCGGTTCGGCACCGAACACGTGCGGGTTGCGCCGGATCAGCTTGTCGACCAGGTCGCCGGCGACGTCGTCCACGCTCCAGCCCTGCCCGTCCGGCAGATCCTCGGCCAGCCGGGCGTGCAGGACCACCTGGAGCAGTACGTCGCCCAGTTCCTCCCGCAGCGCGGTGTGGTCGTCGGCATCGATGGCGTCGTACGCCTCGTACGCCTCCTCCAGCAGGTACTTCGCCAGGCTCCGGTGGGTCTGCGCCAGCTTCCACGGATCGCCGCCGGGCGAGGCCAGCCGGTCCATGACGGTCACCACGTCCAGCAGCCGGGCGCCGGGCGGGTCCCACGAGCCGTACATCAGCTCCAGCTCGGCCAGGCCCGGCTCGCTGGCCAGCCGCAGCCCGAGCGCCCGGGCCAGGTCCTCGTCCCCGGTCGGGCCGGCCAGCCAGACCGCGGTACCGGCGGCGATCAGGTCGGCGACCCCGTCTCGGGTGAGGGTCACCGGTATGCCGGCGGCGCGCAGCGCGGCGGCCTGCGCATTATCGACGGCGGTGAACACCGGCGCGGCGCGTACCGCGTCCCAGGCGGCCGCGGTCAGCAGCCCCGCCGGCACCCGGGGCGAGGTCACCAGCAGGACGATCCGTCCGGGCATGGGCGGCTACTGCGCCGGGTTGGCGGCGCTCTGGTCGCCGATCGGCGTCCCGGTCGGGGTGAGGTCGACCACCGGCGGGGTGGCCGCGGAACCGGCGATGGAAAGCTGCGCCACGGTCAGGTTCTGGCCGGACTGGGTCGGGACCGTGGCGAGCGAGATGCCGGCCGGCTGGTAGCGGGGGTTCAACGAGACGTCGTACCGCTTCATGGCGTCGGTCAGCTCGTTGCGCACGGTCACCCCCTTCGCCAGGTCGGCGGCGAACTGGCTCTGCAGCACCTGCCTGACCTGGGAGAAGTCGGAAGCGCCGGCGGCGTTCTGGCTGACCAGCAGGTCGAACGCGGCATGGTAGTCCGCGTCGGTGACCGTGGCCTCCTCGGCCTTCTCCGTCAGCAACTGCCGGTAGGCTTCGGTGGTCGCGGTGAGCTGGACATAAGGGTCGTTGGCCGGCAGCCCGAAACTCTGCCCGGCGCTCTGCGCGAGGGTGTCCGCGGCATCGGTCGGCGCCGGGTATCCCTTCTCGTTCGCGAACCGCTTCGCGACCTCGACGAAGACTTCGTCCGCGATGATCTGGCGCCGTACCTGGGGCTCATCGCTGTCCTGGATCTTGGCGCCGTCCTTCTTCAGCTGCGCGACGAACGTGTCGATCTGGTGATCGGTGAACCGCGTATCGCCGACATAGGCGGCGTCAGCACCGGTCTCGAACCGGCATCCGGTCAGCGCGACGAGAGCCAGCACGCCGGTGGCGGCGGCGGCGATCAAGCGACGACGAGGCATGGGCCACACTCTCTCACGCCGGCTGGCCAGCGGTGCTGCGGGGGGCTTGGGCGGGTTTCGGGGCATCGAGTACCGAGGTGATGAGCTCGGCGCACCAGTCCAGCAGGTCGGTGTCGCGCAGCGGTTCGCCGCCCACCCGGCGGGTCGACGGGCGGGGTACCGACACCTGGTCGGTGGCCGTCTTGTAGACCGCGTCCGGGTACAGGCGGCGCAGGCGCAGCTGCTTGGAGTCGGGCAACTGTACCGGCGAGAACCGGACGTGCCGCCCCTGGAGGGACACGTCCGTCAGCCCGTACGAGCGGGCCAGCAACCGGAACCGGGCCACCGCGACCAGGTTGGCCACCTGCTCGGGCGGCGTGCCGTACCGGTCCTGCATCTCCGTCACCGCCTCGTTCAGCGCCTCCTCGGACCGCGCGGAGGCCAGCTTCCGGTACATCTCCAGGCGCAGCCGCTCCACGCCGATGTACTCGTGCGGCAGGTGCGCGTCGACCGGCAGGTCGATCTTGACGTCGACCTCCTCCTCGTCCGGCTTCTCGCCCTTGAACTGCGACACGGCCTCGCCGACCATCCGCACGTACAGGTCGAAGCCGACACCCTCGATGTGCCCGGACTGCTCCCCGCCCAGCAGGTTGCCGGCGCCCCGGATCTCCAGGTCCTTCATCGCCACGTACATGCCGGCACCCAGCTCGGTGTGCTGCGCGATGGTGGCCAGCCGCTCGTGCGCGTGCTCGGTCAGCGGCTTCTCGCCCGGGTACAGGAAGTACGCGTACGCCCGCTCCCGGCCCCGGCCGACCCGGCCCCGGATCTGGTGCAGCTGGGCCAGGCCGAGCAGGTCGGCCCGCTCCACGATCAGCGTGTTCGCGTTGGGGATGTCGATGCCGGACTCCACGATGGTCGTGCAGACCAGGACGTCGTAATCCTTCTCCCAGAAGCCGACCATCACCTTTTCCAGGGCGTCCTCGCCCATCTGCCCGTGCGCCACCGCGATCCGGGCCTCGGGCACCAGCTCCCGCAGCCGGCGGGCCGCCTTCTCGATGGACTCGACCCGGTTGTGCAGGTAGAACACCTGGCCGTCGCGCAGCAGCTCGCGGTGGATGGCCGCGGCGACCTGCCTGTCGTCGTACGCCCCGACGAAGGTGAGCACCGGGTGGCGCTCCTCCGGCGGGGTGGCGATGGTGGACATCTCCCGGATGCCGGTGATGGCCATCTCCAGGGTCCGCGGGATCGGCGTCGCGCTCATCGTCAGCACGTCGACCGCGGTGCGCAGCTGCTTGAGGAATTCCTTGTGCTCCACGCCGAAGCGTTGCTCCTCGTCGACCACGACCATGCCGAGCTGCTTGAACCGGGTGCTGTTCTGCAGCAGCCGGTGGGTGCCGATGACGATGTCGGCGCTGCCCTCGGCCGCCATGGCCAGGGTCTGCTCCGCCTCCTTGGGCGTCTGGAACCGGGACAGCTGGCGGATGGTCACCGGGAACTGGCTCATCCGCTCGGCGAACGTGTTGTAGTGCTGCTGGACGAGCAGGGTGGTCGGGACCAGTACGGCGACCTGCTTACCGTCCTGCACCGCCTTGAACGCCGCCCGTACCGCGATCTCGGTCTTGCCGTACCCGACATCCCCGCAGATCAGCCGGTCCATCGGGACCGGCTTCTCCATGTCCGTCTTGACTTCTTCGATCGCGGAGAGCTGGTCCGGGGTCTCGGTGTACGGGAACGCGTCCTCCAGCTCACGCTGCCACGGGGTGTCCGGTCCGAACGCGTGCCCCCGGGAACTCTGCCGTGCCGCGTACAGCTGGATGAGCTGGGCGGCGATCTCCCGGACCGCCTTGCGCGCCCGGGCCTTCGACTTGGCCCAGTCCGAGCCGCCCAGCTTGTGCACGGTCGGCGTCTCGCCGCCGACGTACCGGGAGAGCTGGTCGAGCTGGTCGGTCGGGACGAACAGCCGGTCGCCCGGCTGGCCCCGCTTCGAGGCCGCGTACTCGATGACCAGGTATTCGCGCTCCGCGCCGTTGACCGTGCGCTGCACCAGCTCCAGGTACCGGCCGATGCCGTGCTGCTCGTGCACCACGTAGTCGCCGGGGCGCAGCTCCAGCGGATCGATGGTGTTGCGCCGCCGGCTGGGCATCTTGCGCATGTCCCGGGTGGACGCCCCGCGGCCGCCGGAGACGTCGGTACCGGTGACCACCGCCAGCCGGGACGCCTCGTCGACGAAGCCGAACTCCAGGCCGCCGGTGGAGATCACCACAGTGCCCGGCGCCGGCGCCCGCGCGATGCCGTCGGCCAGCGTGACCCCGAGGCCCGCGTCGCGTAGCACCTCGACCGAGCGCTGCGCCGGGCCGTTGCCGGCGAACACCATGGCCACCCGCCAGCCGTCGGCGGACCAGCGCTTCACGTCGTCCAGCACCCGGCCGGTGTCGCCGTGGTACAGCGGGACGGGCTGGGCGGGCAGCGCCAGCGCCCGGCCGGCGTCCGGTTCCACGGTGACCTCGGGCAGCGGCTCCTCCCACGGCCGCACCTCGGCCGGGGCGGCCGCCTCCACCACGCCGAACGGCGAGATCGACCACCACGGCTGGCCCAGCTGCGCCGCGGTCGCCCGGACCTCGGCGAGGGTGCGGAACGCCGCCGCGCCCAGGTCGATGGGCGCCTGCCCGCCGACCGCCGCGGCGGCCCAGCTCGCTTCCAGGAACTCCGCGCTGGTACGGACCAGGTCGTGCGCCCGGGTACGGATGCGTTCCGGGTCACACAGCAGGACGATCGTGTGTAGCGGCATCTCGTGCAGCAGCAGCCGCAGGTCGCCCGGTACCAGCACCGGGGACAGCGATTCCATGCCCTCGACCGGAATGCCCTCGGCCAGCTTGTCCAGGATCTCCGTCAGCGCCGGGTGCTGCTCGGCCAGCTGGGCGGCCCGTGTCCGGACCTCCGGGGTGAGCAGCAGCTCTCGGCAGGGCGGCGCCCACAACCGGTCGGTCGCGGCCAGGGTGCGCTGGTCGGCGACGGCGAAGGTGCGGATCTCCTCGATGTCGTCGCCCCAGAACTCCACCCGTAGCGGGTGCTCCTCGGTCGGCGGGAACACGTCGAGGATCCCGCCGCGTACGGCGAACTCCCCGCGCTTCTCCACCAGGTCGACCCGCGCGTACGCGATGTCGGCCAGCCGCCGTACCACGCCTTCGAGGTCGGCGCTGCCGCCGGTGTGCAGCTCGACGGGTTCCAGGTCGCCGAGGCCGCGCAGCTGGGGCTGGAGCACCGAGCGGACCGGCGCGATCACCACGCGTACCGGCCCGCGCTCGTCCGGGTGCGCCAGCCGGCGCAGTACGGCCAGCCGCCGCCCGACCGTGTCCGAGCGCGGCGAGAGCCGCTCGTGCGGCAGGGTCTCCCAGGCCGGGTACACCGCGATCTGGTCGGGCGGGAGCAGGCAGCCCAGCGCGTTCGCCAGGTCGTCGGCCTCGCGCGAGGTCGCGGTGACGGCGAGCACCGGCCGCCCGGCCCCGCCGCCGTCCCCCTCGGGCGGGGCGGCCAGCGCGGCGACCACGAACGGGCGCAGCGCGGCGGGCGCGGTCAGGTCCAGTTGCTCGGCCACCGCCGCGTTCGCGGCGTCCGGCCCGGCCGAGTCCCGCGCAAGATCGCGCGCGGACGCGAGCGCGGGGTCGGCGAGGGCGGATTCGAGGAGGCCGTAAAGCTTCATCAATGTCACTTTCCGTAGCAAACGGGCACGCGACAAGTCCCCCTCGTCCAGGCTGGACGGGGGGTATACGGTCAAGACTAGCCTGCTCTCCTCCGTGGGCCGCTTGACCGGCCCGCCCACAACCCAGGCGGGCCTGGCGGCCCTGCTCTCCGCGGCGGCGGTTCCCCGGACGGGTGACCGTGGGTAGCGACGACTATCAACAACGGGTCGCCGGGCGGTCCCGGAAGGCCCGGACGTGACGAGCGCCTCGGTCCCGCCGGTACCGCGACCGGATAGCATGCCATTGCCGGACAACGCGGTCCTCCCGACGATGCCTTCCCCAAGGAGCCAACGTGGCTGATCGCACTGATCCCGGCGCGGCGCTGCGCGCCGACATCCGCCGCCTGTCCACCCTGCTCGGTCACACCCTGGTCCGCCAGGAGGGGCAGTCGCTGCTCGACCTGGTCGAGGAGGTCCGGGCGCTGGTCCGGGCCGACGCCGCCGAGGCCGCCGCCCGGCTGTCGGCCGTAGACGTGGGCACCGGCACGAAGCTCGCCCGCGCCTTCTCCACCTACTTCCACCTGGCCAACATCACCGAGCAGGTGCACCGGGCCCGGGAACTGCGCCGGCTGCGCGCCGAGCGGGGCGGCTGGCTGGACCAGGCCGCCCGGCTGATCTCGGAGCGCGGAGTACCGGCGGACGAGGTGGCCTCGGCCGCCCGGCGGCTGGCGATCCGCCCGGTATTCACCGCGCACCCGACCGAGGCGGCCCGCCGCTCCATCCTGTCGAAGCTGCGCGGGGTCGCCGACGAGCTGGACGCCGAGGCCGCCGCCATTGCGTTGTTCGGCGGGCCCTCCGGGGCGGGACCGGCCGGCACGGTGCGCACCGCCGACCGGCGGTTGGCCGAGCTGATCGACCTGCTCTGGCAGACCGACGAGCTGCGCCTGGACCGGCCCGACCCGACCGACGAGGCGCGCAACGCGGTCTACTACCTCACCGACCTGTACGGCGACGCCGCCCCCCAGGTGCTCACCGACCTCGCGGACACCCTCCGCGACCTGGGTGTCGAGACCGCGCCGACCGCCCGGCCGCTGTCCTTCGGCACGTGGATCGGCGGCGACCGGGACGGCAACCCGTACGTGACCCCGACGGTCACCCGCGACGTGCTGCTCATCCAGCACGAGCACGGCATCCGGGCCGCCGAATCGGTGATCGACGACTTGATCAACGAGGTGTCCGTGTCCCGCCGGCTGCGCGGGGTGTCCCTGGACCTGTCCGCCAGCCTCGCCGCCGACCTGGAGAGGCTGCCCGAGCTGGCGGAGCGGTTCCGACGGGTGAACGCCGAGGAGCCGTACCGGCTCAAGGCCCGCTGCATCAAGGTCAAGCTGGCCAACACCCGGGCCCGGCTGGCGGCGCAGGGCCCGCACGTGCCCGGCCGGGACTACCACGGCTCCGCCGAGCTGGTGGCCGATCTGGAGGTCATGCGCGCCTCGCTGGCCCGCAACGCCGGTCAGCTGACCGCGACCGGGCGGCTGGCCGAGGTGATCCGCACCGTCTCCACGTTCGGGCTGCACCTGGCCACGATGGACGTCCGCGAGCACGCCGAGGCCCATCACCGGGTGCTGGCCCAGATGTTCGAACGGGCCGGCGAGGTACGCAGCTACCAGGCCCTGAGCCGGCAGGAGCGCACCGAACTGCTGGCCCGCGAACTGGGCGGCAAGCGCCCGCTGTCCGGCGTGGACACGCCGCTGTCCGACGCCGCGCGCAAGACGTTCGACGTGTTCGGCACGATCCGGCAGGCGCAAGAGCGGTTCGGCCCGGAGGTCATCGAGTCGTACATCATCTCGATGACGCTCGGCGTCGATGACGTGCTGGCCGCCGTGCTGCTGGCCCGCGAGGCCGGGCTCGTCGACGTCCACAGTGGACAGGCGCGGATCGGCTTCGTACCGCTGCTGGAGACCCCGACCGAGCTGGACTCCGGCGGCGACCTGCTGGACGAGCTGCTGTCCCTGCCCGCCTACCGGGAGCTGGTCCGCGCCCGGGGCGACCTGCAGGAGGTGATGCTGGGCTACTCCGACTCCAACAAGGAGGCCGGCATCACCACGTCGCAGTGGTCCATCCACCGGGCTCAGCGGGCGCTGCGGGACGTGGCCGCCAAGCACGGGGTGCGGCTGCGCCTGTTCCACGGCCGGGGCGGCACGGTCGGCCGTGGCGGTGGCCCCACCCACGAGGCGATCCTCGCCCAGCCGTTCGGCACGCTGGACGGCGCGATCAAGGTGACCGAGCAGGGCGAGGTGATCTCCGACAAGTACACGCTGCCGGCCCTGGCCCGGGAGAACCTGGAGCTGACGGTCGCCGCGGTGCTCCAGGCGACCCTCCTGCACACCGCGCCCCGGCAACCCGCCGAGGACCTGGCCACCTGGGACTCCACGATGGACGTGGTCTCCGCGGCGGCGTTCGCCGCGTACCGGGGGCTGGTCGAGGATCCGAACCTGCCCGCGTACTTCTGGGCGGCCACCCCGACCGAGCTGCTCGGCGCGCTGAACATCGGCTCCCGGCCGGCCAAGCGGCCCGATTCCGGTGCCGGGCTGGCCGGCCTGCGCGCGATCCCGTGGGTGTTCGGCTGGACACAGTCCCGGCAGATCGTGCCCGGATGGTTCGGCGTGGGCACCGGGCTCGCCGCGGCGCGGGAGGCGGGGCTGGGACCGGTGCTGGCCGACATGGCGGGACGCTGGCAGTTCTTCCAGACGTTCCTGTCGAACGTCGAGATGATGCTGACAAAGACCGACCTGACCATCGCGGCCCGGTACGTCGAGACACTGGTACCCGAGGAGCTGCACCCGATCTTCCAGAAGATCCAGGAGGAGTACCGGCGGACCGTCGAGGAGGTGCTGCGCATCACCGGCCAGCCGGCGCTGCTGGAGGAGCAGCCGGTGCTCGCCCGCACCCTGGCGGTCCGCGACACCTACCTCGAGCCCCTGCACCACTTGCAGGTCGCGCTGCTCGCCCAGTACCGGGCCGGCCGTGGCTCACCGGGCTCGGTACGCCCGGCGGCCGCCGACCCGACCCTGGAGCGCGCGCTGCTGACCACCGTCAACGGCATCGCGGCCGGCCTGCGCAACACCGGCTGAGCGCCGGCCCGTCCGCCGGACACGTCGGGGGGTGGGCCACCCTGGTGGGGCAGCCGCC
>JBDZVD010000124.1:0-19052 GCA_040255525.1 Micromonosporaceae bacterium | reverse complement strand
GCTGCGCATCGACGAGGAGTCCGGCCTGGGCATCGCGCTCGCCGTGGACGGCAACGGCCGCTACAGCCGGCTGGACCCGTACGCGGGCGCGCAGCTCGCGCTCGCCGAGGCGTACCGCAACGTGGCCGCGACCGGCGCGACCCCGGTCGCCGTGACCAACTGCCTCAACTTCGGCTCGCCGGAGGACCCGCAGGTCATGTGGCAGTTCGCCGAGGCCGTGCGCGGCCTGGCCGACGGCTGCGTCGAGCTCGGCATCCCGGTCACCGGCGGCAACGTGAGCTTCTACAACCAGACCGGCGCGGTGGCCATCAACCCGACCCCGGTGATCGGAGTCCTCGGCGTCCTGGAGAACGTCGCGGAACGGGTCCCGATGGGCCTACGCAACGAGGGCGACGTGCTGGTCCTGCTCGGCGACACGCGCACCGAGCTGTCCGGTGGCGAGTGGGCCTGGGTGGTGCACGAGCACCTGGGCGGCCGCCCGCCGAAGGTGGACCTCGCCCGGGAGAAGCTTCTCGCGACGGTGATCGCCACGGCCGCCGGGCTGGGGCACCTCTCGGCCGTGCACGACCTGTCCGACGGCGGGCTGGGCCAGACGCTGGTGGAGGCGTGCCTGCGCCACGGGGTGGGCGCCACGGTCGCGCTGCCGGAGGGCATCGAGCCGGCGGTCGCGCTGTTCTCCGAGTCCGCCGGCCGCGCGCTGGCCGTGGTCGCGCGCGGGCACGACAAGGCGTTCACCGCGCTCGCCGAGGAGCACGGGCTGCCGTGGGCGGCGATCGGCGTGGTGGGTGGCTCGTCGCTGGCGGTACGGGAGCAGTTCTCCATTCCACTCGACGAGCTGCGTACGGCCTGGTCGGGTACGCTGCCGGCGCTGTTCGGCACCCCGGAGCCGGCGAACGGCTGACCCGATCACCGGGATCCCCGCTCCATGACGGCGATGGCCGCCGCGATCCGATCGCGGCGGCCATCAACGTTTCGGCTGACCGGTTCCTAGTCGTCGAGCCAGTCCAGCGAGCGGCGTGTCTCCTGCGGTGGGGCGCCGTACCCGCCCCGGGGAGCGTGCCCGCCGCGCGGCTGCTCGTACGGGTCGACCGGCGGTTCGTACCCGCCCCGTGGCTCGTACCCGCCGCGCGGCTCCCGGCCGGCGCGCGGATCGTCGTACCCGCCGTCGTAGCCCGCGCCACCGTCCGACCCGTACCCGCCGCGCGGCTCGTCGTATCCGGCCTGGCCGCCGCCGTGCGTGCCGCCGTAGCCGCCGCCCTCGTACCGGCGGGTGCTGTCCTGGTAGCCGCCGGCCTCGTGCCCGCCGCCCGACTCGTACCCGCCGGAGCCGTACCCGGCGCTGCTGGGCTCGTACCGCGACGTCGCCTGGCCGTCGCCGTAGTCGCCACCGGGCTCGTACCGCGAGGTTGCCTGGCTGTCGCCGTAGCCGCCGCGCCGGGTGGGCGCGCCCGCGCCGTAGCCGCCACCCGAGGCCGGTGCCGCGCCATAGCCGCCACCGGATGACGGGGCGGCGCCGTAGCCGCCACCGCTCGCCGGTGGCTCGGTGCGGCCGTAGGTCGTCGGCTCGGTGTAGGCGCCGTAGTCCCGGTTTGGCGCGGCGTACGGGTCGGCGGCCGGCCGCTGCCCCGGGCCGCTGTACGCGGGTTGGGTCGCGTCGTAGCCGCCCGGTGCGTCGTAGCCCCGGCCGTAGTCGCGCTGGGGGTCGCCGTACCCGTCGCCGGCGTAGGGGTCGCTGCCGTACCCGTCGCCGGCGTAGGGTGAGCCGCCGTACCCGGCCGGCTGCGTCGCCGGGTCGGGTGCGCCGTACGGATCCGGGTACTCGTCGACGACCGGCCGGTGCATCATCGTGGGCGCGTCGGCCATCGGGTCCCGGCCGACCATGGTCGGGTCACCGTACCCGGCGCTGCGCTGGATCTGGGTCGCGTCGTTGCCCGCCCCGCGGTACGCGCCGCGGCTCGCCGGTACCGGCGTCGGCCCCCGGCGCGGCATGCCGTCCTCGTCCTCGTCCTCCCCGGGCTCACCGTTACGGCGGCGCCACAGGATGATTCCGATCGCGGCGACACCGCCCAGCACGAGTAGCGCACCGAGCACGATCAGCAGCGTGGAGAACCCGGAACCACCACCGGAGCCGGCCGCCGATGCCCCGGTGTTCATCAGCGGGGCGATCGACGAGGTTTCGACGGGGGCGGTGGGCAGCGGGGCGTCGCTGGCGGTGGACGCGCTCGGCGGCGCGGTGGAGGTCAGGACGATCGCCGGCAGGGTGTAGGACTGGCCGGCCACGACGTTCTGGCTCAGGTCCTTTTCCTGGTACCCGTCCTTCGTCACGACGAAGGCGAGCACACCCGGTGCGATGGGCTTGTTCTGGGTCGAGCGGAACGAGAAGCGCCCGGCGGAGTCGGTGGTGTCGGTGAAGGTGTGATTGTCGTCGTCCTGCATGGCGACCTGCGCACCCGAAATGGGCGAGCCGGTCGCGATGTCCTTCACCGTGCCGCTGACCTGGTTCACCGTGGTCGGCGCCGGAGGCTGCGTCGTCGGCGGCGGCGCCGCGGGACCGAACAGCTTGAAGTTGTTCGTGTCCTTCGTGACGTTGTTACCGCCGAAGGCGTCGTTCGCTCGGACCGTCGCACTCATTGACCTGCTGGCGCCGGGCTGAACACTGACCTGGGACCGCGCCTGGATGGGGAAGGAGATGTCGGCCTTCGTCTGCGGCCCGGGCAGCTTGAAAGAGCAGCTGTTGGGTCGCGGATTCTGGCAGTCGCCGGACGGGGTGCCGATAGTAAAGTCGCCGCCCAGACCATTCACCGTAACCGTGATGGTGTTGGCCTGATCTCCGGTCTCTGTTTTGACCTCGACAAGCAGTTGCTGAGTGTCGCCCGGATGGAAGTCATTGAGCGGCTGTGCGATGGAGACGGTGAACGCGTCGGCCGCGAACGCTGGCGTCGTCGTGACGACTCCGACGCTTCCCGCAACCAACACCGCCACAAGTCCGGCACGCAGCGCCCAGGCTCGTCGGTGCGCAGTCAACATCCACCGCCTTCCGTTTCACCGCCCCCGTGCGATTGCACCGTGGGCAACTATGCCTTGTCTGTTGGCGCGATGAAAGTCAGGGGGCATGCCGAACTGGCCCGGATGCGAGTCGTATCGTCCGGACATGTCCCTCGTGCACCCCGACGAGGCGGCGGTGGCCGCCGCTGTCGAGGCTCTCGACCAGGGTCGGGAGCCAACCCGTGAGCTGCTCCGCGATGCTGTCCGCTGGCTGCTGTCCGAACTTTCGTCGCGGGCCCCCGGCCGATCGGTGGAGGTACGGGTTCCACCCTACGGTGCGATCCAGTGCGTTCCCGGGCCGCGACACACCAGAGGTACGCCGCCGAATGTCATCGAGACCGACCCGGTCACCTGGGTACGGCTCGCCACCGGCCGGTTGGAGTGGGCGCAGGCCCGGGCGCAGGGCCGGCTGTCGGCCAGCGGCATCCGCACCGACATCTCCGAACTGCTACCGGTCTGGACCGGCTGACGGGGCAGATGCTTTGCGGTCGGGCCTTGATCGTCACCTTCGGTCATCGATCCGCGGCTTTCCGCTACTAGTCGGCGCTCGCGTACACTGACACGCGAACCGGAAAACCAGCGGCCCAAGGAGCGGCAAGTGCCCCGAGGCGACGGCCGATTGAGCCATGAGCTCGACCCTGGGCGCCCTGGCCCCCAGGACGCGTGCGGAGTCTTCGGCGTCTGGGCTCCAGGCGAAGAAGTCGCCAAGCTGACGTACTTCGGGCTGTACGCGCTCCAGCACCGCGGCCAGGAGGCGGCGGGCATCGCGGTGAGTGACGGTTCCGGTGTGGTGGTCTACAAAGATCTTGGTCTCGTCGCCCAGGTCTTCGACGAGCCGACGCTGGCCAGCCTGCGCGGGCATCTGGCGATCGGGCACGCCCGATACTCCACGACCGGCGGATCCACCTGGGAAAACGCGCAGCCGACGATTCAGGCGACGACCACCGGCACGACCATCGCCCTGGCGCACAACGGCAATCTGGTCAACACGGCCGAACTCGCCACCACGGTCCGCGCCGAGGACGGCTCCACCAACGACACGTCCCTGGTGACCGCGATGCTGGCCAGCTACCCCGACCTGTCCGTCGAGGCCGCGGCCATGCGGGTGCTGCCGAAGCTCAGGGGTGCGTTCAGCTTCGTGTTCATGGACGAGGACACGCTGTACGCGGCGCGTGATGCCAACGGCGTGCGGCCCCTCGTGCTCGGCCGCCTGGAGCGGGGCTGGGTGGTGGCCAGCGAGACGGCCGCCCTGGACATCGTCGGCGCCAGCGTGGTCCGGGAGATCGAGCCGGGCGAGCTGATCGCGGTTGACGAGCACGGCCTCCGCTCGCAGCGCTTCGCCGCCCCCGACCCCAAGGGCTGCCTGTTCGAGTACGTCTACCTGGCCCGCCCCGACACCACCATCGTCGGCAGCAACGTCTACGCGACCAGGGTCGCGATCGGGCGCAGGCTCGCCCAGGAGCACCCGGTCGAGGCGGACCTGGTGATCCCGGTACCCGAGTCGGGCACGCCGGCCGCCATCGGCTTCGCCGAGCAGTCCGGCATCCCGTACGGTTCCGGACTGGTCAAGAACCCGTACGTCGGGCGCACCTTCATCCAGCCGTCCCAGACCATCCGCCAGCTCGGCGTGCGGCTCAAGCTGAACCCGCTCCGGCAGGCGATCAGGGGACGCCGAGTGGTCGTGGTCGACGACTCGATCGTGCGCGGCAACACGCAGCGGGCGATCGTCCGGATGCTGCGCGAGTCGGGTGCGCTCGAGGTGCATGTCCGCATCTCCTCACCGCCGGTGAAGTGGCCGTGTTTCTACGGCATCGACTTCGCCACCAGGGCGGAACTGATCGCCAACGGATTGGACACGGAGGGGATCCGGCGCTCCATCGGCGCCGACTCCCTGGGCTACGTCTCACTGCCCGGTCTCATCGCCGCGACCGAGCAGCCTCCCACCCGGCTGTGCCGGGCATGTTTCGACGGGGAGTACCCGATCGGGCTTCCCGGCGACAATCTCATCGGCAAGCACGTGCTGGAGGGCGTCGGGCGTCGAGTGGCCGGAGATCCCGCCACCGGCACCGCGGGCGCCCAGGGTGCTGCCGATCCGGAGACCGCGGACGCACTGCTGCGTCAGTGACCACGGAGCATTGACAAGTCGGCCCGAGGCCGGCGAGGCGGAAACGCCGAACCAGGGGCGTAACCGTCGTATGGAGGAGAGAACAGTGACGCAGACTGAGCGCGCCGAGGCCCAGCACCAACCGTGGACCGGGGGAACCGGGCGCTCCGCCCGTAAGCGGACAATAACCTACGCGGATGCCGGTGTCTCGATCCATGCCGGGGAGCAGGCCGTCGAGCTGCTCAAGAAGAAGGTGCACCGCACGCTGCGGCCCGAGGTGATCGGCGACGTCGGCGGCTTCGCGGGACTGTTCCGGCTCGACACGAAGAAGTACAAGCACCCGGTCCTGGCCTCCTCGGCCGACGGCGTGGGCACCAAGTTGACCGTGGCGCAGGCCATGGACATCCACGACACCGTCGGCATCGACCTCGTCGCGATGGTCGTCGACGACCTCGTCGCGTGCGGCGCCGAGCCACTGTTCCTGCTCGACTACATCGCCTGCGGCGAGGTGGTGCCGGAGCGGGTGGCGGAGATCGCCGCGGGCATCGCGGACGGTTGCCGGGCGGCGGGCTGCGCGTTGCTGGGCGGGGAGACCGCCGAGCACCCGGGCGTGATGCGATCGCACGAGTACGACATCTCGGGCACCGGGGTCGGGGTGGTCGAGGCCGACGCGATCCTGGACCGGGACAACGTCGAACTCGGCGACGTGGTCATCGCCATGGGCTCGTCCGGGCTGCACTCCAACGGGTATTCGCTGGTCCGGCACGTCCTGCTGTCCGGCGCGGGCCGGATGCGGTTGGAGACGATCGT
Source organism: Micromonosporaceae bacterium (assembly GCA_040255525.1). Classification (GTDB taxonomy): domain Bacteria; phylum Actinomycetota; class Actinomycetes; order Mycobacteriales; family Micromonosporaceae; genus Rugosimonospora. The sequence goes on along the minus strand of JBDZVD010000124.1, from coordinate 13,093 downwards.
CGACGAGCTGGGCACGGAGCGCAGCCTCGGCGAGGAGCTGCTCACCCCCACCAGGATCTACGCCCGCGACTGCCTCGGCCTGGTCGAGGAGTGCGACGTGCGGGTGTTCGCCCACATCACCGGCGGCGGCATCCCGGGCAACCTGGTCCGGGTCCTTCCGGACGGCCTGGATGCCGTGGTCAACCGCGCGACCTGGCGCCCACAGCCGATCTTCGACCTGGTGCAGACCAGGGGGCGCATCGACGGCGCCGAGATGGAGAGCACGTTCAACATGGGCGTGGGGATGATGGCGGTCGTCTCGGCCGAGGACGCCGACCGGGCACTGGCGTTCCTCGCCGCCCGGAAGGTGCCGGCGTGGATCGCCGGGGAGATCGTCGAGGGCACCGGCGCCGTGCAGATGGTGGGCTCGCACACGAGGGGCTGAGCGTGACGCGATTCGGATGAGGCCGGGGTACCTTCCGCGCCGGCCGGCTGGCCGGTACGGCTGGGAGCCCCTAGTCTGAATCGACACTCCCCTAAACGGAGGAGGGGACTTTGTCGTCTCCGATGTGGAGCGGGATGCGCGGGATAGCCGTGGTTCCGTCATACGTGATCATGCAGCCCACGACCTTGTGCAACCTCGACTGCGCGTACTGCTACCTTCCGTTGCGCGCCGACGATCGACGGATGCCGGTCGCGGTGGCCGAGGCGGTGGCCGGCTCGGTGAACACCTGGGCGGCTCAGTCCCCCCGGTTCTCCGTGGTCTGGCACGGCGGCGAGCCGACCAGCGTCGGCCGTGGCCGCCTGGAGCGCCTCATGGCCCCGTTCGACGGCGTCGAGCACCACATCCAGACCAACGCCACCCTGATCGACGACGCCTGGTGCGAGTACTTCGCCGAGCACGAGGTCAGGGTGGGTGTGAGCGTCGATGGTCCGGCACGGCTGGCCGAGCGGCGGGTCCTGCGGAGTGGCGCGCTGGCCTACGACCGGATCCTGGGCGGGATCGCCGCGCTGCGCCGGCACGGCATCCCGTTCGCCGCCCTCTGCGTGGTGTCCGACCCGCGGCCGGGCCTGGCGGCCGAGCTGTACGAGTTCTTCCTCGACCTGGGCTGCTACGCGCTGGGCATCAACGTCGAGGAACGGGAGGGCGTCAACGCCCGGGGCACCGGGTTCCCCGGCGGCGCGATGCGGACGTTCTGGGCGGAGCTGACCGCCGCGTGGCGGGCGGATCCCCGGATCGAGCTGCGGGAGATCGAGTGGGCCCTGCGGTACGCCGGAGCTGCCCTGGCCGGTACCGACGACCAGCTGCTGCCGCGCCAGTTGGACCCGATCCCGGCGATCGGTCAGGACGGCCGGGTCGTACTGCTCTCCCCGGAGCTGGCCGGCTTCGACGACCCCCGGTACGGCGACTTCTCATCCGGAAACGTGCTGGACCGCCCGCTGCACGAGATCGTCGCGCACGCCGCGCAGACCTCGCAGGGGTGGATCGGCGAGTACCTGGCCGGCGTCGAGGCATGCCGGGCGAGCTGCCGGTACTTCGGCTTCTGCGGCGGCGCGCACGCCTCCAACCGGTACTTCGAGCACGGCCGGTTCGACGGCACCGAGACCGACCATTGCCGAAACAGCAAGATCTGCCTGTTGGAGGGAGTGCTGGAGTATGCCCGAGGCCACTGAGCCGATCGTCGAGAGGGTACGCGCCGCCGGGCCGGGCCTGGTCGCGATGCTGGCCGAGGCGGAGCGTACGTGGCGTTCCCGCGCCGACGGCGGGGACCGCACCGCGGGGTGGCGCCCGTTCGAGGACGCGTTCCCGACCTTCTACCAGTTCACCAACAGACCGCGGTGACGGCGTTCCCGGGAATTGCCGAGGCACCGTCCGGCCGGTGAATGTGCTGCCCGCGCGCCCTGCGGTCGCCGAGCAGTCGTGATCGACTTTTCGCGGCACGACCCGGTCGGCTGTCCGCGTGCCGAGTGCCGGCGGGTACGGACCGATCCGGAGTGTGATGGATCACACCGAGCGTTCTGGCGGCACACTTAAGCACGCGGGAGATGCCGCGTGCTTGTGTGCCGTCCAGTCCTTACCGATGGCCGGGCGCCCAGGCGCCGTCGTCCGGCTCGTCCTCGTCGTCCTCGTCGTCCGAGTCGTCGTCAAGGTACTCGCCGTAGTTGTCGAAGTGCTCCTTCGACTTCTCGCTGCTGGCGAGCTCGCGCTGCAGTGCAGCGAGGTCGGTGTTCGGGGAGTGGTACTTCAACTCCCGGGCCACCTTTGTCTGCTTCGCCTTAGCTCGGCCGCGCCCCATGGCTCGACCCCCTCGCACAGAATTACGGGGCAGCCCAATCCAGACGCGCCCCGATGACTACAGGCATCTCTCGTGGCTCATACGGTACATGTCGAGAGCCAGGTTCGGCACCTCGGCCCTCCGCCACCCGGTCCTTACCCGCGGTCCGGCTCGCCGACCGGGAGCGGCGAGCCGAACCGGGGTTGACCGGTGGCCGGTGGGACCGGGACACCGCGGTCAACCGGCCGGCTTTCGCCGGTCCTGGGCAGTCAGAGCCTGATCGTCCGCAACCGACCGACTTCGGCCATCCGCCGTTCGGCCAGCCGGTCCGCGGCGGCCGCCGGAGGTACGCCTTCGGCATCGGCCAACGCGAGGATCTGCCGGGTGGTGTCGTAGATCTTGGTGGCCCGCAGCTTCGCCCGGTCGAAATTGAACCCCTCGATCTCGTCGGCCACCTGGATCACGCCACCGGCGTTGACCACGTAGTCCGGCGCGTACAGGATGCCGCGATCGGCCAGTACCTTGTCGATCCCGGGGTGGGCGAGTTGGTTGTTGGCGGCACCCACCACGATCGTGGCGCGCAGCGCCGGTACGGTCTCGTCGTCCAGCGCACCGCCGAGGGCGCACGGTGCGTAGACATCGATGTCGGAGCGGATCAGGGCGTCGGCGGTGTCCACGATGCTCACCTGCGGGTACGTCGCCCGCACCCAGTCCAGGGCGCGGTCGGAGACGTCCGTGGCGACGACCGAGGCGCCGTCGTCGAGCAAATGGGCGGTCAGGTGCTTGCCGACCTTGCCCAGGCCGGCGACGCCCACCGTGCGGCCAGCCAGCGACGGGGTACCCCACCGGTGTTCGGCGGCGGCGCGCATGCCCTGGAAGACGCCCCAGGCGGTAAGGATCGACGAGTCACCGGCGCCGCCGTGCTCGACGCTTCGCCCGGTCACGAACGTCGTCTCCCTGGCGACGATGTCCATGTCCTGCACGTAGGTGCCGACGTCGCAGGCGGTGTAGTAACGACCGCCGAGGGAGGCGACGAACCGGCCGTACGCGCGCAGCAGCGGCTCGGACTTGTCCCGCTCCGGGTCGCCCCAGATCACCGCCTTCCCGCCGCCGAGATCGAGTCCGGCGAGAGCGTTCTTGTACGCCATGCCACGGGACAGTTCGAGCACATCGTGCAACGCGTCGGCTTCTGATTCGTACGGGTAGAACCGGGTGCCGCCGAGAGCCGGTCCGAGCGCCGTCGAGTAGATCGCGATGATCGCTCGCAGCCCGGACTGTTTGTCCTGGCAGAACACCACCTGTTCGTGATCACTGTCACTGTTGAACACGCCCATGGCAACACTCCCTTGTGGGGTCCGCGTCGGTATCCGGCGGGGTGTTGCCGGATATCACGAACTCTAATGCCGGCGGCCTGTTGCGTACGCGGCAGCGAAACCACCGCCCGGCGTGGCACGATCGCCTGCGTGCCCTCGAATTTCGCCGCTTACCTTCGGGTGTACGAGCCGTTGACCGCTTTCGACCGCGAGCGCCAACTCTACTGGCGCCGGTACGTGAAGGACGGCCGTGCCATCGGACCGCTGGACGGCCCCGGCCGGCAGCGCACCGTCGTCCTGGAGGCACTCGGTGCCGGCTGGACGAGACTGCCCGACCTGCCGGACGAGGCGTACGTCCTGGAGACCGACGAGACCCTGCTGATCTGCCCGTGGAACCTGCGGTTCCGGGTCGCCGAAGCGGCGCTGTCCGCCCGGGACGGCGTGCCGGCGGTGCTCGCCGACGCGTTCGTGCCACCGACGCTCGCCGGCCTGGCCAAGTCCGTGGTGGAGGACTGGCGCAGCGGGGCAAAGGTGCTGGAGCAGGGGATGCCCCGGGTGCACGAACAGGTCTCCACGTGGGGCGTGCCGCTGCGCTGGTTCGTGTTCGTCGACCTGTCGGAGAAGCACCTGTCCGTCCGGCCCGGCCGGCGGGTCCTGCGCTACCGGACGGAGATCTCCAAGGCTCGGCGGCGCGCGCACCGGGCCCACTCGGTGCTCCGCAAGGCGCTCGGCGACGCGCCGATCACCGAGGCGGTCGAGGAGAGCACCCGGTGGCTGGAGGAGTTCCACCCCCGGTCGCTGGTCGAGCTCGACTACAGCGGTCTCGTCCCGCTTCTGTCGGATGATGCACTCGCCGCCGATGACTCCCCGGGTCTGGTGGCTGCCGGGTTGGCGGGTCTGTCGCAGGGCGACGCCGACTCCGCGACCGAAGCGTATGAGCAGCTAGTGGCCAGGTGGCGGGCGGTTCAACTGCTCGAACGGAGCAATTAAGTCGAGAATGGCTCGTATTCGTACGATCACGCAGCGTAGTAAATCATCCAAATAAGACATTATCTGTTGTACAAAATGCGGAAAAATCGGGCATTCATCATCCGTCCATCCACGGACCTTCAGCCGTTCGGTCCATGTCGGACATGCGGGACTAGCCGGACCATGGAATCGCGTCGGCCGGCGGGACCCCGGCCGTCGTTCGTAGATGCTCGCCGACGTGCTTCTTTCCGCGGAGGCGGCGAAATATCTGTGGAGGAGTGACCGATGGCATCGCGTACGCACGAGCCTGAGCCGCTGCTGACCCCGGCCGAGGTTGCGTCGATGTTCCGCGTCGACCCGAAGACCGTCACTCGGTGGGCCAAGGCGGGCAAGCTGAGCGCGATCCGCACGCTCGGCGGCCATCGCCGGTACCGGGAGTCGGAGGTACGCGCCCTGCTGCAGGGGCAGATCCCCCAGCAGCGCCAGGGGGACTGAGCGCGACCGGCAACGCGGTTCGATCGACGGACGAGCGAAGAATCAGGGGCAGACGGTGTGTGAGGTGCACGCCGCCTGCCCCTGACTCATGAATCAGCCGGCTCGACCGCGTGACCCGGCGACCGCCGACCTGCAACCACCACGCGTCGTCGCCGGGCGGTAGCGTCAGGGAGTGCGTTCCCGGCTGCTGCGCAACATGTTGTGGAGCGTGGCGGTGCTCGCTGTGCTGGCCGGGCTGAGCTTCGGCTTGCCCGCCCTGGACGGCGCCGTCGCCTCGGCCCGACCGGTACCGGCCGGTGTCCGGTACGACATCGGTGACGGAGTCAGCCTGCTGCCGCCGGCCGGCGCGCAGGTCGACGTCACGCACACCTCGCCCGGGCAGGATCAAGGGACCGCGTTGTTCCTGCTCGGCAGCGTGCGCTACGCGATCCGCGCGCTGCCGTTCGACGGCGCGCTCGACGACGTCACCGCGCAGTTGCGCCAGAACATCACGGCGACCCGTGGGTACCAGGTGACCGGGGTCGAGGTGCCGGTACGCACCGGAGCCGGGGTGCTCGGGCGGCAGGGCGGGTACACCTCGCCGGGCCGGCAGGGCAGGTACTACGCCTTCCTCGCCGCGGGTACCGCCGTCGAAGTGACCTTCGCGGGCGGTGACCTGGAGCTGCACGATTCGCTGCAGGCGCTGGAGGCCAGCGTCCGGAGCATCGCCTTCGGCCGGTCATGAGCGCGCACATCGAGGATCACGCCCCCGGTTCGGACAGCCCTCCGGTGGTGCCCGAGCCGGGACTGGTCATCCCGACCCCGCCCCGGGCCCGGGCCCGCCGGTCGCTGCGGCTGCCGGCGTTCTGGCTGCTGATCGTGCTGCTCGTGGTCGGCGCCTGGCAGATCGGCGGCCTGCTGCGCCAGGAAGCGGCCGGGTACCCGGCGGCCACCGCGCTGGCCGTCGGCCTGTTCGGCCTGTACGCCGTGCTGTTCGTGGTGTTCGTGCGCGGCCTCGACTACTTCGAGCGGGAACCGCCGCTGCTGCTGCTCACCGCCCTCGGCTGGGGCGCCCTGACCGCCACGTCGGTCGCGGTCCGCGGCGACACGGCGGTACACGACCTGCTCGCGAAGCTGGTGTCGCCGGCGTTCGCCGCGAGCTGGGGTCCGGCGGTGGCCGGCCCGACCGTCGAGGAGCTGGCCAAGACGCTGGGCGTCGTGGTCATCGTGCTGATCGCCCGGGCACAGGTGAACAGCGTGGTGGACGGGTTCGTCTACGGGGCGTTCGTCGGGCTGGGCTTCCAGGTGGTCGAGGACATCGTGTACGCGCTGAACGCGGTCGCACTGGCCGGCGACGGGGACAGCCTGCGGCCGGTCGTCGGCACGTTCCTGCTGCGCGGGTTCCTCGGCGGGCTGTGGAGCCACACGCTGTTCTCCGCGCTGGCCGGCTCGGGGATCGCGTACGCCGCGCTGCATCAGGACCGGCCGGCCTGGCGGCGCTGGGGTGCCGCGCTGGGCGCGCTGGCCGGCGCCTGGCTGTTCCACTTCGGCTGGAACTCGCCCCTGCTCGCCGACGGGTTCGGGTACGGCGGCCCGGGCGTGCTGGCGGCGCTGCTCCTCAAGGGCATCCCGGCGCTGTTGCTGGTCGCGCTGCTGATCCGCCAGGCCGGTCGCCGGGAGGCCGGGTACTACCTGGAGAAGCTCGTCGGCGACGAGCGGGTGGCCACGGTACGGGAGCTGGCGGCCCTGGGGTCCGCACGGACCCGGGCGGCGGCCCGCCGGTACGCGGGGGCGCGCTGCGGCCCGGCCGGGCGGCGGGCGGTACGGCGGCTGCAGAGGGCCCAGGCGCTACTGGCGCTGGAGGTGTCCCGGGGCGGGCGGCGGGCCGCCCGGTACCGGGCGGCGGCGCTGGCCCAGCGGGAGCTGCTGGAGGCCCGGGGCCACCCGGACGCATACGCCCCGGACGGCGCGTCCACGACCGACTGGTCCTGGCTGATCGGGTGCCTGTGCGCCGCCGTACTGGCGGTCGGACTGGCGCTGGCCATCCGTGCGCTGGGTGGCAGCTGAGCCGCCGCCACTCGGGGCTGCGGCGGCGGGTGGTACCCGGCGCGGTTGCGCACACGTTGCCGGCAGCGGCACGCCCGGCACGGCTGCCGGCAACGCGGTCGTCGACGGGAACGGATCAGACCTCGGGGGCGTGGCCGCCGTCGCCGTCCACGATCGTGTCGGGCGTACCGTCCTGGTTCAGGTCGACCATCGTGACGTCGACCTTGCCGTCGCCGTCGGTGTCGAACTGGAACAGGTCGGCCTTGCCGTCGCCGTCGGTATCCGTTGCCCACAGGTCGGCCTTGCCGTCGTTGTTGGTGTCAGCGGCGATCAGGTCGTGCCGGTCGTCACCACGAGTCTCTACAGTCTCGCCCTCAGCCATCGCATTTCCCTCTCACGGTCGGCGATTGATCTGGAACGCCGCGCCGAACCGGACGCGCCGAGCCAGATCGGTCGGTACATGTCGGCGTTCACCGTAAGCGACTTGCCCAATCACTGCGACCGGGGCACACAATCCGAGCATGAGTGATCGTTTCGTTGTGATCGGAGCCGGCACCATGGGGACCGGCATCGCCTACGTGGCCGCCGGCGCCGGGTACCAGGTCGAAGTCGTTGAGACGTCGCCGACCTGCGCGGATGTCGCCCGCGAGCGGCTGGGCGGCCTGTGGGCCGGGGCGGTGGCCCGGGGCCGGATGTCCGAGGCGGACGCCTCGGCGGCCAGTACCCGCGTCACGTGGCGGGACGCGTTGGCCGAGGTGGCCGACGGGCCGGACGTGATCGTGGAGGCCGTGCCCGAGCGGCTCGACCTGAAGCGGGCGGTCCTCGCCGAGGCGGCCGGGAAGCACCCGGCCCTGCTCGGTTCGAACACGTCCAGCATCCCGATCGGCTCGCTCGGTGAACGGGTGATCGGCCTGCACTTTTTCAACCCGGTGTGGGTCATGCCCCTGCTGGAGATCGTGGTGGCCGACGGTACCGGGCCCGACGTGGTCGGCGCCGCGCGCGCCCTGGCCGCCCGGCTCGGCAAGGACGCCATCGTGGTCCGGGACATGCCCGGTTTCGCCACGTCCCGGCTGGGTATCGCGCTCGGCCTGGAGGCGATCCGGATGGTCGAGGACGGTGTGGCCAGCGCGGCCGACATCGACAAGGCGATGATGCTCGGGTACCGGCACCCGATGGGCCCGTTGGAGCTGACCGACCTGGTCGGGCTGGACGTGCGGCTGGACATCGCGCGGACGCTCCGCGACGCGTACGGTCCGCGGTTCGAGCCGCCCGCCCTGCTTGAATCGCTGGTGGAGCAGGGGCGCCTCGGCCGCAAGGCCGGCCACGGCTTCTACGAGTGGAAGGACGGGGTACGCCAGTGAACTCCCTGCGCATCGAGGAGCGCGACGACCGGGTGATCGTGACGCTGAACCGCCCGGAGAAGCGCAACGCGATCGACGCCGGCATGGTGGCGGCCCTCCACGAGGTGTGCGCCTCGCTGGAGGCGCAACCGAAGTTGCTGCTGCTCACCGGCGGTACCGACGGGGTGTTCGCGGGCGGCGCGGACATCGGGCAACTGCGCGACCGCGGCCGGCTGGAAGCGCTGGCCGGGATCAACGTGGGCCTCTTCGAGCGGCTGCGCCGGCTGCCGATGCCTACGCTGGCGGCGATCGACGGCCCGGCCCTGGGCGGCGGTGCGGAGCTGGCGTACGCCTGTGACCTGCGGATCTGCACTTCCCGGGCATTCTTCGGGCAGCCCGAAGTACGGCTGGGCATCCTGGCCGGGGCCGGCGCCACGTACCGGCTGCCGGCGCTGGTCGGCGAGACCCTGGCCAAGGAGCTGCTGTTCACCGGCCGCCGGGTACCGGCCGCGGAGGCGCTCGCCATCCGGCTGGTCAACCGGGTCGTGGAGGAGCCGGATGAGCTGCTGCCGGCGGCCCACGCGCTGCTGGACGAGATCTCGGCCGGCTCCACGCTCGCGGTACGGCTGACAAAGCTTGCGCTGGACGCGCCGGCCGCTCACCCCGTCGCCGAACTGTTGGGCCAGGCCGTGCTGTTCGAGGACGACGAAAAACGCGAGCGGATGGACGAGTTTCTCTCTCGCCGCCGTCGGTCCTGACCCGCGACGGCCGCCCGGCGCGATGCCGGGCGGCCGTTGGGGTGCGCCGTTCTACGACTGGGCGAAGGTGATGCCGGCGGACTGCATCGCCGAGATCACACTCGCCGACTCCTCGTAGCCGGCGACCAGGACCGCGTCCGGTTTGAAGTCCTTGACCGCCTTGATGATCGCGCCGAAGTCCTTCTGGCCGTCGGAGTAGGACTTGCTCGCCAGATCCCTTTTCTTGATGCCGGCCGTCGTGAGGTCCTTGCTGACACCGTCGCGCAGACCGGAGCCGTACGCGTCGTCCCGGGCCACGATGAACACCCGGCGCGCGCCGCCCCGCATGATCACGTCGGCCAGCGCCTGGGACTGGTACGAGTCGGGCGGGCACGACCGGAAGAAGAGGCCGTGGTCGTCGATCGTGGACAGGCCGTCCGACGTGGCGGACGGGGAGAACAGGATCCGGCCGGCAGCCACCGCCTTCGGCACCAGGGCGGTCGCCTCGCCCGAGGACGGCGGCCCGATCATGATCGGCACGTTCTGGTTGACGAACGTGTTGAACTGGGCGGTCGCCTTGGTGACGTCGGTACCGTCGTCGCCGTCGAGCGCGACGACCGGCTTGCCCAGGATCCCGCCGGCAGCGTTGATCTCCTTGACCGCCAGGTGCGCGCCGGCGAACATCGGCGGCCCCAGGTACGCCACCGCTCCGGTCTTGGGCAGGATCAGCCCGAGGGTGAGCTGCGCGCTCCGGGCACCGTGCGCGCCGGACGGCGGCGGTGCCTGGGTGCTGGCGTCATCGCTGCTGCCGGCGGACACGAACTCGGTCTTGCCGTCGTCGATCTTGTTGTTCTGACCGAAGTGCAGGGTGCCGTAGGACGCGGTCGCCGGCTCGCCGGACTTGGTCAGGCCGTTGCGCACGGCGACGCCGCGGTACGCGATGTCCTTGCCCTCCGCGATGGCGTTCAGGCAGTCCTTCACCAGGGAGCACTCGACGCCTCCGGGCTGGAGGTTGGTCACCCCGTCGACATACTTGGCGACGGTCGTCGGATCGGTGGTGCCCGCCACCGCGACAGCCAGCGCGCTGATGACCACGGCGTCGTACGATTCGCCGGCGTAGTTGTCGTCGGCCAGGTTCGGGTCGACCGACTGCAGCCGCTGCTTGAAGTCGTCTGACAGCGGGGTCAGCGGCGTGGTGCCGACCATCCCACTGATCGCCCCGGGCTTCTTGAAGTCGGCGCCGAACGAGTTGCTCATGTTACCGTCCGTGCCGTACAGCCGGATCCCGGTATCGATCGGTCCGTTGCCGGCCGGGCTGGTCGGATTCGAGCCGCAGCCGCCGGCGGCGACCAGCAGGGCCGCTGCGATCGCCACGAGAGCTCTGCGTGTTGGGCGCATGGCGCCGTCTCCCTCCCAATGGTCCCGGGCAGCACACTAGATGGTCCCGGGCAGCACACTAGCGCGCCGGTGACTCCGAGCGCTGCCGGCCCTCGGGCCGGGTAGTACCGTCCGTGTTCATGGACGCGCTTGAAAGGATCCGCCCGGACCAGGATGAAAACACGAACACCCTGCTCCCCGAGCGGTTGGGCATCACGATCAGTGAGGCTTCGCCGCAGCGCGTCGTGGGTTCCATGCCCGTCGAGGGCAACACGCAGCCGTACGGGCTGCTGCACGGCGGAGCGTCCTGCGTACTGGCCGAGACGCTCGGCTCGGTCGGCGCGGCCCTGCACGCCGCCGCGACCCACGGCGGCATCGCGGTGGGCATCGACATCAATGCCACCCACCACCGGTCCGCGCGCAGCGGGCGGGTGACCGGCGTGGCCACCCCGCTCTCCCTCGGCGCGACGCTGGCCAGCTATGAGGTCGTCATCACAGACGAGGAGGGCGAGCGGATCTGCACCGCGCGGATCAGCTGCCTTCTGCGCCGCCCCGCTTGACCCGGCAATTTAGGCTGGCTTCTGTGATCCCGCTGGAGAGTGACCCGTACCGCGACGCCGAACTGGTTCTGCGCTCGGCCCTTGGCGAAGATCGGGAGGCCCTGGCCGGCACCTTCAACGAGGTGGTGGACAGAGCCGGCGTCTCCGGCGCGTACGACGTGGCGGTCTGCCTTGCCGCCACCATGGTCGGCGAGGACGCCCGGCCGGGCGGCTGGATCCTGGAGTTCCCGGACATCGACGAGGTTGCCTACGATGCCCGCTGGGTCGCCAGGTTCGTCAGCGCGTACGTCAACTCCGACCCGTCCATGGGGCGGGCGCTGTTCGGCGCTGCGCTGGCCGACGGCCAGCTGCCGGACTGCCTGGTCACCCTGGCCGGCTCCACGGTCGCCACGCTGCGGCGCCGGGCGACCTGACCCGACCCCCGACCTCCTTGACCGCGATCCACACCTCCGCCGGCGGCGGGATCATCCACAGGTGTCGCGCGGCCGTCTCGTCAGTGTCGGGATCCCAACAGTAGGTCTCGCCCGCCGCCGCCACCCCGTGCGAGATGGGCCAGATCAGGGGCCGTTCGTCGGCGTTCGCCGGTCGCATCCGCATGAGCGACATCCTGCCGTTACCGTCACATGCCCGCGTCCTGTCGGGGGTGCCGCTTATTGTGGCGGCATGCCGGGATCGCGGTTGGACGGGGAACGACGCGACGACACCGCGGAACTCGTGGTGAATGGTGACCTCGATGTCGAGGCCGCCGAAGACCTCGCCCACCGGGCGAGGGCGCTGCTCGACGACGGGCCCACCGAGCTGGTGCTCGACATGTCCGGGGTGACGCGCTGCGGACCCGCGGGCATATCGGCGCTGTTCACGATGTATGGCCGGGCCGAGGAGCGCGGCACGCAGCTCAGCCTGCGCAACCTCGACGCCTCGCTCTACGTGACCCTCGACGCGAAGAGCGGTGCCGGCCAGTAGGGGACAGCGCTCCCGCCGGCTCACGCCGCGCGAGCGTTCTGGTCGGCAGCAGCTGGCAGCGTCGTCAGTCGTATCAACCTGTGCCGTCTGGTCGCTGACACGCGCGCCACAGGGTCCGGTGCCCGGCGGACCTGCGAGACCTGCTCAGGCGATCGCGGCGACGTCGCCGTCGTCGAAGTAGATCGCCTGGTGGAGCCGGCCGCCCAGGGCGGCCGCGAACCTCGCCAGCACGTCTTGACCGGACACCTTGCCCTGCTCGATCTGGGAGACGCGACCTTTCGTGACGCCCATCCGGTCGGCCACCTGCTGCTGTGTCAGGCCGCGTGCACGACGGACCTCGGCAAGGCGGTGACCGACGACCTCGGCCAGTAGCTCCTGCTTGCTGGCTCTCACGGCCGCCTCGCCGCCCGCGCGCTCCGCGTGTTCGGCACGAATGTCGCTCGAACGAACGTAGCTGTTCACCGCTGCCCCCCTTCTTGTGCTCGTTCTTTCAGGTAGATCTCGTAGCGCCACTCGGCGAGGGGGATGGCTTCGCGGTACCACTCGTTCCCGCGCCCGGCCTTGTCGCCGGCCACGAGCAGGATGCTGGAACGCCACGGACCGAAGACGAAGAGAATGCGCACGGTGCCAGGCCGCAGTTCTTCCAGATTCGCGATCGACGAACCTGTGATGGTGTCCACCGGCGGCCCGCCAATGCCCGGCCCTCCCTCGGCGAGCGCGTCGATTGCCTGCACGACCCGTGCGCAACTAGCCGGCTCCAATGACGGGATCCAGTCGCGAACCTCGTTCACCCCAGATGGGCATCCCACTCCGGTGCGGCCACGACTCAAGTATACCTTCCGCTATACATTGTCGAGGTGGGAGCGGCCTGATCGTTGACCGTCCACTTATCGCCCGGCCTCGCTGCTGCACCAAGAAGTCGATGATCGCCGATCGAAAGCGAAGCGGCGACCAGGAGTTTTCACTGGTCACCGCTTCGTTCAGCCCGGCGAAGAGCTGGTGGCCAGGGGCGGGGTCGAACCGCCGACCTTCCGCTTTTCAGGCGGACGCTCGTACCAA
>JBDZVD010000123.1:0-19101 GCA_040255525.1 Micromonosporaceae bacterium | reverse complement strand
CCAGGCGATAGCCGACAAATTCAGCGCCGCGACCGGCATCAAGGTCAAGATCGTCGGTATCGACGAGGACCAGTTCGCGCAGCTGATCACGTCTGATGCCGCGGCAGGCAAGCTGCCCGACGTCGTCGGTGCGCTTCCCCTGGCCGCAGTGCAGTACATGGCCAGCAATAAGCTGGTCAATACCACGGCGAACCAGCAAGTGATCAACGACCTGGGCCCGAGTACCTTCCAATCGTCTGCCCTGTCCCTGACCAAGTACCAGAACGCGCAGGGCGCAGTTCCCAGCGACGCCTGGGTGCAGCTGCTGATCTACCGCAAGGACCTGTTCGCCAAGGCCGGGCTGCCGGCCCCGGACACCTTCGCCAACATCCAGCACGCCGCCCAGGTGCTCAACAGCCCAAAGATGGCCGGCATCACCATGGCCACCGTACCCAACGACGCGTTCACCGAGCAGACCTTCGAGTACTTCGCGCTGGCCAACAACTGCCAGATGATCGACGGCGGCAAGGTGAGCCTGAACAGCCCGGCGTGCGTCGACACCTTCAAGACCTACGCCGACCTGATCCAGCACGACTCCACCCGGGGAAACCAGGATGTGGACACGACCCGCGCCACCTACTTCGCCGGCGGAGCCGCGATGACCGTGTGGTCCTCGTTCATTCTGGACGAGATGGCGGGCCTACGTAACGACGCGCTACCCACCTGTGCACAGTGCAAGTCGGATCCGGCATACCTGGCCAAGAACAGCGGCATCGTCACCGCGATCCAGGGACCGGACGGCACGAAGCCACAGCAGTTCGGAGAAATCGCGTCGTGGACGATCACCGACTCCGCCAACGCCGCCTCAGCGCAGAAGTTCGTGGAGTACATGCTCGACCAGGGTTACTCGAGCTGGCTGGGTGTCGCCCCCGAGGGCAAGTTCCCGGTCCGGCAGGGCACCAAGTCCAACCCGAGCAAGTTCGTGGACGCCTGGACGAAGCTGCCCGCCGGGGTGGACCGCAAGGCGCCGCTGTCGGACTTCTACCCGCCAGAGGTGCTCGACGCGCTCAAGACAAGCCCGTCCACCATCGACCGCTGGGCGATCCCCCAGGGACAGGGGGCACTGCTCGGTGCCACCCTCGGCCCGCTGCCGGTGCCCAAGGCGCTCAACGGGGCAGCCACCGGCACACTGTCGGCCCAGCAGGCGGCCAACCAGGCGCAGAGCGCCGTGCTGCAACTGAAGTCATCGCTGCACTAGCAGGCGACACGCGGGCGGCGCGGGTGGTCGTTCATCACCCGCGCCGCGCGTCTGATCGAAGGGTCACACCATGAGCATCCGATCCCGGCTGCCGCACCGCGGTCGCACACTGTCGCTGGCCAAACAGGAGTCCCGCGCCGGACTCACCCTGATCCTCCCCACGCTGATCATCATCGTGGTCGTGGTCGTGGTACCGGTGCTGTGGACCTTGATGCTGGCCTTCCAGCGGGTCCGGCTCTTGAACCTCCGTCAGGTCGGCGTCTTCGGCAACTACACGCTGGACAACATCAGCGCGATCCTCGCCTCCAGCGACTTCCGGCAGGCACTGATCAACACGCTGGTGTACACCGTGCTGGGTACCGGATTGTCCATCGGGCTCGGGCTGGTCGCCGCGCTCGTGGTGCGCCGCCCGTTCCCGGGCCGCGTCATGGTCCGCGGCATCATGCTGCTGCCCTATGTGGCACCGGTCGTGGCGGTGACATTCGTCTGGCAGATCATGCTCAACCCGCAGTTCGGAATCGCCAACCACATCGGGGTCGACATCCTCGGGTGGCACCACGCCATCCCGTTCCTGTCCGAGCAGACTGGACACGTCTCGCTGTTCGGCTGGCACCTCGGCGTGCCGACCGCCCTGCTGACCGTGATCGCCTTCGACGCATGGCGATACTTTCCATTCTCGTTCCTGTTCATCCTCGCGCGGCTGCAGGCGGTACCCGCCGAGCTGGAGGAGTCGGCCCGGGTCGACGGTGGCACACCGACACAACGCTTCGCTCACATCCTGTGGCCGCAGCTGCGACCGGTGATCGCGATGCTGGCTGTGCTGCGGTTCATCTGGACGTTCAACAAGTTCGACGACGTGTATCTGCTTACCGGCGGCGGGTCGGGCACCGAAGTGGTCAGCGTGCGGGTGTACCAGCTGTTGACCGCGCAGGCCGATGTCGGCGGCTCGGCGGCCCAGGCCGCCATCCTCGCCGCCGTACTGGCGATCTGCCTCGCGGCGTACTTTCTGTTGTTCGGTCGTAAGCAGGGTCTGGAGGACGTGGCATGAGCAGCTCCACGCTACAGCGCCCCCCGGAGAGCGCCGCCGCCGGGCGCCGGCTGCGCCCCGCCCGTCGACGCCGTCGTCAGCAGTTCACCTGGACCCGGGACGGGATCGAGACGGCTGTCTTCGGCGCGCTGAAGTGGCTGATCATCGCCGGGCTGGTGGTCGTCTGCGCGTTCCCGTTCTACTACATGCTGCTGCTGTCCGTGCGCAGCATCCAGCAGCTGCTGCTGGAGCCGGGCCGGATCTTGCCCAGCGCCAGCGAGCTGACCCTCTCGACATACCGCTCGGTACTGGAATCGGTCGGCGACGGCGGCCAGGGCTTCGTGACTCTACTGCGCAACAGCGGCATCATCGCGGTACTGACGGTCATCGTCACGCTACTGGTCTCGATTCCCGGGGCGTACGCCGTCAGCAGGCTGCGGTTCGCCGGTCGGCGCCAGGTTCATTTCCTGTTCCTCGCGGTGTACCTGTTCCCCAGCATCGTGCTGGCGATCCCGCTGTTCGTGCTGTTCACCCGGATCGGGCTGCGCGGCAGCCTGGCCGGCCTGATCCTGGTCTACATCTCGCAAACCGTTCCGGTCGCCATCTACATGCTGCGCAACTACTTCCAGACCGTGCCGCGCAGCATCGAGGAGGCGGCCGCCGCCGACGGATGTTCGAGACTACGCGTCGTATGGAGCGTCTCGCTGCCGCTGGCGCGCCCGGCGATCATGGCCACGGCTCTGTACGTATTCATGATCGCATGGAACGAGTACCTGTTCGCGCTGCTCTTCCTGGTGGAGGACCGGTCACGATGGACCGTGTCCCTCGGGTTGGCGCAACTGTCGGGCAGCATCGAGATTCCTTCGACCGTGCTGATGGCGGGATCGGTAATCTTGACCGTGCCCATCATGGTGCTCTTCTTCCTCAGCGAAAGGCTGCTGTCGGAGGGGCTGACCGCCGGAGCCGAGAAGGGTTGACCACCATGCGGCGCACACAGACAGGCGAGTCAGATCGGGGAAGGACACGATGACGGCGGATGGTCCGATCTCCACGTCGGCCGGGCACATCTTCAACCTGTTCCGGGAGCAACGCGTGCAGACCCGGCGGGAGCTGATCGCCTTGACCGGGCTGGCCCGCTCGACCGTTACCCAACGCGTGGATGCCCTGCTGGCTGCCGGCTTCCTACGCGAGGAGGGTGTCAACGAGTCAGCCATCGGGCGGCGTCCGAAACGTCTGGTGCCCGATTACGAACCCAAGACCATCCTCGCCGCCGACCTGGGCGCCACCCATGGTCGCCTGGCGGTGCTCGATGGATCCGGCCGGATCCTGGCCGAGACCGCGGTGGAATCCCGGATCGACAACGGGCCCGTCGAGGTACTGGGCCGGACCGTGGGCCACTGGAAGGAACTGCTGCACCAGGCCGACCGGAGCGCCGGATCCGTGTGTGGCCTGGGCCTCGGGGTGCCCGGACCGGTGGACGTGACCACCGGCCGGCTCACCCAGCCACCGATCATGCCCGGCTGGGACGCGTACCCGATCCGGGACTTCCTGGCCAATTACTTCGACGCCGCGGTCTTCGTCGAAAACGACGCGAACCTCATGGCCCTCGGCGAGTCGCTGCAGGTGTACCCGCAGCTGCCGTCGCTGCTGTTCGTCAAGGTGGCCACCGGCATCGGCGCCGGACTGGTGCTCGACGGGCGCATCTATGACGGTTTCGACGGCGGCGCCGGGGACATCGGCCACGCGAAGGTCTCCGCGGCCGAAGGAAAGCGCTGCAATTGTGGCGCGGAGGGCTGCCTCGCCGCGGTCTCCAGCGGCGCGGCACTGGCCCGTCAGCTCGCGGCCAAAGGACACTCGGCCGGCAGCAGCCGCGACGTTGTCCGGCTGGTGCAGGAGGGCAACGGGGACGCCATCTCCGCCACCCGCGACGCCGGGCGGGTCCTTGGTGAGGTGCTGGCCACCTCGGTCAGCCTGCTCAATCCGGCCGCCCTGGTCCTGGGCGGCGACATGGCCTTGACCTACGAGCATTTCCTCACCGGAGTGCGCGAGGTCCTCTACTCCCGCACCCAGCCGCTGGCGATCCGGCGCCTGCATGTGGGCACGAGCCAGCTCGGTGACCAGGCCGGTATCGTCGGCGCGGCGGTGCTGGTCCGCGAGCAGGTTTTCTCGGCGGCTGCGGTGGACCGCGCCCTGGCGGTCGCACCACAGGTGCCGCGTCAGCAGCCGGCGCGGCTCACCGCTGCGTCGGATACGTAGCCAGCCGCCCGCACATGCCCAGCCGGCGGGTCTCGGGCGGGTCGATCACGGTGAGCCGGCCTTCGTGCAGGTGGCTGAGATCACCCCTGGACAGGGCGTCCAGCTGCCGCCCGGTCTGCAGCGCGGCCGCCAGTGGCCCCCGGCTCCAGGTCGTGCGCCAGGTCTCCAGATTGGCCTTTCTCAGGGCAAGCGCGGACTGGTAGAACTCTTCCAGCGCCGACGGGCCTTCGGATGCCACCCGTTCACGCAGACGCACAAATCCCTCTACGGCGAGGCGCTTGCGGCGCTGCGCCGCGGCCTCGCCCGATGGGTCGCCGCTGTACTGCTCGGGCAGCATCGCCACCGAGTCATAATCCTCCCGGCTCGCGAGATACTCCGGCGGGAAGCTCAGCACACAATCGCCGGCCTCCGGTAGGCCGCTGTTCTGCATCACCACAACGATCTGCAGGTCGCCGTCGTTGACCAGCCGATGGATGACCCCGGGGCTGAACCAAGCCACGGTCAACGGACGCAGTTCTGTTTCGGCGAACCCGCGGCGGTCCAGCGTCTGCAAGCGCCCCCGGCCGCCGACAACGACGTACCCCTCGGTGCAGGCCAGGTGCGCGTGCGCCGACCCGCCGACCAATCCGTCCGGATTGGACCAGTCGTACACGGTCAGGTGCGACACCCCGGTACCGCCCGGAAACAATCCCGCCAGATAACCGTCCACGTCTGCCCGCGCCTGTTCAGTCATTGCCGCCACCCACCGCCGGATCCTGCCGCCATTCGATCAATACCCCCAGGTGACGCCCGGGGTGCTGGGCCAGCGAAGCGAACATGTCGGGCGCCCGCGCCGGCCGTACCGTATCCGTGATCAACGGCTGGACGTCGAGCAGCCCGTCGCGCAGCAGCGCCAGCAGGACATCCCGGTTGGCGGCCTCGGTCCATCGGTTGTCCGCCGTGGCCGAGGTCGGTGTGGTCGACACGTGCGCACCGATCACGTGCAACCCGCGCAGGTGGATGTCGCTGTACGGGTCGAATCCCTCGACGGCTCCACGCGTACTGCCCAGCAGGATCACCCGGCCACCGCGGCGGGCGAGCTTGAGCGACGGGACGAACGCCGCCGGCGCACCGGTAGCCTCGATCACCACGTCGAACCCGCCTGGCGCCAACGCCTCAAGCAGGTCGGTGGTGGCAGAGCCGCCGGGGTCGGCTGCCAGGTCCGCGCAGTAGGTCAGGGCGAGGTCGCGACGCGCCTGGATCGGATCAACGACGGCCACTGTCGTAGCGCCGTCGAGGCGGGCCAACCGGCCGGCCAACAGGCCCACCAGCCCGGCGCCGACCACAACCACCCGCTCGCCCAACTGGATGCGAGCCGGGCGCACGGCGTTGAGCGCGATGGACCCGAGCTGGGTCACCGCCGCCTGCGCGAACGTCACGCCGGGCGGAATGTGGTTGAGGCGGACGAGCCGTTCCGGCCGACCTTCGACGGCATGTGAGGCGTGCGGCAGCGGGCCACATATCCGGTCGCCCGGCTGGAATCCGTGCACTCCTTCGCCTACGGCCTCGACCGTTCCGGCAAACGAGTAACCGGGGTAGTACGGCTGCGTGCTGTCGGCGCCCCGCTGGCTGGTGCGGCCGAGATAGTTGGCCACTTCGGTGCCCGCGCTGATCAGCGTGGCACCGGCGAGGGCCAGAATCGCTCCGGCCGGCAGCGCCGACGCGACGTCGACGTCCTCCAGCCCCATCTGGCCGGGCGCGGTGGAGACAAGTTGTTGGGCGATCACCTTTTGCGCTTCTCCTGTCGGTCAACCGGCTGTCCGGGCAGCGTGATCCCCGCGGTGCGCGCGCAGCGGCGTAGGTAGTCGATGCTGCCCCGGGCCACGGTGGCGGGATCGGGCGTGAAGTCGAAGGCCTCGACCGAGACATCGCCGTGATACCCCACGCGGGTAAGGGCTCGGAAGATCGGCACGAAGTCGGTCGCGCCGAAGCCTGGGCCGCGGCGGTTGGCGTCATTGGCTTGGAAGTACGCGAGGTAGTCAGCGGCCAGTTCGATCTGCTCCGGGATCGGGGTCGGCTCGCAGCTCATGCTTTTGACGTCGAGAACCATGCGGACGGCCGGGGAGGCAAGGGACCGTACGATGTCGACCACGTCCGCTGTGGTGTTCATGAAGTCGGTTTCATCGGCGGGAAGCGCCTCGAGGCAGATCGTCACGCCCGCCCGTTCGGCCGACACCGCCCAGTCCGCGAACATGTCGACGGCTCGGCTGCGCGCCTCGCTTGCCGACATGCCGGGAGGGGTGCTGCGTTGAGCGGGGGAGCCGAAGACCAGGACCCGACCGCCAAGTTCGCCGCACAGGATGGTCAGCTCGCTCAGGTACGAAAGTGTCCGGCGTCGTATCTCGGGCTCGCCGGCGGACACATGCAGGCCCTGGGTGCCCGCCAGCAGCCAGTGCAGTCCGGTGACGGCGAGCCCGCAGTCGTCGGCCATCCGCCGTATCTGTGCCCGGCGGCGCGCGGACCGCTCAGCCAGGACACCCTCGAGCGTGAACGGCGCCAACTCGACGGCCTGGTAGCCGCTCTGCGCGATGAAGCGGAAGGCGTCGGCCAAGGCCCAATGTTCGAACAGCTCGTTGCAGACCGCGAGACGCATCAGGCGTGCTCACCCGGCCGCGAATTCGGCGTAGCGGTGCGCGACGTGTCCGGCACTCGCGTCTCCCCGGTGCAGCAGCACGCGGTACCGGAAGGTGACCGCCTGACCAGCCCCCAGCCTGAGAGCCCCGTCCCTGCCCCCGCCAGGGCAGAAATCCTCGTACCCGAAAGGGTTGGCCGCCATCAGCCCGTAGTCGCGCACATGCCAGGGGCTCGGATGCCGAAGGTTCGACGGGTGGTCCATCAGCGCGACACCGACCCAATGGCTGTCCACGTTTCCCGAATAGTCACACCAGACGGCCGGACGGCCCCAGCACGCCGCTTCGCCGATCGCACCGGTCGCGTTCTCGATCCGGCCGCCGTGGCGCTCCTCCATGGACGGAGCCACCCGAACCGCCACCAGTCCGGCCTCCTTGGTGCCGCCGAGTGTGACCTGGCTGTGGGCGGCGGTCAGGGTCGTAGTCAGATCCAGCATCCGAGCTTCGTCGGGCTGCACGCCGTGCAGCTCGATCGCCCGATCCTCCAGAAGTACGGGTGCGCCAGAGGTATCGAGCCAATCGAGCCGGTGACGCACCCGAAGCCGATCGGGGAGCCTGGTGATTTCCTCGAACCTCTGATGCTCGACGCGGGCATGGCCGTCGAACTCGGTCCAGAAGTCGCTGCTGTTGACCGCGCGGTGACCGCCCCAGATGCCCCGATGGTGCGGGTGGTCGGCCGAGTCGGGGTACGTCGCGTCAACTGGCAGCGTCCGGGTGACCGGGACGGAGTCCGGTCCCACCACGCGGTCGAAGAACGGCCGCGGCGCGTCGGACCGCAGGTGGTACATGGCGAACGGCTGTCCGTCGAGAGTCAACCGGATCGCGGCGCCGTCGTCGATCAGTTCGCCGTCTGGGCCCTCGCTGTTCAATTCGGATTCCTCTCCCAGCGGATTACCGCACTCGCCACCATAATGTATGACCGTCAGACCTAATATGGCTAGAGGGCAGACTGAATGAGCTACAGGCTCACGCAGAATGACCGACCGTTCACCAACGCCCTCGCCGTGGGTCAAGGCGCGCAAGGCCGCCGCGTTGCGGTTCCCGCCCGGCCACCGGACCCGGCGCGGCCGGCACCTTGATCGCCGAGAGCACTGCCGTTCGGTGGCCATCGGCCAGAGCAGCTTCGTCCTGGCTTTTGATCACTGTCTGTGACGGCTTGCTCGCGTCCGGCGATTGGGGCCATGCGGCGGTTTCTGGTCGGCGCGGATGTCCCGGTTCGCCACGCCGGCTGGTCGTTGCTGACACCCTAGGGTGGCATTAGGGTGTGGTGTGGCCGATGATCAGGATGCAGTTGCCGTGGCGCTGCGTAGTCGAGTGACCGCGTTGGCGGACTCACTGACCGGAATTTTGGATCTTGACCCGTTGTCGGCGGCGC
Source organism: Micromonosporaceae bacterium (assembly GCA_040255525.1). GTDB lineage: Bacteria > Actinomycetota > Actinomycetes > Mycobacteriales > Micromonosporaceae > Rugosimonospora. The sequence goes on along the minus strand of JBDZVD010000123.1, from coordinate 10,537 downwards.
GGAGCGCCCCGCGGTTGATCGATGAGGCGAAATCGGTCATGGCCGCGGTGCGCAAGGCCGCGATCGCCGAAGCCGCGCGGAACATGACGCACGCCGAGATCGCTGAGGGCCTTGGGGTGTCGCCGTCAGCGGTGAACAACGCCCTGGTGGAGCATCGCGCCCACATACTGCGGGGCACGGCGATGGCTGCCGGTAGCGGTGTGCGGGAGGCGACCGGTGTCTGACCAGTTCGTGCATCTGCACGTCCACACTGAGTTCTCGATCCTCGATGGTGCGGCCCGGATTAAGGACATGATGGCCGAAGCGCGGCGCCTGGGGATGTCGGCGGTGGCGATCACGGACCACGGCAACATGCACGGCGTCTACGAATTCTTCAAGGCCGCCACGGACGCCGGCATCACCCCGGTTCTCGGGATCGAGGCGTACCTGGCGCCGGAGTCGCGGTACGAGAAGCGTCCGGTGCGGTGGGGCAAGCCCGACCAGAAGTCCGACGACGTGTCCGGTGGTGGCCGGTACACCCACGCGACGATGTGGGCGGCGAACAGTGAGGGCCTGCACAACCTGTTCCGGCTGACCTCCCGCGCCTCCATCGAGGGCACCTACGGCAAGCCGCGGATGGACACGGAGCTGATCGCGGAGTATGCGGACGGCATCATGGCCACGACCGGGTGCCCGTCCGGCGAGGTGCAGACCCGGCTGCGGCTGGGCCAATCCGACGAGGCGCTGGCCGCGGCGGCGAGGTACCGGGACATCTTCGGCCCGGACAACTATTTCCTCGAGATCATGGAACACGGTCTGGAGATCGAGAAGCGGGTCCGCGAGGGCCTGCTGGACATCGGCCGCAAGCTGGGCATCCGCCCGGTCGTCACCAATGACTCCCACTACACCTCCCCGGACCAGGCCACCGCCCACGACGCCCTGCTGGCCGTGCAGACCAACGCGAATATCGCCGACACCAACCGGTTCCGGCTCGAGGGCTCCGGCTACTACCTCAAGCCGGCCCAGGAGATGCTGGGCGCGAACAGTTCGGACGTGTGGGCGGACGGCTGCAAGAACACGCTGCTGATCGCCGAGCGGGTCGACACCAGCGGGATGTTCACCTACCACAACCTGATGCCGCGCTTCCCGGCCCCGGAGGGGGAGACCGAGCAGAGCTGGTTCGAGAAGGAGGTCTGGGCGGGCATGGCCCGCCGGTACCCGAACGGCATCCCCGACGACCGGCGCACTCAGTGCGAGTACGAGGTCGGGGTGATCAGCCAGATGGGCTTCCCCGGGTACTTCCTGGTGGTGGCCGACTTCATCAACTGGGCGAAGGACAACGGCCATCAGGTCGGCCCCGGACGCGGCTCGGCGGCGGGCAGCATCGTCGCCTACGCGTTGGGCATCACCGACCTGGACCCGATCGACCATGGGCTGATCTTCGAACGGTTCCTCAACCCCGAGCGCAAGTCGATGCCCGACATCGACACGGACTTCGACGAGCGTGGGCGCACCGAGACCATCCGGTACGTCACTGAGAAGTACGGGGACGACCGGGTCGCGCAGATCGCCACGTTCGGCACGATCAAGGCGAAGGCCGCGATCAAGGACGCCGCCCGGGTGCTGGGCTACCCGTACGCGGTCGGGGACCGGATCACGAAGGCGTACCCGCCGGCGGTGATGGGCAAGGACATGCCGCTGTCCGGCGTGTTCGACTCCAACCACCCCCGTTTCGGCGAGGCGGCGGAGCTGCGCACGCTGCACGACTCCGAGCCGGACGTCGCGAAGATCATCGAGGTGGCTCGGGGGCTGGAGGGCCTGGTCCGGCAGACCGGCGTGCACGCCGCCGGGGTCATCATGTCAGCGGAGCCGCTGGTCGAGCATGTGCCCGTGATGCGCCGGGAAGACGATGGGGCGATCATCACCCAGTTCGACTACCCGACCTGCGAAACGCTCGGCCTGATCAAGATGGACTTCCTCGGGCTGCGCAACCTGAGCATCATGGCCGACGCGGTCAGGAACGTCGCGGCCTCGACCGGGCAGACCATCGATCTGCTGACGCTGCCGCTGGACGACAAACCCACCTACGAACTGCTCTCGCGCGGAGACACGTTGGGGGTGTTCCAGCTCGATGGTGGGCCGATGCGGGCGCTGATGAAGCTGATGCGTCCGGACAACTTCGAGGACATCTCCGCGCTGATCGCGCTGTACCGGCCCGGACCGATGGGGGCGAACAGCCACACCAACTACGCGCTGCGTAAGAACGGTCTGCAGGAGATCGTGCCGATCCACCCGGAGCTGGCCGAACCGTTGGAGGAGATCCTCGGCCCGACCTACGGATTGATCGTCTACCAGGAGCAGGTGCAGCGGGCGGCGGTGAAGCTGGCCGGGTACTCGCTGGGTAAGGCCGACAACCTGCGCAAGGCGATGGGCAAGAAGAAGAAGGAGGTGCTGGACAAGGAGTTCATTCCGTTCCGGGCCGGCATGCGTGCCAACGGGTACTCCGACCACGCCATCCAGACCATCTGGGACATCCTGGTTCCGTTCGCCGACTACGCGTTCAACAAGGCGCACAGCGCGGCGTACGGCCTGATCGCGTACTGGACGGCCTACCTGAAGGCCAATTTCCCGGCCGAGTACATGTCCGCGTTGCTGACCTCGGTCGGCGACGACAAGGACCGGATGGCGTTGTACCTGGCCGAGTGCCGCCGGATGGGGCTGAAGGTGTTGCCGCCCGACGTCAATGAGTCGCTCGCCCAGTTCTCCCCGGTCGGCGGCGCGATCCGGTTCGGCCTGCACGCGGTGCGTAACGTCGGCGGGCCGGTCGTCGAGTCGATCGTGCGCACGCGTAAGCAGAAGGGCGCCTATACCTCGTTCCCCGATTTCATGAGCAAAGGCGAACTCGCCGTCTGCAACAAACGCACCATCGAATCGTTGATCAAAGCTGGCGCTTTCGACTCCCTCGGCCACACCCGCAAGGGTCTGCTCGAGATCCATGAGTCGGCAGTCGAGGCGTCGACCGCGGTCAAGCGCAAGGAGGCCGAGGGCCAGTTCGACCTGTTCGGTTCCCTGATGCAGGAAGAGGAGACCGACGTCGGGCTGGCCGTCGACATCAAGAATGACGAGTGGGACAGCCGCACCCTGCTGGCTTTCGAACGCGAAATGCTCGGACTGTACGTGTCCTCTCATCCGCTTGCCGGCGCGGAGCGGATCCTGCGGAGCGCCTCTGAACACACCATCGCGCAGATCGACGACGACGAGATGCCCGACGGCGCGCAGGTCACGATCGCCGGCATGCTCGTCGGCGTGGCGAAGCGGGTCACCAAGCAAGGCAAGATGTGGGCCTCGGCAACCCTGGAGGATCTGGCCGGCGGGATCGAGGTGTTGTTCTTCCCCAACACCTACGAGCTGGTATCCGACCGCATCGCCGAAGACCTCGTCGTCGCCATCCGGGGCCGGGTCAACCGCCGTGACAGCGGGGTCGCCGTCGCGGTGTCCGACATGAGAATCCTGGATGTCAGCGCCGCCAATGACGCTCGACCGCTGACCATCACCATGCGCCAGACGATGGTCGACCAGGAGCGGGTCGAGCGGCTCAACGAGATCCTCACCCGGCACCGCGGCCAGACCGAAGTGCGCCTGAAAATGGGCCGGCATCTGCTGCGGCTGCAGAACCATTCCGTGGACGTCACTCCGGCCCTGCTCGCCGACCTGAAGGCGTTCGTCGGCGCGGCGAACATCTCATGATCGTGCGGATCCGGCTGCGGCGCTGCCGGTAGCAACGGGCGACCCCCGGCGGCATACCCATCCGCCGGGGGTCTGAGATACCACCCATTTGCGCTCGCCAGCGGCGTTTAAGGCCGTGGATCATTCTGATGACGTCGCGCACTGCCGTTGTGCCACCGGCGCGCGAGAGCGCCGGGCCAGATTTGAACTGGCATCTCGACTGTCGTTGTCCACGTCCGGTTGATCTGGCGATCGGTGGAGAATGCGGAGACTGGAGCAAGAGTCTGATCTTCAGCTGCCGCCCGGCTGCCTCTACCGATTGGGCTACCGGCGCGTGTGGTGCGCCGAGGAGGACTCGAACCTCCACTGGACCGGGCATACGTCAGGCTCAGGTTCACCCTCAGCTTCTGCCCTTGCGGGCACCCCCGTGCTCCAACGGGGGAGTCCGTGACCCTACCCGAACAGGTAGGTCAGTATCGGGTCGCCCACGTGCCGGTCGACGACCTCGGTGCTGTTGGCGGCCTCGCGGGCGAACTTGACCGCCTCGCGCAGCTTGGTCACCCGGTCGAGCATGTCCCGGACCGCGGTGGCCGGCAGCGCGCCGGAGAACTTGATCGTCGACCAGGTACCGACGATGACGTCCTCCTGGTACACCTGCACCTGTGCGGGGTGCTGCTCGGTCGCCTCGGCCAGGACGTGGTTGCGGGGGACCTTCTTCGTCCTGGTCGTCTCGACCGGGTCGGTAGCGTAGTAGCCGGCCGCCTCGCTGAACGTCCAGTTCTCCGAAGGGTCGAGGGTCGGCAGCTTCTCCACGAAGGTGTGCAGGTCCGTCAGCTGCTTCTCCAGGAACAGCAGGTACGTCACCGGCACATCGGTGAGCAGCGTCTGCCCGTCGACCACGACGTCGGCGGTCGCGGTGCAGTTCGCGTAGTCCTGCGTGGCCACCACGTCGAACAGCCGGGTCAGGCTGGCCTTCACGTCGCGGATGACGCCCTGCGCGGTCAGCTGGACCCGGGTCGACTCGGCCGGCAGCCGTTCGCCTTCATCGTCCTTCGGCCGGTAGGTGCGGGAGATGCCCGACAGCAGGGGTTGCTTCTGGACGTCGCGGTGCGCCGCGGTCAGCGAACGCAGCGACTCGCTCTTCACGCCCTTCGACACGGCGATGATCTGGTTCAGCTTGGCCACGGGACTGATTCTCCGGGGGTTGTCGGGAACGCTTCGCGTGCCGGGAACGCGCACACGAAGCAGTAACGTACCCGATTCTCTTCTGGCTGCAACGAGTTTGTCGTAGAGCTGAGGCATCGTGGATGCCGGGTGCGCGCGGAGCACCTGCGGCACGGTCCTGGGCGGGTGGCTGCCCGACCAGCGGAAGACCAGCCGCGGCCACCAGTTCGTGCGGATGCCGGCCGAGGACGACGAGCGGGTCCGCCGGTAAAGCAGCGGGCGGGGCGCGGCGGGCCTGGTCGCGGCGAGGGCGTCGAGCCGGTCGGGACCGGTGGCGCGCCCGAGGGAGCCAGGCCAGCATGGCGGCCGTGGCCGGCTCATCCGGACGAGTCCGGATGAGCCGGCAGGGTCGCGCAGGCGCGGCTTGAGTTGCGGTGCGGCGCGGTTACGGCGTTACCGTGCGGCCGCCGAAGGTCACGACCAGGTGCCCGTCGGAGGCGAAGGACCAACCCAGGGCGCCGCTGTAGGTGGCGCACCGTGACCCGTTGGTGCCCGACCAGAACTGGTTGGAGCTGTCGGCGTCGCCGACAACCTTGTCGTTGGAGCCGCCGCCGGCGAACCGGCACGAGGTGTTGTTGCGGAACACCGAGTTACCGGTCTCCCAGTGGAAGTTGCGCTCGGCGTTGTCGATGCTGACGTTGTTGGACACGGTCATGTCGCCCGGGTTGTTGTTGTAGGTGAACCCGTCGTGGCCGTTGCCGACAGCGATGTCGTGCCGGACGATGTGGTTGACCGCGATGCTGTCGCCGCCCAGCTTGAAGCCGTTGCGGTCGCCGTTGCTGGCGGACGTGCCGTTGGTGAGAGTGCCCTGCTGGTAGGACAGCGAGTATTCGATGGTGACCGGGCCGATGGCGCCGGTGTCGGTCTTGGTGAACAGGTCCCACCCGTCGTCGATGTTGTTGTGGGACACGTCGTAGCGGAACACGTTGCCGGTGCCGACGGTGAGTTTCGCGGCGAAGCCGTCGGCGTTCTCGCCACCGGAGTCGGCGTTGTCGTAGGACTCGCAGCTGATCACGAGGTTGTTGGCCGGCCACTGGGATTGCGGAGTGCTCGATGACACCCGGGAGATCTGCAACCCGGTGTCGTGGTTGCGGCGGGTCACCGTGCGCTCGATGATGTTGTTGCTGCCGCCGACGAAGATGCCGTTGTCCCCCGCGTTCTGCACGGTGATGCCGTACACGTGCCAGTAGTTCCCGTCCAGTTGCAGGCCGCGGTTGGCCGAGTCCTCGGCCTGGGCGGAGAAGTCCAGGACCGGGGTCTCACCGGGGTAGGCGGACAGGGTCTTGAGGGCGCCGGCGGTGCCGTTGTTACCGGCCGCGATGGTGACGGTCTGCGCCACGTTGTAGGTGCCGCCGCGCAGGTAGATCGTTCCGCCCGCGCCGATCCGGCCGACCGCCGAGGTGAGCGTGGTGGGGGCCGACTGGGTACCGGGCGCGCTGTCGCTGCCGTTCGGCGCCACGTACACCGCGCCGCTCGCCGGGGAGGTGGTCGGCGATGGGGTCGGGCTGGCCGTGGTGCGGCTGGGGGTCGGGGAGGCCATCGTGGGCGTTGGCGTACCGGTGGCGACGCTACCGGTGCACGTCGTGCCGTTGAGCGCGAACGACGCCGGTACCGGGTTGCTGCCGGTCCACGAGCCGTTGAACCCGAACGAGGTGCTGGCGTTGGTGCCGAGCGCGCCGTTGTAGCTCACGTTCGCGGCGCTCACCTGGCTGCCGCTCTGGGTCAGCGCGGCGTTCCATACCTGCGTCACCTGCTGCCCGGCGGAAAACGACCACTTCAGGGTCCAGCCGGTCACCGGGTCGCCCAGGTTGGTCAGCGAGACGTTGGCGGTGAAGCCGCCTGGCCACTGAGTGGCGATTGAGTAGTTGACCTGACAGCCGGCCGAGGCCGCCTGCGCGGACACCGCGCCGGCCATCCCCGCGGCGGCCGTCAGGGCCACCGCGGCGGCGAGCAGGGCCGCCCGCTTCCGTGTTCTCGTCATGTTGGTGTACTCCGGAGGTTCGGATCGAAGGCACTGCTGTGCCACCTGACTCGTCGCCCCGGCTCCCCGGCTCACTCTAGACCCTAGACATCGAAGAGCGTGCGAAGCCCGTGCCCGCGTGGGAGAGGACGTGCCAGGCGCGTGCGAGGGCCTGAGACATCCGGGACGCGGCGTGGCACCGTGCTACCCGCTGCCGGCGAACGGGCGCTTCATCACCCCGGGCGGCGCCTCCGCGAGGGGCTTCGGTCCCGGGACAGCGCCGACCGCGAATTCGTGGTGCGGTTCCCCACCTCGGGCAAGGCGCTGGCCGGCGCGGCGATGGCGTTGATGAACTGATCGAGCAGCCGCGTCGCGGCCGGGTTGGTCACCGGGGCCAACGACGCAAGGGCCTGCCGGCGGGCATCCTCACAGGCCGCCGCCGCGCCCGCCGCGAGGCGTACCCGCACCGCGGCGTCGGCCGCCGGGAGGTGCCCGGCATTGGGCAGCCCGGTGAACCGGCCGGCGAGCATCGTCTCCAGCGTGGTGTCCAGCCGGGTGCGGTCGCCGCGCAACGCCAACAGGTCCTCGGCATGCAGGAACGCCCGGCCGCAGTGGTGGCCGCACTCGGCGAGCGCGTGCACGACATTCGCCGGCGCGCCGCCGAGGCTCGCGCCGATCCGCGCCGGGAATTCGAACATCGTCGCGTAGACCAGTTCGGCCTGAGAGCTCTTTTCCGGATCGAGCACAGCGGCCCGCAACTCGACCAGTTCGCCCAGCCAGTCGGCGAAGGACCACGACACCTCGGGGGCGGACTCGGCGATCAGGCGGGACGCCTGAGCGAGCAGGAAGTCGCCGGACAGCACCGTGGCGGCGGCCGCCCAGTCGACGCCGCGCGCACCGGTGCGCGGCGGGGGCGGGTGCAGGAAGGCGAGAGCGCCGAGGGCGGCCAGTTCGATCGCCGCGGCGGTGGTGGCGTGCCGGACATCGGGGGTGGGCGCGGCGGCGAGCAGTGCGCCGAGGAATAGGTGGGCGGGGCGCAGCCGCTGGTCATTGTGGATGTCGCCGGTCGTGGCCAGGCGGGCCAGGAACGGCCACTCCGCACGGATCACGGAAATGGCGACCTCGTCGCAGGCTAGCAGGAACGGCCGGGCGAGCCCGGCGTCGGCCAGCCGCACGGGTTCGTCGCCGAGGACGGTGATTCCTTCGGGGAGCAGGATGGCTCGCCGGGCCTTCGCCGCGAACGGCTGGTCGCTGGCGGCGGCGTCGGCCAGCACGCGCCAGGTCAGGTGGTAGCGGCGGGCCGCGTGACGGGCGGTTTCGAAGTAGCCCACGAACGTTGTGCGCACGCGCCGGGCGTACGCGGCGCGTGCGGCATCCGGATCGTCCGGGTGGGCGGCGATGGACTCGGCGGCCAACAGGGCGCTCTGGATCGCCGAGCTGAGGCCCTCGCCGGTGAACGGGTTGGTGAGTCCGGCCGCGGCCCCGACGGGGATCCCGTCGGCGGCGTTGAGGCGCTCGGGTGCGAAGCCGGCGTCGATCGAGCCGCTGACCGGCGGTGTTGCCGGTGTGGCGCCGGCGAAGCGCGCGTCGGCCCGGCACAGTTCGTCGATCGCGCGGGCAATGAGCGCGTGAGGTTCCGCCGGCCGGACGTCACCGACTCGGGCGACGCCGATGCTGACCCCGCCATCCGCTGCCGGCACGGCCCACACGCAGGTCGGCCGTTCGCGGGGGTTGTGGCCGTCGGGCTCGGCGACGGCGAGCATCATCCGGGTGTCGAGGTCGACGCCGGCACAACGTTGCACGCAGGCGATCCCGGTGGAGTAGCGATGGCCGGCGGGGTGAGTTTCGAGGGCTCCGGGATCGCCAGGCACGCCGTGCGCACTGCGGGGGCCGGTGGCGAGCACCACGTGGGAGGTCAGCACCACGGCCCCGTTGAGCGCCACACGAAACCGGTCCGCGTCGCGGCCCAGCACCTGGGCGGTGGCCAGGACCTGCTCGGCGCCGGCGTGCCGGGCCGCGCGCCGCAGCGCCTGAGTGAGCACCGCGTGGTCGCAGGCGGTGGCCCGTACCGGCATCAGCCGGCGCGAGCGGGTGCCGAAGACCAGATCGATACCGTCCAGCGTCCTTCCCGGAAGCTCGCCCGCCAGTAGCCGCCCCAGCCCTTCCATGGTGGGCGCGCCGAGGAACGCGTCATACGAGAGGGCCGGGGCGCCGTCATGCACGAGCAGGACCGACCGGCCGGCCCCGGCGAGTGCGGCCGCCGCGCTGGCGCCGGCCGGGCCGGCCCCGACGACGACTACGTCGAAGCGTCGCAGAGGGCTCATACGATCGTTTCGCTGCGCCCGCTGGCCGCCCGAACCACGATCGCGCGGCGGCTCTGGTGGGCTTGCCGGTGCTCGCTCATTTGGCGACCCAGACCCGGTCGGTCACGTCGAGCAGTGCGGCTCGCGTGGGCTGATCGGCCGCGTCGAGGTAGCTGCACGCGAGGTCGTACCGTTGCCGGGCCAGCGCCGCCGCCGCGGTGAGCCCGCCGCACGAGCGGACGAGGTCGCGTACGGCCGGCATGTCCGCGGCCGTGAATGACGGTGCGAGCAGCAGGGCGGAGAGGGCACCGGACGCGTCGTTGGCGAGCGCGTGCAGGGTCGGTGCGCCGAACAGGCCCAGCAGATGGTCGGTGCCGGCCGGTTTGCCGGAGGCCGGGGCGCCGAAGTCCAGGCAGTCGTCGAGCACCTGGAACGCGACGCCGAACTCGAGACCGAAGTGGCCGAGCGCGCCGAGGCGGGCCTCGTCGGCGCCGGCCGCGGCCGCGCCGAGTACGCACGCGAGTTGGAACAGCTCGCCGGTCTTGCGCTTGAGCAACTCCAGATAGTCCGACAGCGTCAGGGTGGTGTCGAAGGCCCGCTCGACATCCAGGATCTCGCCGTATGCGAGTGCGGCCACGGTGCGGCTGACCAGCACGGGCAATCCGCCGCCGAGTTCGGCCGCCTCCCTGCCGGCGATGGCGAAGCAGGACAGGCCGGCCAGCGCCGCGGGCTCCGCGCCCATGCTGGCGTGGACGGTCGGTCCGGCGCGCCGGTGGTCGGCCCGGTCGATGATGTCGTCGTGTACCAGTGAGGCCAGGTGTACCAGTTCGACCAGCGCGCCGAGGCGAGCGAGCTGCCCGAGGTCGGCCGATCCGCTGCGCGCGCAGGCGAACAGCAGTGCCGATCGCAGCTGTTTGCCGGGCCTTGCGGCCAGGGCGCGGACCGGAGCCGCGAGTCCACCGGTCAGCATGCGCAGCCGGGCGGCCACGAGGGCGCCGAATCGTTGCCGTTCGGCGTCGGCGCCGTCCATTCCCCGCCCTCTCGCGTCGATCTGTGCAGTCCACCGCCATGGCGTTCGGCAGCGATCAGATCAGGCGCCGCTGTCGGGCCGCTGCCGCGCGCTCCCGGCGAAGGCGAGCGGGGCGGCAGCGCGCCGGCAGCGCCAACCGCCACGGTGGGCGCGTGAAGCCGTATCGAGCGCCGAGCCGGGCGCGACACGTGATGAGCCTGACCGTGGCCGGCGCGCTGGTCGTGGTCCTGACGGTGGTCAGCCGCCCAGCTTCCGCCGCACCCGCCGCCCCGCGATCGGTCGCGCGCGTGCCGGCCATCGCGGCGCAGGCCGCCC
>JBDZVD010000254.1:0-3484 GCA_040255525.1 Micromonosporaceae bacterium | reverse complement strand
CGCATCGCCCACCCCGAGCAGCGCCTCGCCGACGCCCCCGTCCCCCACACCGAGCAGCGCCTCGCCGACGCCGTCGTCCTCGTCCCCACCGCCCGCCAGCGGGGACTGGCCGACCTACCACCATGACAACACCCGGGCCGGAAACGCGACCGACCTCGCACCGCTGTCCACGCTGTCGGTGAGCTGGAACGCGACGCTCGACGGCGCGGTCTACGGCCAGCCACTGGTCGTACAGGGCCGGATCTTCGCCGCCACCGAGAACGACACGGTCTACGCGCTGAATCCGAGTACCGGGGCGGTCGTCTGGTCCGCGCACCTCGGCACCCCCGAGCCGCTGTCCGACCTGCCATGCGGGGACATCAGCCCGCTGGGCATCACCAGCACGATGGTGTACGACCCGGACACCAACCGGGTGTTCGCGGTCGCCGAGACAACCGGCGGGGCGCACACCCTGTTCGGCATCAACGCCAACACCGGCGCCGTGGAGGTGCAGGCCGCGGTCGAGCCACCGCTCGGCGACCAGAAGGCGCACCAGCAGCGTGGCGCACTAACCCTGCTCAACGGGCGCGTCTACATCCCGTACGGTGGCCTGTTCGGCGACTGCGGCAACTACATCGGCTCGGTGGTGTCGGTGACGACCGCGGGCAGCGGCAAGCTGAGCTACTCGGTGCCGACCACCCGCGAGGCGGGCATCTGGGGCACCGCCGGCGCGGTCGTGGACGCCGGCCGCCTGCTGTTCGCGGTCGGAAACGGCGAGTCCACCAGCGGCGGGTACGACGGCAGCGATTCGGTCATCGCGCTGTCACCGGATCTGCAGCGGACCGACTTCTTCGCCCCCTCCGACTGGGCAACGCAGAACGCGGGCGACGAGGACCTCGGATCGATGACCCCCGCCCTGGTCGGCGACTACGTCTACACCGACGGCAAGGCCGGTGTCGGCTACGTGCTGCGCCGCGACAACCTCGGCGGCATCGGCGGTGAGGTTTCCGACCTGAACAACGGCTGCGACGCCTTCGGCGGCAGCGCGGTCTCCGGGAACACCATCTACCTGCCCTGCACCACGGGGCCCCGCGCGGTGACGATCGGCGCCGACGGGACGGCGCGCGAACTCTGGCGGGCCAGCAACAGCGTGCCCGCCGAGGGCTCCCCCGTGATCGGCGGCGGCGCCGTCTGGGTGATCGACTACTTCGGTGGCGTGCTGTACGCGCTCGACCCGGCCACCGGGGCGGCGCTGGCGCAGGTACGGGTCGGGCAGGCACCGAACTTCGCGTCCCCCACCCTGTCCGGCGACCACGCCTACGTCGGCACCCGGACCGGCGTCACGGCCGTCGGCGGCGCCTGACCGAGACCGGTGGGCCGGGCAGTGCGTGCCCGACCCACCGGTATCCGCACCCGCCCACGGGCGGCTCGTTGGCGGGTGCGGGGTCGATCAGCGACGGAAGCCGCCGGCCCGCTTCCCGCCGCCCGTCGGGCGCCGATCCGCTCCGGGACTCGCAGCACGACGGGTCCCGCAGCGCGACGGGTCCCGCAGTACGACGGTTCCCGCGGGAAGATGACGCCCACGGCGCACACGCCGGCGACCGGGACGCTGCCGACCGCCTTCCTGCCCGCGCTGGCCGGCCCACCGCGCCCTCGCGGCCTTTCCGTCCACGATGGGCGCCCGCTCCGCCACGGCATCGCCGGCGGCCGCTTCGGACCCAGGCTCATCGGTGACGAGACGGGTGGACTCCGGGCTGCGCCACGACAAGCCGATGGAGGCAGTCGCCGCGCGGGATGCCCAGCTCTCCGGGCCAGCCTCAAGGACGCAGCTCTCGGCGGCCGGCGACCGAAACATAAGATGTCTCAGTGAGCGCCTCGCAGGGGTGCCGATCCCTGCCGAGGGTGTTTTGCCCGGGAAACGCGCGACGCTTCGCCGTCGGCGACTCGCCGTACGCTCCTCAGCCGCCCGAAGCACGGGCCGAAGACCGGTGACCGGGTCGCCTGACGTATGCCCTTTCACATTGACAAAAGTCAGTGTACAGTTCCGATCTACATCAAACATTTATCGACATACATCAGATCCATCCGACCCCCGGCCCCATGGACATCGATCACCGTCGACTACGTCCCGTCCCGCCGACCGCACCCGTCACCCGGGTTGGCGGTCGCATCACGGCGCTGACCCTCCGGCACCGGCTCGCCGCGCTGTCCCGCGAGGAGTCCGTCAACCCCGGCCGGGGACCTCCGCGGCGTGATGCCCCCGCCGGCACCGCGGCCTGGTCGGTGGGCAGGGCCCGGCGACGTCACTCCCGCGAACCGGACGGGTCGCAGCCCGCGACCGGCGGCCGGCCGGCACAGCGGAGGCAATCGACGACAAAACACACACGGCAGAAGGAGTGAAAGGAGTTGTCAGCCGTGAGACACAGAACCGTCCTCGGGTCTGCCGCAGTCGCGACGCTCGTGATGCTGGCATCGCTGGGCATGACGGTGGGCCGAGGCCACGGCGCGACGGCATCGGCCGCCACGGTCGCCCCGCTGGCCGCGACCGCCGGATGCGGCACGGCGCCCACGCTGAGCAGCGGGACGCACTCAATCCAGAGCAGCGGCCAGAGCCGCAGTTACATCCTGCGGGTCCCGGCCAACTACGACAGCAACCACCCGTACCGGCTGATCTTCGGGTTCCACTGGGTCGGTGGCACCGCGAACGATGTCGACTCGGGTGGAACCGACGGCTACAACTGGTCCTACTACGGCCTGCGGCGGTTGGCCGACAACGCCGGCAACGGCACCATCTTCGTCGCACCGCAGGGAATCAACAATGGTTGGGCCAACACCAATGGCCAGGACGTGACCTTTGTCGACGACATGCTCCGCCAGATCGAGACGGGCCTATGTGTCGATACGACCCAGGTGTTCTCCGCGGGCTTCAGCTACGGCGGCGCGATGACCTACGCGCTGGCATGCGCCCGGCCGACGACGTTCCGCGCGGTCGCGGTCTACTCCGGCGCGAACCTCAGCGGATGTAGCGGCGGTACCCAGCCGGTGGCCTACATCGGGCTGCACGGCATCCGGGACAACGTCCTGAACATCTCGCTCGGCCGGGGCCTGCGCGACACGTTCGTCCGTAACAACGGCTGCACGGCGCAGAACCCGCCGGAGCCCGCGTACGGCAGCCTGACCCACATCGTCACCACCTACTCCGGCTGCCGGGCCGGCTACCCGGTGGTGTGGGCCGCGTTCGACGGGGCGGGACACGACCCCGGCCCGATCGACGGATGCACCTGTGACGGCTGGATGACCTGGACCAAGGACCTGGTGTGGAGCTTCTTCACCCAGTTCCAGAGCGGCCCGCCGCCGACCAGCCCGTCGCCGACCAGCTCGCCGACCGGCACGCCGCCGTCCAGCCCGCCGCCGTCGGGTGGGCAGCAGGACGTGGAGTTGGTTGGTGTGGGGTCGGGTCGGTGTGTGGATGTGCCGAACGCGAGTACGGCTAACGGTACTCAGG
>JBDZVD010000017.1:0-83766 GCA_040255525.1 Micromonosporaceae bacterium | reverse complement strand
CCCCGGCCCGCCGCGCGGCCCTGCCCACCGCCGGTGCGCGCCGCGGCCGCGCCGTCCTGCCCGGGGTTGTCCGGGGCGGGGGCACCGGCCTGACCGCTGTGGGCTGCCGCCCCACCGGCCGCGCCGGAACCCGCCGCGGTGCCCGGCCCACCCGCGACACCCCGCTCACCGAAGGCCGCGTGCCCCACGGCGGCGGCCGGGCCACCGGCAGTGCCCGGCCCGGCACCGGCGGCGCCGCGCCCGGTCGCCAGCCCTCCGGCCGCGCCCGATTCACCGGACATGGTCGGTGTGTCGCCGGTGCTGTGGCCGCCGGGTTGCGCGATCGCCGGCCAGTCAGGCTCCTGGCCGGCGGCGGGCGGGCCGCTCGACCGGGCGTTCGCCGGGGCGGCCGGTGAGGTGCCGGCCGGCCGGCTCGCGACCGGGCGCGGCGCCGGTGCGGGCCGGGTGGCCGGCGCGGACCTGGCCGGTGCGCCGGCCACCTCGCAGCGCACCTGCCACTGGCCGCCCAGGACCTCGTAGACCGCCTCGACGACCAGGGCCGGATCGGCGCCCAGGGCGGTCGCGTGGAAGCTGTGCTTGAAGACGAGAACCAGGGTGTCGCCCTCGACATCGCGGACCGTCGCCTCGCGGGCCCAGGCCGCCACCTTCTTGCTCTTGCGACCCACCAGGACGAGTACCTCGTCCCAGACCCGCCGCACGGCGGCGGCGTCGAGGGCACCCGGAGCGGACCGGGGCACGGCCGCGGCCTCGACCGCCGCCGCCGGCACGAACTGCGGCGCGGCCTCGGCGCCCGGGACCGCCGCAGTGGCGACCGGGGCGCCCGGGACGGCCGGGACCGCCGCAGTGGCGACCGGGACGGCCGGGACGGCCGCCGTGGCGACCGGGGCCGACCCGGCTCCGCCTGCGCCGGTGGGTGTGGTGGATGGCGTACCCGTGGTGGGCGCGGACGGCGCGGCGGCCGGTGCGGGGTCGGACGGCGCGGCGGCCGGTGCGGGGTCGGACGGCGCGGCGGTCGCGGCACCCGGAGCGCCCGCGGCCGGCACCCCGGCGAGAGGCCCCCCCGCAACCGGCACCCCCGCAACCGGCACCGGCGCCGCCCAGGGCCCATCGCCGGTGGCGGTGAGCCGGCGCTCCATCCGTTCCAGCCGCTGGAGCAGGGCGCCGGTGGAGTCGTCGGCGCCGGGCAGCAGCATCCGGGCACAGATCAGTTCGAGCAGCAGGCGTGGCGCGGTCGTGCCGCGCATCTCGGTGAGCCCGTTGTGGACGATGTCGGCCAGCCGGGACAGCGTCGCCGGCCCGAACCGCTCGGCCTGGGCCACCATCCGGGACAGGTCGTCCGCCGGCGCGTCGATCAGCCCCTTGGCGGCCGCGTCCGGCACCTGCTGCATGACGATCAGGTCGCGCAGGCGCTCCAGCAGATCGGAGGCGAACCGGCGGGGATCGTGTCCCGCGTCGACCACCCGGTCGATCGTCGCGTACGCCGCCGCCCCGTCGCCCGCGGCCAGCGCGTCGCACATCTCGTCGATCAGCGCGACGTCGGTGACCCCGAGCAGCGCCACCGCGCCGGTGTAGGTGACTCCGCCCGAGCCGGCGCCCGCGATCAACTGGTCGAGCACCGACAGCGAGTCACGTGCCGAGCCCCCGCCCGCGCGAACCACCAGCGGGAACACCGCCGGCTCGACGCGCACGCCCTCGGACTCGCACAGCTTCTCCAGGTAAGGCCGCAGCACACCGGGCGGGATCAGCCGGAACGGGTAGTGGTGGGTGCGCGACTTGATCGTGCCGAGAACCTTCTCGGGCTCGGTGGTCGCGAACACGAACTTGACGTAGTCAGGCGGCTCCTCGACGAGCTTGAGCAGCGCGTTGAACCCGGCGGACGAGACCATGTGGGCCTCGTCGATGACATATACCTTGAAGCGGCTGGAAACCGGCGCGAAGATCGCCCGCTCGCGCAGGTCCCGGGCATCGTCGACGCCGCCGTGCGAGGCCGCGTCGATCTCGATCACGTCGATCGAGCCGGGGCCGTCGGGTGCCAGTGCCACGCACGAGTCGCACTCGCCGCACGGCTCCGGCGTGGGGCCATGCTCACAGTTGAGCGACCGGGCGAGGATCCTGGCGCTGCTGGTCTTGCCGCAGCCGCGCGGCCCGGAGAAGAGGTAGGCATGGTTGAGCCGGCCACTGCGCAGTGCCTGCATCAACGGTTCGGTGACGTGCTCCTGGCCTATGACCTCGGCAAACGTGCGCGGCCGGTACTTGCGATACAGCGCCAGTGCCACGGGTACAAACTACCCCTCGGGTGCGACGAAAAAGACCTCTCGTGCACCCGTCAGAGCCCGCTTATCCTTGCTGCCTTCCGGCCCTGGGGAGGTTCACGAGGTGTACGCCGCACGAGAGGCTCCGCCAAGAATACCCGGTGCGCGGGTGCCGAGGATGACCGGTATCCTTCTCGGCGGAGGATTCGCCTAGAGGCCTAGGGCGCACGCTTGGAAAGCGTGTTGGGAGCAATCCCTCACGAGTTCGAATCTCGTATCCTCCGCCGCTGTGACCAGGCAAAACGCCGGGCCGGACCGTCAAGGACCGACTCGGCGTTGATCTTGTAGTCTCAGTTCTAGTCTCAGTTGGGGTGCTCAGACCCGCGCCAGCGCGCCGGCCTCGCCATCGTCCCCCTGGTCATCAGCGCCGCCCGGCGTCGTCTCGGCGGCAGACTGGTCCGGTTGCCAGATCAGGCCGTCTACGCGCTTCGCTACGTCCTAGAGGATCGGGTCGGTGATGCGCTGGTAGCGCTTCGCCATAGCGGCACTTGACCAGCCCATGATTCCCATCACAGCCCGCTCGGCGACTCCGAGGATCAGGAGCACGGTCGCGGCGGTGTGCCGGGCGTCGTGAAGTCGCCCGTCCCGGAGGCCAGCATCTCTCAGGAGTTGCTTCCACTCGTGATAATCCGTGTTCGGATTCACCGGTCCGCCGGTCGGCGTGGTGAACACCCATCCCCCGGCCTGCCAGAGCTGCGCGGCACGGGCGCTCTCTGTGGCGGACCCCGGCGAGGGCTGGCCACGGGCGGAGCCTGGTCGTGCCGGACATGCCGTAACGGCACCGGCTAGCGCTGGGCATCTTTCACGTGGGCCGGGAAGGATGCGACTGGGCGCCTGGCCGTGGTCGGGCACCGTCGCACATATGCCCTACGTGCGATCACATAGATCTTCCCACCGGTCGACATCAGACCGCGACTAGACCGATAGGCAGCTATACCACTCGAAAGGGTATAACAGGCTGGTGGGCGACCTATGATCCCGCAGGCAAACGACCGAAAATTGAAGCCTAAATTGGCTGAACGCTGACGCCTCGGGCCTCATATCCATCCTGCCCGGGCTCCTCGTAAACACACTCAACGCGCTGTCCGGCAGTAAGGGACTTATAACCATCCATTAGGACGTTGCTAAAGTGGACCCAAACATCAATTTCCTTGTCGTCAACGGTCACCACACCCCAACCCTCATCGGTCTTCCAAAATTTGACCGTACCTGTTGAAGAAAAGCGCTCTCGATTCATGGTCACACCCTTCATCGCTTGGGCCGGGCTCCCTGGACCTATTGAAGACTGGTTGCGCTCATTACTCGAATTGATGGCTAACGAAGATCCCCCAGCGTTCGTGGTAGTAAGCAGCGACGACGCTTCAGCGGAACCGTCATTGCCCAACGGGATGTGCTGCCAATTAGTTCGCGAGTGGCCTTCCCTTTTGCCAGTACGATACCATTTGGCGCTCGCGAGTTCATGGCGGCGACGTGCGGGATTACAAATAGACCAGCGGCGATCAACGCGACGACCGCGGCGCCTCGCACCACGGTCGTCGACGCTAGCCCTCTCGCAGTCCTCACGGACTCACGGACTCACGGAGGTGATGTACCAATCCCACTCCGCGTTGAGTGGAGCAGTACCACCCTTCACGGGGAAGGTGATGTGTATCTGCGTTTCGTAGGTGCAGGTGGTGTTGAGACCACCCTTGCTTCCGTGGAATTGATAATCGATCGGCACGATGTGCTGACCGTAATGCGTGACTAGGGAGCCGTCGCAAAAGAGATCGGCCGTCTCGGTGGCATTGCCGGTTGCCAACGCTTGATCTGTTGCCGACACCTTGTATCCCCATTGTTCAGAAAGGGAAGTGCCATACGAGATCTGTTCCGAGCCCGATCCGTTACTGTCAGAGAAGGACCAATTCGTCGCTTGCGGGGTAAACGCGTGCGTTCCAAACGCGAGTGCGGGCGCACTGGTCGCGATAAGGGCGATCGCGGCCACGCCTCCGACGACGAATGCCCGAGCAGACTTGCGTCCGAATCTCATTTCCGAATGCCTCTCATTCGCAGGACTTGACGCATCGTCCACAGGATCGCGATCGTCGTCCCGCAATATCCACACATGTACATGTCTCGATAGAGACTAGATACGCGACGGAGGCTCGCCAACCGTCCGCACATGGTCTGCAACAGAGCGTGTCCTAGCGTCCTTGTCCGACCGGTATGCCGACATCAGGCCGCCCAGGCGGGCCGTCAGAGCCGAAGAAGATCTTGTGGTGTGCGAGACTCGCGCAAACTCGTACGGTCAAGCCCCTGCGCTGTAGCCCGAGATTTCGGAGCCTGATGACCAGTCTCAGTTCCAGTCTCATTCCCGGGCGTTCGTCAGCGTTCGCGGACATCCGCGCTTAGCCATTGCTGCACTCCACACACCTGGACGACCGATACCGAACACGGGAAAACCCGTTTGGAAAGCGTGTTGGGAGCAATCCCTCACGAGTTCGAATCTCGTATCCTCCGCCGCTGTGACCAGGCAAAACGCCGGCTGACCCCCGCGTCGGGGACCGGCCGGCGTCGCGATCTGGGCCGGACCCTGTCTGCTATGTGAGACTGCTCTCCGTGGCCGCCTACCTGACCCTGCGCCCGATCACTCGCGACGATCTGCCCACAATCGCCGGATGGCTGGCGGAGCCGCACGTCGCGGCGTGGTGGTGCGACTCCAGCGACCTGGCCGACGTCGAGGCGGAGTACCTGCCGTGCATCACCGGCGAGGATCCGGCCGAGGTCTTCGCGATCGAGGTCGAGGGGCGCCCGGTCGGGCTCATCCAGCGGTACCTGATCAGCGACGAGCCCGACTGGGCGCGGGTGCTGGCGGTGGCCGGGGTACGGGCCGACCGGTCGGCCGGGATCGACTACCTCGTCGGCGATCCGGCACTGGTCGGCAAGGGGATCGGCTCGAAGGCCATCGGGCTCTTCACGGACCTGACCTTCGCCCGGTACCCGACGATCGACACGGTGGCGGTCGCCATGCAGCAGGCGAACCGGGCGTCCTGGCGGGCGCTGGAGCGCAACGGATACGTCCGGCTGTGGGCGGGGCAGCTGGACTCCCCCGACCCGTCCGATGCCGGACCTGCCTACGTGTACGCGAAGATCCGGCCGGTGGCGGGCTGAACGGCCACGGTGGTCCGGCTGCGAAGGGACGAGTGACCGACGTCACCGGGCGCTGCACGTACCTCGCCGTTTGCTGTGCCGGGCCGGGCCAGCTGGCGGAACCGAAGACGCGCACGCCCGACGGGAACGTCGCCGCCGGTCGGGCGTTTGGCCTGGTGGAGCGGTGGCGCGGGGATTCGAACCCCGGGAGGGCGTAAACCCTCACACGCTTTCGAGGCGTGCTCCTTAGGCCACTCGGACACGCCACCGCCGAGAAGGGTACCGGACACAACCCCCCGGTGTCCCCGCGGTACCGGGCCGGCGCCTGGCAGGATCATCGGCATGAGTACCCACATCGGCGCCAAGCCCGGCGAGATCGCCCCTCGCGTCCTGCTCCCCGGTGATCCACTCCGGGCCAAGTGGATCGCGGAGACGTACCTCGAAGGCGCCAAGTGCTACTCGAACGTGCGCAACATGTTCGGCTTCACCGGCACCTACCGCGGCGTGTCCGTGTCCGTCCAGGGTTCGGGGATGGGCATGCCGTCCGCGTCCATCTACTACCACGAGCTGCTCTCCGACTACGGCGCCCGGGTGCTGATCCGGGTCGGCAGCTGCGGGGCGCTCACCGAGGAGTTGCAGTTGCGCGACGTCGTCGCGGCCAGCGCCTCGTCCACCGACTCGGCGATGAACCGGGTCCGCTTCGACGGACTCGTGGACTACGCCCCGGTGGCCAGCTTCGAACTGCTGCGCACCGCCGTGGACGTGGCCGCCGTCAGGGAACTGCCGATGCACGTCGGCCAGGTGTTCGCCGCGGACGCGTTCTACACCGACCGTCCCGACCTCTTCGACCGGCTCGCCGCGTACGGCGTGCTCGCGGTCGAGATGGAGTCGGCGGCGCTGTACACCCTGGCCGCCCGGTTCCGGGCTCAGGCACTGACCCTGCTGACCGTCAGCGACCACATCAAGACCGGCGCGAGCACCAGCGCGCACGAGCGGGAGCAGACATTCGCGCACATGGTCGAGGTCGCGCTGGACACGGTGGTCGCGAACGCCGCCTGAGGCGCGGGCACGAGGAGACCGGCGGTCATCGGGAGGGGATTGACCGCCGGGTCGCGGCTCTCGGGGGTGGGTTCGGAGCAGCGACCCGGCGGGGTCCGCGGTGCCGGCCGGGGTACCGGCGGGGTGGGCGTCAGCCGGTCGACGCAGCCGGGGCCGGTCCGCCGCTGGGCCGCAGCGGAGCGCACGTCTTCAGAGCGGAGTCGATCGCCGGATCGGCGGTGTCGAAGCGACTCACCGGGCCGGAGGGCGGGATCGCACCGTGATCGCGCAAGCAGTTCAGGTACGCGGCGTTGGCGCCGTTGTCGCCGCCACGGAACCCGCCGCGACCACCGAAGCTGGGCCGGACGGGCGCGCATGCGTGCTGGGCCGCCTGCCAGGTGGCCTGGGACACGCCGGCGGGGGGCCGGCCACCGTTGCCGAAGATGCCCCCGAATCCGCCCCTACCCGCGCTCAGGAAGCCGGACGGGCGGACCGTGGGCCGGGCCGGCGGCCTGCGGGAGCGATCGAAGCCAGACGGGAACGCGGTCGGTCGCCCGCTGGGCAGGGAGATCTTCACACCGTGTTGGTCGAGGCATCTGACGTACGCCTGCAACTGCTGCTGCCCCGCGCCGGGTGCCCCGCCGGGCGTGGGCCCGCTCGCCGCCCTGGACCCGCCGCCACAACCGGCCAGTCCCGACGCGAGCAGAGCGCCGGTCGTCGCCAAGCCCAGTACCAGGCCGGCCACTCGCGTCCGGTACCTCACCCTGGCCTCCCATCACCGGTACGCCCGAGTGGCCATGCTCACGCGGGGCGAGGACATGCAACCGGCCTTGCCTCGATACGCCGTCACACGCACCTCGTAAACACCTCGGAATCTCCGGCCGACCGCTTTGAGGAAGCTCCGAGGCGGCGCTGAGCGAACCGCGACAACGAGCGGCAAGACTCCCGCGATATGAGGCTCGGACTGGGCGCCGTGCGGGTGCCGCGCACGCGGGTGGCGCGGTGGACCACGGCAGGCGTGGCGGTCGTGGCCGCGGCCGCGGTCGTCACGGTCGTCATGGCCGGCGGTAAGAGCGCCAGCCCGAAGGCCGCCGCCAGCACGGTGTCGAAGGCGCGGCGGGGTACCGTCTCGCTGACCGCCTCGGCGGCCGGCACGATCCAGGCGGTCGCCACCCGTGGCCTGAGCTTCAGTGTCGGCGGCACGGTCAACGAAGTCGACGTGCGCCCCGGCCAGTCGGTGACGACCGGTCAGGTACTGGCCCGCATCGACGACGCCGACGCGCGAGCCGCGGTCGACTCGGCCCGGGACGCCGTCGACTCGGCCCAGAACGCGCTCGACATCGCGGAACAGACGCCGGCACCGACGAACGTCTCGTGCCCGGTTCCGGCGGCGTACCAGATCGCGCCGGCCGGCGGGCGTACGTCCGCGTCACCGAGCGCGTCACCGTCCACGAGCACAGCGCCGTCACCGCACAGCTCCGCCTCACCGACCCGGTCCCCGATCCCGCCGGCGGGCGACCACCCGCCGACGGCGCGCCCGACCGCGACCGGCACCCGCGGCACGCCGCAGCCCGGTGGGCCGGGCCGCGGCCCCGGCACGGGCAACGGTGACCCGGCGGCCGGCTGCCCGCGGAGCGGGTCGGGCGGCTCCGGCGGCCGCAACGGCTCGACCGACAGCGTGTTCTCCGCCCAGCAGCAGCTCAACAACGCGCGCCTCGCGCTGACCCAGGCACAGCGGAAGCTGGCCGGTACGGTCATCACGGCGCCGGTCGCCGGCAAGGTGCTCTCGGTCGCCGGTACGGTCGGCGGCGCCGAAACCCCGGGCGGCACACCGTTCATCTCGCTCGGCGGGGTCAACGACACCGAGGTCACCGCGCAGTTCACCGAGGCCGACGTGGCGCGGCTCGCGGTCGGCCAGCCGGCCACCATCACGCTGCCCGACCGGGCGGGTCAGAGGTACACCGGGAAGGTCTCCCAGGTCTCCCCGGCCGGTACCATGTCCGGCCGGCTGGTCCGCTACGCCGTGCTGATCGCGTTCGACCAGGTGCCGGACGACCTGCTGTACGGGCAGAGCGCCGATGTCGCGGTCACCACCCGGTCGGTGGACAACGTGCTGTTCGTGTCCTCCTCCGCGGTCACCGGCATCGCCAACGGCACCGGTACCGTGACGGTTCGCGAGGACGGCCACGACGAGCGGCGCGACGTCCACATCGGACTGCAGGGTGACCGGTACACCGAAATCCAGTCGGGGCTGTCCGAGGGCGACTCCGTGGTCGTCGGCGGCCGGTGAGCCGCCATGGCGGGGACCCGTGTCCTGATCGTCGATGACGAGGTGAACGCCCGCGAGTCGCTGGTCGCGGCGCCGCGGCGCCGAGGTCGGGCGCTGCGCCTGCGGCCCGGAAGGGCGTGACGGTGTTCCGCCGGGCCGGGCGGAGCGGCCGGCCGGCACGGCGCCTCCGGCTGTGGCGGGAATGGACGCTGCGGACCCGGATGGTGGTCGCGATCGCCACCCTGGCCGCGATCGGCATCGTGGTCACCGACGTGGCCGGGATGCTGCTGCTGCGAGGGCAGCTCATCCACCGGATCGACGACCAGCTGCGGCGCGAGCAGCGGGTGCTGTCCCGCAACGGCCTCAACCGCAACGCCTTCGCGGTGCGGCGCGGGCCGTTCGGGCCGGACGCCCGGTTTCTCGGGTACCGCGCCGACGGCACACCGGTCGCGCTACCCACCGCGGGCGATCCCGACC
The DNA here is from genome assembly GCA_040255525.1 of Micromonosporaceae bacterium. GTDB lineage: Bacteria > Actinomycetota > Actinomycetes > Mycobacteriales > Micromonosporaceae > Rugosimonospora. The sequence goes on along the minus strand of JBDZVD010000017.1, from coordinate 74,544 downwards.
TCGGTGGGTTCCCGGCGCTCAAGACCCACGCCGGTACGAACCCGTACACGGTAAACTCGTGGCGGGTGGTGGTGACGTACCTGCCGGACACCTCGTTCGGATCCGGGTACCTGGTCACCGCGGTCTCCCTCGCCGACGTGCAGAGCACCGAGGAGGAGCTGCTGCTCATCGACGTACCGGTCAGCGCCCTGGTACTCGTGCTGATCGGGTTCGCCGCGGCGACCGTGGTGCGCATCGGGCTGCGGCCGCTGACCCGGATGGAGCAGACCGCAGCCGAGATCGCGGCCGGGAACCTGCACGGCGTGGCGCTGGAACCGGACCGGCCCGGCGGCGCCCGGCTGTCCCGGGTGGACGATGCCGACCCGCACACCGAGTCCGGACGGCTGGGTACCGCGCTGAACGGGATGCTCGGTCAGATCGAGCGCGCACTGGCCGCCCGCACCGCGTCCGAGCAACGGCTGCGCCAGTTCCTCGCCGACGCCTCGCACGAACTGCGTACCCCGCTGACGTCGATCCAGGGCTTCGCCGAGCTGTACCGGCGCGGAGGTGCCCCGCCCGGCCCGGCACTGGACGAGGCCATGGGCCGGATCGAGTCCGAGGTGAGCCGGATGCGGCTGCTGGTCGGCGATCTGCTGCTGCTGGCCCGGATGGACGAGGAGCGGCCGCTGGACCGGCACCCGGTGGACCTGCTGGAGGTGGCGGCGGACTCGGTGCGGGACGCACACGTACGGGTGCCCACGCGGTTCGTCGGCCTGGGCGCGCTGGACGATTCGTACGACACCTTCGAGCCGGTGACCGTCCTCGGCGACGAGCCGCGGCTGCGCCAGGTCGTGACGAACCTGGTCGCGAACGCCCTTCAGCACACCCCGGACGACGCCCGCGTCGAGGTCAGGGTGGGCCGCCCCCTGCCCCGCCTGGACGTTTCCGGCCGGTCCGGCCCGGCGCGCCCGACGCCGCGCGAGGGCCCAGACCGGTCGCCGGCCGGCCCTCCGGCGGCGGCGGTCGGCGCGGCTCTGCCGCCTGGCGAACCGGTCGCCGCGCTGGAGGTCGTGGACACCGGCCCGGGGATGCCGCCGGAAGACGCCCGGCGCGCGTTCGAACGGCTCTACCGGGCCGATCCGAGCCGCGCCCGCCGCGAACCGGGCGCGCACGGGGGCGCCGGGCTCGGCCTGTCCATCGTGGCCGCGATCGTGCAGGCGCACGGCGGCCGGGTGCAACTGTGGACCGCCCCCGGCGAGGGGGCGAGGTTCCGGGTGCTCCTGCCCGCCCAGCCGCCCGCGGACAACGAGCCGGCCATGGACAACGAGCCGGCCATGGACAACGAGCCGGCCATGGACAACGAGCCGGCCGAGCGCGAACCGGCCGAGCCGGAACAGGCCGAGCGCGAACAGGCCGAGCCTGGGCTCCGGTCGAATCAGGGACTCCCAGGCAGCTGCGAACTCCGAGGCAGTTCCGAGCAAATCTGAGGTCAGTTCCCAGCGCTCGCGGTCACCATATCGGCCATGCGTGTATGGCGTCGTCCAACACTGTGGGTGAATTCCGGGCTGGGCGTGGTCGCCATTGCCGGTGCGCTCTGGGCGTACCAGACCGTAGCGGTGTCTCCCTTCTCGGCCAGCAGCGGCCGCTCCGGCAACCTCCACGCCACGGTCGGCACCGGCCAGGTCATCGCGACCGTCTCCGCCTCCGGCACCGTACAGAGCGCGAACACCGCCAGCGCGGACTTCATCACCGCCGGCACGGTCACCGAGATCGACGTGAAGGTCGGCGACCCGGTGACGAAGGGTCAGCAACTGGCCAAAGTGGATCCGGCCGCGGCCCAGGAGGCGCTGGGCACCGCGCGGGCCAACCTCCAGGCGGCGAAGGACGCGCTGTCGCGGGCGAAGTCGTCGGCGACCTCGGACGCGGCGACCATCTCGGCGGCCAATGCGCAGGTCTCCTCGGCGCAGGCCACGGTCGACGCGGACCAGCGGGCGGTCAACGGCACGGTACTCACCGCACCGATCGCCGGCACCGTGATCGCGGTCAACGGCTTTGTCGGCAACCCCTCCGGCTCCGGCTCCTCCGGGACCTCCTTTGCCGGAGGAGCCGGGTCCGGGGCGGGCGGCGGCAGTGGCATCGGCGGCGGGGCGGCCGGAAACGCCGGATCCTCGTCCTCCTCGTCGGGCAGCGGCTCGTCGGGCTTCGTGCAGATCGCCGATCTGACCAAGATGCAGGTGTCGGCGAGCTTCGCCGAGGCGGACGCCGCGAAGCTCAAGGTGGGCCAGGCGGCGAACATCAGCTGGAGCGCCCTGTCCGGCGCCCGGGCCACGGGCAAGGTGGCCACCATCTCGCCGACCGCGACCCCCTCGGGAGGGGTCAACTCGTACGCGGTCACGATCGGCATGGACACCGTGCCGGACGGCGCCCGGATCGGCCAGACCACCTCGGTCCAGGTCACCACGGCCGAGGCGGACAACGTGCTGCGGGTACCGCGGGCGGCGGTGCGCAGCGCCGGCGGGTTGCACACGGTACAGGTGGTGTCGGGCACCGGAACCACCACGGTACGGATCCAGGTCGGTGTCAGCGGCGACTCGTACGACGAGGTGACGTCCGGGCTCACGCAGGGGCAGGCGGTCGTGCTGACGCCGGCGACCGGCGCGACCGGCGGTACGGGTGCCGGGCGGTTCGGTGGCGGTGCCGGCGGATTCGGTGGAGCCGGTGGGCTGGGCGGCGCGGGCGGCTTCGGTGGCGGCGCGCGCGGGTTCCGTGGCGGCACCGGAACCGGCAGGGCCGGCGGATGAGACGAGGCTGGCGGATGAGACGAGGCTGGCGGATGAGGCGAGGCTGGCGGATGGGCCCGGACCAGCGGACGAACCCGGACCGGCAGCCTGACGCCGCGCCCGCGGGCGGTGCCGGGCGGGAGCGTTCCGGACTCGTGCGGCCGGTGCTCGACGTCCGGAACCTGATCAAGACGTACGGCTCCGGAGAGACGGCGGTACACGCGCTGCGCGGCGTGTCGCTGACCGTCGCGCGCGGCGACTACGTGGCCATCATGGGCTCCTCCGGCTCCGGCAAGTCGACGCTGATGAACATCCTCGGCTGCCTGGATGTCCCGACCTCCGGCCGGTACCTGCTCGACGGGGTGGACGTGAGCCGGCTGTCGGACCGGCAACTGGCACTGGTGCGCAACCGGCGCATCGGGTTCGTGTTCCAGTCGTTCAACCTGATCCCGCGTACCAACGCGTTGTCCAATGTGGAGCTTCCGCTCGCGTACGCCGGAATGAAGGCGGCCGAACGGCGGCGCCGGGCCCGCGCGGCCCTGGCCCTCGTCGGCCTCGCCGAGCGGGCCCATCACGAACCCAACCAGCTCTCCGGCGGCCAGCAGCAGCGGGTAGCGGTGGCCCGCGCGCTGGTGACCGCACCCGCCCTGGTACTCGCCGACGAACCCACCGGAAACCTGGACACCCAGTCGACCGCGGAAGTGCTCGGCGTGCTGGACCGGCTCAACCGCTCCGGCCGCACGATCGTGCTGATCACCCACGAGCCGGACGTCGCGGAGCACGCGCACCGGCTGATCCGGCTCGTCGACGGGCGGATCGTCCAGGACGCCCGGCAGGCACCGCTGCCCCAACCCCGGCAGCTGGCAGAGACGGTGGACGCGTGAATCTTCTCGAGACCATCCGGTTCGCGGTCCGCGGCGTCACCGCGAACAAGCTGCGTTCGGGGCTGACCGTGCTGGGCATGCTGATCGGCGTGGCCGCGGTCATCCTGCTGGTCGCGGTCGGAAACGGTTCCGCCAAACAGGTTCAGGACCGCATCTCCGCGCTGGGCAGCAGCACGCTGACCATCACCGGCGGCGGCCGGAGCACCGGTGCGACCACGCAGAACTTCTCGCTGACCAGCAACCTGGTGCCGGCGCTGTCGGACCGCGCCGCCGCCCCGCACGTGGCGAGCGTGTCGCCGGTCGTGACCACGTCCGAGGACACCGCGTACGAGGGCAGCAGCCACACCATCCCGCAGTTCATCGGCACGTACCCGTCGTACCTGCCGGCCGAGAACTACCGCGTCGCCAAGGGTTCGGCCTTCACCCAGCAGGACGTGGACTCCGCCCGCAAGGTCGTCCTGATCGGCTCGACCACCGCCGACGACCTGTTCGGTACGGTCAGCCCGATCGACCAGCAGGTCACCGTCAACGGAACGTTGTTCACCGTGATCGGTGTGCTGGGCAACAAGGACGGCACCGGGTTCACCGACCCGAACGACGTGGCGCTCGCGCCGCTGACCGCCGTCGAGCAGTCGCTGACCGGGTACGGGCCGCTCAACCAGGTGATCGTCCAGGCGACCGACGCGGACGCGGTGGACGCGGCACAGAACGAGGTGACCGCGATCCTCAACGACAAGCTGCACGTCACCGACACCGCCAACGAGCCGTTCCGGGTGCTCAACGCCGCGCAGCTGCTGTCCACCCAGGCGGACACCGCGCAGACGTTCACCGTCCTGCTCGGTACCGTGGCCGGCATCTCGCTGCTCGTCGGCGGCATCGGCATCACGAACATCATGATGGTCACGGTCACCGAACGGACCCGGGAAATCGGCATCCGCAAGGCGCTGGGTGCACCGCGCCGCACCATACTGGCGCAGTTCCTGGTCGAGGCCACCGTGTTGAGCGTGATCGGCGGCCTGCTCGGAGTCGCCGCCGCGCTGATCGGCAGCCAGTTCACCATCGTCGGGGTCAAACCGGTCGTGGTACCGGCCTCCGTCCTGCTGGCCGTGGGCGTGTCTGTCGTGATTGGACTGTTCTTCGGCAGCTACCCGGCGAGCCGGGCGGCGGCCCTGCGACCCATCGAGGCGCTTCGCTATGAGTAGGGATGCACGATGAACCCGTACGCACGCCACGCAGGCGACACGGCCGACCTCACTCCGAGCGGCGTCACGACGGCGCAGCTCGCGCCGGACGCTCCGGCGCGCTCCGAGGCGGGGTCGGCGCACGAGGTCGACCTGAGCCAGGACCCGTTCGCCGACGACCTCGCCGAGCGACTGGAGGCCGTGGCGCCCCGGCGCTGGGCCAGCCGTACCACGGTGGCGCTGGCCGGCCTCGTCCTGCTCGTCGCGGGCTTCGTGGGCGGTGCGCAGGTGGAGAAGAACTGGGGAACCCCGAACGGCACGTCGAACCGGCCGGCCCCGTTCGCCAGCGGCAACCCGTTCGCGGGCTTCGCTGGTCGCTTCGGCGGCCCGGCAGGGGGCGGCGCGGCAGGGGGCGGCGCGGCAGGGGGCGGCGCGGCAGGGGGCGGCAGCGGGCGAGGCGGTCAGAACGGCGCAAGCCCCAACGGCGGGGGCGGCACGACCGGCACGGTGAAGCTGGTGGACGGCGACACGGTCTACATCACCACACCGCAGGGCCAGACGGTCATCGTGAAGACGACCGGCTCCACCACGGTGAACGTGACGCAGCCCGGCTCACTCAAAGATCTGGCGCCCGGTACGGCGGTGACGATCCAGGGGCACACAGGCAGCGACGGGTCGGTCAACGCAACCTCGATCACCAGGACCAGGTAGCGGTACGGCGGCCGGTCAACGCTGGCCGCCGAAGAACGCCCGCAGCAGCGCGGCGCTCTCCTCGCCCAGGACCCCGGCGTAGACCTCCGGGCGGTGGCTCAGCCTCCGGTCGCGTACCACGTCCCACAGCGACCCGACCGCACCGGTCTTCGGTTCCCACGCGCCGAACACGAGCGTGCCGATCCGCGCCAGTACCAGTGCGCCCGCACACATCGTGCAGGGCTCCAGAGTGACCACCAGCGTGCAGCCGGTCAGCCGCCAGGAGCCCAGCCGCGCCGCCGCCGCCCGCAACGCGGCGATCTCAGCGTGTGCGGTCGGGTCGCCGGCCGCCTCGCGCTGGTTGCCGGCCGCGGCGAGTTCGACGCCGTCGGGCGCGTAGACCACCGCACCGACCGGTACGTCTCCGGCGTCGACCGTGGCGGCCGTGGCGACCTGGAGCGCACGCCGCATCCACGGCTCGTACCTCACACCTCGCGCAGCTCCTCGACCTCGTCCCCGCAGCCGAGCACGAGGCAGACCTCGGCGGTCACGTCCGACGGCAGCATCCCCTCGGACGAGCACAGCTCCAGCAGCTGGCGGGCCGGCACCCCGAGGTCGGCGAGCAGGTCGGGGTCGCCCACCGGGTCCGTATCGGGCTCGCCGGTCGGCTCTTCCGGCTCTTCCTCGGCCTCCTCGGCTGGTTCGGCCGCAACCTCGTCGATCTCCAGCGCGGGCTCCTCGATCTCACCGAGAAGCAGCGCGCCGAGCCGGGACTCCTCGGCGAATGCGGAGTCCGAGCCGAAGACCCTCAGGTCCTCGCCGTCGTCCAGGCGCAGGATCGCCAGGTACGCGTCGTCGGACTCGACGAACAGCAAGGACACGTCGGCATCCGGATCGACATCGCGCAGGCGGTCCGCCACCTCGTCGACGTCGGCGGCCCCGTTCAGATCAATCTCCGCGGCGGCCCAGCCGCCGGATCCGCGGACCACCGCGGCAGCGAAGTAGGACACGGCTCCCCCGGGTGGAAGGTCTTGGTGTGTGAGCCGCATGGCCCACCAGCACAGTCGACCCTCAGCCTATTCGGTCGTTAAGCGTGACGGTATCTGGTGCCGGCCAGATGTACCGGGAGAACGGACCCGGAAGCAAGCATCATCGAGCTTCCGGGTCATGCCGGAGGTGCGGCGGCGGCTCAGGTCCAGCCGGCGCTGCGTCGGCGCGTGGCGATCAGTTCGCGCAACTGGTTCACGTAGGCCTGGCGGGGGGCGACCCGGTCGCGGACGGCCTTCGCGTCGGCGAGTTCGGCGAGGAGCCGGATCCGTCGACGCCGGCGGTCGGGATCAAGCCGCTGCAACGTCTGAGCCATGAAGCCGAGACTGCCGGTCCGGAACGGCTGAGTCAAGCCGGCCCCGTTGCGCGAGTGTGAACACACGGACAGTCACCGGAACAGCACTAATGGCAACATCACCACAGCAGCCAGTGACCACCGGCGAACCGGGCGAGCACCACGATCCCCGCGATCCCGACGCCGACCGCGCTGCTGATCGCGACGCCGATCGCCACCCCCCGGTCGCCGTACCTGGCCAGGGCCAATGCGGTCAACCAGGCGACCAGGCCGGCGCTGATGGTCAGCCAGGCGTACCCGCGGGCGTTCGAGGCCAGCAGGCCGAAGAGCAGCATCCACAGGGCGCCGGAAGCGGCTCCGGTGACCACGGCGGGGCGCCGGACCGGATGCGGCTCCCGGTAGGTCGGCCGGGGGCGGCCGGCCGGGAAGAGTCCGGACGGGACGCGGTTGGCCGGCGCGGGCCAGCCGGCCGAACCCTGTGCGCCGGCCCAGCCGGCCGAACCCTGTGCGCCGGCCCAGCCGGCCGAACCCGGTCCGCCCGGCCAGCCGGGGGTACCGGGCCAGCCCCGGGCACCCGGCGCTCCGGCACCGGACCACCCGTGCGGGCCGGGACGGGTCGGGGCGCCGAGCGGGGCGACCCAGCCTGGAGCCGGACCACTGACCGGCCTCGCGGCGCTCCCAGAACCCGGCCCCGCCGCGCTGCCCTGGCCCGGTCCGCTCACCGGCGGCGCGCTCACCGACCGGGTGGTGGTGCCGTGGCCGGTCGAGCCCGGCGCGGCCCAGGCCCGGTCGGCGAGCCCCTGGCCGGGCTGGCCGTAGGCCAGCTGTGCCTGGCCGGGCTGGCCGTAGGCCGGCTGTGCCTGGCCCGGGTGGCCGTAGCCCGGCCGGTTCGGGCGGGGCGGGCCGGAGTCGGGCGGCCCAGAGTCGGGCGCGCCGGGCAGCGCCGGGGCGGGCGAACCGTGGGGGACGCCGCTCGCCCACCCGGTGTGACCGTCCGGCAGCGCCACCGGCGCTGGCGGCGGTGCCGAGGTGGCCACGGGCGCCCACGACGGGTCGGGGGCGGTGTCCGAGTCGTCGACATAACCCGGGGGAACGATCGGGCGGATGCCGGGAGGCAGCGTGATCCGGGTCGGGACCCCGCCTCCCGGCGCCGCTGCGGGCGGCGCGGGCGGGCCGGACGCGCTCTCCCGCCGGTCCGGCTGCGCCCGGCCGCCGCCGGGTTCCTCGCCCGGACGGTGGTCTTCGATCGGCTCCGTCATCCGTCACCCTCCGCCCCCGAGCCTAGCCGTCCCGTGGCCGGCCCGGTCCCGCTACCGCTGCCCCGGACCGGAGCCAGACCGGGTTTCCGGGGCGCGAGCCGCCGCCCGGACCGCAGGCGGGAGCGACACCCCCGACCTCCGGTACCTCGTGTCCTGGCAGCCCACGGCGTATGGGAGAGTGGCCGCCGTGCGGACTGCGGTGATCGGCCTCGGATTGATCGGCGGATCCCTGCTGCGCGCGCTCGCCGCGCAGGGTCACGCCGTACTCGGGTACGACGCCGACCCGGCCACCCGCGCGATGGCCCGTACCGCCGCCGCCAGGGCACCGCTCGGCGAGCGCTGGCAGGTCGCCGGGGCGCTCCGGGACGCCGTGACCGGCGCCGATCTGGTGGTACTCGCGGTACCGCTGCCCGCCGTCGGTGCGGTCCTGGACGAACTCGCCGGGATCGGGTACACCGGCCTGCTCACCGATGTCACGTCGGTCAAGGGGGCGGTACGCGACCGGGTCAACGACCGGGCCCGCCGGTTCGGCCGGCTGCCCGGATTCGTCGGCGGGCACCCGATGGCCGGCCGGGAGACCTCCGGCTTCGCCGCCGGCGACCCGGGCCTGTTCCGCGGCTGCGCCTGGGTCCTCTGCCTGGAACCCGGCGAGACCGACCTGACCGGCTGGCTCACCCTGGCCGCGCTGATCACGGCACTGGGCGCCCGGGTGGTGCCGGCCACCGCCGCCGATCACGATCGCGCGGTGGCGGCGGTGTCCCACGTACCGCACCTGCTCGCCGCCGCGCTGGCCACCGTCGCGGCCGGCGACCCGCTCGCGCTCAGCCTCGGTGCCGGGTCGTTCCGGGACGGCACCCGGGTGGCGGCGAGCCCGGCTGCGCTGAGCGCGGCGATGTGCGGGGGCAACGCCGCCGCCGCCGGCGCGACGCTCGACGAGGTGCTGTCTGTCCTGGGTACCGCCCGGGCGGCGCTGGCCGGCCCCGACCCGATCGGCGAGCTGGTGCCCTGGTTCGGGACCGGGGCGGCGGCGCGGGCCGGGTGGCCACCCGAGCCGAGCGAGCCGGCCACCCTGCCCGCCGACCCGGACGTGCTGCTGAGGCTCGGTCGCGCGGGGGGCTGGATCACCGCGGTCGCCGCCGACCACGGCACGGTCACCGCCGCCCGCCCGCTGGCCGGCTGACCCCGGGCGGCGGCCGCTACCCGGCCACCCGCCCGACGACCGGCGCGGTGATCACACGCCGGTCGGTGACGATCGCCGTCACCAGATCCGCCGGTGTCACGTCGAACGCCGGATTGACTGCCGCTGCGCCGGCCGGGGCGGTGCGGGTACCGCGGAACGCCAGTACCTCGTCGGCTCCCCGGTCCTCGATCTCGACCGCGCCCCCGTCGGGCGTGTCCGGATCCACCGTGGACTCCGGCGCGACCACGAGGAACGGGATGCCGGCCCGCCGGGCGCCGAGGGCGTGGGCGAACGTACCCACCTTGTTGACCACATCCCCGTTGGCGCAGATGCGGTCCGCGCCCACGATGACCGCGTCGACCTCGCCGCGGCTCATCAGGAACGGCCCGGCGCCGTCCACCGCGACCCGGAACGGGATGCCCAGCCGGCCCAGCTCCCACGCGGTGAGCCGGGCGCCCTGCAGCAGCGGCCGGGTCTCGCTCGCGACCACCTCGCGCAGCGAGCCGCGCCGGTGCAGTTCGGCCACCACGGACAGGGCGGTACCGCCGACCACCGCGGCGAGCCCGCCGGTGTTGCAGTGGGTGAGCACCCGTACCGGGCCGTCGCACATCGACGCGACGAGGTCGGCTCCGAGCCGCCCCTGCGCCTCGGAGCTGGCGATCTCCTCGTCCCGTACCCGGAGCGCCTCGGCGAGTACCGCGTCCGGCCCCTCCGGGAGCCGCTGCGCGGCGCGGTCGGCGCCCCTGGCCAGATTGACCGCGGTCGGCCGGGCGGTCCGTACCGCGGCCACCGCTCCGGCGCGCAGGCCGGGATCGCCCGGATGCTGCCGGGCGGCCAGCGCGACGCCGAGCGCACCGGCGACGCCGAGGGCGGGCGCTCCCCGCACCGCGAGCCGCCGGATCGCGTCGACCAGATCTTCCACAGTGGACAGTTTCAGGGTCCGCAGCTCGTCGGGGAGCGCGGTCTGGTCGATGATCTCAACGGCGTCGTTCACCCAGTCGATGGTCCGCACGGCCTCACGGTACGCGGGCCGGCCGGGAGCGCGAGAGCGGTGGGTCGGCACGGCCGGCCAACCCCGGCGCCCGAGCACTGCGGCGCCCGACCACTGCGATGCCGCGCCGCCACGGTGCCTGGGCGCCCCGGTACCGCGCCGCCACGGTGCCTGGGCGCCCCGCTCTGGTGACGGGCAAGCCCGGCGATGGGCCCCGGTGCCGGGCGCGCCGGGCGCACGGGTATTCGGGCGCCCGGACACCTCGGCGGCCACCCGCCCGCGACACGATGCGGCCCACCCCCGCGAGCGCGGCCGCGTAGATTTGACGGCATGTCCGATCCCGACGGGACACCCGGAGCCGCCCCGGCCTGCGGGCCACGGGCGATCACGGGGCGAGCCGGATGACCGCCCGCGACCCGGTCGCCGACCTGCGTGAGATCGCCTTCCGGCTGGAACGCGCGAACGAGGCGACCTACCGGGTCCGGGCGTTCCGGTCGGCGGCGACCGCGATCGGCGCGCTGGCAGCCGAGGAACTGGCCGCACGGGTGGCCGACGGCAGCCTCACCAAGCTGCCGGGCGTCGGCGACGTGACCGCGCGCTGCGTGGCCGAGTCGCTGGCCGGCGAGGAGCCGGTGTACCTGCGCCGGCTGGTCGCGACGTCGACCGTGGACCTGGACGAGACGGCGACGACGCTGCGCCGCGCCCTGCGCGGGGACTGCCACAGCCACTCCGACTGGTCGGACGGCGGCTCGCCGATCGAGGAGATGGCGCTGGCCGCCGTGGGGCTGGGCCACGAGTACCTGGTCGTCACGGACCACTCGCCGAGGCTGACCGTCGCGCGGGGGCTGCCCCCCAGCCGGCTGCGCCAGCAGCTCGACATGGTGGCCACCATCAACGACTCGCTGCCCGAAGGATTCCGGCTGTTGACCGGCATCGAGGTCGACATCCTCCCGGACGGCTCACTCGACCAGGAACCGGACCTGTTGGCACAGCTCGACATCGTGGTCGGATCGGTCCACAGTGGACTACGTGCGGACAGTGCCGCGATGACCAGGCGGATGCTGACCGCGGTCGCCAATCCGCACCTGGACATCCTGGGGCACTGCACCGGCCGCCGGCTGGCCGCGCGCGGCGGCAAGGGCGGCGGGGACCGCGCGCATCGCGAGGGCAGGTCCCGGCCGGAGAGCACGTTCGACGCCGGCGCAGTGTTCGCCGCCTGTGCCGAGCACGACAAGGCGGTCGAAATCAACTGCCGGCCGGACCGGCTCGACCCACCGAAACGGCTGCTGCGCCTGGCGGTCGAGGCGGGGTGCCGGTTTGCCGTCGACACCGACGCGCACGCGCCCGGGCAACTCGACTGGCTCGGGTACGGGTGTGAGCGCGCCGCCCGCTGCGCCGTACCGGTCGCCGATGTCGTGAACACCTGGAGCGTCCAGCGGCTGCTCGGTTGGGCGGCCGGCCACGGCTGAGCCCTGTCTCGACGTGTTCGGTCGAGCCGGGGCGAGGTCCAGGCGGCGATCCGGCAAGGCGGCGGTTCGCCCGGATGCCGGTGTTGGCTGCGGGCGAGTTGCCAGCGCCGCCGGTCGTCGTCTGGACCCGCCGGAGGCCGGCCGGGTAATGTCGAGACGGGGCCCCGGGAACCGGCGCCGCACCGCGCCCCCCTTGCCCACCCCGCGACCTTTTCGTAAAGGTGTGGCGCTCCCGCACCGGTCACATAGGGTCGGCGGGTGGGAAGAATTGATGACCTGGCCAACCGCTACGTCGAAGAGTGGGCGCCGCTCGACCCGATGGCGTCCACCCACGTTGGAATCAGCGGTTACGATGACAAACTGACCGACCTGTCGCCCGCCGGCTACGCCGCACAGGCCGACCTTGACCGCCGCACTCTGGCCGAACTGTCCGCGATCGAGCCGGCCGACGAGCACGAACGGGTCGCCAAGGAAGCGATGCAGGAGCGCCTGGGTCTGGCGCTGGCCCGGTACGAGGCGGGCGAGATCACCAGCGAGCTGAGCGTGATCAACAGCGGCGTGCACGCGGTCCGGTCGGTGTTCGACCTGATGCCGTTGGAAGGCGAGAAGGCGGCCAGCGACATCGCCGCCCGGCTCGCCGCCGTCCCGAAGGCGCTGGCCGAGTGCCAGCAGACGCTGCTGGAGGCCGCGCGCGCCGGGCACGTGTCATCGCGCAAGCAGATCATCGAGGTGGCGAAGCAGTGCGCCATCTGGACCGACCCGGACGGGGACGACTTCTACCCGGGGCTGGTGCGCCGCGTCGAGGCGGCCACCGAACTGCCGGCGGGGCTGCGCGCCGACCTGGAGCGCGACGGCCAGGCGGCCAACGCCGCGACCATGGAGTTCGCCCGGTTCCTGCGGGAGCAGTTGGCCCCGCTCGGCAGGGAGAATCAGGCGGTCGGCCGCGACCGGTACGCGCTTGCCTCGCGCTACTTCCTCGGTGCCGAGATCGACCTGGACGAGACGTACGCGTGGGGCTTCGCCGAACTGGCTCGACTCGAGTCCGAGATGCGCAACGTCTCCGACAAGATCGTGCCGGGTGGTTCGATCGACGACGCGGTCGCGGCTCTCGACGCCGACCCGGCGCGCACGATCGGGAGCAAGGAGGCGTTCCGCGACTGGATGCAGGAACTGGCCGACCGGGCGGTCTCCGACCTGAACGGTAGCCACTTCGACATTCCGGAGCAGGTACGGCGGATCGAATGCTGCCTCGCACCCACCTCGGACGGGGCCATCTACTACACCGGGCCGAGCGAGGACTTCAGCCGGCCCGGCCGGATGTGGTGGGCGGTGCCGCAGGGCATCTCCAGCTTCTCCACGTGGCAAGAAGTCACCACGGTCTACCACGAGGGTGTACCGGGACACCACCTCCAGGTGGCCCAGACCGCCGTCCGGGCGGAACTGCTCAACCGTTGGCAGCGCCTGCTGTCCTGGTGTTCCGGGCACGGTGAGGGCTGGGCCCTGTACGCCGAGAACCTGATGGACGAGCTGGGTTACCTGCAGGACCCGGGCGAGAAGCTGGGCATGCTCGACAGCCAGGCGTTCCGCGCCTCGCGGGTGATCGTGGACATCGGCATGCACCTGGAGCTGGAGATCCCGGCGGACAACCCGTTCGGGTTCCACCCCGGCGAGCGGTGGACGCCGGAGTTGGGCTGGGAGTTCCTCCGCGCACACTGCCGGGTTCCGGACGAGAACCTGCGGTTCGAGCTCAACCGTTACCTCGGGTGGCCGGGGCAGGCCCCCTCGTACAAGGTGGGCGAGCGGTTCTGGCTGACCGCCCGCGAGGAGGCCAGGGCGCGCAAGGGCAAGGACTTCGACCTCAAGGAGTTCCACCGGGCGGCGCTCGACCTGGGCTCGATCGGCCTGGACCCGCTCAAGAACGCGCTGGCGCGGATCTGACCCGTACGCCGACGCCCCCGGTCGCCGTTGACCGGGGGCGTCGGCGTCTGGCGGGACGTCAGGACTGGTAGGAGATGTCGAGCGCCGGGGCGGTGAGCTTGTCGGCGTGGACGAGCACCAGCTCCAGCACCGCGTTGGTGAAAAATGCTCCGGGAATCGGGATCGGGGGCAGAGGCGGTGGGGCGTCCGGCGTCCAGTTCACCGGAACCAGGCCGAGCAGATTCCCGGTGAGCCGGCTCGTATAGAACGTGACGTGCCCGGAGACGGTGAGCTTCGTGCTCTTGTAGGACAGCGTGTGGTTGCCGGTGACCATCGGTACGCGCAGCTCGAACGGCGTGGACGAGGAGCTGGCCATGGTGAACTGGAGCACCCGTACCTGGCCGCCGTTGGCCGTCGGCAGTGTGGTCACGCCCCGGTACGTCACCTCGACCTCAACGAGTAACGCGGTGATCTGTTCGGCCGGGTTCGGCGCGACGACCGTCCGATCGAGCGGTGGGACCGGATCGGTGCTGCCGACCGGGCAGGCGGTCGAGGACGGTGCGGCGGTGGCCGCGCGCCCCGCGCTGTTCCCCCGGCTGGGCGAGTGGGCCGCCGGCGACGTGCTGTGCGTGCTCGGGGCCGGGGACTTCGGCGTACCGGTCGGGCCGGTACCAGCCGGACCGGTACCGGTCGGCTTCGGCGTCACGGTCGGCCGCAGGCTCGCCGTCGGGCGCTCCGACGGAGTGGGCGACGCGGACGCCGACGGCGCCGGGGTCGGTGCGTCGTCGTCACCGATGCCGAGCAGCTTCCCCAGCCCGTCGAGCACACCGAGGAGGGCCCCGCCGAGCGAGGTACCGCCCGATCGGGCCGGCGCGCTCGACGTCGGCGCGGCGGCCGGCGAGGAGGGCACCGGCGTGGCGCCTTCCAGGACCGGCCGGTCGGCCCCGGACGCGGTGGTGGAGCCGGCCCCCTTCGTGGCACCGGAGGCGGTCGTGGAACGGTCGTGCGCCGCCGTCCCGGTCGACTTCGCCGTGTCCGCCGCCCTGGTCGCGGTACCGGCGGTCGGCCGGGTGCTGGGCGCGGGACTGGCGCTGGCGATCAGCGAGTCGAGAAGTTCGGCACAGGACGGTGCCGCGCCGGCCGGTGTCTGCAGCCGCACCGTGGTGGCTCCGACGGCCGCGACGGTCAGCAGTACCAGGATCACCGCCAGCCCGCGCGGGCTGCGCCGGGGCAGCGGATCGCCACCGGTCGGCGGCCCATCCTCCTCGTCGGACGCCCCGGCGTCCGGCGGCTCGACCCCCGGCCGCAGCGGGCCCGGCCGGTCGGTGCCCGGCCCCTCACCGGCCAGCGCCTGACCGGCCGGCGCCTGCGTGCCCGGCTCGGGCGCGCCGGGACCCGGGCCGGAGCGCGGCGCCGGCGCGGTGGTCCGGGCCGGCACGCCCAGCGGCGACACCATGGACGCCGGCAGCGTGTCGGCCAGCGGCCCGCTGGAGTGACCTGCGGTCGGCTCCTCGGACTCGGGCCCGGGCCCGGCGTCCGGTCCGGCATATTGCCCGGCGTCCGGCGCGACGTCCGGCCCCGGCTCCGGATCGGGCCCGGTCGGCGTCCTTGCCGGCCAGGTGACGACCGGCTGCGGTGCCGGCGTCCACGAGGCACCGAGCGCGCCGCCGACGATTCCCACCAGCATGCCGATCACGAAGCCGCCCAGGTTGAGGCCGACCAGCCCGCCGACCGACACGGCCGAGGCCAGCACGCCGTAGAAGATGCGCTGAGCCGGAGTGAACAGGAGCAGAAGCCCGCACAGCCCCAGGATCAGCGGAATCATCCAGCCGAGGAACTCCTGCTGGGAAAAGGAAATTTTGATGTTCGCGAACCCGAGGTGGCCGCTGTAGAAGTAGATGCCCCCGGACACGATGGTCAGCAGCCCGCCCCAGAACGGCCGGCCGCGGCACCAACGGACGAACGCCCGCCAGCCCCGGACGAACGCGTTGCGCGGTGGCGGCACTACATACCCGGTTGTCACGTGCTCCTCCCGCCTTCCCTGACGACACGGATAAGGCCCGCGGAAAGGAACTCCGCGGGCCTCGCACCGCCGGTCAGAAGCACTCGTTCTTGCCGAGGCTCACCTGCAGGTCCAGCCCGTTGAGCTCGAACGTGCCGGCGCTGGTGGACCACGCGACCTGGGTCAGATTCGTGATCTTGACACTGTCCGCCTGCTGGCCGAAGAAGCCCGGCAGGCCCTGGGCACCGCTCGGGCCCTTGTCCAGGGTCGACGCGTCCTGGCCGATAGTGATGTTGCCGAAGGTCGCGTCGCCGTCGAGTTGCGTCAGATCGATCATCAGATCGCTGGCGTGCACCGGGTTGTTTTTGTCCTTCCCGGCGTGGATGACGAGGCTGACATCGGTGTTGAGCACCCTCTGCACGACCGACTGGCACAGGTTGACCAGGGTCGCGGAGGCGATACCCGAGACCGCGACCGGGTGGTTCTTCGGGTCGCTCGGGTCGGGGAGATTGGTGCCGGGAATCATTTTCCCGCCCTTCTCCTGGGCAAAGCCGCCGTACTGCACGAAGCCCGTGCCGTCCAGCGAATCGGCCTTGACCTTGAAGGTGGAGCCGGACACGGCGAACGACGCGGGAATCGCGCCGTTGGCGATTCCGACGACGAGCAGGCTCGCAGCCGCCACCGCGGGCACCAACACGGCGGCGAACCGCCGCCATCTGATGTGGCCGTACATCAGATTGCCTTGCGCATCCTTCACGGGGTCCTCCTCGTGGGCAGCGTCGTGCGACGGTCCGGTGGCCTTTCCGGCGCTACGTCGGACGACAAGATGCGATGGGTGAGAGATTCGGGGGTACGCGTGCCGTCGACGGCTTCGACGAGTGCGTTCGGTGATGTTCCCGCCGAAGCAGCGGGGTTTCAAGGCCGGTAGCTACTGATGAGTAACAGCCGATCCGCGAGCGGAATCACCGTCAGTGATCTCGACGCGCGAATGGCCGCGAGATACCGCCGGATTTCGGCGGCTTTGACGAGCCACGTGTCACTGTGACGGTCACCACAGGTGACCCATCGCCGCAAGCGTCACGGTTTCGTAACAGAGCCGTCGCTTCACACCGGCCTTAACGCCCGGATCAGGACAGGCCACCCGCCGCGTTCACGCCAGCGCCCGCCACAGCCGGTACAGCCGCCAAGCCCTCCCGGTCGGGTGCTTCCGCCCGGTCGCCGGTACCGCCCCGAGCGCCCGGCGCGGGCCGGCGCAGGGTGCGCAGCGTGGCGAGCAGCTCCCCCCGGCTGGCGCAGCCCAACCGCTGGCGCATCCGCGCCACGTGGTGCTCGACCGTCTTCGGGGAGATGTACAGCCGGTCGCCGATCTGCCGGTACGTCATGCCGGCGAGTACCAGATCGGCGACCTCCCGCTCGCGGTCGCTCAGGCTGGCGCCCTCGGCCGTGTCCGGCAGCAGTTCGCGGTCGCCGCTCCGCTGCCCCGCCGGCCGGCCCTGCAGCAGCCGGGCGCAGTCGAGCAGCACGACCATCGCCCGGCGATCGGAGGTACGGATGGCAGCCTGCCCGGCCAGCCGCGACGCGTCCCAGCGCAGCCCGACGTCGTGCAGCCCACGTGCCGCGGACGAGACCCGCTCCGGGTCGACCTTCCCGGCGAACACGGCCAGCCAGCTGTCCGCCGCGTCCGCGACCGCCGCCGCGTACCGGCTGTGTCCGGCACCCGCCGAAAGCGCCTTGGCGTGCTCCTCGGCCAGGTCCGGCCGGCTGCCGATAATGGCCGCCTGCAGACAGCTCCAGTGCAGCGGCAGGGTCCACAGCGGCGGATCGCCCAGCCGGGTCAGCAGCGCGCGGGCGTCGGCCAGCGCGGCGGTGGTCGGCGCATGGTCGTCCAGCCGCGCCGCCGCCACGACCAACTCGCCGAGCGGCAGCAGGGTGAACAGGTCCACCGGGTGGCGCAGCACGGCCTCACTGGCCAGCGCCCACGCCTGGCGCAGCGCCGGCAGGTCGCTGTCCCGCCGGGCGAGCGCGACATCGAGGGCGAGCGCGAAGAGCCGGTCGCGCGGCTGGAGCGCATCCCGGTTGCCCGGCAGGTACTGCCGCGCCGCGGCGGTCTCCCCGCGCACCAGGAGCAGCCATGCCTGGAGCAGCCGGTGCCGGGCGGCCATCACGGCGCCTCCGAGGCGGGCGGCCACCGCCCGGTCGAGCACCGCCCGGGCCGTGTTCAGGTCGGCGGAGTGCAGCCCGATCAGCGCGGCCAGCGCCGCCGGGCTGTCCGGCAGAAGTACGCCGGGACCGGCCGGTTCCAGCAGATCGGAGGCGCGGACGAGGCTGGACAGCGCGACGGTGGGGGAACCCGCGACCGACTCGCGTACCCCGCGCGCCATCAACGCCGCCGCGCCGGACAACAGGGTCGGTGGCGCGTCCGGCGCCTCGACGTCGAAGTCGCGCGGGATGCCGGCGAGCTGGCCGGTGCCGACCTGCCCGACGGTCGCGAACGCCGCCGACGGACCGGTGCCGGACCACCGGTACAGCTCGGCGCTGCGGGCCAGCTGGCCCCGGTGCGCGAGGGCCGCCGCCGCCACCAGGGCGCAGTCGCCCTGCTCGGGCCGGCGCGGCCCGGCGATCACCTCATCCGCCATGCGCAGCGCCGTACCCAGGTCACCGGCCAGCGCCGCGGCGTGCGCCCAGCGGGCGGCCAGTGCGCGGACCGGCCGGCCGGCCGTCGCACCGGCGGCGAACAGGGCCGCCGACAGGGCCGGCTCGTCGGGCAGCGCCTCCGAGGCGGCGGCCTCGAACACCGCGGCGACGCCCGGACCGGAGACACCGGTACCGAGCAGGGACCGGGCCAGGCCGAGTACCGAGGCGCCGCGCTCCATCTGCAACTCCGCCAACCGGCGCCGGACCGCGACCCGGCGGTCGAGCGGGAACAGCGCGGCGACCGCACGCCGGGCGACCGGCACCAGCAGGCCGTCGTGGCCGAGCAGGCCGGTGGCGCGCACCGCGTCGACCACCTCGGAGACCTCGGCCGGCCCGCGCTGCAGCAGCGCACCGAGCAGATCGAGGTGCAGTGCGATGCCCGCCTCGGCGGCGAGCAGGTAGATCTGGCAGTCCAGGTCCAGGCGACCCATGTCGTGCCGGAACTGCATCAACACGTGGCCGGGAAGCTCCAGCGCGGCCTGGGCGCCGCTGGACTTCGTACCGGTGGCCTTCGCGCCGCCCCCAAGCCAGCTTCCGTCGTCCGCGCCGGCCAGCCGCTCGACGTACCGGGGCACGCCGCCGGTCTGCGCGCGCAGAGTCTCCGCCAGAGCCGCCCGGTTCGCCGCGTTCAGCCCGGCCGGGAACCGCGGCGCGAGCAGCTCGACGATCTGCTCCGTGGTGAACGGCGCGAGCAGCAGGGTCGGCCTGCGCTGGCGCAGCGTGGCGGTCAGCCGGGCGAACGCCGCCGGGCGCGGCCACGGCCGGTACCCGACGAACAGCCGGGCACCCGGTGTCTCGGCCAGCCGGCGCACCTCGGCGACCTGCGCCTCCGGCAGTTGGTGCGCGTCGTCGATGACGACCGCGACGCCGCCGACCGGACCCAGTGCCTCCCCGGTGCCACCCAACGCCTCGGCGCCGACCACCTCGACGCCGGACTGCCGGTAGCGCTGGACCACTTCATCGAGCATCGCCGTCTTGCCGTACCCGCCCGGCGCTTCGACACCAACCACGATGGCGGCGAAGGGATCGGCGGCTACCTCGGCAAAGAGTTCGGCGGTCTGATGGTCCAGTACATACCTGCGTCGGATAGCGGTCTGGGTACTCAACGATGTCCTCGCCCTGCGGTCGGCGGCGCGCGGTCATCTGTTCTTCGGTGCCCGGGCGGCCGGCGTTACACAAAAATGCCGATCTGGCGCATCATTACCGTCCGCACCGGGAGCAATACCCCCAACGGTCACTCCTGGGAGTCCCGGCGCAGCCACCGCGTGCCCCGCCTGGGCAGGTTCAGGGGCGTGATCGTGACCGGCGGGCGGGGCGGCGGGTCGCCCGGGTCGGCCCCGTCCACGTCGTAGTCGCCGAACCGGCGCATCGCCGCGACACCGTAGTTCGGGCGCGGGCGGTGCCCCGGCCGGGGACGCTGATCCGGCCGCGGCCGGTGGTCGTCGACGTAGTCCACGTCGCTCCCCGCAACCGGCTCGACGGCGCGGGCGTCGCTGTACTCGACGATTTCGCCGGTACGCGCAGCGGGCAGGCTCACCGGCCGGTCGATCGTGTACCGGGCGGCCAGCGCGGCACCCTTGGCGAGGCGCAGTTCGGGGTGGGGGCCGGCGGCCACCCGTACCGGCAGGACGGCGGCCACCAGCGTGGCGACCAGCGGAGTGCGTGCCGCCTCGCCGGCAAGCAGCACGGCGGCCAGCTCCCCCGGCGCGAGCCCGGCCGCCAGGACCGTCCGGCGCAGCGCGTCCGTCGCGGTGAACAGCAGCGGCCGGACCAGCTCCTCGAACCCGGCGCGGGTGAGCGGCACCTGGGTCACCAGCGACGGCAGGTCCACGGCGATGCTCGCCTCGGCGGCCGTGGTCAACAGTTCCCGCGCGGCGGCGCACTCCTCGCGCAGCCGGCCGATCCCGTCCCGTACCAGGGGATCCGTCGGGTCCAGCGTGTCGAAGCCCACCCTCAGCTGCTCGCCGACGTACCCGAGCAGCGCGTCGTCCAGCAGGGGCTCGATGCCCCCCGGGTACCCGTCGGCGTCGCTGTCCACGCCGCTGCCCGAGCAGCCCAGCAGCTCGAACGTTCCCACGTCGGTACGGCGCACCACCGCGGATTCGCCGCCACCGAAATCCTGTACTGCCAGGGCCGCCCCGGTGCCGACCGGCGCACCGGCTGCGTACTCCTCGGCGGCGGCCACCGGCGCGGGCAGCAGCGTGACATTGTCGAGCCCGGCCCGCCAGAGTGCCCGGTGCAGCAGGTCTGTCCGATACGGTCCCCAACTGCCGGGGTGGGTGACCACGATGTGCTCGGCGCGGCCGCCCTCCCGCTCCTCGACCCGGTCGACCACCCAGAGCGCGAGCGCGGCCAGGAGCGCCTGGCCGGTGTACGGCTCGCCGTCGATGATGAACGGCACGTCGTCGCCGACCCGGCGCCCGAACCCGAGCACCGCCCGTCCCTTGCCGGCCAGGGCCGCCCCGGCCTCGCCGGCGTGGATGGAGCCGTCCGGCAGCACGTAAAGCACCGAGGGGATGCTGCCGCTACCGGTGCCCAGCGGGACCGCCTCGACCTCACTCCAGCCACCGCCGGATGCGCCGCCGACCGGCCGGGACACCGCGGCTGCCGTGCGCCAGCCGCCGAGGTCGATCCCGAGGACGTACGGCATCCCGAGATTCCACCACACGGATCAGTCCCCTGTCCCCCTAACGGCTGGTACCCCCTCAACCCCCTATCGGCGCGGCACCCGTACGGGAGAGATCCCCGATGTGCGCGCTGTTGACCCTCCGTAGCTTCGTCACCGGCGCCGGACCAGCGGTCCAGGTCGCCTGCACCCGGTTCCGCTATCTGGAGAGGTCTGACGAATGGAATCGCCACAGACACTGCACGACTTCGTGCTCAACCTGCTCAGCAACCCTGACGCACTGATGGCCTTCCAGGTCGACCCCGATGGCGCGCTGAGCGCGGCCGGGCTGAGCGACTGCAACGTCCAGGACGTTCAGGAAGCCATTCCGCTGGTGGTCGACTTCGCGCCTGCACAGAGCGTAGCGACGCTGGAGAGCAGCCTGACCAACCTGAGCGGCGACGCGCTGAGCGCCGACGCGTCGGGCGTGGTCCAGCAGGTCCAGCTGCTCGCCGCGCAGCTGCCCGCCCAGGCGGCGAACGAGTTCAGCCTGACGGCGTCCGGCTCGCTGATCGGCGGCGCGGACGGCCTGGCCGGCGGCACATCGGTGAGCGGCGGCATCTCCTCCGGCCTGCTGGGCACGCTGAGCTTCTCGGGTGGCACGGACCTCGGCCACCTGGGCGCGGTCGACCCGGTGGAGACCGTGTCGGGTGTGACCTCGGCCGCGACCGGCGCGCTGGCCGACCCGAGCGCCACGATCGGGGCCGTCACCGGCATGCTGGGCGACTCGAACGCCGCCCTGGGCGGCGTGACGGGCGCCCTGGGCGGCGTCACCGGCGCCCTGGGTGACCCGAGCGCGGCTCTCGGCGAGGTCACCAACCTGCTGGGCAACCCGACGGGCGCCCTGGGTGGGGTCAGCGGCCTGCTGGGCGGCGTGGCTCCGCTGGACGGCGTGACCGGGATGCTGGGCGACACCACGTCGCTGGACGGCGTGACCGGCACCCTCGGCGGCGTCACCGGCATGCTGGGCGACACCACGTCGCTGGACGGCGTGACCGGCACCCTCGGCGGCGTCACCGGTAGCCTCGGCGACCCGGCCGGTGCCCTGGACAGCGTCACCGGCACCCTGGGCGGCGTCACCGGCATGCTCGGTGGCACCGGCGCCCTGGACGGCGTGACCGGCACCCTCGGCGGCGTCACCGGCAACCTGGGCGGCGTCACCGGCATTCTGGGTGGCGAAGACTCGTCCGGCCTGCTGGGCGGCACGCTGAGCAACACCACCGGCGCGCTGAGCGGGACGCTCGGCGACACCGGTGCGCTGACCCACGACCCGACCGGCGCGGTGAGCGGTCTGCTGGGCGGGCAGGACAGTTCCGGCCTGCTGAGCGGGACGCTGAGCAACACCACCGGTGCGCTGGGTGGCACGCTCGGCGGTACCGCCGACGGCCTGACCCACGACCCGGCGGGTGCCCTGAACACCACGCTCGGCGGCGTGACCCAGGGCGTGACCGGCACCGTCGACCACGCGCTGGACGGCCACGGTCTCGACCTGTACGGCGGCACGAGCAACAGCCTCGCCGGTGGTCTGGTGTCCGGTGACGGCGGCGTCAGCACCGACGGCGACTCCACCCAGGCGTCGCTGCACGCCACCGGCGCGCTGTCGCCGAGCGGTGTGACCGACCTGGTGGGTCAGGTCACGCACACGCCCGACGCGACCGACCACGGCAGCGACCACCTGCTCGGCATCCCGCTGCTCTGACCGAAAAGTCACGGCACGATTGCTCACCGGAACCGGCTGCCTCCGCCGGCAGCCCGGTCCACAGAGGTGCGAGCGTGGCACCCCGGCCGGAGTCGACCCCCAGTGATCGGCTCCGGCCCCTGCCACGAGTTGGGATCGGTGATGGTACCGCTCTGGCTTGACGTACTGGACGACACCATCCGCGCCTGCGCGGCGCACGGTCGCGCCGATCTGGTACAGCAACTGCAGCACAAGCGCGCACAACTCCTCGACCCGAAACTGCGCGTGCTGGTCGCCGGCGAGTCCGGGCAGGGCAAAAGCCAGCTCATCAACGCGATGCTCAACGCCCCGGTGTGCGCGGTGGGCGACGACTCCACCACCTCCGTCCCGTCGGTCATCCAGCACGCCGACACCCCGTGCGCGGCCCTCGTCACCGGGCCGGCCGCGGTGCCCGACCGGGACGCGGCGGGCACCGAACGCGTCGCGGTACCCGTCGAGCAACTGGCCGGAGGCGTCTCCGGGGCCGGCAAGTTCCACCGCGCCGAGATCGGCATCCCCCGCGAACTGCTGACCGCCGGCCTGGTGCTGATCGACACACCCGGCCTGGACGCCGGCTGGGCCACCGGCGGGGGCCTCGACGCCGCCTGGGTCGGGCACACCGACGCGGTACTGCTGGTGTCCGACGCGAACCGGCTACTGTCCGATGTGGAGCTGGCGTTCCTCGCGTACGCCATCCGGACCTGCCCGCACGTCATCGTGGCGCTGAACAAGATAGACATCGCCGCGCAGTGGCGCCGGATCGCCGAGGAGAACCGCGAGCGGCTCGCCGACGCCGGCATCCCGGCCACCGTCATCCCGGTCTCCGCGACGCTTCGCCTGCTGGCCGCGCGCACCAGCAACCGCAAGCTGAACACCGAGTCCGGCTTCCCCGATCTGGTCGGGCGCCTCCAGCACGACCTGCGGACCAAGGCCGGGTCGCTGGCGCCGCACACCGCGCGGACGATCGCCGGCACCGTGGTGGAGCAGCTGTGCGTGCCGCTGCGCGCCCGCCGCTGCGCACTCGACGGCGCGCAGCTCTCCGGTGCCGCCTGCGACCTCAGCGAAGCTCAGCGGCAACTCGACGACCTGCGCCGGCTGTCCAGCCGGTGGCAGAACTCCCTGGCGGACCAGATCGCCGACCTCAGCTCCGACATCGAACACGACCTGCGCGACCGCACCCGCAAGATCATGCGTCGGGTGGACGAGGTGTTCGACACCGCCGACCCCGGCGCGGTGTGGGACACGTTCCGGCCCTGGCTGGAGGAGAACCTCCTGGAGGCCGCCGAGGCCAACTACGGCTGGCTGGTGGAGCGCTCGCACTGGATCGCCGAGAAGATCGGGGCCAGCTTCCCCGGGTACCGGCACAGCGTCCTGCCCGAGTCCACGTTCCGGATCGAGCATGACGTGTTCGAGACCGTGGCCGACCTGGAAAAGCCGAACGTCGGGCGCTTCACGTTCAGCCAGAAGGTGTACACCGGGCTGCGCGGCTCGTACGGCGGCGTCGTGATGTTCGGTCTCGCGACCAGCCTGGCCGGACTCCCGCTCATCAACGCGCTGTCGCTGGGTGCGGGCGCGCTGTTCGGCGGCAAGAGCCTGAAGGACGAGGGAGAGTCCCGGCTGCTGCGACGCCAGGGCCTCGCCAAGGCGGCGGTGCAGCGGCATGTCGAGGACTTCTTCATCTCGTTCAGCAAGGACTGCAAGGACGTCATCCGCCAGGTTCAGCGCGGGCTGCGCGACCACTTCGCGGCGCTGGCCGAGGACCTGCAGGAGAGCATCCTGGAATCGGCCAGGACCGCGAAGCAGGCCGCCGACCGGGATCTGGCGGAGCGGGACCGGCACGATCGGGAACTCCAGCGCGAACTGGAGGACCTGCGCCGGCTGCACGACCGGGCCAACGCGCTGGCGGTGGTGCCGGCGCCGGCCGCGAAGGCGGTCGCGGCGTGACCGGTACCCGGCTGGAGGACCAGCTCTGGACCCTGTTCGACGAAGCCCTCGACCTGTACGGCGACAGTCCCCGCGCCTCCCGCTGGCTCCAGCATCACGTCCAGCGGTTCGACGAGCCGCTGCGCATCGCGGTCGCCGGGCCAGCTCAGGTCGGCAAGTCCACGCTCATCAACGCGATCGTCGGCGAGGGTGTGGCACCGGTCGAAGTCGACGGCGGCAAGGACGCCTTCGTCTGGTACCAGGACGGCGCCGCGCCGAGTGTCTCGTTGCACTCGGCCCACGAGTCGGTCACCGATGTCGCGGTCACCCGGCTCGACCGTTGGCTGCACGTCGATCCGCCACCCGGCACGCCGGAGGACCTCAACGAGATCGTGGTGGACTGGCCCACCCGTACGCTGCGCCACACGGTTCTCATCGACACGCCCGCCGTCGGCGTCGCCAACGCGCCCGCCAGCACAGGACCGTCCATCATGGACAGAGTGGTCCGCGAGGCGGACGCCGTGCTGTACCTTGCCCGGCGCGCACCCGGTACCGAACTCAACGCGCTGCGGCTCATCCCGGAGACGCCGGTGAGCCGGGCCGCCCCGGTACACACGATCGCCGTGCTGTCCCGCGCCGACGAGATCGGCGGCGGGCGCATCGACGCGCTCGTCGCCGCGAAGCGGATCGCCCGCCGGCACCGGCGGGACGTCCGGATGCGCTCCCTCTGCCTGAATGTCATCGCGGTCGCCGGGCTCCTCGCCGAGGCCGGACGGACGCTCCGGGAGCCGCAGTACGCGGCGCTGGCCGGTCTGGCCGCTCTCGACCGGGGCGCGCTGGACGAGTTGCTGCTGTCCACCGACCGGTTCCTCGGCGGAGCCGATACCGTTGCGGCGCTCGCGGTACGCCAGGATCTGTTGAACCGGCTCGGGCTCGTCGGCGTACGGCTGTGCACGACCCTGATCCGGCAGGGTTGCGGGGACGCCGGGGCGCTGGCCAGCCAGCTGGTGCGCCGCAGCGGCCTGGCTGAGCTGCGGGAGTCGATCAGGCGGCTCTTCGTCGAGCGGCGTGGCCTGCTCAAGGCCCGGTCCGCTCTCCTCGCGCTGGAGTTCGTGCTCCGTGCCGAGCCCCGGCCGGGCTCCGACCGGCTGGCGGCGGAGCTTGAGCGTACGGTCGCCGGCGCCCACGAGTTCCGGGAACTGCGACTGATGGCCGCGTTGCACAGCGGGCGTACCCGGCTGCCGGCGGCGCTGGAAGCGGAGGCGCAACGCTTGATCGGGATGGAAGGCACGGATGTATCGACGCGATTGGCAGCAGGTGAACAGGCAACCGGGGCGCAACTGTGGGCACTGGGCACGCAGGCTCTGGACCGGTGGGTGGAACACGCCGAGAACCCACTTTTCAGTCATGCTCAGCAGGGCGCGGCGCGTACCGTCGTGCGCAGTTGCGAGGGGATGCTGGCCGAGCTCGCCGGCTGACCGGGCGGTTCGCCGAGCCGAGTGACCCGCCGCCGGGGCCGCGTGAGGATTCCGCGGCCCGTTCCGTGTCGTACCTGATGGCACGATGATTACCTTGGCCGGAATATAACCCGTCGGGAATCCTGGGGCGGTGACCGATGGCGAACTCGAACGGACCGGCGACCGGCGACGCCTGCGGTTCTCCCGCAGGCTGGCCCACGCACCGGAGAAGGTGTGGCGGGCCGCCCCCGGCCAGGCTTTCCGGATCCGCCGCCGGTCGTGCCGGCTCCCGCCTAGGCTCGAAACCATGGCTCGCGGACCCCGCGGCGAATCCGGACACCGTCTCATCGGGGCCTCGCCGGACGAACTCCTGGCTGGGCTGCGCGTGCGCTCCGGAGCCGGCTTCCGCCTGCGCTGGCGGCGCACCAGGACCAGCAGCATCCTCGCCGTCCAGGCCGGCGTCGCCGCGGCGCTGTCCTGGCTGTTCGCCAACAACGTCCTGCACCACCCGCAGCCGGTGTTCGCCCCGATCGCCGCCGTCATCGTGCTGGACATCTCGGTCGGACAGCGGCTGCGGCGGACCGCGGAACTGGTCTTCGGGGTGGCGCTGGGCATCTTCATCGGCGACTCCATCGTCTTCGCGATCGGTACCGGCGCCTGGCAGCTCGGTCTCGTCGTGTTCCTCGCCACGGTCCTCGCGGTGTTCGTGGGCGGTACCCCCGCCGTAGTGTCGAACGCCGCGTCGTCCTCGGTGCTCATCGCCACCCTGGCCCCGCCCGCCAAGGGCATCTACTACCTGCGGTTCGAAGACGCGCTCGTCGGCGGCCTGATCGCCCTCTGCGTGCTGGCCCTGCTGCTGCCCGCGAACCCGGTGTCGGCGGTGGCGAGGAAGGCCGGACCGGCCTGCACCGCGCTGGCGGACGCGCTGGCTCAGACCGCGCACGCGATCAGTGACCGCAACGCCGATGAGGCGGACGAGGCGCTCACCCGGTTCCAGGAGGCCGGCGTGACCGTGTCCCAGTTCCGGGACGCCCTGCCGGAGAGCCGGGAGACGGCCCGGGTGGCTCCGCTGCGCTGGCATTCCCGCGGTGTTCTGAGCAAGTACAAGGACGCCGCCGAGTACCTCGAACGGGTGCTGAGCAACGCGCGGGTGCTAGCCCGCCGTACGGTCACGATGATCCGGGATGAGGAGCCGATACCCGAAGAGCTGTCGAAGTCCGTGTACACGCTGGGAGAGGCGACCAAGGAGGTACGCAAGACACTGCTCACCGACGTCCGGGACCCGAAGGTCGCGGACCTGTCGGTGCAGGCGGTCGCCGAAGCCGCCGAAGCGTACCGGAAGGGTTTGAGCTTTTCCGGCAGCGCCGTGGTGGCGCAGATCCGGGCGATCGCCACCGATCTGCTCGGCACCGTGGACCTGGGGCACGTTGAAGCGAACGAACTCGTGCGCCGGGCCGGTGGCAACCCTGCGAAGCCGGTGACCTGAACCACCGCGCGTCGCGGCGGCGGGTACGCGGCCGGCGCGGCGACCCGATCGGGTGACACCACGCCGATTCCCGCTGCTGGTAAGCGGATGCGCGGTCGCCGGCCGGTTCGCGGATGCGCATTCCGAACCCCGGCAGGTGCCGCCGCGACGTGGAATGGCAACGCCTCCCCGACGGTCCACTGTGGTGGCGTACTACGCTTTTTCCCGGTGATGTTGATACCGCAACAATCACCGGGGTAGGTTGGCGGCCAGCAAATGGGCGTACCCACCGATGCGTGACGTCCGCCAGCCCTCACAAGCATTCCAGGCACAGCGCGCCGCGACGCGCGTCCGACCCGAAGGCAGCAACCCGTGACCTCCTACACCATCACCATCACACCCGACGACAGCAGCGCGACCACCACGACGCTTCGGCTGGACACCTCCGGCGGCGATGTCACGCTCACCGACCTGCACCTGCACGCCGGCAACATCCTTTCGCAGGGCTCGGTTCCCGCTATCGACTACAGCCTCCTGCTTCAGGCCATCACGCCCAGCGCGCCAACGCCGGTCCTGACCGCACCCGCGCCCAAGCACGAGATCGAAGCAGCGCCCTCGAACGTCGTGGACACCCCTGTGACCGAGGCGCCGGCCAGCTCGGCGAAGGCGACCTCCGGCGCGGCCAAGCAGGCGGCGAAGCCGGCGGCCAAGGCGACCAGGTCCACGGCGAAGTCGGCGACCAAGGCCACGGGGTCGGCAGCGAAGAAGGCCGAGCCGGCGACGAAGAAGGCGCAGCCGGCCGCGAAGAAGGCGCAGCCGGCAGCAGAGAAGGCCGAGCCCGCGGCCAAGAAGGCCGAGCCGGCAGCAAAGAAGGCCGAGCCCACCGCGAAGAAGGCACAGCCGGCGGCCAAGGCGACCAAGTCCACGGCGAAGTCCACGGCGAAGGCGGTGCGTCCGGCCACCCGGCCGGGCACGAAGGCCACGGCGGCCGAGGCGGCCCCGACCGCGCCCGCCACGAAGGCTCGCAGCCGCCGTGCCGCGCCGACCCGGTCGACCGCACAGTCGACGAACGCCGGCACGGCCATGGCGAAGAAGAGCACGAAGGCGGCACCGGCCAAGAAAGCCACCACCCGAAGCACCACCGCTGGCGCGAGCAACGAGCGCGCCTACCGCCGCATGCCCGACGACTTCGCCACCGTGTACGCCCAGGCCGGCAGCGCCGCTGCCGTCGCGAGCCACTACGACGTGCCGCGGCACACCGCGCACGGCTGGATCCGCCGGCTGCGCACGCAGGACACCACGGCGACCCGCTGAGCATCCGCGGGTACTCCCCACCGCGCCCGGGGTGCATCGTGATCGTCACGGTGGCACCCCGGTTCGCGCCGGGCGCCCCTGCGGGTCGTTCGCGACGGCGCCCAGCCGGGGCAGGTGTAACGCGACGGCCGTGTGGCGCGCTGTTAAGTACGCGATGCGTACCTGGCGAAACCGTCGGCTTGACCTGGCCGAGACTGACCGGCTGATAGCCGGAGACACACCCGACCCGCGGCACGCGGGCCTGGGTGAGCTGCTCGACGCGGTCCGGGCCCCGGCGTCCGAACGGGAGCTGGCCGGAGCGCAGCGGGCGGTGGCCCGGTTCGTGCTGGCCCGCCGGGATGCCGGCTCGGCCCCGGAGCCGGGCCGGTCGCGACCGAGCCGGGTCCGCCGGGACCGGCGGCGGCAATCCGTGGGGATGTCCGCCGTGCGGATCGCCGCCGGGGTGGTCGTGTTGATGACCGGCTCGACGGTCCTGGCGGCGAAGACCGACACCCTGCCGCCCGTCGTCCAGCAGCGCGCTCACAGCCTGTTCTCCCCACTGGGAATTCCGGCACCGCACACCGCCACACAGACTCCGGTGGCTCGGTCGCCGGTTCCCGGCGTCGCCAGCCCGTCCCGGGCCACATCGCGGCCGGAGACCACCCCGAGTGCCACCGACCCGAGCGACCTCACACCCGTGGCGTTGTGCCGGGCGTGGAACGCGGCGCGGAAGGACCCACACGGCGGCACACTGCCGGACTCCGTGACCAGGGCACTGCAGGAGGCGGCCAAGGGCCAGCCGAGCATCGCCGCGTTCTGCGCGCACGTGCTGTCCGGAAACGCGAAGGCCGCCCCGACGCCGTCGGCGGCCCCCACGGCGGGCCGCACGAACAAGCCCGGAAAGGGCAAGGGGCACGGCTCGCGCTGAGCGCCTCGACGGGTACATCCACAGCCACCCGGAGTACGAGGCCGTCATCGACCAGGCGCACCCGGGCAGCTGGCACCGGCACGCGACCGAGCGGGCCCCCGACACCGGGGAGCCGAAAGCCCGCTAGCCCGCTAGCCCGCTAGCCCGCTAGCCCGCTAGCCCGAGAGCCCCCCGCGCCCCGATCAACGCTGGCTGTAGCCGCTTACCCGACGGTATCTTTAGCCTTTGGACACGCGTCCCGAGTGAGCAAGGTTCCACGATGCTGGCGAGTCGGGCGGCACCAGGAGCCGGTCCGGGCAAGGAGGCCCACCGGCGCAACCTTGCTGCCCTCCTCCGCCAGGTGCACCTGCGCGGTCCGACCTCCCGCACCGAGCTGGCCGAGCGGATGGGCGTCAACCGCAGCACCATCCTGGCGCTCACGGCCGAACTCACCGCCGCCGGCCTGGTCCGCGAAGAGCTGCCCGGCGAGACCGGCCGGGCCGGCCGGCCCTCGCTGGTGGTCCGGCCGGAATCCCGCCGGGTGTACGTGCTGGCCTTCGATGTCGCCGTCGACCGGCTGGTCGCGGCGCGCGTCGGGCTGGGCGGCACCATCCTGGACCGCCTGGAGGCGGTACGGCCGCGCGCCGGGGTGGACCTGGACAGCGTGGTCGACGTACTGGCCGGGTTGGGCCGGCGGGTACGCGGCACGGCCGGCGCGGATTCGGTGTGCGTCGGGGTGGCCGCGTCGTACTGCGGGATGATCCGGCCGGGCGACGGGATGGTGCGCTTCGGCCCGGACATGGGCTGGGTGGACCAGGCGTTCGGCCCGGAACTCGGCCGGCGGTTGGGCCTGGCCCTGCCGGTACCGGTGGGCAACGAGGCTCACCTGGGCGCTTTGGCCGAGTACGAGCGCGGGGCGGGCGTGGGCGTCCCGAATCTCATCTACCTCCACGGCGACGTGGGTGTGGGCGGCGGGATCATCGTCGGCGGCAAGCTGCTGAACGGTGACGGCGGGTACGGCTGCGAACTGGGGCATATGCTGGTGAACCCGTACAACGGGCGGCCCTGCGGGTGTGGATCGCGTGGTTGCCTCGAAGCGGAGGTCGGCGAGCGGGCCCTCCTCGACGCGGCGCACCGGCCCGCCGGCCTCACCGGCCGAGAGGCCGTCCGCGCCGTGGTCGACGCTGCCGATCGCGGCGATCCGCTGGCGCGGGCCGCACTCGACCGGATCGGCGACTGGCTCGGCATCGGGGTCGCCAACCTCATCAACCTCTTCAATCCGGGCCTGGTCATCTTCGGCGGGATGCTGCGCGACGTGTACCGGGGCTCGGCGCCCCAGGTGCGCACTCGACTGGCGGCCAACGTGCTGGCGGTATCGCGGGAACGGGTACGGCTGCGTACCTCGGCGCTCGGGGACGACTCGACCTTGATCGGTGCGGCCGAGCTCGCGTTCGCGCCGCTGCTGACCGACCCGATCAGAGAGCGTGAGCGGGCCCGGTTCCTGGCGCGGGCGAGCACCTTCTGACCCGCGCCGGTTGGCCCGTCGCCAGCCCGGCGGCCGGCCGGCTCGGAATCGGGCCGGCGGCCCGCCAACCGGGCGGCTCAGGTCAGGTCGCCCGCCCGGTCCGCCGGCGTGACGACGTACTGGCGCAGGCGCAGGTCCCGGAAGGTGACCGGGCCGCGTGGCCCCGGTACCCGATCGATGTTGATCCCGGTCTCCGGGACGGCGAGCAGTTTGAACCCGTCCAGCAGCCGGGTGGTCGCGTTCCAGAATCCGCCGGTACCGGCATAGCCGGTCAGGAACTGTCCGGCCGCGGCGGCGTCCTCGGCCACGATGGCGGCCGCCAGCCCGGAAGTCTCCTCGTTGGCGATCCGCGCGGCGTCGGCGGGGCCGTCCGCCGGCGCGATGGTCACCGTGGCGTCCGCCGCCGGGTCGAGTGCCCACTCGTACCCGAGCGGGAAATCGTGCGGGGGCAGCATCGCGCGGATGCCCGGCTGCTGCGCGGCGAGGAGGTCGACGACCCAGGGCGTGGTCTGCTCCCAGATCGCCCGGTCGACGAGCAGCAGGTTGAGCCGGTTGCACACGCCCAGCCGGTCCACGCTCGCCACGATCAGCTCCTCGGCGCGGCGCCGGTCTGCCGACGGGTGCAGGTACATCACCCCGCCGCCGTCGGCATGCGCGAGCGTCTTGACGCCGGCCAGGGCGGCGCGCTGAGCGAGTTCCCGGGTGCTGTCGCCGCTGCCGCGCAGGATCACCAGGGGGATCAGGTCGGGCTGGTTGACCAGGGCGGCGGCCGACTCGCGCCCCGGTATGCGGACCAGAGCAATCGCGTCGGGATCGAGTCCGGCCTCGGCGAGCGCCGGCGCCACGACCTCGTCCATCAGCGCGGCGGCCGACCGCAGCGCCGCCGAGCCGGTCCGGAGCACGCCGGCGTTGCGGGACCTGATGAGCTGGGATGCGATGTCCACCACCACGTTCGGCCGCGCCTCGAAGTTGGCGCCGATGACGCCGACCGGGCGGCTCCACTCCTGCAGCAGCAGCCCGCCGGGCAACTCGCGGACGGTGACTCGGGACGGCTCCGGTTCGAGGTCCGCGATGGCACTCAGCTGATCGGCCATTCCCGTGAGCCGGCCCGGGTCGAGCCGCAGTCGGTCGGTGAGCCCGGCGCTCAGGTTGGCCTCGGCGGCCGCTTCGAGGTCGGCCCGGTTCGCCGCGAGGACGGTCTCCGGCACCTTGGTCAGGCGGGCCGCCATCCCGCGTAGCGCGAGACTGATCGTGTCGTCGGACGAGCCGGCCAGAGAGGCGGCCGCGCGGTGCGCCCGGCGGGCGGCCTCGGCGACTTCCCCGTGGGCTGGAGTGCCGTTTGTCATGATGCCCCTCGGCTCGAACGCATCGTGAGGCTCGCTTTACGAGCCGCTCACCCGACTGTAGGCTGTCGATTGTTGAACAACACGGACGGTACCGGGCCCGCGCCCACTCGTGCAAGTTCGTTCGCCAATGTCCAGGGCCGTCGTGCAGGAGCCGCCAATGACCCGCCTCGATCGGGGGCGCCCGGGCAGCAGAGTGCTCGCCAGCCTGCCTTCCCTGGCGCCGCTGCCGACCGCGGCCGAGCGGGCCGCCGCCGTGATCCGGGAGAACATCTTCGAAGGGAAGTTCCAGCCCGGCACCGCACTGCCCGAGGCCGCCCTGTCCCAGGCTCTGCGGGTCTCCCGCAACACCGTGCGTGAGGCGTTCCGGGCGCTGATGAGCGAACACCTGCTGACGTACGAGACCCACAAGGGCGTCGCCGTCCGTGGCCTGACCGTCGCTGACGTCCACGACATCTACCGGCTGCGGCAAATGTTCGAGACGAGCGCGATCGACCTGCTCGACTCCGGCGGGGCGAAGCTGGAGCCGGCCGCGCTGCTGGAGCCGGTGGCCGCCGGCGAGGCAACGGGCGCGGCCGGGGACTGGGTGGGCGCCGGCACGGCGAACCTGCGCTTCCACTCCACCCTGGTCGGCGCGCACGGCAGTGCCCGGATGGACGCGTTCTTCCGGCGGCTCATGACGGAGATGCGGCTCGGCTTCCTGGCCCTGGCGGACCCGAGGACCTTCCACGCGCCGTACCTCGCCCAGAACCGGATGATCGCTGACAGGATCATCGACGGTCGGTACGGCGAGGCCCGGATCCACCTCACGGCATACCTGGAAGAGGCGAAGGCACAGGTCGCCTCGGCGGTCGCGACACAGTTCACGGTGAACAATGACCGGTGAGCTGCGGATCCGGCCGGTGGGGCGGTCGGCGTGCCTGCTCGAGGTACCACCCGCCTGGGTCGGTCGGCTGGCCGACCATCTGCGGGGCTGCCACCACCGCGGCGCGCTGCCCGGCGTCGTCGACGTGGTACCCGGCGCCGCCACGGTACTGCTCGACGGCGCCGGGACGGCGGCCCTGACGCCGGTACTGGAGCCGCTGCTCGCCGCCTGGTCCGGTGACGCGCACGAACCGGCGGGAGCCGCGGAGCCGGTCGAGATACCGGTGACGTACGACGGTCCCGACCTCGCGGACGTGGCCCGGCAGGCGGGATGCGGCGAAGCGGACGTGGTGGCGCTGCACACCCGCGCACCGATGGCGGTCGCGTTCTGCGGCTTCGCGCCGGGCTTCGCGTACATCGCCGGCCTGCCGGTGCCGCTGCGGATGCCGCGGCTGTCCACTCCACGCGAAGCGGTACCGGCCGGTTCGGTGGCCATCGCCGAGGAGTACACGGGCATCTACCCGCGTACCTCGCCGGGCGGGTGGCGGATCCTCGGCCGTACCACCGCCGAACTGTGGAACCTCGACCGGGACCCGCCCGCACTGCTCAGTCCCGGCGCCCGAGTCCGGTTCGTCGCCGTGCCGTGACGCCGCCGACCCTCCAGGTGCTCCGCCCCGGCCTGCTGAGCACGGTGCAGGATCTGGGCCGGCCCGGGTTCGCGCATCTGGGCGTACCCCGGTCGGGGGCCGCCGATCCCGACAGCCTGCTGCTGGGCAACCGCCTGCTCGGCAACCCGCCGGACGCCGCCGCGATCGAGACGACCGCGCTCGGCATCGACGTCCGCCTCGACCAGGCCCGGTGGGTCGCGGTCACCGGCGCCATCTGCCGGGTGGCCATCGCCGGCCGCCCCGCCGATCTGCACGCCCCGCAGTACGTGCCGGCCGGGGCGCCGCTGTCGATCGGCCGGGCCGAGCACGGACTCCGGGCGTACCTTTCGGTGGCCGGCGGGATCGCCTGCCCGCCGGTACTGGGCAGCCGCTCCACCGACACGCTGAGCGGGATCGGCCCCGCGCCGCTGGCGGCCGGCGCCGTGCTGCCACTCGGCCCCGCCGCCGGCACCCCGGCCCCGGTAGACATCGCGCCCCGGGCACGCCTCCCGGAGACGGCTTCGGTGCGGCTGATCCTGGGACCGCGGGACGACTGGTTCGCGGACGACGCGATCGACCGGCTGTTCGCCGCCGTGTACCGGGTGTCGATCGCGAGCAACCGGGTCGGTGTCCGCCTGGACGGGCCCGAGGTACCCGCCCGCCACCCCGGCGGCCTGCCGAGCGAGGGGATGGTGCTCGGTGCGGTACAGATCCCGGCCGGTGGCAGGCCGATCGTCTTCCTGGCCGACCACCCGACCACCGGTGGCTACCCGGTGGTGGGTGTCGTCCACCCGGATGACCTGTGGATGGTGGCCCAGGCCGCCCCCGGGACGACGGTGCGCTTCCGCCGCCCCGGGTCAGCGCTCTGATTCGCTCGGGTCGCGCGGGACGACTAGCGATCCATCCGCTTTCGCCGGGATCAGTGCCCGGATTCGTGCCCGAACGCCGACCAATTTGCATGATCATGCACTCGTATGCATATACTCCTACCCGTGTCCAAGGTGCTCACCTCCCTGCCTGTCGGTGAACGTGTCGGGATCGCCTTCTCCGGAGGGCTCGACACCTCGGTAGCGGTCGCGTGGATGCGCGAGAAGGGTGCCGTCCCCTGCACCTACACCGCCGACATCGGCCAGTACGACGAGCCCGACATCGCCTCGGTGCCGGGGCGTGCCGCGGCGTACGGTGCCGAGATCGCCCGCCTGGTCGACTGCCGGGCGGCCCTCGTCGAGGAGGGGCTGGCGGCCCTGGCCTGCGGAGCGTTCCACATCCGCTCCGGGGGGCGCGCCTACTTCAACACCACGCCGCTCGGCCGCGCCGTGACCGGCACCCTGCTGGTCCGGGCCATGCTCGAGGACCAGGTGCAGATCTGGGGGGACGGCTCCACCTTCAAGGGCAACGACATCGAGCGGTTCTACCGCTTCGGGCTGCTCGCCAACCCGCAACTGCGCATCTACAAGCCCTGGTTGGACGCCGACTTCGTCAGCGAACTGGGCGGCCGCAGCGAGATGTCCGAGTGGCTGCTCGAGCGCGGCCTGCCCTACCGGCACAGCGCGGAGAAGGCGTACTCGACCGACGCGAACATCTGGGGCGCGACCCACGAGGCCAAGGCGCTTGAGCACCTCGACGCGGGCATCGAACTCGTCGAGCCCATCATGGGCGTGCGGTTCTGGGACAGCACCATCGAGATACCCACCGAGGACGTCACGGTGGGCTTCGAGCAGGGACGCCCGGTGACGATCAACGGCAAGGAGTTCCCCTCCGCCGTCGACCTGGTGCTGGAGGCCAACGCGATCGGCGGCCGGCACGGCATGGGCATGTCCGACCAGATCGAGAACCGGATCATCGAGGCCAAGAGCCGCGGCATCTACGAGGCGCCTGGGATGGCCCTGCTGCACGCGGCGTACGAGCGGCTGGTCAACGCCATCCACAACGAGGACACCCTGGCCAGCTACCACAACGAGGGCCGGCGGCTGGGCAGGCTGCTGTACGAGGGCCGGTGGCTGGACCCGCAGGCGCTCATGCTGCGCGAGTCGTTGCAGCGCTGGGTGGGCATGGCGGTCACCGGTGAGGTGACCCTGCGGCTGCGGCGGGGCGAGGACCACTCGATCCTGGACACCTCCGGGCCGGCGTTCAGCTACCACCCGACGAAGCTGTCGATGGAGCGGACCGAGGACTCCGCGTTCGGGCCGGTCGACCGCATCGGTCAGCTGACCATGCGCAACCTCGACATCGCGGACTCCCGCGCGAAGCTCGAGCAGTACGCCCGGCTCGGCATGATCGGCAACCCGCAGCCCAAGCTGATCGGCGCCGCGCAGGCGGCCTCGACCGGGCTGATCGGCGCGATGCCGGAGGGCGGAGCCGAGGCGATCGCCTCCCGCGACATCCCGGGCGAGGAGGAGCTGCTCGACCGCGCCGCGATCGAATCGGGTACCGACTGACCGGGGCACTCCCGCGACCACGCACCCCTTGACGGAGATCGCGGGAAACCGGGCCTGGGTCGCCGTGTGTCACACGCTTCCAGCGGATCGCTCAGCTTTGTCGGGGGGTCTGGTGGGGCAACACCGGCAGCGAGGCCGCCCGCCACGAGAACGACGTGCGGGAGGGCCACTCCGGCGACGAGCCGGTCGGCTTGGAAACGCACTTTCCTGCACGACGTACCCGCCGCGGTCCGCGGCACACTCGGCCCGGGGCGCGACGAGGCCGAGATCGTCTTCGCCCAGACCGCCGAGCTGACCGCGTGGCCGGCGGTCCCGATTCGCGTGCTGACCGGCCGCGATGACCGCTTCTTCCCGGCGGATTTCCAGCGGCGGCTGGCGCTGTCCCGGCTGGGCGTCGCGCCCGACCTCGTGCCGGGCGGCCACCTCGCGGCCCTGAGCCATCCGGCCGAAGTCGCCGACCGGCTGGTCACATACGCCGCATCCGCCGGCTGAGGAACCGGATGGCTACGGCCGCCGCGGGCTCAGTCGCCCGGCACGCACATGAGCGCCAAGGCGAACACGCAACCGCTCGCGTACGAGTGGAGAGCCGACGGAAACTCGGTCTCCCACAGGTACGCGGTCTGCCGCTCGGTGACCTTGTCCGGCGCACCGAACGCCGTCCCCGGGCTCTCCACGGCCGCGGTCGCGGTCAACAGCGCCTTGTGGTCCTCGGCCAGCCCGGCATTCTCCTTCGGCACGTGGCCGCGCCATCGAGGAGCGACCGCACGCTCGGGCACCTGCAGCAGCGGCACGCGCAGCCGCGCGAGACCCCGCACATCGGTGACCATCACCGGTAACGGCTGCGGAAGTTCCGGAGCGAGTCCGTCGGCCGCCCGGCCGGCGGCCTCCACCGCGCAGACCGCGTACATCGCCGCGGCCCGCGCGTACACCGCGGTCAGCCGCTCGACATGGCCACGGCACGCTTCGTACCGTTCCCACGTCACCCAGTCCAGCATGTCACCCCGGTCGGTGTCCCCGGGCGACCGCCAAACCGGCTCAACCGCGTGCGCGAACTGTGCCTGAGCGTCCAGTAGCGCGGAACCGGCATCGTTGCATGCCTGCCCCAACCTCAACAGCAGGTCCACCACGTGGCCCGGCGCCTCCGCCTGCATGTCGAGCGGAAACAGCGATCGCGGACCGGGCCGTCGCGGATCTTCCCAAGGGGGCATCATCCCCCCAGGATAGGGCCGCTGATCCGGATGGCGGTGCGCGCAACGCACGGTAGGGGCTGGCTACAGCGCCTACCGCGCGGACCCAAACGATCGCCGTCCCGTTCCGACGGCGTCCGCGCCGGTCATCTGCCAGCAGCAGAAGGCCAACGCCACCCACGCCCGCCACTGGGCACCATGGTGGGTGGGCTGGGTGCGAGTACGGATCACCCCGGACTTGACCGCCGTTGGGAGTTGCGTGGGCGGGTGGTGGCCCGGCGATTGTCTCGGTAGCGGCCCGGAGTCGTTCCGATGATCTTGGTGAACGCCGCGATGAAGCTGCTGGGATTGGCCCATCCGCAGGCGTAGGCGGTCTGGGTCGGGTCGTTGCCGCCGGCGAGGAGCACGAGCGCGTGGTAGACGCGTAGCTGGGTGCGCCACTCATAGAAGGTCATGCCTAGTTCGCTGCGGAACAGCCGGCTGAGGGTACGGGTGCTGGCTCCGATCGCCTTCCCGAGTTCGGGCAGCGAGGCGTTGTCCGCCGGCTTCTCGTGCAGCATCCGGGCGATGGCTTGCAGCCGCTCGTCCCGTGGCTCCGGCAGATGCAGTGGCTGTTCGTCTGTCTCACGGAGGTCATCGACGAGCACTCGGATCGGGCGCGAGCGCGCAAAGCGGCTGTACCCATGCGTTGCTGCGTCGTAGTTGCGGGGACCGGTCAGCGCGAGCAGCACCTCGCGGGCGAGGTCCGGGGCCAGGAACACGGCGGGATGGTCGGGCATGAGCCGGGCGACGGACGGCGC
The DNA here is from genome assembly GCA_040255525.1 of Micromonosporaceae bacterium. Taxonomy (GTDB): domain Bacteria; phylum Actinomycetota; class Actinomycetes; order Mycobacteriales; family Micromonosporaceae; genus Rugosimonospora. The sequence continues at coordinate 35,945 of JBDZVD010000017.1, read as the reverse complement.
GAGAAAGACGATCCGCATATCGTTGTCGCCGTGGGCACGGTGGTAGTGCGTGAACCCGGCCGGGGTCCAGGCGACCCGGTTGGCGGGAACGATCGACGTGCCGCGCTCGGTGTGCACTGCCAGGACGCCGCTGGCCGCGTATACCAGGTGTCCCCGTGCGTGCGACTGAACTGCGCTTGTTTTCGCCGGATGGCCAGAGGTGGCGCCCGCCAGAGGGCCAGATATGTGACGTGACTCCGGCGATCCGGCGAGGTTGGCGGCGCTACATCACCGACGCGACCCTGGTCGGCCACAGCTATGGCGGGATGGTGATCGCGGCCGCCGCCGACCGCGCCAGCGGCCGGACCTCACGACTGGTGTATCTCGACGCCTTCGTACCGCGCGACGGCGAGTCGTGGTGGATGGGAAGACCGCACACCCTTCGCCGAACTCCGCGCCCGCTCCAAACAGATCCGGGTTGGCAGGTCCACGACCTCCCAACCCGGCACGACGCTATGCATGAGGCCCCGGAGGCCGTCGCCGCGCTGCTGCTCGACGAGCGCCTCGGGCGGTGGAACGCCCGCACCGGCCGGTAGGGTTATCGGCGTGGACCTGAACGATACGGCTGCCCGGCTCGGGGTACCCGTCGAGGAAGTTGACCGCGTGCACCGGCTGGCCGGCGACCGGCCTTCGGTCGCGCTGCCTACCAAGGCCGACGCGCCCGCGATCCTCGACCGGCTCGCGGTGCGGCCGGACGACGCCGCCGAAATCATGGCGGGCTGGCCCGACTCGGACTCTCCACTGTGGACGCCGGAGCTGTGCTGGCTGCTCGACCGCTCGATCGCGCTGGTCCGCGCCGATCTCGGAGGCTACGAGTGGCTGTCGCCCGGTCCGGAGCTGCCGCGCGACCGGGGCCCCGCCTGGCGGCATCTCTACGTGTACGCATACCTGGCCCTGGTCGGCGTCGCCACGGAATACCACCGCGACCACGGCATCGCCGATGCCGTGTCGTGGACGACCCTCGCGGACCTGGGCCGCAATCTCGCCGTCGACCGCCGGATGAACCGCGAAGGCTGGCCGGTCATGCAGAGCTGGCTGACCCTGCACGCGCGCGGCGGCATCTACGAGCTCGGCCGGCTGCAACACCAGCGGGGCGACACCGCCATCGGCTTGCACATTCCCGACTCGGGGCCGTTGACCCCGGACGCGGTCGAAGCGTCGCTCGACGCGGCCCGCAGGTTCTTTCCACGCCACTTCCCCGACGAGCACTACACGGCGTTCTCCTGCGGCTCGTGGCTGCTCGACCCGCAGCTTCGGGAGTACCTGCCCGAGGAATCCAACATCGTCCGGTTCCAGCGGAGGTTCGAGCTGGAGCCCTACGAACAGCCGGAAGGGCTGGACGCCGACGTCGAGGTACTGCGGTTCGTGTTCCGCACGCTGACCACGCCGCTCGACCAACTGCCGCGCCGCACCGTGCTCCAGCGCGCGGTCATCGACCACCTCAAGGCCGGCCGCCACTGGCAGTGGCGGCGGGGCCACTTCCCGATCTAGCACTCGGCCGGCAACAGCCCCACTGCTCTGCCGCGTTCTCAGACCGCTCGAACTTCGGCGAGCCGCTTGACGGCGTACTCGTCCTTCCAGCAGACAGCGGCCTCCCATGCGGCCGACGCCTGCGCGGCGATGTCGTACGTACCGTCGTCGAGGCCGGCGGCGTTGTCGGGCAGCACGAGGTCGAGGTCGGCCACGTCGACGTGCGCCTCGTCCCAGTCGATCAGCGCCACCCGATCCGCAGTGATGCGGACGTTGCCCGGGTTAGGGTCGCCATGCACGACGCATCTCTGGCGTCCGGCGAGCCGCGCCCACGCCGCTCGGCATCGAGCAACGCCCTCAGGGGGCATCGCGCCGAGATCGATCTTCGTCCCGGTCTCGGCGTGGAGGAGGTCGGCCGACGATCGCCAACCCGGGCGCTGCGGCCAGCCCTGCGTCAACCGATGCAGCTCGCGGAGCGCGCCGGCCACGCGACGCCAGTCGGCCTGCGTCTCGGGCGGTCCGCCATCCAGGTAGGTCATCACCACCAGACCGTCGGCGAACAGCCGGCCGTCCGTAGTCGGGATCGGCACGGGCACGGCGAGACCTTCACGGTCGAGGTGTCGGAGGAGCTCGGTCTCCCACGCGAGATCAGCGTCGCTCCTGGTACCGAGACGACCGACCGCGACGTGCCCGTTGACGCGCACGCTCCACACGTCGTTCGCGACTCCGCCGGTGAGCGGTTCGATGCGAGTGGCGTCTTCACCCCACTGCCCAAGTGCTTCCCACCCCACTGGCCACATGTTACGGGGATTCGAGTAGGCGAAGGTTCGCCTCGTCGCGGCATGCCTCTGCCGGCCGGCGGATGGCCGCGAGGATCTCCCTCCCCTGCGCGCCCTGGGTACGGGCGAGGCTCATCGAGCTCGTCGAACATCACCCGGGCACGGACCACCAGGGGTGTAAATCGCTCGCATCCCCTCCGCTCCAGCGCTAGCGTGTCGTCGTGACTGCACACGACGAGCGTCGATGCGGACGCGTTGAACTGGTGGTCCGGCCGGAAGGGGCCGAAGATCACGAGGCTGTGCGCGAGGTACACACCCAGGCTTTCGGAGACAGCGTACGAGTTCCCACGCTCGTCGACGCGCTGCGCGCCGCTCAGGCACCGCTGGTGCCGATGTCACTGGTCGCTAGCATCGGCGGCCGTGTTGTCGGTCATGTGATGCTCAGCGCCTGCCGGTTGGACGCCCTGCCCCGGCTCGTGGACGTGATGTCGCTGTCTCCCCTGGGGGTGCTGCCGGAGTTCCAGCGCCAAGGAATCGGTACTCAACTTGTGGCACACGCCCTCGCGGGAGCCGACAGCCGGCGGATTCCTTTGGTCTTCCTGGAAGGCTCACCGCACTACTACGGCAAGCGGGGCTTCACCGATGCCACGACCGTGGGCTTTCGCCCGCCCACACTGCGCTATCCGCCCGGCGCTTTTCAGGTCGCCAGACTGTCCTCGTACCAGGAGTGGATGACGGGCACGTTCGTGTACTCCGACGTCTTCTGGGCACTGGACTGCGTGGGTCTGCGGGGCGAGCGCCTCAAAGCGGCTACAACGTGATGCCACGAGTCTGAAGCGATCCGCCGTCGTGGCCGCGCTGCGTCGCAGCCACGTACCCGGTTCTCGCTGCCCCGGCCGGCCGAGCGGTGGATCGACGGTTCCGGCCGGTGGAGGCGGTGTCGACGGCAGGAGTTCCGCCCATCGTGTTGACCCGCGCCGGCCGGGAACGGCCACCAAGCGCCGACACGGTGGAGGCGTTCACCCGTGCCGCCCGTGCCTGCGGGGCGCGGTTGACGATTGTCGACGTGCCGAACGGTAGGCACGGGTTCGACATGGTCGACCACACCGACGAGTCCCGCGACGCTGCGAAACCCGCCTTCGACGCCGTACTCGCGTCGATGAACTGAGGCCGCGCCGCAACGATCGGCGGGCGGCATGGCGGATGGGCACGTGCGCCCCCCGCTCGCACTGCCGGACCTGGCGGCGAATCACGAAGTAAGCCCCCGTCGAGCCATAGCGGGCACGTCGATGCCCAGCGGGACCGACGAACCGGCGAGCTTGCCTCAGCTCGGGCTCACGTCGGGCAGGAAAGGATCTACGAATCCACAGCCCGAGTATCGCGGCTCGTCGCAACGTCACGACGGAGGCGCAACATCAGAGGTCAGCTGACCAAGAATTGAGACATCGATCCTGTTGCGCGATGCGGCAATTCATGGCCCGCACCGGTGGAGTCGGCCCACTGCCGGCGCCGTGACCTGCGGTGGCTCACCTTTCATGGCAGAACGGGTGCGGGACTTCGCCGGTGCGGGTGGCCCATTCGGCCTCGCTGTTGCGCGAACCGGAATTTCGTGTCCTCTGTGGCAGGCCGATAGCTTCGGATTCATGGAATGGAGCTTTCAGACGGCCGAAGAACTCGTCGCCGCGATGCGCGCCGGTGCGGTGACCTCGGTGGAACTGACCGACGAGGCGATCGCCCGTATCGAGCGCGACGACGAGGTGATCAACGCGATCTGCGTGCCGGACTTCGACCGTGCGCGGGCCGCCGCGCACCGTGCCGACCAGGCACGCGCGCGTGGTGAGGACCGGCCGCTGCTCGGCGTTCCGGTGACGGTCAAGGAGTCATACAACATCGCCGGGCTGCCCACGACCTGGGGCATGCCGCCGCACCGGAACTATATGCCGGCCGAGGACGCGGTACAGGTGTCGCGGCTGAAGGCCGCGGGCGCGGTGGTGCTCGGCAAGACCAATGTTCCGTTGGGGCTGCAAGACATCCAGAGTTTCAACGAGATCTACGGCACCACCACCAACCCGTGGGACCGCGGTCGAACGCCGGGCGGATCCTCCGGCGGGTCGGCGGCTGCCCTGGCGTCCGGGTTCGGTGCGCTGTCCATCGGTTCCGACATCGCCGGCTCGCTGCGCACCCCCGCGCACTTCTGCGGCATCTACGCGCACAAGCCGACGCTCGGACTGGCGGCTAACCGCGGTATGGTCCCCCCGTCCGAGCCGGCATCGCCGGCCGACCTCGACCTCGCCGTCGTCGGTCCGATGGCGCGTGCCGCCCGCGACCTGACGCTCCTGCTCGACGTCATGGCCGGACCGGACCCGCTGACCCTCGGCGTCGCGTACGACTTGGCGCTGCCGCCCGCGCGCCACGAGCGGCTCCGCGACTTCCGGGTCCTGGTCATCGACGAGCATCCGCTCATTCCGACCGGGTCGGCTGTGCGGGCGGGCGTGAACCGGGTGGCCGCTGCGCTTGTCGACGGCGGAGCCCTCGTCGAGCGGCACAGTCCGCTGCTGCCTGATCTGGCCGGGGCCGCACGACTCTACATGCAGTTGCTGATCTCGGGCTCCGTTGCGCGTTTTCCCACTGAATCGTACGAGCAGCTGCGGACCCGCGCCGCCGGACTGAGCGCAGACGACCAGAGCCTTGACGACGTGCGGCTGCGCGCCATGGTGTTCAGCCACCGCGACTGGATCGAGGCGAACAACCGCCGCGAGGTCCACCGCCACGGTTGGCGGCAGCTGTTCGCCGAGTTCGACGCCGTGGTATGCCCGATCACCCCGACGCCCGCGTTCCCGCACGACCACAACCCCAATCCGTTGGCACGACGCATCGACATCGACGGCGTCGAGTGCCCGTACTTCGACCAGCTCGTCTGGGCCGGCCTGGCCACCATGCCCGGCCTGCCCGCCACCGCCATACCCGCCGGCCAGTCCCCCGAGGGCTTGCCGGTCGGAGTGCAGCTCATCGGCCCGATGTTCGAGGACCGCACCCCGCTGCGACTGGCCGAACTGCTCGAGCACATGACCGGCGGCTTCCAGGCACCGAAGTAGGCCACACTGGCCAGTCGGCCGGGACCCGGCAGGGATGGACGTTGTCGGGAGCTCAGGCGCCGAATCCGCCGCACATGTAACACAGGCTCGCGGCCAGTCCCAGTACCCAACCAGCCACGATGCCGGACAGTGCCTCACGCCCGAGCCACCTGGCCACCGCGACACAAATGCCCAACAACACCAGCTGCGCGCTGGCATACACCAACGCCACATAGCTGAGCACCCCGATTTTCTCACCGGCATCAAGGTCAGCATTCGGGCCACCGCCAGCGGCGATCGCCGCAGCTTCGGCGACCACGACAGCAGCGCCATGCCCCCACAGGGGCGACGACCAGGCCGGCAACCGTCGGCCTGCTGATCGTCACCGGCTCAGTATGGCCGAAGTCGATCGACTGCCCGACACCGGCCAACGCGACGGTTGGTGGGACTACGAGCGCTCCCGCACGCGTGCACGGCGTTGCCTCGACAGACGGTACAGCGGGGTGAGCGCCATGCCGGCCGCGAACGCCCAGCCGTGATGGTCCCCGGCCCCGATCAGAACCGCCGCGGCGAGCACCGTGACCCCGATCAGCGCGAGGTCGGCCCGCCGCGGCCAGCGGCCCCGCGCGAACTGGTAGAGCCACCCACTGATCACGATGACCACCACGGCCGCGATCCAGTTCGTGAGGCTGACCAGGGTGATCGCGACCAGGAAGTAGCCCACGAACATCAGGGAGACCGACGGCGCGCGCTCGCCCAGCACGATGGCCATCGCGAACAAGGCCGCGACACCGGCAATCGCGACCGAGTTGCCACCGCCCGGCGGTTCCAGCCAATAGCCGGTCGCCTGCCCGACGACGCCACCCACAATGTAGCCGGCCAGCCACCACCGCGGGCCCAGCACGCGCTCGGCGCCGATACCGATGACCGCGAGGAACACCATGTTGCTGGCGAACTGCGCGGTCCCGGAGACGCCGGGCGACGCCATCTGGGTGAGCAGCGGCGAGAACAGGCGCCACCAGTGCGACCAGGTGAGGCCGTCCGGATCCCGCTCCAGGGCAGGTCCCCAGCCCTTCACCGTCCACTGGAGAAGCTCCGCGATCCCGGTCAGGACGAAAACGATGATGGTGACGATCGGGAACCGGCGATGTCTCACGTGACCAGCCTATGGACAGCCGGTACCGCCGCGGTACCGGCCGGATGATGCAGGACGCGGGACGCTACCACCGGCCGGTGGTCATCCTGACCCGCCCCGGTGTCGACCGGGCCGCCCAGAAAACGGGGTTGCGTCGGGCACTCGTCGTGGACGCGCTGCGACGTATCGCCAGTGCGCCGGAGGCCAGCGGAGTGCGGGCACTGCTCATCCATTGCGAGACCGAAGCCGCCCGCGACTTCTCCTTTCGGCTGGCCAAGTCCGACGCCAGCCCGACCGATCCGATGCACTTACTGCTCATGATGAAAGACCTCCGCCGCTCGCGATGAAAACCTCCGCCGCGCCCTGGCGAATTGACCGCCAGCCGGGCCGGCATCCCGGAGGTCGACTGGGACATCACGGGACAGCTCCGGTCGGGGACGGTCTCCGTCCCGGTCGGCCCTGGCGCTGCCGCAACCGTGCCTGGGCCTTCCGCATCCGGCCAGTCAGCCCGGTCGCTTGGCCCGCCTGGTGGCCCACTGCGGCAGTCGCGGGGCGCCTTTTGTGGATCTGTCTAGTCGTCCCAGGCCAGCATGCCGGTCGCGTCGTTGCGGAGGCGCACACGCGCCCCGAAGGGTGCGCTGAGACGGTCGATGTGACCGAGGATGGAGTGTGCCTCGTCTTGCCCCGCAAGGTGGGGGAAGCCGAACGTTTCCGGGGCGCCTCGGTCGAGCACGACCGGGTGCAGCCGCGCGTACTGCAGCTCGCCGTCGGCGCGGAGTCCGATGTCGAGTAGGAACCCGCTCCACACCTCCGGCTGTGGGTAGCCTTTCACGCGTCGGGTGTGGAATACCAGGTTCCCTAGCCCATAGGCGATGAGCCGCCCGCGGTACACCTCGAGTCCGGCCGTCACCGGCGGCCCATGCCCAACCACCACGGCCGCTCCCGCATCCACACAATCGCGGGCGAGTTCTCGCAGCCATGGCGGAGGCACGGCCCAGTCTGGTTCCCAATCGTGGTAATGCACGCTGACTGTCGGGAGGCCACCGCTGGCGGCCGCTTCCGCGACGGCGTCGATCAGGCGCCCCCGGTCCGCCGGGTCGGGCACCGCGCGTTCGCTGGTGACCGCGCCGGCCTCGACACACAGGCCGTAGAGGTCGAGAATCGCCTCCCCCACGCTCGCTGCGGCCCGACCTGCCAGCACCTCCCTAGCAACGCGGTCGGCTTGGCCGCTGCGCTGAGTCAGATGTTGTAGCGCCGCGAAGCCGTCGGGGTCGGCGACCAGGGCACGTCGCACGGCCAACCCGTTCACGCCGGGCCGTGCCGGGCGGTCGGGTCGGGCCTGCAGCGCCCGGCCGGGTAATGGGCCTGGTCCCGCTGACACTGCCAGCAGGGCGACCGGTCCGATCCGGGCTGGCTTCGCGGCGGCCTCGGCATCCGGTCCGGCGCCCGCGTGCCTGAGGCCGCGTTGTCCGATCTCGTCGATCGCGGCGAGCAGCGCGGCGGGGCCGAGGTCCCCCGCGTGGTTGTTGGCCAGCGTTACCGCGGTGAAGCCGAGGTCGCGTAACTGGTCGAGCACCTCGGGCGGTGCGCTGTGCAGCACGCCCTCCTTTGTCGGCCACGCCGGCGCCGCTGTGCGGATGGCGACCTCGAGGTTGCACACCGCCAGGTCAGCGCCGGTGAGCAGGGGGCTCAGGGTTGCCATCCGTTGGGCGGTCGCGCCGCGGCCCACCCGCTCGATGAGCGCCTGCCCGGCCACCACGATTCGGATCTCCGACATCACCTGCCGCCTACAGGACCTGGGCCAGAAACTCCCGCAACCGCGGTGTTTGTGGATCGTCGAAAATACGCGCCGGCGTCCCCTCCTCGACAATCCGGCCACCGTCGACGAACACGATCCGGTCGGCGACTTCCCGTGCGAAGCCCATTTCGTGAGTGACCGCGACGACTGTCATGCCCCCGTGGCAGAGGCCCTTCATGAGCTCCAACACTCCCTTGACGAGCTCCGGGTCCAGGGCGGAGGTCGGCTCATCGAACAACATGATGGACGGTGACATGGCCAGCGCTCGGGCGATCGCCACCCGCTGCTGCTGACCGCCGGACAGCTTGGCGGGGCGTACGCCTGCCTTCTCGGCGAGACCGACCTCGGCGAGCCGCTGCCGGGCGACGGACTCGGCCTCCGACCGGGGTATCCGCTTGACCCGGCGCAGGCCGAGGGTGACGTTGCGCAGCGCGGTCATGTGCGGGAACAGGTTGAACTGCTGGAAAACCATGCCCACCTGAGAGCGTACGGCGTCGAGGTCGGCGCGTTTGGCGGTGATGTCCGTGCCGTCCACCACGACCTGTCCGCTGGTGGGTCGTTCCAGCCCGTTCATGCACCGTAACAGCGTGGACTTTCCGGAGCCGGACGCGCCGATGACGCACACCGTCTCTGCCCTGGCCACATCGAGGGAAACGTCGCGCAGCACCGTGGTCGGGCCGAACGCCTTGGTGACGTGCGAGATGCTGATCGCCGGGGAGTCGACCGCCTTCGGTATCACGGTCGCCTCGCTTATCGCGGTCACCGAGCCTCTCCCATCGGCAGCGACAGCGGTTCGGCAGCACGGACTGTCGGGCCTTCCCGCAGCCGGCGGTCGAGATAGTTGACCAGGTGGGTCATGGGTACCGTGATGATGATGTAGAAGATGCCGGCGGCCACCAGCGGCGCCAGGCTGCCGGAGGCTGCGGTTTGATCCTGGGCGATGCTGAAGAGTTCGCGTTGCCCCACCACCAGTCCGAGCAGATAAACCAGGCTGGAGTCCTTCACCATCGCCACGAATTGGTTGGCCAGCGCCGGCAGGATCCGTCGGACGCCCTGCGGGATGACCACCGTGGCCATCGCCCAGAAGTGCGACATGCCCAGGCAGCGCGCCGCCTCCAACTGCCCTTTGTCGACGCTCTGGATGCCGGACCGGAAGATCTCGGCGATGTACGCGCCGGCCACCACCCCCAGCGCAAGAATCGCGTAGGGGTACGCGTCCCGGCCGAACGGGTGCAGGCCTGCGATCGGCAGGCCCTCTCCGATCAGCAGAATGGTCAGGACGATCGGCAGACCGCGGAACACGTCCACATAGGCCCGGGCCGGAAACCGCACCCACACGCGGCTGGAGAGCAGGGCAACCGCCAGGATCATCCCGATCACCACGCCGAGGACGATCGCGCCGATCGACAGCACGATGGTGTTGAGCAGACCGACCTTCAACAGTGTGGGCAGGATCGCGGTGACCTGTGACCAGTCGAAGAAGGTGTGCCAGAAGTTCTGGAGGCCGGACACGTTCTCGCCTTTCAAGAGGGACGGCGACCGCTAGGAGACGTCCTTCAGGTAGGGGTGGAGGGTGGTCATTTGCGCGGGGATCGGCTCCGTGAACCACTTGTGGTAGAGCTTCGCGTACGTACCGTCGGCGAACATCGCCTCCAGTTGGGTGTTCATCGCCGCGATGAGCTTGGTGTCGCCCTTGTGGGTGGGAAAGGCGTTCGGAGAATTGGTCTGGACGTCAGCCGCGAGCTTGAGGCTCGGGTTCTGCTTCAGGTACCGGATGGTGTCCGGACCACCGAGGAAGAACGCATCGACCTGCCCGCCGAGCAGTGCGGCGAGCGCGGCTGGCTGGCTCGGGAACGACTTGACCTTCGCCGACGCATAGTGCTGCTTTGCGTAGTCGACCTGCGCGCTGCCCGTGACGACGGCCAGCGTCTTCCCGTCGAGGGCGGAGGTGCCGGTGATGGTGGAGTCCTTCTTGACCATGATTCCGAAGTAGCCATAGTAGAACGGCTCGGTGAATCCCATCTTGGCGACCCGGTCCGCCTTCTCTGACAGGCCGACAGCTGCCGTGTCGTACTGGTGTGCCTCGACGCCGGACAGCAACGGGTCCAGCGACAGCGACTTGTAGGTCACCTTCACCGAAAGGCGTTTGCCGATCTCATTCATCAGATCGATGCTGAAGCCCTTCAGCGTGCCGTCGGTGTCGATGAACGCGAACGGGTACTGGTCGCTTTGCGTCGCAGCCTGGATGGTGCCAGTCGAGATCAGGCCGAGGTCGGCCGCGGACGCCCCCGACGACGTGGATGAGCCCGTTCTGTCGCTCGCATCACCGCACCCTGCGGCGAGCATGCTCACCGCGAGCAACGCGGCGGTCGACACGACGGCGAGTACGTTTCGACGTCGAGGGGTGCCAGCGCGACGACCAGAGATACCGCTGCGGTATGACCTGTGCATGAAATCTCCCAGTTGACGATGTATCACGTCGTGGTGTCGGCCACGGCTGAGGCGACGTCCGCACCACGGGTGGCGAATTCGTGCCCGACCTCGGCGAGCAGGTCAGGGTCGGTGATCAGTTCGCTGCCGAGCGTGGCCAGCGCCGTCACCATCAGCAGGGCAACGTTGTGCGCCCGATCGGTGGCCACGGCATCCCGGAACGCCACGGAATGCCCGGGTGTCCCCCGGTCCGCGACTTGGAGGTAAGGATGGATCGTCGGGACGGCGAGACTGAGATTCCCGATGTCCGACGACCCGGCGGGGTTGGCGAAGGACGCCGGCTCAACATCGAGTCCGAGGTCGGTCAGATGGCGGGTGAGCCGATCGGCCATCACATGGTTGTTCTTCCGTTCGGTGTACAACGGCGCGGTGTGCTCGATGTCAACCTCAGTACCGGTGGCCAGTGCGGCACCCTGGGCGCAGGCAGCGAAACGCTTTACCAGCGCCTCGGCCCGCTCGGCGGTTACCTCCCGGACGAGGAAATCAGCCACCGTATGGTCGGGTACGACGTTGGGGGCCGCGCCACCGTCCCGGATCACCCCATGAATGCGCGCCGTTGCCGGGATGTGTTGGCGCAGCGCGTCGATGCCGGTGAACAGTTGGATCAACGCGGCCAGAGCGTTACGGCCGTCCTCCGGATTCTTGGCCGCGTGCGCCGCCACCCCGCGGTAGGTGACCCGTAGGTGGGCCGAGGCCAGCGCGTGTCGCCAAGCCAGCGTCCGGTCGGCCGGGTGGAACATCAGCGCGGCGTTGACACCGTCGAAGAGTCCGGCGTTGAGCGCCAGTACCTTGCCGCCGCCGCCCTCCTCGGCCGGGGCACCGATCACGCACACCGTGCCACCGTCAGGCAGAACGTCGCGCAGCGCCGCAGCCGCCACTGCCGCGCCCGCACCGATCAGGTTATGTCCGCAGGCATGCCCAATCTGGGGAAGTGCGTCGTATTCGGCGACGAACGCCACCCGGGGAGCGCCGGAGCCGCTGCAAGCAACGAAGGCGGTCTCCAATCCGCCCACGGATGTCTGGACGGCGAAGCCCCGCTTGTCCAGCCATCCGGTCAACAGGCTCACCGCCTTGTATTCCTGGAATGCCGTCTCAGGCTCCTGGTAGATCTGGCCGCTCAGCGCGCGGAAATCATCGGCGAGGCGATCCACGGCAGCACGCATCGCGGCCAGGTTCGGGGAGTGGGTCATCGTGGTGTTTCGTTCCCAAGGTCATCAGGTCCGGTAGCCCGGAGGGGGAGGGATGTTGCGATGACCATAGGAGGGACTCCCTACCGGAGCCACATCATTGCCGCCCTGGTGATAATCACGACATGGCTGTGACACTGCTGATCGAGGGCGCCCGGACCGACCACCTGCAGTTCGCCGCCTCGCCGCTCGCCGAACTCGGCAGTCTCCTGCATCTGATCGCCGACCCCGGGCATCATGTGCCGTTCCGGAACCTCGCTGCCCGGCTGAGCGCCGCGCTGCCCGCGTCGCTGGCGGCCGAACTGGATGATCTGTCACCGCTGTGGACCGGGTACCGGATCCGGCTGCTCTACCCGATCAGGCCCGGCTCCGCCCGGTCATTCGCGGATGAACTGGGCGATCTGAGCTCGTTGGACGAGGGCCGGGTCTTCGAGGCAGTCGTCTGGGGTCTGCGCGGCGGCCACTCCGGTGCGCCGTCTGCGGCCGACCTGCGTACCGCGGCAGGGCGGCACGAGGTTCTCGACCGCGCCCGGGCGCGCGGCGCCCGAGCGCACGCGCTGGCCGAATCCCATTTCACCGATCCCGGCGCCACCCGGCACCGGCTGGTTGAGGCGCTCGCCGCCGCGCACGAGGTTCTTGACGAGCGGTGGCGCCAGGTTGCCGGACCGCTGTCGGTGGAGGTACAGGTGCGGCAATCGATCGCCGGTCAGCACGGCATCGCCGCAGCGCTCACCGGACTCACCCCGGTCGCACGGATGATGACCGACCCGGCCCGGGTGGTGTTCGACAAACTGCACCGAGGCTTCATCGACCTGCGCCGCGCCGCGCTGCTCGCACTGCCGTCCGTACATGGCTGGCCGCATGTCCTCGTGAAGCACGAACACGGCTGGCCGGCACTGATTCAGTACCCAATAGGGTCGGCGTTGGCCCATCACGACGATGTCTCACCCGAGGCGCTGCGGCGCCGCCTGGTGACGCTGTCTGACCCGGCCCGGCTGCGTGTCTGCCGCCTGATCGCCCGCGAACCGCTGTCGACCAGCGAAATCGGCCAGCGCACCGGTATGTCTGCCCCACAGGTCTCGCGAATGCTCCGCCCGCTGCGAGAGCACGGGCTGATCCAGCGTTCCCGCAACGGGCACTTCGTTCTGTACCGGCTGAACCTGGAGATGGTGACCCGGTTGGGAGCCGACCTGGTCGCGGCACTTCTGCGATGACCGGGCCGAGGTCAGGAGTGCCCTGATTCCTGCGGAGCCTGGCGCGCCGCTCGCGGCCGCTTCGCGAAGCTCCCGACTGATGGTGCGAGCTAGCCGAAACGGATATAACTAGCTAGCTATATTTCCTGGTCAGAGGTGGGCCGCCAGGGGCTCGAACCCTGAACCCGCAGATTAAAAGTCCGAAGTGGACGATCATTTCCGGGAGGCCGTTGTGCACAAAGGAGAAGTTCGCCCTGAGGGTACTGCGTCCGGGCGGGTCCGTCGGTATCCGCGCTGGTCGTTGGCGTACTGTGCTCGGGTTCTGCGCCCCCGAATGTAGAACCAAGGAGGCCGGAGTCCTGGACGGTCCTGGTACGCGTGTACCCGGTACGGAACATCCGAGCGACCACGGAGCGACCAACGCAGAGGCCTGCCACGTATTGAGTGGCCGCTAAGTGGACGCCGGGCGGTGTTCGTTGCCTCGACAGCCGGTATTGCCCGCCGCCGACCGGAACGCTGGTGAACACCGGCGCGCCGACACAGCCCACGGGGGGTCCGGGTGTTCCACCGCAGCCGTCCGCGCTCGTCTAGGACAACGGCGCCGACGAACGGGCCGTCCAGCGCCCAGTGAGCACCGTGGCTACAGATCTATCGTCGACAGTTGCTCTACGTGATACCGTCCTCGCCAGCTCCGCCCGCCGTCTTGGCCATGATCAACCGAGTGTCAAATGGTCAGAACTCATATGAGCAGAGAGGCCAGCGCAGCACCGACGATGAATGAACTCGATCGCATCCAACATGCTCTGGCTACCAACCGGCTCGACAAAGATGAATTCGAGCGCTGCGCTACTGACCTCCTGGGTGAGATTTACCCAGGACTTTCCCCGATCCCTGGCGGCACCGACTGGGGCCGAGACGCCGATGTGAACGTGGCCTCCAGCAACCCACCGTTGCGCCTGCTGGTCACCACGTCGCGCACGTTGGAGGGTGTCCGCAAGAACCTGAACTCTGGCCTGAACAGCATGAAGAAGCACGGCGTGCCTGTCGAGCGGGTGGTGTTGGCCAACCCGATGCCGTTGAGCGGGCTTGACCGAGACAGCCTCCAGAAGTCGGCGGGGCGGAAAGCAGTCAAGATTGAGGCCTTCTACGACCAGCACTTCTTTGCCAGCAAGCTAAGACGGGACACCCGGTGGCGGGAGGCCCTGCTTCATCTGTCGGGCGATGCACTGGCCCTCACCAGGATTCCTGCCGACATCGCTGAGGCTCCGTGGGCCAGCTTGCCGCTGGTCGGACGGGAAGCAGACGTTGCAACGCTGAAGGCCCAAACTGGCGATGTGATCGTGCTGGGTAACCCTGGCGTTGGTAAGACTCGAGTGGTCGCCGCGATTGACGACGTGGTCTTCGTCGATGGCGACTCGGCACCGAACCGGCTCCTGGACGACCTACGACTCACAACGCCGAGCCTGGTGGCGCTGGACGACGCCGGCCAGCATCTTGAACTCCTGCGTCGGCTAGTCCAGCTTCGTCGCGTCGAAGGTGATCTGCTCAACTATCGGCTCATCGCGATCTGCTGGCCAGATGAGCTGGGGCAGGTTCGAGATGTGCTGATGACCGCGAACGACGTCACGATCGGCCTCTTGGAACGTTCGGCGGTCGACGCGATCATCACGAGCCTCGGGGTCACGGGCCAGCTCGCGCGCACGGAAATCCTTAACCAAGCCGAAGGTCGACCCGGTTGGGCCATCGCGCTCGCGGACATGCTTACCAAGACCCGCAACTGGGCGTCTTTGTTTGACGGCAGGGTGCTGCTCGGCCAGGTCGAGCGATTCCTCCGCCGCTCGCAGGTTGCCCCCGCGGCGATCGACGTGCTCGCGGTCGTGAGCGCACTCCGGGAAGTCCGCGACGCGGACATCGGGAAGATGGCGGCTCACTTACACATGTCGCTGCCGGAGACGCGTGCCCTGCTCCTCAACGCTGCCCACAGCGGCTTGGTAGATACGTCGGCCGCCTTTGACCGCAACGGCATGCCGGAGAGGATCTACCAGGTCAGGCCGCCGATGCTCGCGATTGCGCTCGTCGCTGAACACGCGTTCCGTGCCGAGGTGGTCGCGGTTCGCGTTACTGACTTGCTCACAGACTGGAAGGACCGGGCGGAAGACCTTGCAGAGTCCACCACCTACAGCGCGGTCCTCGGTGCCGAAGAAGCCGTCCCGGTCGCCAAAGCGCTCGTCCGCCCACTCCAGAAACCTGGCGTCCGGCCCATCGACTTCTGGCAGCGGCTCGGGGAGCCGTACGCCTGCATCAACCAGTCCTGCGGCGAAGAGGTGCTCGGTTGGATCGAACGCGAATCGGCCACGCTGAGGTCTGAACAGAACTTCGACGCTCGGGCGCACGAACCCCTGACAAAACTTGCCGCCCTACTTGCCCGCAGATACTTGCTGGGCGGGGCAGTCCGGATGCTGCTGGACGCCGCACCACTTGATCGACGTCCGCAGAATCAGGCACCTGAACATCCACTCCGGGTCCTTGGCGATCTGGTTGAAGAGTTCCACCCCGAACTCGCACCGACACTTGATGTCCGGCACCTTGTTGCCAAGGAGCTGGATGAATGGATCGGACTCACACCCGATGACGGGCGCGGCTGGGACGCCTACAGCCAAGCGTTTCCGATCGTGATGTCCCTACGTCTGCGGACCAGCTTTCTCAACCCGGGGGACCCCCGGCAGCTCCACCTGGCCGAGAGGACGATCGGTCCGAACGACGTCCAGGAAGTCTACGAGAAGATCTGGCCGGGTATCCGGACCCGTCTTGCGACAGCACCGCCATCGGCGGTCAGAGCCGCCATCGACCTAGCCGCCGACTGGCTTCGAGTAGGTGCCGGTTACGACCACCCATTCGGAGGCGACCACGACGCGCGATCGACCAAGGCGGCGGCTCGCTTCGGCAAGAAGCTGCTCAATGACCTGAAGCCGCTGGTGAGCGGCAACCTTGGCCTCGGCATGCGGCTGAAACACATGGCCGAGGAGTTCGACATCGACCTTCGCCTGCGGATCGACGACGAGTACGCGCCCTTTCTGGAAAACGTCGAACGAGGCTCAGACTGGCTGGCGAATGCCGACGAGCTTCAGGGCAGGCTGCGGGAGCTGGCTCAGCCATGGGCCGCTGATGGTCCTGCCGATGCCATCCCACGGCTCGTCGAAGTCCGTGACATGATCGCTCTCGCCGGCATCGCCTGGCCATCGAGGGTGGAGTTGGCCTGCCAGGCTATAGGTGAGGTAGCCGACGACCTACCGGCCTGGATCGAAGCAGCGCTCGATGCGGACCTGTTCCCAGACGCGGCCCCGTTCGTCGCGCTGGCTGTGGCCGGAGGGCAGTCAATGCCCGATCAGTTAGTCGAGCATTGCCTGGCAGATCCGAAGGCCCGCTGGTCCACGCTGGGTGCCATCCTCTCCGCAGGCGCCAGCCAGAACCAGTTTTACCTGGCCGTACAGAACCTGAAGTTGTCCGACGAGCGACTGCTTGAGTCCCTCGCGTTTCAGAACCGGTTGAGCGTGGAGACGTGGCAGGTTCTCCTCGCGAACACGGCGGACGCCGTTCGCGGGGTGGCGGCATTTGCCATGTTCCGCGCGGCGAGGGACCGCGCAGCGTGGCCCCCCGCAGATCTCGCCGAGGATTGGTTCGAGGCCATCAAACTATTCGACCCCAACATCGGTCTGACCACCTCCGGCAGCTACGATCGCTCGCTGTTTGAGTTCCTTGCCACGGCACGCCCGGCGCTCCTGCAGGAGTACGCGGAAGCGCACCTTGCGACCGCCGTAAGTGCTGGCACGTTGGACTCCGTTACAGGCCTCAGAGAGTACCTTCACCTCTTGCCCGCCAGCGGCAAGACGAGCGTCATGCAACGTTTTGGCGGCACCCACTTGCGGTGGTTGCTCCTGCGCTACCTGCCCGGTGACGACATCGGATGGCTTACCGAGGCACTCGACAGCAACCTGATCACGCCCCCAGAAGCGCTTAACACGCGAACCGGATTCGGGAAGCCGGAACCAACGATTCCGCAGCTGGCCGCGCTCCTCGTACCTCGCGGCATCGAGCCCACCACGATCGCCGCTCATGCTGAGTTTGGAATGGGCACGGGTGAGGAGTCGGAGCGACTTGAGAGTTTGATCGTCGAGTGCTCCGGCTACGAGCAATCTGAAGACGCAAGCGTGGCCAGTGTCGGCCGAGCTGGAGTGCAGATGTACCGCCAGAGGCAGGAACAAGCGCGTGCCCGCGAGCGCGTGGGGAGGATTCGCGGCGAACTCTAGGAACTCAGAGATCTGCACTGCCCACTGCCCGTCCGAAGGGCCAGCGGGCTTACCACTGCGGGTCCGACGAGTTGAGACGGCCGCTTATCGCCCGGCTTCGGTCTCGAACTGTTCCACGATGCTGCGCGGGATGCGACGACGGTCGCTCAGTTCGATATTCTTGCCCCTCGCCCAGTCCCGGATCGCCTGGTTCCGCACCCGGTCGCTGCTCGTAGCCACATCAGCGGGACGACCACGGGTTCCAACGACACCGCCACGACCGGCGCATCGCGCTTTGAGCACGTACTTCGTCAGGACCGCCCACAGCTCGTCGGTGTAGGCGTGCCCCACCCCCCTCAAGGAGTTGAGCGGCAGTCGCCCGCCCACCGGCAGCGTTCCGGTCGTGGTCATGGGCGACGGGTCGCACCTCGGCCACCTTGTCGATCAACACGAACGGGCCGTCGCGCAGGACCGCCCACCTGTAGTCGAGTGCGACCGAGGCCAGCCACCTACAGCTTCGCGAACTCGGACTCGGGCGCGAAGCGCAATGCGTTCTTCTTGAATCGACTCTCAAGCCAGTCGCGCAGGTCGCTGCCTACGAGATTGGCGATCTGGGCCGCGTGGATCAGTAGATCGGCAACCGCGGGAGCCAATTCCTCGCGCAGATCGCGTACATCGACCGGCTCGCCCTGGTGGGCTCTGTGGTCCGCCGGTTCGACGAGCTTTGCAATCTTGCCAACGGTAATCGACAAGTGTAGATGAATGTGTCGAAGTTTCGAGAATGCGGGGTCCTCGATATCCCACATTGCATCGTCGTACATCCGCTGCAATTGCTGGACGGCGGCAAGGCCGTCCTCCGCCTGGTCAAGCAGGCGGCTCACCTCGACCGAACTTTCCACCCCAAGGGAAGACGAAGTCGCCATCTACTACCTCCTCATAAAAGTCCACTGCGGTTTTTTGTGTCGGGTCGATCACCAGCGCTGCCCTTTTGACCTTGTGTCCGTAGCTCTCGAGCAATCGGGCTACTGCGGTCTGGACTCGACCGCCCACCACTCTGTCGTCAAACAGGAGCGCTTTCGAGCCGGCGGGGAAGTGGTGAATGATGTTTGGCAGGAACACGTCCCACTTGTCGGACTCGTGATGAATCCAATTACCAGCCTGCGCCATCTTCTCGAATGCCAGATTGTGTATGCTCCGATCTGGTCTGCGGGGAAAGGTGACTGCGGCCAAGAGCGGCGGGTCCTCGCTCGAATGGGCTAGGCAGTATGCCGGCGCGAAGTTTCCAGGGCCTGACATCGCCACAATGAAGTCCGGCGAGAAACCCCTGGAGATACGCCGGTGAAGTCGCATGAGCTTGGGGCCGAGGTACTCCCAGGTGTATTCCTTTGAGGCTGGCGCCGACGTCAGATTCGCGTCCCGCACGATGTCAGCCAGATACAGCTCCAAGTCCTCGTACTCGTCGCCGTACGCGAGCACGTTGACGCCCTGCAGCCGGTAGCGAGATTGGGCTGACGCGAGCTCCTGATTGCGCACCAGGACGACCGGTGCGATGCCGCTCGATCCTAGCGACGAAGTGAACCATGTCGTTAGGCCGGCGAAGTTGGGGTCTTCGAGACCCTGGCCGAAGCCGACGAAGACGACCGCCCTCACGGCGAGGAGAGCGTGTATCAGCGCCTGCGACCCAGCGTCACCGATGACCTTGGCGTAGCTCTCATATCCGAAGACAATGGTCTCCGGATCTCTCCAGTGGCCATGTAGATGGACGATGAAGTGACCCGGATTGTTCAGTTCTGTCTGAATGTCTGATATGTGCTTCCAGGTCGCGGTGTCTCGCCTGGATGCCTGCTCCAGAAGGTTATCGTAATTCGTCGTGAACAGTGGTGCGTTGGTTTCCGCAAGGACGTCGAGAATTCCGCGACGAGAGGCCGGCAAGCTGCCCACGGTGTCGGCTAGGAATTTCCCGTAATGATTCCCCGGAATGTGCTTCAGCTGGTACTCGACCTCCTGCGCAACGCCGATCATTTGACTTCCGTCGGCCTTGGACAGCATCTTGATCTTGGATGCTCGCCATCGTCCAGCGAGTGAAGCATCAAGATCAGAACATCGTTCGATGCCGGCTTCGATGAGCCCCTTCCAGGAGGCGGTCTTGGCACCCATTGAGGCAAGAAGCGAGACCCCGGCCCCGACGATGAAGATCGCATTGCCGCGCCGGACGGCGTCCACAACCTCGGACCGCAGATACGTACTCACTATGACCTCCGGCGCCGCGTCCCTGATCTAGTGGGTGACTACGACGCCATGGTAGCGCCGATTTTTGATCTCAATTCGACGCGCGGCTACCGGTCAGTAGGGAATCTTCAAAGGGATGTGATCGGCATGTGATGGTCCGCACGTTCGCCGCCCTAAAGGTCTTTCGCATCGCAGGGCCACCGATGCCGGGGCTAACAAAGGTCTCGGAGGGGGCCCCTGTCGCCACTCGAATCGTGGATCTGGCCCACCTTCCATGATCAGGATTGACCCGCTTACCAGGCGAACCGACTGGAGCCGGCGGTGTCGAACTCGGCCTCGACCTTGTGCTCGAGCGGGGACCGAGTCGCGGTACAAGCGCAAGCACACTTTCCCAACGGATGAACGCATTCCGTGGAGAGACCGAGTCGACGTCGCCGGAGTGGGAGTACGACTGGTATCGCCGCCGGGATCGGCCGCGGCACGAACTGCTGCGTCAGCGGTGTGGAAATCGGACTGTGACTTTCCGGGAGCGGCTGTTGGCGGCGGAGGCCGAGAATCAGCGTCTTGACGTGCTCGTGACGGAGCTGGTCATGGCCCTGGGCCGTGCCGGCGACCCGGATACGGCCCGGCGGTTCGCTGAAGATCACGAACGCGACCGGATCACGCCGGACAAGATCCGTCCCGTGGTTGATCGGCCGTTGCATCCGTCGGAGATACCGGTGCGCGAGGTCCGCGTCCGGCGCCGGTGGGGATACTGACGCTGCCAACCACCGGCGTTAACAACTCGGGTCGTCGGTCGGTGAAGGAGATGACCGCCAGCATCTTGTTTAGCCGCTGGTGATCACGCTGCCGCTACCAGGTGTGGTCGTCCAGCAAGCCGTGATGCCAGCTGTGCGCCTGCTCCCGGACGTCGGCGAGCGCCTGCTCGTCATGCTGGCTGCGGTACTCGCGCTCGGGGCGATGCGGACTCCATTCAGCGAGGAACGGACGCAGGTCGTTGGGCCCGGGCTCCGGGTCGAAGTCGACGGCGGCGAGTGGTCGGGTGCCGCGGGTGGGGTCGATATCGTCGGCGGCGGCCCTGCCCCACGCGACCCAGTCGGCGACGCCTGTCGAGCTGTCGACGTCGTCGCGGTCGGCTGCCTCATCGAGCGCAGCGCAGAAGGCGCGGATGTTGGTGGCCGTGGTCCAGGCTTGGAACGCGCGCTGGAAAGTCTGTGCCCGCAGCCATCCGATCGCCTGGCCTCGGGCATCGGCCATGGCTGCTTGCCACTGGGCGAGGCGATGCTCGTCTCGCCGCTTGCGCTCGGCTTCGGCTTGTTCCTGAACCCGCAGTCGGGCGAGGCGGGCCTGTTCGTCGGCCTCGGCAGTGATCTCGACGTCTCGGATGATTCGCCGCAACTGCTGCTCCAGCAGGTTGCCCTTGGCATCCACCCACGTGTCGCCGCTGTTGTAGCCGCCTCGGGCGATCTCTAGCCGGAGTCGCCCTGAGGCGATGGTGTCGACTTCGGGCGGTTTTATCCAGGGGCGGCGGTGGAGGTCTTGTAGCTCGTCGTCGGTGAGTACGTGGCGAATCTGGTCGTACTCTTCGGTCAGGTTGACGGCTCGGCGATGCGATCCGATCTGCAGGTATACCCGCGGGTGTTTGGTCTTGGTGTTCACGCCGACCCGGTGGCCTCGTTTCGCGGCCTCGTCGGCGAGCAGGCGGATGAGCTGTAACGCCCGGGGTAGGGCCTGCGGACTGACGTTGAGGTTGGCGGGGTCGGCGTCGAGAGCGGGGAAGACCAGCGCAGGATCGGTGGTGTCGCGGCGGGCGTTGAGTCTGATCCGGTTCCAGTCGGTGCCGTCGGGTTCCGCGTCGGGGTAGAGGCGGATCAGGACGTCGCCGGCGTCGCGGCCGGTATGGCGAAGGTGGTATCCGTCCGGGACGAGATCGTGCTGCTTCGCGGCGTGGATGAGCCGCCGGTACAAGGCGCGTGTCGCGTCGTCGGGGCTTTCGACGCGGATGGTCCCGTCTTCGCGCTGGAGCCGGTCGATCAGTTCCCGGGCGGACTTAATAGACGCCGTAGGTGCTGGACCGGAGCCGGTTGGAGCGGCACGACCAGCGATCGGCGCAGTCGCGGCGCCAGAGTCTGGGCTTCCGGTATCGGCGGCCCGCTGCCGCCGAACACGTGCCGGTACTCGCGCAGTCAGCATGTAGTCGGGGTGCTCCGGGTGACGACCGTGTTCCAGGTAGAACCGGCCGGCGTCGGTCGCATCGGCCCTCCACACCCCGCCTTTCCTGGAAACCTCGACGAGTCGTCGGTCGTGGAGGGCGCGTGCCGAGCGCCGGTGAACGAGCCCATCGGGGGTGCTGAGGTCATCTCCATCGACGATGCGGCGCAGCACGTCGAGTTGGCGGTCATTGAGTGGATCCCATCGCTGCACATCGCTGACGTTGCTGCCTCCAGCGGTCCCGCACAAGTACTCATTGCCCGCGTTTCCCTCCCGATGTTGGAGTGTCTGGTGACGGTCCAGACGGCCTCTGGCCGTGGCCCTGGTCATCGATCGACTGGTGCCCCTGCCCCAGGAGCGGACTGTGAAGATTGCCTACATGGTGAAGGACCAGGATGTGGGAGCACCGTCAGTAGCGGAGGCGGCTAGTGCGAGCAAGGCGAGCGAGACGCTGTCGCAGTTTGTGGCCCGGGTCCTGAACCAGCTGTCGCTCAGCGCGTGGTTGCCGGCGGCGGCCCTCGTGCTGTTGTTGACCTTCGTTGTTGAGCTGGGGGAGGCATTGGGGGGAGGAGCGCGGCCTGGCGGCCCGCACCCGGTCATCCGCGCGCTGCGATCGGTCGCGACGATCTCGTTGGGCGGGGCGCTGTTACTGATCGTGGCGGTTGTCGTGCTCACCATGGTTACTCAGGCGTTCTCGTTCGAGGCCATCCGGATCCTTGAGGGATATTGGGGGACCAACGTTGCCGTCGAATTCGTGGCTCGGCTGCGGTGTGCGCGACATCGGCGTGCCATGGAGGCGCTTGAGCGTCGGCGTGATCGCCTCACCGCGGATGCGTGGTATGGCGCCCAGCGGAAGATCGACCAGGTGAACCATGAAGCCGCCACGCGCGGAAAGCCTCCTGAGGTCAAGCCGAAGGTGATCGAGGCAGTGCGCGCGATGGTGTTGCGGCAGTTGAGCACGGTCAGGCTGACGAAGGCGGAACAGGCGGCGGTCGACGAACTGCTGGAGCAGTGGCCGCGGTCGGCGCCGCCCGACTTGATCCGGCGCCGGGTCAATGTCGAGAAGCGGCTGGCGGACTTCCCGGAAGCGCATCGCATCCTGCCCACGAGGCTGGGCAACGTGCTGCGCCGCTATGAGGACCAGACCGAGAATCCAGCGGTCGAGACGTTCGTCCAGAGGATCTACGATGACCTGCCGTTGTCGTTGAAGATCGAACACGACGAACAGCGTACGAGGCTGGACCTCTACTGCTCGATGGTGTTTGTCGTGGCGATCGTGACAACGATCGGTACGGTGCGGTTCGCACTGCAGGACCCCCGGTACGCGCTGTCGGCCATCGTCGCCGGCCTGCTCGCGGCATCGCTGATGTATCGGGCGGCCGTGGCTACCGCCCGCGCCTACGGTGGTCTTTTGATGGTTGCCGCGGAGTATGCCGAAGAGCACGGGCTGGCCGAGCGTGGCACGGACGACTCGCCGGATCGCTCAACGGCTTCGGCGGACAACCTTCCGCATGAGACGAAGGGGGTGCTGTGAGCATGGCTCGGGGCGCTGTACCGACTGCACTTTGTAGGTACAGCCCGGAGCCGGACAGCGCCATTGACTCGGCCGCCGTTCGGGGCTCGGAACGCGCCGGTCAATCACGTCGGCAGTGTCCCACGAGCGTGTGACCGGCGTCGATCCGTTCGACGCCCCGGGGTTCACTCACGGGAACAGGCGGACGGTGAGTTTTCCGCATCGGCGTGCTGGCGACGCGCGATTCTGCGATCCGAACCGGGACGCGCGTCAGAGGCATAGCGGGCATGGCTGCACACGGCCTTCCACAGTCCTGGTCGCCCACGTTTCCAACTCAGCGCGGGTACCACAGACCTTGATGTACTCGCCGGTCCATCGGCGTCCGTTCGCCGGAGTCCCATTGATCATCCGGCAGGTGGCCGCGTGCAACCGTAGGTAGCTCGGCTTCGGCCGCCGATATGTGTTGACCACGAAGCCGTCCGGATGAGCCGCTAGCCAGCCGAGGTATCCCTCGTCGTCGTCCACGAAGCGCACCACGAGACGCAAGGGTGCCAGAAGCACACCAAGACCGCTTCGGCCACGCGGCCTCAACTGACCAGCATTACGGCCGACATCGATAAACGACCAGCCTGATGAGAGACGCCTTCCAACAGCCGCCGCTCGCCAGAGCGCAGGTGCCGTGACGGGCCGACCTCCGACAGCCGAAGCCGGCAGTCTCGCAGCCTGACCGCGCCACAGCCTCAGCCCGAGAAACGGACACCTACCCAGCCCTGGTGAGAGGTCGTGGCGTGGAGTATCACAGCACCATGACGATGCAGCGGTTCATCGGAGTCGATCTTGCCTGGTCTGAAGGTCGTCGGGGGCGCGAAGCCAACGAGACTGGCGTAGCCGTCCTCGACACCACGGGCCGCGTCGTTGACGCCGGATGGACCCGTACTCTGACCGACACCATCGCCCGGATCCAGGCCGCTGCCGGCTCCGAGTCCGCCCTGCTGTTCATCGACGCCCCACTGGTCGTTAACAACCCCACCGGTCAACGACCCTGCGAAAACCAGGTTGGCCAGCGCTACGGGCGGTGGAAGGTCAGCGCCAACTCAACCAACCTCGTCTCCCCACGCCTAGCCGGAGTCACTCTACGTACCAAGCTTCAGACGCTCGGATGGACCTATTCCGACGGTCGGACCGGACCACCGGTCACCGGCCTGGCGATGTCGGAATGCTATCCCTACACCACGCTCGTCGGCGCCCTCGAACTCGGCTACAGCCACGAACGCCCTGCCTACAAACGCAAGCCAGCGTCGATGAACACGCTCGCTTGGCGTTCAGCCCGCGCCGCAGCCTGCGACGACCTCATCAAGCGACTGGCCACCCTCCGCCACGCCGACCCAGCGCTGGTTCTGGAATCACACCCCACAACCCGCCACCTGATCACCGAGGCCTCCCCCCTGATCGACACGGCATACAAACACCGTGAAGACCTCATCGACGCGCTGCTCTGCGCCTGGACCGCGGCCCTATGGCACCGCCACGGGTTCGCCCGCTGCCAGGTTCTCGGCCCCACCACACCCATCAGCGCCGACCTGGCCACGATCATCGCCCCAGCACGGCTGGAACAACGGCGACCCCATACCCACCTCGCCTAGCTGATCGATCACTATGCCCGAACGGGAACTCGCAGCACACGCCCAAGGATCTGGCGGCTCCGGTTGCCGAGACTCATCCGAATGGTCATAGGCCGGCCACGCCCGCAGGACCCCATCAGGCGGCCGGGACCGCTAGCATCGACGCTCACAAACCCCGGCATCTGAATTCAACGAGGGCCTTCCAGGCAACGACTCGACCCAGGGCGGAGTGCGTGAAGAACCTGAAGCGATGGTCACTGGGCCTCGTCGGTCTCGCATCCTTGATCGTCGGCGGCTGGAAGACCTTTGTCGAAAACAACGGGGCTGCGCTGCTCCTACTGATCGCCGTCGGCGGATTGTTGCTGCTGAGCCCGTTCGTCATCGATCGGCTCGAGCGGATCTCGTTGACAAGCTCCAGCCTCGAACTGGGCTTATCTCGACAGATCGCCGAGCAGGGGGCACCGAAGACCGCGCAAATACTTGATCGCACCGAGCTCGCCGCGCTGGCCGAGGCCTACGCCGTCATCCACGAGGAACTGCCAGATCCTGACTACACCGCCGCGAGGACCCACCTACAAGACCTACTCGTCCGGCGCGCCGCGGCCGTGGCCAAGCAGCAAAAGCTCGACGCGGACGAGGTACGCGGTCTGTTCCAGAAGGCCGCACCGATCACCCGCGTCCTGATCTTGGGATTGATGGAAGGCGATCCATCGCTTGTGGACGCGACCACCCTCAGCTCCGCCATCGGCCGCCCAGCGACGAGGAACGAGCAGTATCACGCCCTTCTCCTCGCGAAGAGGTGCTGGAAACGGTTCACTCGGTCGGAACGCTCCCTGATCCATGCCAGCATCGACGACGCCGACCTCTCGACGAAGAGTCGCCGTTACCCGATGGCGACCGAGATACGGGCTTTGCCGATCCTTTGACCATCTTCGGTGCGCGACCAGACAGACCGTTCGCACCGTTAGAGAGTGAGCCGGCGAGCAGCGCGTAACCCCGCGAGGCCAGCACCAGTCCCGTAAGTAAGTCAGTCGTAGTCCCGGTCCGCGTCATCGAGCTGAGCCGAGGGCCTGGGACCAGGCCACGATGGAGCCTCGCGTTCCGAGAACGATTACTCCGAGACGGGGACTTCGTCAGTCCTGGTATTGATCTTGTCCAGGTTCGAACCCGAAGCCTGGGCTTGGCGCAAGCGGCAGGAGCTGTTCAAGAACGGTTGCGGTGGTCGTGCCCCACATCTTGGATAGCACCCACGTGCGGCCCTGGTC
Source organism: Micromonosporaceae bacterium (assembly GCA_040255525.1). Lineage (GTDB taxonomy): Bacteria > Actinomycetota > Actinomycetes > Mycobacteriales > Micromonosporaceae > Rugosimonospora. The sequence goes on along the minus strand of JBDZVD010000017.1, from coordinate 9,654 downwards.
ATGGATCGGCGCCTCGAGGAACCAGCGGCCCAGCCGGTTGGCCTGCGAGGGATGCTGGGCCAGTATCGCCTCGGCGAGCTCGGGTTGGGTGAGCTCGCCGTCAACGGGCAGGAACTTGGCGCGGGTGAGCACGGACGCCAGACGGTCCGCGGGTACACCGACTTCGTGCAGCGCGGTCACCATCGCGAGCATCGCCCGTCGTTTGCGTAACGGTTCTGTGCGGCCGGACGGGGTGATGATGACGTAGGGAGTCCAGTCGCGGGTGTCGGTTCGGACTGCTCGCGCTTGTGTTTCCCGCCGGCGCAGCTGAACGGTCAGCTCGCTGGCCTCGGGTAGTGGGATGACCTGCTGCACATCCAGCAGCAACCGGTCACCGATGTTGTAGGGGGTCAGCCGGATGCACTGGATGTCCAGTCCGTAGACGTCGGTCAGCCAGAGCACGGTGGTCGTGATTTCGCGATCGAAGCCAGCCGAGACCAGTACGATGCGAACTTCTCGGCTGAGCACGGCCTCTTCACCGCCGATGTCGTCTAGCCATTCAGCGAGGCGCGTCTTGGCGTCGTCCGCTGCGGTCGGGTCGGTTCGGGCGAGGTACCGCTCGTAGTGTTCGACCAGGTCGTCGAAGGTCATCACGGACACCATGGCGGCGTAGCGCAGGGCCTGCAGTTCGAGGTGACCGCCGTCGGTGGTCCGTTTGAGTTCGAAGACCACGAGCCGTCCATCATGGTCCACACCGAGCAGGTCGACGCGGCGGCGGGCGTCGGCGAACGCGCCGAACTCCTCGGCCACGATGAGGACACCGTCGACGATCATGTCAATGCGGGCGCGGAGTAGCCGCTGCAGGTCAGCCCGTTCCAGGATCTGCTCAACGGCGAACGTGGTCGCGGGGACCGCCAACAGCGCGTCGGACGTCATCTCAAACAGAGGCATGCGGTTATTGTCGATTCCGCTAGACGCGGCGTAGCAACGTGAGCGACCTGGTGACAGTATTCCGACTCAAAAGTTCTAGCCGGGCTCGTCGATGTCGAACGTCCCGGGGCGGCGAGCCACTCTCTTTGTATCACCAGGTGAAGGGCAGTGCCCCTCGTTGCTACGCGCCGAAGGGACCCAGTCTGAAGAGGCCGTCCATGATCGACGACAGGCCGCGTCCGTGGGCCGCCACTCCTGCCCCCGACCGATCTGACGCGATGATCGGTCCTCGCACACGCGGTCAGATGGTCATCATCAAACGCGCTCGTTGTTGCCGTCATCGCCCGCCATCGATCTGAACAGCAGTAGGCTCGTCTCCGACATTACCGAGGGTGAGTGCCAACGCGACAAATGACCTGATCAGCTGAATCCGCTCCGGCCTAAATCGGGAGGCGAATCCAGTCGGCCCGGTCCCACAATGAGCCGTCTCGATGATCAGAGAAGGCCGCCTATGCAACCCTCGACGCCGCCGCCTGTGTGGCCGCCGTCGCCGTCGCCGCCGATTCGCCGCAGAGTCTGGCCGTGGATCGTCATTCCGACCTTAAGCGTTCTCCTGATCATCATCGCGGGCGTGCTGACCCTGGAAGCTCTGGGCCCGGCTGGGACCGCTCGCATCAGCCGCGCGGCCGACCCTCTGGGAGTGGCGGGAGCCGGTCATGGCTTGGCTCGGGTGTGGGTGGGCAGCGACAGCGCCGATGCCTACATGATCCAAGTCACCCGGCAGGGCGCTGCCTTGTCGGGCACGTACGACGCCACCTGGCTTGCCACCTCCACACAGGCGACCTCGGTGCACGCGGCATTCTCCGGGGTCATCGACGGCAACGCGATCACCCTCAGTTTTCCCGAGGGGCTCGGCTTCGTCAGCAATGTCTCCGGCACGGTCTCCACCACGTCAATGGTGCTGCAGATGGCCCAGACTGACGGGACCGTGAGCCCGCTGAGTCTGAAGCCCTCGACGATCGATGATTTCAACCGGCGCGTGGCCAGTGTCCGTGACGCGGCTGACGTCAACACGTCGGCCAGCGCGGCCGCCGCCGTCAGGCAACAGACTCAGGAGCAGATCGACGCCGCCGCTGCGACGGTCGGCAAGGACGTCGACGCCGTACACTCCGCCGACCAGGCACCGGATTTCAGCGACTTCGACAGCGACCTGGCCGCGGCCACCAAGGATCTCGCCCAGACCAAGACTGACGCCGGGAAGGCCGCGGGCGAGACCGACCCTGGCGATGCCTGCTACGACGCCGGCAGCGCCGCCTACGACGCGGGCTCGGTGCAATACGACTCGGGCAGCATTGACTACGATGCGAACGGCGTTAAGGCCGACAGCGACGCGGTCCACAAGACGATCGACTCGCTCAGCGCCGACCTGGCCACCTATCAGCGGTTGTCGGCGGCCATGCCGAGCTACCAGCCGGTCTATGTGCCGGACCCGACGGCCGTCCGCGACCTGGAAGATCAGGCGACCAAAGCCGCAGCCGGATGGAAGACCAAGGCGTCGAAGTACCAGAGCGAGGTGGCCAAGCTCCTGACACAGGCAAATGCGGTCGCAGCACAGGCCCAGAAGCAGTACTGCTGAACGCTTGCCTACCGGTTCGACCGCCTCGCAGCCGACTGGATGACGGATTCCAGAGATTGGATTTATGTGGACCCAACAAATCGCGACGGTGACGGCAACCTGTGGGAGTACCCGAACCTGGGTGGCACGGGCACGTCGACGTTCGGCGGGCATGTCAAGCTCGGCGTCGGCTGGGGCGGGATGAACACGGTCAAGGTCGTCGACCTCAACGGCGACGGGAAGGCGGACCTGGTGGCCCGGGACGGGGCCGGGACCCTGTGGCTCTACCCGGGGGTCGGCGGCACGGGTACCTCGACCTTCGGGGGCCATATCGAGCTGGGCGTGGGTTGGGGCGGGATGACCGCGATCGCGGTTGGCGACATGAACGGGGACGGCCGGCCGGACGTGATGGCTCGCGACGGCAACGGTCTGCTCTGGTTGTATCCGAACGCGGGCGGGGCCGGCATTCATACGCTGGCCGGGCCTAGCGAGCTGGGCTACGGGTGGGGTGGGATGACGGCGCTGGACCTCGGCAGCTTCTGAGATCGCGTCACGGCATCTTCGCGCCGATGTCCGGACGCCAGCAACCACTCCTGACACGGCCGCGCGCTGCACAGCCCTCGGTTGTTTCCTGTCAACCGCCGCCGGTAGCGCCGCTCGCGGCGTAGCCGGGGCCAGTGCGGCTCGGCGCGTGTGGCGGCTGCGCGCGTGAGGTTCTTGCTTGCGCTGGCTCGTCGTAACCGACCTGCCGTGGATACCGCACCCTCGCCGGGGCCATCCGCCACATGGGTGATGCCTGCCGATGAGTCGGGGCTATTTCGGCTGGCAGGTGTGGGTTGGCGACCGTCTTGTATTGAGTGACGGCTAACGATATGTATGTCTGATACTACAGCCGGTAATCCTTTGGAAAGCTGTCCGGGGCATCGACCAGTGTTCGTCCTGCTAGAGATCATCAGCGGACGCACCCCTTCGGTCGTCACTTGAAGTAAGCCTGGCGTTGCCCCTTGTGCGGGGATAGCTCAGATCTTTACCGTCTCGATCGTCTGACTCTGCGTTTCCTGGGGAGGGGATCGTGGCGCGGTCCGGTCACGGCATTTTTCGGCGTTGGTGGGGTTCTCGGGTCGCTGCCGGTGTGGCTGCGGGTATGGGCCTGTCGCTGGTGGTGGGGTTGGTGCAGATCACCCCGGTCGCGGCGGCACCGGCCAAACACGCGCCACCGGCGTCAGCGTCGAAGAAGAAATCAACCCCGGTCGCCGCGGTCAAGCCACGGGCGGCCGGGGCATCCGCCACGGACGCCCCGGGAGTGAAGCCGACGAGGACGAAACTGCCGTCGGCCGGGTCGGCCGTGGTGGCCGCCGGCGCGGCGAGCACTGTGGGCGGGCTGCCGGTGTCGGTCAGCGCGGCCTCGCCCACGCCTTCGCGGGATGACGCGTTGGTGCCGGGGCGGGCGCCGACGATGACGGTGCCGGCACCGTCATCGGTCCGGGTCGCGGTGGCGGACCCGTCGGTGGCCGACGCGGCCGGCGTACACGGCGTGGTGATGTCGCTCTCGCGGGCGGACAAGACCGCCGCGGCCGGCCGGGTCCATGTCAAGGTGGGCTACTCCGCATTCGCTGACACGTACGGCGGTGACTACGGCAACCGGCTGCGGCTGGCGCAGATGCCCGGATGCGTGTTGAGCACCCCCGACGTGCCGGCCTGTCAGCAGGAGACGCAGCTGGAGTCGACGAACACGGCCGGGACAGTGTCCGCCGATGTGCCGGTCGGCGGGGACACCTCCGCGGGCTCGTCGGCGGCGCAGGCCACCGTTGTCGCGTTGGATTCCTCCGCCTCGTCGGCCGGCGGCACCTACGAGGCGACACCGTTGTCGGAGGCGTACGGGTGGTCGGCGGGCAACCAGGGCGGCTCCTTCACCTACACCTACCCGTTGAAGGCGCCCGCCTCGTTGGGCGGGCCGACCCCGCAGTTGGCGTTGACCTACGACAGCGGCTCGGTGGACGCGAAGACCCTGTCGCAGAACGGGCAGGTGTCCTGGGTCGGTGAGGGTTGGGACCTGCAGACCGGATCCATCGAGCGCTCCTACCGACCGTGCACCCAGGACGGTGGAACCACTCCGGATCTGTGCTGGTTCACCGGAACTGAAGTCACGATGCTGCTCAACGGCACCTCAACCACCCTGGCGAAGGACAACACCACCGGGGTATGGCACGCCACGAACGACGCCGGCTTGAAGATCGAAAACCTGACCGGTACGGCGGGCGGACCGGGCGACAACTACACCGACAACCGCGAGTACTGGCGGGTGACCACCCAGGACGGCACCCAGTACTACTTCGGAGCCAACCGCCGATACCCGGGAGACGGCGGGCAGACGTTCTCGGTGTCCACCGAACCGGTGTTCAGCAACAACCCGGGCGAACCTTGCTACCAGAAGAAGGGGTCAGGGTTCGCAGGCTCGTGGTGCCAGATGGGCTACGAATGGGACCTGGACTACGTCGTGGACCCGTCCGGGAACTCGATGACCTACATCTACAACGGCTCCGTCGGACGGGTCGGGGCGAACCTCAACACGATCAACGACTCGTACAACATGAACAACCGGCCGATCGAGATCGACTACGGAACCCGGGCTGGTTCGGAGGCATCGGGTCACGCGCCGATGCGGGTACTCCTGAACGCCGACAGCCGGTGCATTGCCGGGTCGGCCTGTGCACACAGCGACTACCCGGACACCCCCTGGGACGAGATCTGCACGTCGGCCACCTCGTGTCCGAACCTGATCACGCCGGTCTACTGGACGCCGTGGGAACTCAAGCAGGTCGTGACGCAGGTGTATACCAACAACGCCTACCACGACGTCGACCACTGGGACTTCACCTACCAGTTCCCGTCGTCGGGCGACCACATCGCCCCGGCCGGGGATGACACGTCGGCCAACCTGTGGCTGAAGACGATCACTCACACCGGCTACGCCCCGGACGGCACCTCCAAGGCGGAGCCGGCGGTCAGCTTTGACGGCGATCCGATGTACAACCGGAAAGACTGGGGTGACGACATCGGAGTACCTCCCTACACGCACTACCGCTTGACGAAAATCCACAACGGGGTCGGTGGTCAGACCGTCGTGGCCTACGACAGCGCCGACTGCACCCGCACGATCAACCCCGACCCGGAAAGCAACATCTTCCGGTGCTTCCCTCAGTACTTCACACCCAGTGACGCAGCGCCCGGTTTCGGCTGGTTCCAGAAGTACACGGTGCACTCGGTTACCGACCAGGATCTCACTGGTGGGTCACCGGACGTGACCACCACCTATGGTTACTCCCTGGCCGGGTCATCGACGAAATTCCTGTGGCACCACGACGAGAACGAAGCGGTGCAGTTGCAGTACCGATCGTGGTCGGACTGGCGTGGCTACTCCACAGTCACCGCGACCAAGGGGGCCACGGGTGGTCCGCAGACGGTGACCAAGTCGCTGTACTACCGGGGCATGGACGGTGACGGTCTGCCGACGACGGACAACAACGGGATGATCTGGTACGCGCGCCGGGTCTCGATCACCGATTCTCAGCCGCAGGACCCGAACATCGTCGAGCAGGTCAGCGGCGTGGCGGGTAAATGTATCGACCTGTCCTCGTACGGGACGGCGAACGGGACCGCGGTGCAGTTGTTCGACTGCACCGGCGCGGAGAACCAGCAGTGGCAGTACCGGCAGGACGGGACGATCTTCAACCCGGTCTCCGGCAGGTGCCTGTCCATCGTCGGGGGCGGAACCGCGAACAGCACCCCGTTGGAGTTGCGCGACTGCAACGGCTCCGCGTACGAGGTGTGGGCGGTGCAGGCCGACGGAAGCCTGAAGAATCCCAACTCCGGGCGGTGCGTGGATGCCCCGTATCCGAACACCGACAACGGAACCCGGCTGGACATCTTCAACTGCGTCAGCGGAGCGGCGAACGAACAATGGTCCCACGTGATGGTCGACCGCCCCGGCCTGCAAGGCACGCTGCGGGAACAGACCACCCTGGACGGATCCACCGTGGTCGCCTCCACCATCCACGTACCCACAGTCAGGCGCACCGGGTTCCGGAGCCCGGCGGCCACCGGAGGTGAGGGGTCATTCGCCTGGATGGTTAACGAGACCAGCACGAAGACCCGGACCTGGATCGCCGCCACCAACAGTTGGCGGTGGACTCAGACAGACACCAGCTACGACACCTACGGCGACCCGACCGACGAGCACGACCTGGCCGACACCTCCACCACGACCGATGACACCTGCACGCACACCGACTACGCCCGCAACACCAGCGGCTATCTGATCAGCTACCCGTCCCAGGTCATCACCACCGACTGCGCGAGCTCACCCGGCGACAGCGACTACCTGTCCGGTACCCAGACGTTCTACGACGGGTCCACCACTGTCGGCGCGGCTCCGAGCAAGGGCCTCGACACGCGGAAAAACGCGCTGGCGTCGGTGACCGGTGGCACGCTGACGTGGGCCCAGTCTTCCCGTAACGAGTACGACTCAAATGGGCGAGTAACCGCTGCCTACGATGCGTTGGACCGCGAGACGTCGACCGTCTACACCCCGACGGCTGGGGGACCGGTGACCCAGGTCAAGGTGACCGACCCGATGACCAACAGCACGACCACCACAGTGGACCCAGGTCACGGCACCCCTGTAACGGTTTCCGATGCCAACGGAAAGGTCACCACGACCCAGTACGACCCGCTGGGCCGACTGGTCAAGGTCTGGCTGAACCGGGCGACCTCCGGCACCCCGGACCTGCAGTACACCTACACGCTGCAGAACGGCGCAGCCAACTGGGTCGAGACGCAGAAGCTGGGACCTAACGGCAACCAGATCGCCTCGTACCAGATCTACGATGGGCAGCTTCGGCTACGTGAGACGCAAAGCGCCTCTCCGTATGGCGATGGCAGCCGGACCGTCGCCGACACCATCTACGACTCCCGCGGTCTGACGGCGAAGACCTCCACATTCCCGAACGGCGCCGCACCTTCCGGCACCCTGGTCAGCGCCGCCGACACCGACGTACCCCGCCAAGACCGGTACACCTACGACAACCTGGAACGCCGGACACTGGACGCGCTGTGGTCCGCGGCCAGTCTGGTGTCCCAGACCAGCACCGCCTACGACGGCGACCGCACCACCGTCACCCCACCCGCCGGCGGCACCGCCACCCGCACCCTGACCGACGCCCGCGGCAACACCATCGAACTCGACCAGTACCTCAGCTCCACCCCCAGCGGCACGTACCAGGCCACCACGTACACCTACGACCGCCTCAACCAACAAACCAAGATCACTGACCCGGCCGGCAACTTTTGGACCAACAGCTACGACCTCCGTGGGCGGGTCACCGGCAAGACCGACCCAGACGCCGGCGCCACCACAATGACCTACGACGACGCCGGACAACTGACCACCACCACCGACGCCCGTAACGTCAAGCTGTCCTACAGCTACGACGACCTCGGCCGCAGAACCATCGAATGGCAAGGCGACAAAGACACCGGCACTAAACTCGCCGACTGGACCTACGACACCCTCGCCAAAGGCCAGCTCACCTCGTCCAACCGGTACACCACCAGCGGAAACTACACCACCGCGGTCACCGGCTACGACGACTCCTACCGACCCCTGGGCACCACCGTCACCGTCCCGGCCTCCGACGGGTTCGTCCCCAACAGCTGGACCACCACCCAGACCTACAACGACGACGGCTCCCCGTCCGAGCTCACCTACCCGGCGACGGTCAACCTGCCCGCCGAAACACTCCACGCCGACTACAACGACGACGGCCACCCCGCCGACCTCTGGGGCCAGAACACCATCAGCTACGTCAAGGGAACCTGGTACACCTGGGACGGCGCCCTCGCCGAAACCAACCTCGCCGACGACGGCAGCCTCCATCGCAACAACACCTACGACGACGCCACCGGCCGGCTCACCGACGCCTGGACCACCAGCGGCGACCCAGCCGACTGGCAAACCTGGACCCGGCTGCTCGACTCATACTTCGACTACGACTCCGCCGGCAACGTCACCCACAACGAATTCACCGAAGCCGACGGCACCGGCTGGACCCGCTGCTACACCTACGACGGCCTACGCCAACTCACCCAGGCATGGACCATCGACGGTAACGACGGCAGCGGCTGCTCCACCGACCCCAGCCAATCCACCATCGGTGGCATCGACCCGTACTGGCAGACCTACAGCTACGACACCGTCGGCAACCGCACCCAACTGGTCAACCACGCCGCCACCGGCGATGCCACCACCACCTACACCTACCCCACCGGACACACCCAACCCCACACCCTGACCGGCACCAGCACCAAGATCGGCACCAGCACCACCAGCAACACTTACGGATACGACCCGGCCGGCAACACCAAGACCCGGGATCTCGCCGGCAAACCCGGCCAGACCCTGACCTGGGACCCCGAAGGACACCTCGCCACCGTCACCGCCGACGGCAACACCACCGCCTACATCTACGACGCAAACGGCAACCGGCTCGCGGCCAAAGATAACAACGGCGAAACCATCTACCTCGGCAACACCGACATCCACCGCGACAACACCGGCACCCAAACCTGCACCCGCTACTACACCTATCAAGGCCAAACGATTGCCACCCGCACCAACACCGGTGCCCTCACCTGGCAATTCAACGACCCCCACGGGACCCCGGAGCTGTCCGTCAAAGACAGCGATGACACCACCACCCGCCTCAACACCGACCCGTACGGCAACCCCGTTGACACTAGCGTCTGGCCCACCACCCACGGGTTCATCAACGGCACCACCGACCCTACCGGCCTAACCCACCTTGGCGCCCGCGAATACGACCCCACCACCGGCCGCTTCATCAGCCCCGACCCGATCCTCGAAACCACCGACCCCCAACAACTCGGCGGATACACCTACGCCGGCAACAACCCCACCACAACGAGCGACCCCACCGGCGAAGCCCGACCCTGTCCCGATGGTGATTGCCGACCCCACGCTGGCGGATACGGCAACACCGTCCAACCACCAGGCATCCACTCCAAGCCTAGCAAGAGCCGCAGCGGTGGTTCTTCTGGTTGCACAACCGACA
>JBDZVD010000253.1:0-3525 GCA_040255525.1 Micromonosporaceae bacterium | reverse complement strand
ACCCGGCCGGCCTGTCCGGGTTCTGGCAGTGGTACGACGAACTCAACCCCGCCCTACGCTCCCAGGTCATCGGCCCCGTCCTGGCCCGACTCCGCGCCTTCCTGCTCCGCGACTTCGTGAAGAAGACGATGCGCTACCCACACTCCAGCTTCGACATGGCCACAGTGCTGAACGGTGGGGCGCTGCTGGTCCGTATCCCGAAAGGGCAACTGGGGGAGGACACCAGCAAACTGCTCGGCTCCCTTGTCCTGGCCCAGGTCTGGCAGGCGGCCACCGCCCGCGCCAGCATCGCCCCGGACCGTCGGCGGGACGCCACCGTCATTATCGACGAGGCGCAGAACTTCCTCACCCTCGCCAACAGCCTCGACACGATGCTGGCCGAGGCCCGCAAATACCGGATATCGCTGGTCCTCGCGCACCAGGACCTCGCCCAGTTCCCGCGAGATCTCCTCGCCGCGGCCTCCGCCAATGCGCGCAACAAGGTGTACTTCACCTGCGCGCCGGAAGACGCCCACGTCCTGGCCCGGCAAACCCTGCCTGAACTCGACGAACACGACCTGACCCACCTCGACGCCTACACCGCCGCCGCCCGGCTGGTCGTCGCCGGCCGCCACACCCCCGCGTTCACCCTCCGCACCCGGCCACCCAGACCCGTCCTCGGACAGGGCACCGTCATCCGGCAGGCCGCGGCCCGCGCGGTGCCACCGCAGGACGCCAGCGCGATCGACGACCTCGTCGACAAGTACTCCAAGCCACCGGAGAACCGTCGCAACGGCCGCCCAATGGCGAAGCCCTGAGACGGACACCGGCGCCGCACCACTGTCAGGCAGGGCAGTGTCCCGACAAGCGCTTCCGTGACGCCTTCCGTCGGCGCTTCACCATCCCTTCACCACCGAGCACCACGAGGCGCTGACAGAGCCCCAAGCACGGGTCTGTCAGCGCCGCACCGGCGACTGAACGGCTCAGATCTCGGACGCCGCCTGCTCAGACACCCCTCCGATGAGGGGCTCCCCTTCCACTCCGCTGAAGGAGCAACCGATCCGTGTCCACCGCATCCGCTCACTCGTCCGGCTCACCGTCGGCCGCCAGTCGCCGCAACCGCCTGGACCACCTACGCCAGCTGACCCTCCGCGACCATCAACTGCTCGCCTGGCTCGCCGAGCACTACATCCTGACCACCAACCAGATCAGCCAAGCACTGTTCACCTCCGCCCGCTCCGCCCGGCTACGGCTGGCCACCCTGCACCGCATCGAGGCCGTGACCCGGTTCGTTGACGTCACCACCGGCGACCGCCAGTACCTCTACGCCCTCGGACCGCTGGGCACTCTCGTCCACCCGACGACCTTCAACGACCCCGACCGGGCGCATGTGAAAGCACCGCGGAGCAGCATCGAACGCACCGAACGCATCATCGGCAGCCGCCGCCTGGCCCACCTGCTGGGCACCAACCAGCTCTTCGTTGACCTCATCGCCTACGCCCGCACCGACCCAGGCGCCGGTCTGCTGCGCTGGTGGTCCGAGCAGCACGCCACCGCCGCCTACGCCTTCGCCGACATCCACCCCGACGGGCACGGCATCTGGCGCGCCGCAGGCCACGACGTCGGGTTTTTCCTCGAACACGACAACGGCACCGAACCGCTGTCGACCGTCCTGGCCAAACTGCGCGGCTATCAACGCCTCGCCGAGTTCGGCCCCCGCTACCCGGTGCTGCTGCGCGTACCCGGCCGACGACGGGAGGTCAACCTGCTGCACGCCCTGGCCGGCGTGCCCACCCTCATGCCCGTCGCCACCGGCATCCACACCGAACACCCTGCCGGGCCGGCCTGGACGCTCACCTCCGACCCCGGGGCGCGTTACTGGCTACACGAACTGCCCAGCGACCACGGGCCCGACAACCCCGCCACCAACCCGCACCGCTTCACCGACCCCGGCGACACCAACGCGTAGCCCCGACAACCGCTCACAGGGCAGGTCAACCCCGCACATTGACCGACTCAGCGCCGTGGCTGATGGTCACGACTTGACCTTCGTCAAGAGGCGAGCGTCGATCACCGGTGGCCGTTGTGCGGCCCGCTGTCGAGAGATGAGGTTCCCACGCCCCCGGCCGGTCGGACAGCGGTCCCGCGCACCCCTCGTGCAACACGGGCGCCTGATCCATCCACCGATTCGGAGGTAGCCGATGAATTTCCGACCCGAGGACACGCTCGTCGGATACGCCCGCACCGCCGTCGACCTGCGCACACGTATGATCGACTATCACCGCAGCTCTGTAGCGCGGTGGTACCTGAAGGCGTTTATCGACAGTCGTCTGACCCGCGACCCCGACGACGGCACCACTCCACCGGATCTACTCAATGCCATGGCAGCGATCACGGGCATGCCGTGGCGAGTCGGGGAAACCTACGTCGTGGCCCCCGCGATGACCGCGATCGTCGCCGCCGCCGCAGCGGCCCTCGACCTGACCGGTGAAGTGCTTCCCGACGACATCGCCCCGGACAACGCTGGAGTGCTGTTTTTGCCCGAGCCCATCTATCACCGTCACCTCACCGGCGAAGTGTCCTCGGTCGGCGCGATCACCTGGGCCCGCAGCACCTGCGTGGCCACCGGCCAGTCCTGCTGGACGATCGGCGGCTGGGCCGATCACCATGATCCGCACGATCCGTCCGCCACCCGCCGCCGAACCCAACTCGCCACGCGACCGGACCTCGCCTTCCAGCTCGGCCCCTACGTGCTCACCGAATTCGCTGAGATCCCGATCGGTCAGCCTGTCGATGCGCGTCCGGACGTGACGATCGTCGATGCCACCGACCAGGACTGGGAGCCGGCCCCGGACGGCCGTTTCTGCATCGACGGAACCACCGCCCGCACCCGCGTCTGCGCCGCGATCGCCTACGCCTTCTGGCGCATCCAGGCTCAACCGCTGGCGACCGTCGCCGCTGCCCCACTCGACCGCGCCGCCCGCCGCCGCGCGGTACGCGCCTCCATCCGGCATGACACCCGTGTGGTCATGCTCCGTCGCACCAATCCCATCGCCGAACCCGGCGACAGCGAACCCAAGTGGCATTACCGGGTACGGTTCGTCGTCCGTGGCCACTGGCGACGTTTGATCGACCGCGACGGCCATCCGTACCGGATCTGGATCAACGCGCACATCAAAGGACCCGACGGGGCGCCCCTCCTGCACGGAGAAAAGGTCGCCGTGCTCGCCCGCTGACACCGCAGATCCGGCCAACGGCCAACAGGCACGTGACGCCCACCGCAGGCACCGCGCGGCCCGCGTCATCCCACCCAGCCGGCTGCATCACTTCCCGACGGTGGTCACAGGAAAACAAACGACATCCAGCGCTCACCGTCGGTGTGACCCGTCGGCTCACTCACAGACACTGTCACCAACAGCATCGTCCACCACCTTCGGCGCGCTCACAGCGCAGGTCACCGGCCTGATCTGGGGAACCGCGTAGGTCAGACCCCTGACAGTGGCCGCCGCTACCTTCATCGGCAACACCCTCCACACATATCGCACC
>JBDZVD010000252.1:0-3603 GCA_040255525.1 Micromonosporaceae bacterium | reverse complement strand
ATCGACGATCACGCGCGTCCGACGACCAAGAACCGGTTATTTACCAGGCTCTCAAAGGCGATCCGAGCCGGTGGATGGAGCAGTACTTCGACGCGCACCTGTATCTGGCGAACTGGGGCACGCACCGGATCGCGTCGTGGGCGACCCGCACGCACGTCATCGTCGATCTGCACAGCGAGGACGAGGACGGTGACGAAGAGTGGTGTGACCCGGAGGGTCAACTCTCGGCGATCGTCCCGGCCCGAAGCGATTTGGCGGCCGGAGACGTGCGGCTGCTGTACCTGGCGTGGCTACTCTGCGTACAGAATGAGGAAGTCGACGACGACACCCTGGAGCCACCCGTTCCGGCGGGGCTGGCCGAGCTGTCCGGCCCGTTACAGGCGTTTGCCGATTTCCTGCGAGTGGATCCGGATCTGCTCGCGGCGGCTGCCGAGGCGAGCCAGCCACTGACCGTGAAGGCCCCGTCTGCCGCCGTGCTGCGGCGGTGGGTGAAAGCGTTGCCGGAGACGGACAAGGACGAGCTGTTGCTGCGGGTGTTGCGGGGCGACGGTGCTCTGCTGCGCCCGGAACTGCTGCGCCGCTTTCACGAAAGCGCTGACGAGGAGGCGACCGGTGGCGATCGCACCGCCGGCCAACTGCTGACCGCCGCCGAGAATCATCGGACCCGGCGGCACCAACGGATGCGGGAGCGTGAGGCGGCGGAACGCCGGCGCCGGGAGCAGGAGGCCGCCGCGGCCCGGGAACAGCGTCTGGACGCGCTGGCGCGCAACCCGAAAAGGGCATGGCAGCAGGTCGACGGGCTGATCGAGGCCAAGAAGGCGAAGGAGTACGACATGGCCGTCGCGCTCCTCACGGACCTGCACGGTTTGGCCGTCCGGGAAGCGGACACTGCCGCGTTCGCCGAGCAGATACGGCGGTTGCGTGAGCGGCACGCCCGCAAACCGAGCCTGCTCGACCGCTTCGACCGGGCCCAACTCGGCTGAGCCCGCGCGGACGCCACGGACCGATGCCACCGCGCGAGCAGCCGTGAGGCGATCCGATGAGTTCCACGGACGAACGCGGCGAATGAGACCGGAACAGCTCGCCGCGGCCGTCGCCCCATCAGATTCCAGCCGAGGGTGGCCGGCAGCCGGCCGATATCCCGGGCGCGGGGCTTCCAGTCCACCGGGTGAGGCTGCTGGCGGCGGTGCGCGCCAGCACCTCGCTCGCGGCGGACCGTGGATCGGGCACGAGGGCGACCGTGAGCACCTGCGAACCGACGTGGCGATCGGTACAGACAGCACGCACGAGTTCTTCTGTGCGTTGAATCCGGCTACGTGAAGCCGTTTCAGGACACCGGAGCCGGTTCCGGTGCCGCCTGCGCGGCCGGTTCGGCCGTCGAGGAGCCGCGAGGAACGGCGAGGTAGGACAGCGCCAGACCGAGCAGGCTGAACAGTGCGCCCGCCAGCCCAGTCCAGCGCAGGCCGCCGGCGGCGACGATCGCGCCGCCGAGCGCTGAGCCCGCGGCGGCTCCCAGGTTGAACGCACCGACGTTGACCGACACAGCCAGCGTCGGCGCCGCGTCGGCGTGCCTGAGGATCAGGCCCTGTAGCGGGGCGATCGTCGCGGTCGCCATCAACCCGAGCAGCAGGACCGCGACGATCGCGGACGGCTTCCACGCAACGGCCGCCGGGAACACTACGAGCACCCCGACCAGCCCGCCGAACACGCCACGTACCGTGGCACTCACCGACCAGTCGGTGAGCCGGCCCGCGACCAGGTTTCCGGCGAAACTGCCCGCTCCGTAGGTCACCAGCAGCACCGACACCACCGGCATGGTGAACCCGGTGACCTGCGTCAGCAGCGGCGTGATGTAGGTAAAGACCAGCATGACACCTGCGAACCCGACCGCTGTTGTGGCGACCGTCACCAGCACCGGCCGCCGCGTCACCACCCGCAACTCCTTCCGGAGGCTGGTGCGTTGAACGGCCTGGCGTGGCATCACTGCCGCCAACAGCGCGGCGCCCGCCAGCGCCAGCGCCGTCAATACCACAAACGGCGCCCGCCACCCGGCACGCTCACCGAGCAACGCCCCCAACGGCACGCCGAGCAGGGTGGCGACGGTAAACCCCGACGCCACGGTCGCAACCGCACGACCCACCCGCTCGGCCGGCACCACCTGCGTCGCCGTCACCAACGCCAACGCCAGAAACGCGGCGTGGCTCAGCGACGACAGCACCCGCCCGGCCAGCAGCATCGCAAACACCGGTGCCCAGGCGCTCAGTGCGCCACCGGCGGCGAACAGCAGCATCAACCCCACTGCCACACCCTTGCGCGGCAATCGTGAGGTCGCGATGGTCACCAGCGGACCGCCGATCACCACGCCGAGCGCGTAGGCGGTCACAGCCTGCCCGGCCGTCCCGACCGACACTCCGAGATCCCCACCCATCTGCGGCAACAGTCCGGCAATCAGATACTCGGAGGTCCCTACCACGAACACACTGGCGCACAACGCCGCCAGAATCACGTAACTCTTTCTCATGAGCCGGACGCTAGACTCTGACACGAATGTCAGAGTCAAACCTGAGTGAGTGGGGCCACATGCGCATCGGGGAGCTGTCGCGCCGCACCGGCGTCCACGAACGGCTACTGCGCTACTACGAACAACAAGGTCTACTCCGGCCCGCCCGTCGCCCCAGCGGCTACCGCGAATATTCCGACAGTGATGTCGGAACCGTCCGACGCATCCGAAGCCTGCTCGCCGCGGGCCTGAGCACCAACACCATCGCCACCGTGCTGCCCTGCCTCCGCGAGGACAATCAACGCCTGGTACCGATCTGCTCCGACCTCGTCACCGAACTCTGCCAGGAACGCGATCGAATCACCGCCGGCATCACCGAACTGCAGGCATCGCGCGCCATGCTCGACACCGTCATCAACGCCGCACCCGACGATGTCGCCGCCCGCGCCCGCGCCAACCTCGCCGCCCTCCACAGCTGAAGCCAGGACTTGATCCCGCCATGGTCCTCGCGCCCGCGATGGTCGTGCTCGTACCGCTGGCTTCCTCGCCGGCGCCGCACCCGCCGGTGTTCCCGGCGAACTACCCGGTGCGGTGTCCGTCGAGGTACCCGGGGGGTTGCGGCAAGGTGCTCGTTGACGTCGCCAACGCCGTGGAGCAGGGGCCGGACGGGTTCGCGTCCCGCCTGCTCTACCACAACCTCGCGGACGAGCTTCAACGCATGCATGCTTCCCGATACTCGCGTGGTCAAGGCGCTGAACTCGGTGGGGCCGGCGGCGTTGATGGCTGACCCCGTCAGCTTGGCCGTACCGCCGTCGACCTTCCTGTGTGGTGACGACGCGGATGCCAAGAAGACGGTGGCGGGGCTGCTGGTCGACCTGCGCTGGGCACCACAGCGGATCATCGACCTCGGCGGTGTCGCGAACGCCTGCCTTGAAGGTCATTTTCAGGACGGCGTTTGCTTGTTCGGCGCGGGCTCGGGCGTGGGCTTGCAGCCAGTTGAGTTGCTTGTGTTCCTGGGTCAGGTTGGCGCCGGCTGGTTTCTTGACCGGTAAGGGGCCTCACGGGAATTACCTGGTTGCGATTCCATAGTGTCCAGTGGGTGT
>JBDZVD010000251.1:0-3611 GCA_040255525.1 Micromonosporaceae bacterium | reverse complement strand
CCGGCCGGCCCGCGCCGCCCGCCGGGGCGCAGGACCGCACGGAGCCGGTGCCGCACCCGACCCGGGTACTGCCCCGGGACGACCAGACGGAGCCGGGCTACCACCTGTACCGGCCGTCCGGCCTGCCGCCGGCGCAGGAGGAGGACTGATGCCGGCACGGTTGGGTCGGCTGCTCGTGGTCACCGCGGTCGACGCCGAGCGCGACGCGGTCGTCGCGGGAGCCGGCGAGCTGGTCGATGTCGCGGTGGTCGGCGTCGGCCCGGCGTCCGCGGCGGCGGCCACCGCACGGTTGCTGGCCACCGCGCGGACGCCGTACCGGGCGGTGATCTCGGCCGGGATCGGCGGCGGGTTCGCCGAGCACGTCGGCATCGGCGGCCTGGTCGTGGCGACCCGCAGCATCGCCGCCGACCTGGGCGCCCAGGCACCCGACCGGTTCCTGCCGCTGGACGAACTGGGGTTCGGAACGGCCCGGTACGAGGCGGACGCCGACCTGGTACGCCGGCTGACCGGCGCGCTGCCGGACGCGGTCGCCGGACCGGTGCTGGCGGTCTCCACCACCACCGGTACCGCGGCCGGTACGGCGACCCTGCGCGACCGGCACCCGGACGCGGTGGCCGAGGCGATGGAGGGCTTCGGCGTGGCCACCGCGGCCGCGCAGGCCGGCGTGGCCTACGGCGAACTGCGCGGCATCTCCAACCTGATCGGGCCGCGGGACCGGGCCGGCTGGCGGATCGGCGACGCGCTGGCGGTGCTGACCGGCGCCGCGGCGGCGCTGGGTAAGTTGGAGGCGTGACGCTTCGCCTCGCCTTCTCCCCCTGCCCCAATGACACGTTCATCTTCCACGCGCTGGTACACGGCCTCGTGGAGGGCGCTCCGCCGGTCGACGTGACATACGCCGACGTGGACGTCACGAACACCGCGGCCGAACGGGGCGAGTTCGACATCGTGAAGGTCAGCTACGCCGCGCTTCCGTGGCTGCTGGACAAGTACGAGCTGCTGCCCAGCGGGGGCGCGCTCGGCCGGGGTTGCGGGCCGCTCGTGCTGACCAACGGGCGCGGCGTCGAGGGCGCGACCGTCGCCGTACCGGGCGAGCGGACCACCGCGTACCTGCTGTTCCGGCTCTGGGCCGCGAACAAGCCGCCCGCCCGGATCGAGGTCGTACCGTTCCACCAGATCATGCCGGGCGTCGCCGACGGCCGGTACGACGCCGGCCTGGTCATCCACGAGGCCCGCTTCACCTACCAGCGGTACGGGCTGACCTGCCTGGCCGACCTCGGCGAGTGGTGGGAGGGCGACACCGGGCTGCCGATTCCGCTCGGCGCGATCCTGGCGAAGCGGGGCAGCGTCGATCCGGCCGAGGCGACCCGGTGGCTGCGCGACTCGGTACGCCATGCCTGGGCGTTCCCGGCGGCCAGCCACGAGTACGTGCTCTCGCACGCACAGGAGATGGAGCCGGACGTGGTCGCCCAGCACATCGCGCTGTACGTGAACCAGTTCAGCGAGGATCTCGGCGAGGAGGGGTACGGTGCGATCCGCACCCTCCTCAACCGGGCCGCCGACGAGGGGCTGGTGCCGCCCTCAGATCTCTAGCTCGCGGGCCACCGCGTGGATCGCCTCGGCGATCGGCTTCGCGGTGCGCTTGTCCGGGTACCGGCCGCGGCGGAGGTCCGGCAGGACCTTCGCCTCCAGTACCTTGATCATGTCCTCGATGAGGCCGTGCAGCTCCTCCGCCGGGCGGCGGCGCAGCTCGGCGACCGACACGGGCGCGTCCAGCAGCTTGACCGCCAGCGCCTGGTTGCCCTTGCGGCTCTCCACCACCCCGAAGTCGACCCGCTGGCCGGGCTTGAGGTCGGCGACACCGTCGGGCAGCGCCGCCTTGTGCACGAAGACATCGCCGCCGTCGTCACGGGTGAGGAAGCCGAATCCCTTGTCCGTGTCGTACCACTTGACTCGCCCCGTCGGCACTGCAACCTCATCCTTCACATGTGTCCCGGCCGCTTCTTCCCCACGGTCCGTACACCAGGCTAGCTATCCGGAAGTTCTGGCCCAACCCGAATGTCGGCCAGAGATTTCGCGAACAGGGTCAAGTCAGACAAGACGGCACTTGCCCCCGCCGCGGTGAGTTCGGCGGCGGAGCAGGGGCCGGTGGTCACCCCGATGCCCGGCACCCCGGCGGCGGCAGCCGCCGCCATGTCCGCGACATGATCACCAACGTACCGGGCCGCCCCGACGGCCCGCAGTGCCTGCGCCTTGCCGTCCTTCCACACCCCGCCCTCGACCCCGTCGACCGGCAGGCCGACGTGCTCCAGGTGCACGCGCGCCAGGTCGCCACGCTTGGCTGTGATCACGATCACACGGCCGCCGGCATCGTGCACCGCGGCGACCGCCCCGGCGGCGCCGGGCAGCAGGCGCGACGGGGTGATCGCGTACCGCGGGTACAGCGCCCGGTAGCAAGCCACGACGTCGGTCACCCGTTCGGCCGGAAACCAGTGAGCCATCTCCTGCTCCAGCGGCGGCCCGAGGCGGCTGACGACCAGGTCGATGTCGATCGGGACACCGGTGAGCTCACACAGGGCGCGGTAGGTCGCCGCGATCCCCGGCCTTGAGTCGATCAAGGTCATGTCGAGGTCGAACCCGACGGTGAAGGAGGTCACCTCGAGCCCGGGGCGGACGCCGCGGCCCTCACCCCGGACAGGTGCCCCAGGGTTTCCGGTGCGCGGCTGCCCGGGAAGCCAAGGCGGGCGGCGGTCACGGATGGACCGGGGTGGCGTCGTCCTCGCTCGGGTGCACGTAGATGATCCGGTCGTGCGGCAGCGGCAGGCGCTGATCGTCGCCGAACGGCGACGCGGCGCCCGGACGGTCGTAGGTGAACTCGCTGACCGGCAGCCGGCCGTACGCGACCAGGGGCGGGCGGCTCGGTTCCATCTCGGCCCGCTCCTGGGCCTCGCCCGCGACGCGGTTCGACTTCTTCAAGGGCTCCGCCATCGGTGATCCTCCTGATCAACTGGCTTCCTGATCAGTGTCCCACAGCCATCCGTCCGGCCCACCGGCTGGGAGGAGCCGGGCGGGCTCCGCCTTGGGTAGCGTGGAGGCACCATGGCCACACTCGCCGACCACCTGCGCGCCCTGCCCGACGACGGGCTGGTGGCGCTGCTGCGGCTGCGCCCGGACCTGGTGGTGCCGGTGCCCGGAGACCTGTCCGCGCTGGCCGCGCGCGCCCAGTCCCGGGTGTCGGTGGCCCGCGCCCTGGATCCGCTGGACCGGTTCACCCTGGAGATCCTCGACGCCCTGCGGCTGACCCGCGCCGGCGCCGGATCGGGCGCCGATGGGCAGACCAGCGTCGACGCCGTGCAGGCGCTGGCCGCCGCCGGGCGCACCCCGCACGAGCCGGACCGGGTTCGCGCCGCGATCGACCGGCTGCGCGCGCTGTTCCTGGTGTACGGGCCGACGCACGCGCTGCGCGTCGCGGCCGGCGTCGACGAGGTCACTCCGGCGTACCCGGCCGGGCTCGGTCGTCCCGCCGCGGAACTGGACGCCGAGGCGGCCGCCCTGTGCGCCGACGCGCCCGGCCTGCGCCGCACCGTGCTCGCCGCGCCGCCCGCCGCCCGGGC
>JBDZVD010000122.1:0-20014 GCA_040255525.1 Micromonosporaceae bacterium | reverse complement strand
GCCACTCCTCTACCGAACGCCGACTATATCGACGCTCAAGCGCGGAACGCAGGTCGCGCTGGCGGTCGATAACCGGGGACGCATCCTGATCCTGGCATCGCGCGACGTCCGGCGCGTGGATGGGGCGATGGTCCAGCGAGTCGAGTCAGGCGCTGCGACCCTGAGGCGTGAGGCACCGGGCCGGCGAGAACAAGCCGCCGCATCGGCGGTCCGTCGTTGTTCGCGGCGAGCGGCACGCCTTGTGGACAGACGGCCACGACAACGGTGGCCGGCCAGCGGCCTACCGGCCCAGTGGGTGCCCGGCACGGGTGAGGATGGCATGAGATGGGGTGAGCCGGCCGCCGGTCGGCCAAACGGGACCGACCTGCCCACTGTCAAATCACCGTGACCGATTTGGCGAGATTCCTGGGCCGGTCGACGTCGTGGCCCCGTGCGCCAGCGACGCGACCGGCGAGAAGTTGCAGCGGCATGACGGTCAGAACCGGGAGGAGCAGTCCTTGCGTGGCCTTGCGCGGTACCGGCACGACCAGCGAGGCGGCCTGCCGCGCCTCAAGGTCGTCCTCTTCGGCGACCACCGTCACCCAGGCGCCTCGGGCGGATACCTCCGCCAGTTGAGACAGCATCTTCGGTCGGCACTCATCCTTGCCGACCACGGCCAGCACCGGGTATCCAGGCTCGATCAAGGCGATCGGTCCGTGCTTGAGCTCGCCGGCGGGATACCCCTCGGCGTGGATGTAGGACAGTTCCTTGAGTTTGAGGGCACCCTCCAGGGCCACCGGATACCCCAAGCCTCGTCCCAAAAACAGACAACTCTGGTGCGGCGCCAGGCGGTCGACAACGGGCGCGAGATGAGCGGAGGCCAGGTCAAGCGCCTGCGCGCCCAGACCCGGAAGTTGACTGAGATCTGCGCGAATGCGCTGCCGTACCTCAGTCGCGGGACAGTCGTCGTGATCGGCAAGCAACCCGGCCAGGCCCAACAGAGCGACGATCGCACCGGTGAAGGCTTTCGTCTGCGCCACGCTGTACTCCGGGCCGCACTGGAGGTAGATCGCGACGTCCGCGGCCTGATCGAGTGACGAGCCGACCGTGTTGGTGACCGCCACGCACAAAGCGCCACCTGCCTTCGCCTTCTCCAAGGCAAGCAGCGAGTCCGCTGTCTCGCCTGACTGGCTCACCACGACGGCCAACTCGGGTGCGAAGGTTCTTGCGTACGCGCTATGGGCAAATTCGTGCGCGGGCTCGACGACTGCCGGCATCCCTGCGACGCCCTGGATGTAGTCCCGAGCAGCCAGGCAGGCGTACATGGGCGTGCCACAGGCGAGCAGCCGTACCGCTTTCACGTGTCCGTGGTGGACAGCGTCAACCAGCGCCGAGCCGTTGCGCACCGTGTCGGTGGGAACATGGCCCGCGAGGATGTCGCTTACCGCGGTGGCCTGGCGAGCCAAGGTCGCGGGCTGCTCCATCGCTTCCCGGAAGAACGCTGTTGACCCGCTCAACTCCGGCATTGCACCCACAGCGGATGCGCGAGGGAGCGGGACCCACCGCACGGGCACGGCCGCTTCGTCGAACAAGCCGAACATCCGAATCGTGTTGGGCTGGACAATGGCGATCGTGTCGGGCGGAACCACGCACGTCGTCTTGGCTCCCGTCACCACGGCGAGCGCAGCACCGTCGGAGGACACATACGCTCGGTCGTCGCGCAGGGCGATCCGTAGCCCCCCGGCTGCCGCCCGCCGGGCGCAGATGAGGGTGTCGGGATGGTCGGCGGAAAATACCAGGCACGCGTGCGCGCCTTCGGCCTCAACGAGTGCATGGCGAACGGCCTCGACAAGGGCCTCAAGGCCGGGCTCGGCAGGCTTCCCCAGGCGATCCTCCACCAGATGGATCAGCAGTTCGGTGTCGGTCCCCGAGAGCAGGTGATGGCCGGCAGCGGACAACACGCCGCGCAGGTGGGAGAAGTTCTCCACGATGCCGTTGTGGACGACGCCGACGGTCTGTGAGCAGTCGACGTGCGGATGGGCGTTTTCTGGTGACGGCATGCCGTGCGTGGCCCAGCGCGTGTGGCCGACTGCCATTGAGCCGCGCAGCGGATGGCGCTCGAGCTCTTTGCCCAGTGCGCTCACGCCACCTTGCACCCGCCGTCGGCAAAGCTGGCCTCGGCCGGGCCTCAACGCGCCGATGCCAGCGGAGTCGTAGCCGCGGTATTCCAGCAGTCGCAGGCCCGACATGACAGCCTCGACCGTGTCGCCCTCGTCGGTGACGCACGCGAAGATTCCGCACACGTGGAGTTCGCCCGCGCTTAGGTCGTGGCCAGCAGGCAGTCAACGAGGTCGTCGGGCACCTGGCTGCCCAGGAACATCGCCCGTTCGACGCGCCCTTTCTCCGGCCAGGTCAACGGTGTGCCTTCCCACGTCAGTGCCCGCCCGCCGTGTGCCCCCGCGACGATCGCTCCCAGGAGCACATCACGAACCTGCCGGGTGTGGGCTATATAGCCCAGCGACTGCCCATTCAAGCACGTCAAGATACAGTCCGGTGCCCCTCCCGGCATTTCGGTGTCATCAACCACCTCATACCCGCGATCGCGCAGCCGGGCCAGTACCGCGCCCTCGACCCGACCGTTGGCGTATATGCGCCGGCCCCGATGGCCGACGGTGGACAGCTCCTGTGCCTTCTGCCATCCATGAATGCTGAAGTTGTGAGCGACAAACGACTGGCCTGTCTCGTCCAGCGCGTAGCAGACGTCCCGGGCCGCGAAGTACACCATCGCTGTGGCCATCGCTCCATTGCGGACCAGACCGGCGCAGATGGAGTAGGCATCCTCTCCAGCCAGATACTCCATCGTTCCGTCGATCGGGTCCAGGATCAGAGACTCTCCATCGTTGTTGCCGAACGCGGCGAAACAGGCGGTCGATGGCGTGTCCTCCTCGGCATCCACGGCCACGGCGCGGGCGTCAAGCGCCGAGAGCGCGGCGACGAGCAGGATCTCCTGCACCACCTCGTCGGCCAACGTCTTGGCTGCCCTCCTGCGTCGCAGCGTGTCGTTGTCGTGAGGCATGTCGATGCCGACGTCCTTACCTTCGTCGCTCACGCGTCCCTGAAGCATTCTCGCAACCGCTCCAGCCTGCCTGAGCGCGATTTCCATTTCCTGCGCGAAGCCCTTGGCCATACGTCGTCCTGTTCCAGTCATCGGAGTTCTCTGAAAAGTCGGGGATACTGGCGCCGTAGCCAGAATCCCACCAGATAGCGTTTGTCGGGCTGTGCTATCGAGACACTGATGAGCCGGGCGAGATCACTGGCGATGCCATGAGTTGCCCGCTCAAGATCGTTCATGGTTCGCCCGCGCGATCGATAGATCCGGATGTGGCGAACGGCCAGCAGCGCCAGCAGCTCGAATATCATGTTCCTCAGGTCCCCGACCTTGTGATGGGCGAGGACCGCCCCGCGCAGGAGTTGTTCGGCGGCTGCGAAATCTCCCACCGCGGCGGCGACGATACCCAAGCGCCCTTCGGTCAGCGCCATGCGTCGGACATCCCCGGCCTGTTTGGTCAGCGCGAGACTCTGCTGCAAGAGGCCGTCGACCTCGGCCGGTGGACGACCGCGGGCCAACTCGGCCATGGCCAGGTGCGACAGCGCGCGGGCCTGTTCACGGATGTCGTAGGCCTCCGAGCCGGGATCGCCCACCAGCTCGACCGCCTGTCGCAGATGCGCGGCGGCCTCGTTGACGGCGCCTTCGAAATACAGCACCAGACCGCGGTTGCTCAGATTCTTCGAGAATGCCCGCGGGCTGCGATCGCGAGGGCAACTGTCCAGTGCCTTCTGCGTCCAGTGCCGGGCTGCGCTGAAGTCCTCGAAGTCGCAGTACTCATAACCTAGATAGCCCATGCACAAGGCGGTCTGGGTCTCCAGAACGAGGTCGTCGGAGTCGATCACCCGCTGATAGTAATCGATACACTGGGCGGTGTTTCCGAGATTGGCGTTCGAAATCGCCGTCTGCGTCCAGAGGTCCCGCAGGGTCCGCTCGACAGCGGCCGTACGGGGAATCCCGTCAAGGTACTGCTGGGCGGCGGTCAAATGCTCCAGGCACAGTTTCGGTCGGCCCAGGTCGGACGAGATGTGCGCCAAGGCGATCGCGATGCTGGCGCGCCGTTCCTGCGTTGTGATGACAGTGTTCAGTCCGCCTACGCTGCGTAACTCCTCCAGCATTGGTTCGACCCGGATAGAAAGCGCCTGCTGCCGCCACCGCTCAACCTGGTTGTCCTGGAAAATCGCCGCGTACGCACTGTCGAAGTCCCCAAGCGCCAATCCGTGGTGCACCAACTCTCCAACGGATGAGATGTCGGCCGGGTTATCGGCGCAGCGCCTGCGGTAGTAGCTCCTCGCGACACGATGGCAGGTACGCATCCAGGCCGCACCCCGCTGCTCGCAAAGCCTGGTGAGGTCGACATGCGTGTCCGGATGGATGCGAACGTCGTTACTGCCGGCCACCTCGGCCAATAGCCGATGCTCCAACAGCTCGTCCAACAGGGCGTCGAAGCCTGCACCGGTGATGCCGCTCAACTGCTGAGCAAGCCAGGACAGCAGGTGCTTGTCGATGTCCGTACCGCGCAGCAGGCCGCACGCAAGCAGTGGCCGCGGATCCGACACCCGGCCCAGGACCAGCCGCAACGCCTCCATGGACAAGGGTTGCTGCTGTTGGGCGAATCGCTGCGCGAACGCCTGAATATCGTCGGGCTGTGCCCACCGGCAATAGAGCAGACGCTGCGGCAGGCGGCCCACGACGTCGGCCATCCGCAGAAGCTCACCCGGGGGATGACGGTAGCGCATGGAATCGCCGAGGATGTTCAGCACCGCCGCCGGTTCCCGCATCGCCGCCAGTTGAATCTCGCAGAGGCTGCCAGCGTCGATTCCCCCGGGGAGACGGAC
The DNA here is from genome assembly GCA_040255525.1 of Micromonosporaceae bacterium. Lineage (GTDB taxonomy): Bacteria > Actinomycetota > Actinomycetes > Mycobacteriales > Micromonosporaceae > Rugosimonospora. The sequence continues at coordinate 15,091 of JBDZVD010000122.1, read as the reverse complement.
CCGGCTGGTGAGCAGGAGAACGCAGCGGCTGTGTGTCTTGGAGAGCATCTGCAGAAACTCGCCAAAAAGCTCGCCCTCGACAACGTCGTCTTCGACGTTGTCGACAAACACCAGACGATCCATCGTCTGCGCCTCGATCTCGATCTGTAACAGCGCGGTCAGTTCCGCGGGAGCGTAGGACAGCTTGGGAGCGGCGCTGACCATGTGGTACAACTCGTCGAGCAGGACCTGCTCGGTGGTTCCGTGTGCGGAAAGATAAATCGTCGAATCAAAGACGGTGCCGGCATCGCGGTGGTGGTAGAAGATCTGAGAAGCAGTTGTGGTCTTGCCGGCTCCGCGAACCCCGTAGATGGAGATGATCCGCACCGACGCATCGCTGGTGGCGGTGTGCAGTCGGGCGATCTCCTGCTCCCGCCCCACGAACGGCACTCGTCCCGAGATCGGTCCACGACTGTTCGTCACATCGGATCCCCGCCATCAACCGTGTAGGGACCGGTACCGCCGATATCCTCGTGCCCGAGGCGCAGGTCCTGCTCCGTCACCCCGGCCCGCTCGAGAGCGGCAGCAACCACGGCGTCCATAACCTCGCTGATCGCGTACTCCACAGCGTCACCGAAGTAGATCAGCGACGGCCTGGGGCCCACCCGGGGCACAGGTATGCCGATGAAGATGTCGCAAAGGTCGGCAAAATGTGTAGCGCCCTCAATTGCCAGGCCGATGGTTCGGACGTGCGGTGCATGCCGCCGGCAGTACGTCAAGATCTCCAGGACATGACGCGTCACGCCCGAGGAACTCGCGGCAATCAGTCCCCCGCCACGTGAGGTGCTCGCCAACGGCGTGATGTCGCCCAGGATGGAGACGTTGCTGCCGGCATGGGCCAGTCTGTTGCCGGGAATGCCGACCGCAAGCCGTGACCGACCGTAGCCGACGAGCCGGACCTCCGCTCGGGCGCGAAGCCAGATCTCGACGGTCTCAACCGCCTGAGATATCGCCTCGCCACCACGCTCGAGGGTATTGTCTATTATGGATCGAATGTACCGTGAGCGCTCGCGTATGGGAGCAAGGACATCCGGCCGCTGCGACCTGCCGAATGTCTCGTCACTCGGCCATCGCAAGTCCATGCCCGTGCCTCCCCCCAAGATGCGGGGTTCGGATGCTGAACCGATGTCGAGATAAGTGGGCTGCATGAGCGTCTGATCGATGTCTCAAACATTGTTCATCGCCTGAGCGCACTGCTGCCTCCGGACAATCGTGATGTCCCGACAGTAGACAGTCATCCGGGTGACGTCACTACCCGGCCAGTCGCGAGCACGTCCTCTCTCCTCGGCTGGTCGGTATGATGACTGGCCATTCGCTCAAGCTAAAGAGACCGCTAGTAAGGGCAGCCGTACTTCGTGACCTGATCATGTGATTCGGGCTCGGTGGTGGTACCAGCGGGCGCGGGCTTGATCGTTGGAAAGCCAGACTCGGATGGCCAGGTTGAACAGCTTCTTGACCTCGACCGCGGTCGGCGGGATCAGCCCGGGGTCGACCGGGGGCGGCTGGTCGGCCTCAGTGGGAGCGGGCAAGTTCCCCGCCCGGTTCGACACCATCCTCAACGACACGAGGATCCAGGTCGTACTCGGCGGCATCCGCATCCCGCGCATGAACGCGATCATGCGGTGGGTGCAGATCTGCCGACACGAACTCCTCGTGACCCTTCGGCTGTGTGCCCGCGACGGGGGTGCGGACACCTCGGCGCGTGTCTCCGCAGGTGTACGGCCATCCCGGCCGGAGCCCCTGCGGCCGGTACGGGCGACTCCGCGCCCGGCGCCCTGCCTGCCCGTGGTCGTGGCCCGGCGGCCACCGGGGGGAGCGGTTGTGCCGTCGTGGGAGTTCAAAGGGGCGGGCGGGCCGACGTGATGGCGGGCAGGCGGGGCGGGGGCGGACCGGGCGGGCGAGCGGACCGGACACGAGCGGATCAGCGGACACCTGTACGGACCGGCCGCCGTACGGAAGTTCACCCGCCGTCCGCGTAAGGGTCGGACATCGTACGGAAGTTCACCCGCCGGGCCCGTGGCCAAGCCGGGCCGCCGGACCTGATCGCCGAGCCCGACCGCCGAGCCACGCCGCCAAGCCGGTTCCGCCAGGCCGCCGGGCGGAGCCGGACCCCCCGCCCCCGCCTCGCCTCCGCCTCAGCGGTGGATGTTGCGGCGGCTGAGCAGCGCCACCGTCAGGAAGCAGAGCGCGCCGAGCGCCAGGTCCACGCGGAAGGACGTCACCCCACCGCCGCCGGACAGCACCGCGCCGAGCACGGCGACACCGACCGCGAAACCCACCTGCCGGAAGGTGTTGAGGACGCCGGAGGCGATGCCCGCGTACTGCGCATCGGCCTCGGCCAGCGCCGCGCCGTTGATACTGGGCGCGAGGATGCCGCCGCCCAGACCGGTCACGCCGAAGCCGATCATCAGCAGCGGCCAGCTGTGCGCGGACCCGGCGCCGATGCAGGCCACGGTGCCGACGATGGCCACCGACGAGCCGACCAGCAGCAGCCAGCGCATGCCCTTGTCCTTCCACCACCGGTTCAGCACCGAGGTGCCCAGGGTGAGCAGCACCGCGTACGGCAGTAGGAACGCGCCGGCGTGCGAGGCGGAGTAGCCCCACTGCTGCTCGATGAAGATCGCGACTACGAACTGCAGCCCGAACGCGCCGAACTGGAAGGCGAACCCGGCGCTGACCGCGGCCGTGAAGGCGTGCCTGCGGAACATCGCCAGCGGAAGCATCGGCGCCGCCACCCGCCGTTCGATCATGAGGTACACGGTGAGCGCGACCGCCCCGGCGGCGAGCAGGATCAGCGTGAACGTGTCGCCCCAGCCGCGTTCGCCGCCCTCGATCAGCCCGGCGACCACCAAGGCCAGCCCGGCGATGATCGTGAACTGGCCCGCGGGGTCGTAGGACACCGCCTCGCGGCGGTCAGTCTCGTCGGCGAACCGCCAGGACAGCCACAGTGCGAACAGCCCGACCGGGACGTTGACCAGGAAGATCGAACGCCAGCCAAGGTACTGGGTGAGCGCGCCGCCGCCGATGGGCCCGACCACCAGCGCGGTACCGCCGGTGGCGCCCCACACGGTGATCGCGCGGGCCCGGTCGGCCAGGTCCGGGTAGGTGCGGGCGATGATCGCCAGGGTTGTCGGCAGCATCCCGGCCGCCGCCACCCCTTGCAGGGCCCGGAAGGCCAGCAGTGTCTGGAAGTCGGGGCTGAGTCCGCAGGCCAGCGAGGTGAGCGCGAAGGCACCGAGCGCGCCCATGAACACCTTGCGCGAGCCCAGCCGGTCCGCCAGCGCGCCCATCGACAGCAGCAGGCAGGCCAGCATGATCGTGTAGATGTTGACCAGCCATTGGAGCGTGGCCAGCGTGCCGTGCACGTCCCGCTGGATCGAGGGCAGCGCCACGTTCAGCGCGCTGCCGTCCAGCAGCACCATGAAGTAGCCCAGACACACGGAGAACAGCGCCCACGTGGCCCGACGGGGCGCTGCGGCGGTGTCGGTGGCCCGACCTTCCTGGGCGATTACGCTCATCTCGGCCGGCTCCTCACAGTAAGTGCCCGATCTCTTCGGGCAACCAAAGATTCTGTATCTCGAAGTCCAATGTACTCTCAGCTCCAGAATTCGCGGGGGCTGGGTACAGTGGCGGGTATGGGCAGATCACAGGCTGTCGTGGACGGAAGCGACACGGTCGAACGGCTCATCGGCAGCATGAAGGAGCTGCTGTGGGAGCGCGGTTACGCGGGCACGACCCCGGCGGCTGTTCAGCATCGGGCGGGTGCGGGGCCGAGCAGCATGTACCACCACTTCCACGGCAAGGCCGGACTCGCGCTGGCAGCGGAACGGCGGCTGAGCGAGGAGCTGACCGCCGAGGTCGATCAGCGCTTCACGGGTACGACCACGCTCGTGCAGCGGGTCGAGGCCTACCTCGCGCCCGACGAGCATGTGGTGCGCGGCTGCCGGCTGGGCCGTCTGGTCCAGGACGAGGAGGTCGCCGCCAGCGAGGAGCTGCGTGAGCCGATCGCCGAGGCGTACGGGTGGATCGAGCGGCGGCTCGTGCAGGTGCTCGATGAGGGCGTGCGGCGCGGCGAGCTGCGGCCCGACGTGGACACCGCGGACCTGGCCGTCTCGATCCTGGCCATCCGCCAGGGCGCCTACACTCTGGCCCGGCTCGCCCGCTCCCAGGAGCCCTTCCGCCAAGCGGGCCGCGGCATCGCCCAGCTCATCGCCCTGGCGGCCCCGGCCCCGGCTCCCGAGAGCGGCTCGGCACCGCAGCCCGAACGGCAGCCGCAGCGAGCGGTTGACCCCGGCCCGCAGCCGTAACCGGCCTCGCGGCCGAACTTGTCCTCGTCAACTTTGACCACGCCCGCAACTACTTGAGACGCCGGTGCGAGGTTGAGGAGTTGCTCGTCGACCGCGGTGTCGAGGTCGACCACGTCGCGGTGTTCCGGTGGGTGCAGCGGTTCCACGCCGCTGCTGGCCGACGCCGCCCGCTTCGCCCGGCATTCCCCGGGGCGACCGGTGGTTCGTCGGCGAAACCTACGTCAAAGTCACCGGCGTGTGGCGGTACGTGTACCGCGCCATCGACCAACGATGCGCGCAAGTTCTTCCGCCGGGCGCTGTCCACGCTGAAGGTCAAGCCGTAGACCTCTCCCGCGGTGCGTCGCTCCCTGACGCCGTTGCCACAGCCGTACGGGTAGGAAGCCAGGCAGTGCGATACCGAGGGGCGCTCCTGCCGGCCCACATCCCCACGCTTCGCTGATGCCTTTGCTTCCAGGCGTTCGATCAGACGAAGCCGATCCGATCCAGGCACTGACCCGTCTCGACCCGGTCCACGCCGGCCTAGTCCCCTCCGGCTCGCGGCCGCGAGAGCGGCTTGACGCCGTCCGATCCCGGGCTCAGATGACGTTGCCTGTAGGCTTGTGGTGGGAGGCCGAACTCGTTGCGGAACACGCGGCTGAACACAGCGGCGTTGGGAAATCCCCACCCTGCGGCCACCACGTGAACCGGGCGCAAGGCTAGTGTCGGATCGACAAGGTCACGCCGGCATCGGTCCAGTCGCCGCCGGCGAATCCACTGGGTTATCGGCTTGCCCTGCTCCTCGAACGCCCGGTACAGCGTCCGCAGCGATACATGGTGCGCGGCCGCAATCATGGCCGGCGACAGTGCGGGGTCACGTAGATTGGCATCGATAAATGCCTTTGCCTGCATCGACAGCAGACGGCAGCGCGCTTCGGGTTCCAACGGCCGCTGCGCGTCCTGCGCGGCGGCCAGTACCGCACCGAGCAGGTCGGCCGTCACGCCGGCCGCGCTCGCCGCCATCGCCGGTGAGTACTCCCCCGCATCCTTCGAGACCTGCGACAGGCACGACATGAACAGCCGTCCGATCGGGGGTGGCACCGGGAGGAGCCGGGCGGACAGGTCTCGTAGCCGCTTCGGACGCACCGGCAGCCGGTCTCGCGGGACGCCCAGAATGACGACCTCGGCAATGAGTTCCCCGGCCCCGGGCCGGCAGCCACCGCCATCTCTCAGGGGGAAAGCACCATGCACATCAAGGCATTCACGATGGCACGGCTGGGCGCCGTGCTCGTCGCGGCCGGCGTACTCGCTGTCATGCCGGCGACATCCGGCGCCGCGCAGGCAGCGCCTGCGTCGAGCACCGGATGTCAGGTCACCGAGGTCACCCTCCATGGCAGCAGCCCGGCGACCAGTCGCTGCGTAACGCCGGCCGGCGATGTTGCCCTTACATCCCCTCGGGTCCGATCCTGTGTATCCGTGGATCCGGTACGCTCGACCTGAGCCAGGGCCTGCAGTTCGACCGGCGCAACTGGAACGACCAGGCCAGCGCCTGGTGGGCCGGCTGCTCCCCAGGGCACTTCGGCGAGAACGACACGTGGTGGAACCCCGGCGCACAGCAGTCCTTCTCCGGCGGCGCCGGAACGAGTGCTCCATCCGGCAACTTCACCGGTCAGAACGGTACCCTGCGCAACGACTCGCTGACCGATGTCACGCTCGACTCCAACTGCTGAATCGATCCGGACCGCTGCTACCGGGCGACGGCCACGTGCCGCCGCCCGGTTCGTCGGCCGCGCTAGACTGATCGCCGCCCGGATCAACGTGATCGTGTCCATCGTGGAGACCGCGTCATACAACGGCGTCGAGTCCAACACCCGCCGCCCCAACAACCCCGCCTGCCGGGCGGCGTCCAACGCCACCTCGAACACTCGTTGCGGCCGGTCGGAACGGCGTAGCCGTTACGGCAGTCGGCCTCACCGGCCCCGAACTCCTCGCCGCCGTCGCAGTCGACACAGCAGGATTACAGCGCTGGTCGTCCCTCAACGCACGCGGTGAGCGATGCATCCCTGCCGAGAGCCACCCTGCGGCTCCGGAGCGTCGCCGCCGTGGAAGTCCAGATGCCTTCTGCCCGCGGCTTCCCAGCGCTGTTTCATCGATCATCTCCGACTGACACAGCGTTCACCGACGGCGGCAGAGGATGAGGTCCGTGACGATCTGAATATGCAATGAGCGACCCATCCGATCGAACGCCGCCGACACGGCGCCGAGGAGACCCGCGAGCCGCTCGCACGGAAGCCGGCGGTACGGCACGAGCGAGGCGAGTATCCGGAGGTACGCGTCCTTGCTCAGCTCATAGTCGACGGGATGGGCCCGTTGGGTGAACGCCCGGAACAAGGCATCAGAGCGCAATTCGTCAGCAAGGGCCGCGCTGGGCGACGGCGCGGCCGGGTCGTCCAGCGTGAGCCGGGCAAGATGCACCACGCCGTGCTCCTCGTGTGCGTTGACGATCAGATCCCGCAGCCGCTGGTCGGTCTCGCCCGCACGGTTCCAGAAGCAGGCGAGGACACCACCGCTGCGGAGCACTTCACCCGCCAGCGGCAGTCGCCGCCGGGGATCGAGCAGATGCCACGACTGCGCGGCGAATGCGAGATCGAACCGTGGGTCCGGTGAAGCGTCGACGTAATCCTCGAACGTGCGTCGCTCGATCTGCACTCGCCCCGGGAACCTGCCGCTGAGGGCGACGGCCGATCGAATGTCGGGCTCAAGGCACGTGATGCGCGAAACGTCCTGCAGGAACAGCTCTGTCGCGTGGCCCCTCCCAGAGCCGATCTCGATGACTGCGTGCCGCTCCGGGAGGCACGCGTAGTTGAGGATGTCGACCGCGACCGACCCTGGATACATGACGCTCGGCACCCGTCACCCTCGTGTGCCGGCAGCTTCGACGGTCCTGGTCATACGGTCAACCGACCGTCCCGTCGCGGTGCTTCCACGTTCGCGGCTCACGCCGTACCGGGCATGCTCAATCTCCAGAAGCCGGTAGTCGATCGACGTGTACAGCTCACGCTTTCTGCGCTCCTGATCGGAATCGGTGTGGGCGCTGGTCTCGCAACTCACCCACTTCGGAGCGAGATCCTTGTCGTCGTGGAACCCGGCGTGGACGTCGCCGACCTCCCAGCCGTCGTGACCGCAGGTGGTCCAGCAGCTGTACAACCGGCCGTCCGCATTGATGACGGCACCGCTTCGACCACCCAACTGGCCGCAGAAGGAACAGTCGACCTTCGGCTGATACTTCGGCATGATTCCGGCCTGCATGAGCCGCTCGCTGGCAGCGACGATGCTGTCCGCCAACTCGGCATCGAACTGGAGCTCGTCACGGAAGCCGTTGCCGTAATCCAGCACCGGGGTGAAGTACACGTTCGTACGGCCGGCCGGATAGACAGCAAGCAGCTCCTCGGCCAGTTCGAGCAGCTCCAGGCGGTTGAGGTACGTCACGTTGACACGCACGGACCAGTGCAGGCCGGTTGCCTCGACCGCCGCCCGGACACTCTCGTTGATCTCGTCGAACGTGGGGCCCCCGTCGCGCCGGATCCGCACGCGATCGTGGGTGACCCGGCTGCCGTCATAGGTCACCTGTATCGACTGCAGTCCGGCCTCCTCCAGCGCTCGGGCCAGAGATGTGTCCAGGAGGGTCGCGTTGGACACCATGCTGGCGTAGGTCAGGTTCAGGTCGCGGAACGCCGTCAGCAGTTGGAGGCAACCCTCGGGGTTCAGCAGCGGCTCCCCGCCGAACAACAGCAGTGTCGACGCCGTGTAGCCGTGCCGGGCCATCTGGCGTTCGACGAACGACGCGACGTCCGCGACCCCACGCCTGGACAACTTGCGATTCGGGATCCTGGGTGGGCGGTTGGATCCCTCGGGCGCCTGGGCCAGATTTTGATAGCAGTATCCGCAGCCGAGATTGCACGAGGTGACCGGCAGGACCGTGACCGCATAAGCCTGGCTGAGGATGTTGCGAAAGAAGCCGGCCTCGGTCAGCCGCTGCCGTGCCGCCGGCCGCAGGCCGCCGGCATCATCAAGAACCTCCGGACTCATGCGCGCCCGCCGGCGGTCGGCGGCGATCGCCCAGACCGCGTCGGGTCCGGAGACGATACGAACGCCGCTCAGCATCTGTTCCATGACTGTGGTCCCGCCCCTTCTCGATGATCGATGCCCCGAAGCGCCGGCACTGCTTTCCGAGCAGACAATGGCGGGCGACGACGAAGCCGGGTCGGGCCCCGCCGTCGCCATTCCAACCTAGTGGTGCGTGATCTCGTGGTCACGGGATCGGGTTGGTCATTACCACCTACAGATGAGGCAGAACGCCGCCGTGTCGGTGTCCTGCTCCTCGGTGTAGAACTCGATTTCCATGCCCGCCTCCTCTCCTCATGTGATCGTCACAGAAGTCGGCTTCTCGATCCGGGTTGACCCGTTCGTTTGCCGAGATGCGAGAACGATGACACGGCGGAAATGCCACCGCGTTCCCCGCCGATTTCCGCCTGCCTCACATTCGGATACCCACGGATTCCCGTGATGTTCCCGTGGGCCGAACACGCCTTGCCAGGTCTGCGGGGACACGGCTAGCGTGCCGGGTCAAGCAGGTCCCAGATGACTTCCGGACGCCGTTGCCGGAGGCGTTCCTGTCTACGCCGGCAAAAGCCGCAGGCGTATCGCGCCGATCGGCTGGTCCACTGATCCGCGAATTTGGCATTCGACGGCGATCGAGGGTGAGATGAGCTATTCGACGGTTTCCGCGGGCCATCAGTACCGAGTCGTGCCGCCGGCCCGATTGTCCGCACGGGTGACCACCTGGCTGGCTGGCGATTTCGTTTCTCTTCTCGGCGACGAGTGCTCGGCCATCGCGATGATGGTGATCGCCGTGTCGACACTCGGTCCGGCGAGAGCCGGCCTAGTGCTCATGTTGCAGGGTGTCCCCAAGCTCGCGCTGCTGCTGTTCGGCGGAGTAGCTGCGGATCGCCTCGACGTTCGGCGGATAGTCCTTGCCTGCCACGTGGTCCGTATCGCGGCGTTGACCTCCGTGGCCGTACTCATTTCGACTACCGGCGCCAACTTCGTGACCATAGGCGTGCTGGCGCTTGTGATGGGAACCGCCAACGCGTTCGCCGTTCCGGCGAGCGCGACGATCCCGATCCGGGCCGTTGACACGAGTGTCCTGGTGCGACTTCAAAGCATCCGGTCGGCGCTGGTGCAGGTGGCGACAATGGCGGGTGGGCCGCTCGGGGGCGTTCTGGTCGCAGTCGCGGGGGTGGCCGTCGCGTTCGGGACCGATGCCGCGACGTTCGCGGCCGCAGCCGTTACCTTGCTCATGCTGCCGTTGACCCGTAGGGCGGGCGACCCGCGGCCCGAGCCGGACCCTCAGTCGGGACAACGTGAGCCGGGAGTGTGGGGAAGCATCGCACCGGGGCTGGTGTACGTGTGGCGCAATGCGACCGTACGCGGCTGCATCGTCCTGATCGCGATTGTCAATGTCATCTGTTCCGGCACGATGGAGATCGGTGCGACCAAGCTGAGTCTCGACCGGTCATGGAAAGCCGCGGGTCTCGGCGTGTTGCTGGGAGCCTTCGGCCTCGGCGGACTGGCGGGAAGCCTCCTGGTAACCGCTCTGGCATCGCGCATTCACCGCGCCGGCCTGGTCGCGCTGGCCGGGGTATTCGTCGGCGCGCTGTCATTCCTCCCGTTCGCGCTGGAACCTCACCTGTGGCTGGCCGCGGTGCCCGCCTTTGTGCTCGGGGTCGGCTCCGGCGTGGCCGGCAGCACGCTCATTCCGCTGGTTCAGGTTGGTACGGCGCCCGAGTACCTCGGTCGGGTCATGGCCGTACTCGCGCTGTCCAGCTTCGGCGTCATGGAGCTGTCCCTGGCTGCCTCGGGCGCCATCGTCGGCGCGGTGGGCGCACCGGCGGCCCTCATCGGCGCGGGCGGACTGGGCATGCTCACCGCGGCGTGGGGTGCGCTGTCGCCATCGCTGCGCGACGCACGTCTGCCTGCGCCGACCTCCGATCCGGACACCCGGGCCCACTGACAGGAGAGACCGTGAGCTACCCGCTGGCGTTCCGAGACGACGAAGTCGAGTACCTCCACGGCCGAGCCGTCCATGACCCGTACCGATGGATGGAGTCCGACGACGATCCTCGGACTGTCGAGTGGTGCCGCCTTCAGGAGCGCCTCTATGCCCGGCATGCGGCGACGTGGTCCGCTGGTGCGCACTTCGCGGCCGTGCTGGACGACCTGCGCCGGCAGGAGTGGCATTCTGTGCCGTCGGCCTTTGGCGACCGGTTGTTCTACCTACACAGACCGGCCGGAGCCAGCCAAGCACGTCTTGTCGTGCTTCGACCGGACGGTCGACGGCAGACAGTACTGTGGCCGGGCAGTACACACGGCGGCGCGGACACCGTGCTGCACACGTGCCACCCCAGCCCAACCGGACGCCTGCTCACCTACCAGCTGTCGCCCGACGGGTCGGAGACGGCTCCTCTCGACGTCATCGATGTCGACAGCGGTCGGGCCGTTGATCGTCTCGGGGGCCGGATTCGTTCGACGTCGCTTGTCTGGACGCCCGACGAAACGGGTTTCTACTATGTCCGGCAGGAGCCGCGCCCGACAGGGACCGGCTTCAAGCCGGCGGCCGTGTACCACCACCAACTCGGCACCACGGCGCGGCACGATCGCATTGTTTTCGGAACCGATCGTCCGGAGGGCGAGAGATACCGCCTGCACCAGCCGGCAGGCACCGGGTGGCTGATCCTACATGCTCAGCGCGACGTGATGCGTACCCACGGGCTGTGGCTAGCCGACTTGGGTGCGGACCCGGCCGGATCGGAGCAGCTGCGCGCGGCGTACCAGGGAGCACCGGTGCGTTTGGCGGTACGTGCCCTTCCCGGTGCGGGAACGACTGAGTTTCTGGTATGTACTACGGCCGGTTCGCCCCGCGGACGGCTGTGTCGAGTGACGGCGGCGCAGATGTTCGACGGCGATTGGGCCACACTGGTCGACTCGCGGCCCGACGTGGTCATGGAGGAAGTCGCCGCCCTCGGTACGGGCGCGACGGGTCACGAGACGCTGGTCATACAGTGGTCGGACGGGGACGGCAGCGAGCTGACCATCCATTCGTCGCGTGACGGCTCGATCATCGATCGGGTACCGCTGCCCGACTCCGGTGTCGTGGAGGGTTTGAGCTCGCGACCGGAAAGCAGTCAGGTGTGGTTCAGCTACTCCGATACGCTCAGATCGCCGAATACCTATCTGTTCGACGCGGGCACAGGGCGGACCACGATCTGGACGCCCACAACTGGCGTCAAGAATCGCCCACTGGCACACCGCCCGGTACAGCAGCTGCGGGCAACCTGCACTTCGCGCGATGGCACACCCGTCGATCTGTCCATTGTCGCGCCCCTGGGTCCTCGGTCGGAAACCCTGCCCACGATCGTTACCGCGTACGGCGGCTTCGGCGTCACCCAGCGGGCCCGGTACTCCTCCGCACCGGTGGCGTGGGCCGAGGCGGGAGGCGCGTTCGTGACCGCCCACGTCCGTGGTGGGGGTGAAAAGGGCGATGAGTGGCACCGGTCCGGACGAGGTAGGCACAAGCAGAACACCTTCGAAGACCTGCGGGCCGCCATGGCGTGGCTTATCGAGTCGGGGTGGACCACGCCCCAGCAACTGGGCCTGCTCGGCGCATCGAACGGTGGCCTGCTGGTCGGTGCCGCGGTGACACAGTGGCCCGACATGTTGCGGGCGGCCGTTGCCATCGCGCCCCTTCTGGACATGATCCGGTATGAGCGATTCGGACTGGGTCCGCAGTGGGTCGGCGAGTACGGGTCGGTCCGCGATCCCGAACAGTTCGGCTGGCTGGCGGCGTACTCCCCCTACCACCGGGTGCGGCCCGACACGGCCTATCCCGCCGTCCTGCTTCTGGTCCTCGGCGCGGACACCCGGGTGCATCCGATGCACGCCCGCAAGATGGCCGCCGCGCTCCAGGCGGCCCGCGGCGCACAACCGGTGCTGTTCCACACCGTCGAGGGCGTGGGGCACGGTGACACACCCATCGCCAGATCGGCGGATCTCGCCAGCGAAACGTTCGCCTTCTTCGCCGATCAGCTCGGCCTTACTGTTTCCGCTTGCGCGGACACCGGATTCGGGCGCGGATTCGATTAACCTTGAGGCTCATCGATCGGCATCCGGAAAATCCGCGTCACACCGCCAGAGCGGTCCGTCGACCATTCAGCAGATCCAGGTACATCCGCTGGAGTTCCTCACCGGGACGGATGCCAAGTTCTGCGGACAACCAGCGCTGACATCGATGGTACGCATAGATCGCATCGCTCGTACGGCCCGCCATCTGCAGCGCGACCATCGCCAGACACGCCAACCGCTCGCGGCCAGGATGTGCCATGATCAAGGCTAGGGCCTCATCCGCGATCTGCCTGTGGTGGCCTCGCTGCAGCTCACGATCGAGGAGTTCCTCGGCGGCGGTCAGCCGAGCGGACTCCAGTCGGGTGGTGAGCATGGGCCGGGCGTGCGGCGGAACCTGTCCGCCCAAGACCGGACCACGCCAGAGATCGAGCGCCTCCCGCAGAGCCCGGCACGCCTCGACGTCGGTGGACCCGCCCGACGCGGCGCTCAAACATGCCTGGAACTGGTGGGCATCCACTCGTCGCGGCTCGGTACTGAGCATGTAGCCGTCGCCACTTCGTACGAGAGCCGCGCGCGCATCGTCGCCTCCCACGCGCCACAGCGCCGCACGGAACTCAGAGATCCGGCTGCGGATCACCGGTCGAGCACGGGCCGGGGCTTCAGAGTCCCACAGCAGGTCGACCAGCCGGTCGACACTCACCAGCCGATTGACTTCCAGGGCCAGGATTCCGACGATCAACTGCTGCTGCGGACGGCCAGAAGGCACCGGTCGTCCACCGAGCTTGACCTCGATCGGTCCCAGTATTCGCACCTCGAGCATGGTCGACTCCTTCGTCCAAGAATGACTCTTCGGATGGGGCCGGTCGTTCCTTGCAGATCAGGGCGTCGGCGCCGATGTGCCGGTGGATCAGAAGGACGCGTTGAGTGTTGAGCCCCCAGCCTGGCGTCCACAGCCCTTTCGGCCCAGATCGAAACCCTGTGCGGACGCTGGATCTCCGCCCACTGTCTCATCGCTGGTACTTCGACGTCATTGGCAGCGATCGCGCGCCGACGATCGTTTCTTTTCGTGCCTGTCCGACCGTAGACTGCTTCCGACCGCGACTGTCGCCGCGCACGGTGGTCCTGGGGAGCAGTGTCGTGATTCGGGTGCACCTGACGGCAGAGGATCTCGTCTGCACGCGCCTCGCGCCGACGCATGGACCGGCGTCCGAGGTGCTGTTCGCCGCCGCCTGGTCGGCCCGGCGTCGCGCCCATCCGGCCCTCGACCACTGGAAGGCAACCATTCGCCCCCGCCCCAGCAAATGGGCGGCCACGGTGCGGGCTTTGGTCCACGCCGGCCGGGCCGGGCATCCCCCCGTCGATGTGTTCACTCTGATGGGCGCGTCGCCGGACACCGGTGACGCGCTCGACCGGCTGGCCCACCAACCAGCGGCCACCGTTTACGAGGAGTTGGCCGACGCCGTCGGCGTATGGAGGCGCGAGAACGTTCCCGTCCCGCCGCAATTGAGTGAGCTTGTCCGCTCAACGCACCTGGACAGCCGTCCCGGACAGTCGCTCGCCGCCGCGATCGGGGACGCCTTCGACGAGGTCCTGCGGCCCGTCTGGCCGCGTACCCGGTCCTACCTCATCGACCAGCACCGGCGCCGCTCCCTCGCGCTCGCCGAGCACGGGGTCGACGGCCTGCTCCATCGGCTGCACCCGAGCATCCGATGGAACCCGCCGGTACTGAGCTTCCCGACCAGCGGCCCGCGCTCGGTCGACCTTCGTCCCGGTGGCCGCGGTCTGCTCCTCGCACCGTCCCTCTTCCTGACTCCACTGCCCCTGGCCTACCAACCCGCCCGCAGCACCACGGGCCAGCTCACGATCTTCTTCCCTGCGGTACCCGAGGCCATGGACGCCGCCCGCATATGGGCCGACCCGCACGGCATAGCGGGCCGCGGTCTCGGACAACTGCTCGGCCGCACCCGCGCCGCGGTCCTCGAAGCGTTACAACGCGAATGCAGCACCACCCAACTCGCGCGACGCATCAGCGCTTCACCCGCTACCGCGAGCGAACACGCCTCCGTACTACGGGCAGCCGGACTCGTGGACACCCGACGCGATGGAGGTGCGGTCCTGCATTCACTGACCGAACTCGGTTGCGCGCTCTTGAACGGGAGCTGACCCTGCCGCGCTGTGGGCTGCCGGTCGCGCCACGGCTACGACACTCGTCTTCCTGATCCCCACCTGACGCATCCCGTGCGCCTTTTCCCACACGCTCACCACGACAGTCTTCAGCTAACGCAGCAGTGGGCGGTTTGGAGCCTGCCCCCGCAGGCCGGCTCCGAGGGGCCAACCCTCATCTCTTACGCCCGTCTCGGCCGCCCGACACGCCCACGCCGTCACGACGTATCGATATCAGACAGTCCGCCCGGCCAACGAACCTACTTACCAGGCTGACATTGGGTGGTGCGCGGAACGTTCTCCGGTAGGTGGTCGGTGGTATGCCGACGATCCTGGTGAAATGGGTCCGCAGGCTGGCCGGTGCGCCAAATGTCGGCGGTCATGTAATTCCCCAGGCGTGAGGGGGTAGCGATCGCGTAATTCCC
>JBDZVD010000121.1:0-20016 GCA_040255525.1 Micromonosporaceae bacterium | reverse complement strand
GGGACGAGTGCGGCGCGCCGGCGGGTTGGTAGCCGGCCGGAGCCGCGTACCGCGCCTGGTACCCGCCGGGCTGGCCGTACCCCGGCTGGTACCCGCCGGGCTGGCCGTAGGCCGGCTGGCCGTACGGCTGGCCGTAGCCGGGCTGCCCGTACCCGGGCTGGCCGGGGACCGGCTGGCCGTACGGCGACGGGTACCCGGGCTGCCCGTACGGCACCGGGTACGCCGGCGCGACCGGCTTGGGCACCGCGTAGGCACCCTGCCACACCTGCCAGACCAGGAAAGCGGCCAGCCCGAACACAGCCAGCAGCACCAGACGGCTCAGCAGTGAGATGAACGCCGGACGGAAGCCACCGCCGAACTGGTCGCCCAGCACGTGGATGAAGCTGGCGAACAGGCAGACGACGCCGAACAGGCCCGCGAACGCGTAGTCGATCAACGCGACCAGGGTGATGGTCCGAGCCCGCGGTGTGGCCGGCTTGATGTGCGTGACCAGCAGTACCGCGCCCAGCGGGAAGAAGATCGGTATCAGGCCGATGAAGCTGCCGAACTCTGCGTCGGCGCGGGCGCCGAATCCGGAGACGAAGTTGTCGAACACCACGAACAGGTCGATGAACGCCAGCAACAGCAGCGCCGCCGCGGACAGCACCAGGACCAGGCCGGCCAGCTCACGGTGGGGGGCGGTGAACTTGCTGGCATCCCGCTGCTCCCCCGCCGCGCCCGATGGCGCGGGTGGAGGGTGTGGCGTCGCGGGCGGCGTACTGGCCGGATATGGCGACTGTTCTGAAGGTTGAGTCACATCTCCCCCTTGGTCAAGGTGGGCGGGTTTGCCCCGCGAGCCTAGCGCCGCTCGCCCCGCCGCGCCGGACCGCGAGCACGTGTTGCCGGCCGGGGACGCCGTCGCGCGCCGCCCCCGGACACGCCGCCGGGGTGAGCGCACGGCAGCGGGATTTCCACCCGCCCGGGGCGCCGGCTCGTCGCCGGCTGAGCGCGACCTCGACGCCGGATGAACGGCGCCCGCGACGCCGCCGGACGCCCCCTCCACACCGTGCCCGCGCGCACTGAGGGCCGGCCGCGCGGCCCCTGCCCACCGCGTCGGCCCGGCATCCCGGATCCCCTGGCGCCCCGGGTCGCCGGGCAGTGACATCCGGGCCGGAGCGCTGCGGGAGGATTGACCGCATGCGGATCGTGGTACTGGCAGGTGGCATCGGGGGGGCTCGCTTTCTCCAGGGCGTCCGGGCGAGCGGGGCGGAGGTGACCGCGATCGTCAACGTCGGCGACGACGTCACCCTGCACGGCCTGCGGATCTGCCCCGATCTGGACAGCGTGATGTACACCCTCGGTGGCGGGGCGGATGCCGAACGCGGCTGGGGCCGGGCCGGCGAAACCTGGGCTGTCAAGGAGGAACTAGCCGCGTACGGGGCGGAGCCGACCTGGTTCGGGCTGGGCGACAAGGATGTGGCGACCCATCTGGTACGGACCAGGATGCTGGACGCCGGGTACCCGCTGTCCGCCGTCACCGAGGCGCTCTGCGCCCGGTGGCAGCCCGGGATACGGCTGCTGCCGGCGAGCGACGACCGGCTGGAGACCCACGTGGTGGTGCCCGGTCACGAGGCCGGCGACCCGGGCGCGGACGGCGCCGGTACCGGCGGCTCACGGGCGATCCACTTCCAGGAGTGGTGGATCCGCTACCGGGCGGCACTGCCGGCCCAGCGGTTCGTGTTCATCGGGGCGGACGTGGCCAAGCCCGCCCCCGGTGTGCTCGACGCGTTGGCCGCGGCCGACGTGGTACTGGTCGCGCCGAGCAACCCGGTCGTGTCGATCGCCCCGATCCTGGCGGTCGGCGGGCTGCGCGACGCGCTCGTCGCCGGTACCGCGCCGGTGATCGGGTTCTCTCCCATCATCGGTGGTGCGCCGGTACGCGGCATGGCCGACAAGTGCCTGGCGGCCGTGGACGTGCCGGTGACCGCGGCCGGCGTCGGCGCGCTCTACGGCGCCCGGTCGGCCGGCGGCATCCTCGACGGCTGGCTGGTGGACACGTCCGACGCCGGTATCGAGGTCGGCGGGGTGCCGGTACGAGAATGTCCATTGTGGATGACGGACGAACGGGCCACACTCGCCATGGTGGAACAGGGTCTGGCGCTTGCCGAGGAGGTCCGGTGAACCTCACCATCCGGCCGGTGACCGGCATCGGCGACGTGCGTCCGGGCGACGACCTGCCCGCCCTCATCACCGGCGCGGCACCGTGGCTGGAAGACGGCGATGTCCTCGTGGTCACGAGCAAGATAGTGTCCAAATCGGAGGGTCGGCTGGTCGCGGTGCCGGCGGACGGCCCGGAGCGGGCGGCCGCCCGCGCCCGGGTTCTGGCCGGTGAGGCCGTGCGCACGGTGGCCCGCCGGGGCAACACCCAGATCGTGCAGACCCGGCACGGCTTCGTGATGGCCGCCGCCGGCATCGACGCGTCCAATGTGGACAGAGAGCACCTGGTGCTGCTACCACTCGACTCGGACGCCTCGGCCCGCGCGCTGCGCGCCGCGCTGCGCGACCGGTACGGGCTGGACGTGGCCATCATCGTCAGCGACACGATGGGCCGGCCGTGGCGCAGCGGCCTGACCGATGTCGCCCTCGGCGCGGCCGGCATCGAGGCGCTGCACGACTACCGGGGCGACACCGACGCGTACGGCAACGAACTGCACCTGACCCAGATGGCCATCATCGACGAACTGGCGGCCGCCGCCGAACTGGTCAAGGGCAAGTACGACCAGGTACCGGTCGCGGTGATCCGCGGGCTGCACGCCACCGGCGCACCGGACGGCCAGGGCGCGGCGGTACTCGTCCGCGGCGCCGAACACGACCTGTTCTCACTCGGCACCGCTGAAGCGCGCTCCGATGGGCTGCGCCGGGCCGCACGGCTACCCGATCCGGCACACTTCGCCGACGCGCTGGTCAGCGACGACCTCCTCGCCGGTGCGACGGCCGGGCTGGTCGAGCCCGACTTCCTGGAGGTACCGGTGAAGGCCGGACTACCGGCAGGTACCGCGCGGGCTCTGGTACCGCACGTCCCGGTCGGGTCCGGGCCGGCGGCCCTGGCCCGGGCGGGCGCCGGTATCCACCGGCTGCGCTGCGCCCTGGCCGCGGCCGGGGCGGCGAGCACCTGGCTACCGGAGGGCGACCCGGACGGCGTCGATCTGCCGCCGGACCGGATGCCGCTGGGTCTCGTCGCGATCGGCATCGCGCCGCCGGCTCCCCTCTGAGCGCAGCCGGAGCCCGTCCGAGTCAGGTGACATGGCCGGGGCAACGGCCCAACGCCGGTCGCGGGCGGGGCGGGTATCAGGTCAGTCGCTGGTCGCCGCGCTCCTTCAGCCGGTCCACCAGCATCTTCACGTCCTGTGCCCGGTCACGCGGGCAGACCAGCACCGCGTCCGGGGTGTCCACCACGATCAGGTCGGACAGGCCGAGCGCCGCGATCAGCCGGCCGGATTGCGGCACGATGACCAGCCGCTCGGTGTCGACCAGCAGCATGTCCGGCTTCTCCACCGTGTCGCCCGGGCCGACCACCACGTTGCCGCGCTCGTCCGCGCCCAGGATGTCGCCGAGCGTGTGGAAGTCGCCGACATCGTTCCAGCCGAAGTCGCCCGGTACCGTGGCCACCATGCCGGCCTCGGCCGCTCCTTCCATCACCGCGTAGTCGACCGAGATCTTCGGCAGCGTGGGCCAGACCTCACCGAGGACGGCCTCCCGGCGGTCGGTCGACCAGGCCGCCGCGATCCGGGTCAGCCCGGTGTGCAGCTCCGGCTGCTGGCGGGCGAGTTCCCGGAGGAACACGTCCACCCGCCAGACAAACATGCTGGCGTTCCAGAGGTGCCGCCCCGACTCGACGTAGGAGCGGGCAACCTCGTACGACGGCTTCTCCTTGAACTGGTCCACGCGGCGCACCGGGCCCCCGTCGAGCAGCTGACCGCACTCCAGGTAGCCGTACCCGGTCTCCGGGCGGGTCGGGGAGATCCCGACGGTCATCAGCAGGCCCCGCTGCGCCCCGGCGATGGCGTCCTGCAACACCCGGACGAACTCTCCGCCGTCGCGGACCAGATGGTCCGCCGCGAACGAACCCATGACCGCGTCCGGGTCCCGGCGGGCGATCAGCGCGGCGGCCAGGCCGATCGCGGCACACGAGTCGCGGGGGGACGGCTCGACCAGGATGTTGTCCTCCGGCACCGACGGGAGCTGCCGCGCGACCCCGGCGGCGTGCGCGACCCCGGTCACCACGTAGACGCACTCCGGTGGCGCGAGCGGCGCGAGACGCGCCGCGGTGGCCTGCAACAGGGTCGACTCGCTCCCGGTGAGCGGATGGAGGAACTTGGGGTTCCCCGAGCGGGACAGGGGCCACAGGCGCGTACCGCTGCCGCCCGCCGGGATGACCGCGTAAAGCATCAGCCCATCATGCCGGTCGCCCGCCACAAACGCCGACTCGGCGCGGGCAAAGTAGCCGATAGTGACCCGAGTGAGATGTCGGTTATCCGGCAGCCGCTCGTGCCCACGCGGTCAGGTGAACCTCGGCGCTGGACTCCCAGGTGAACTCCTTCGCCCGGTCGAATCCCGCCTTGGCCAGCGCGAGGCGGCGCGACTCGTCGTCGAGCAGTGCGCCGAGGTCGCGGCCGATCTCCTCCGCGCTCTCACCGGTGTAGGCGACCGCGTCGCCGCCGACCTCGGGCAGCGACAGCCGGGGCGTCGTGAGCACCGGCGCGGCACACGCCATCGCCTCCAGGATCGGCAGCCCGAATCCCTCGCCGTGGGACGGGTACGCCGCGACCAGCGCGCCACCCAGGAACCCAGGGAGATCCGCGTACCGCAGATAGCCCGGGCGCAGCAGGCGCAGGTTCGCCGGCACCTCGGCGACCGCCTGGTCGATCTCGTCGTCGTGCCCGGAGCCACCCGCGATGACCAGCGCCGGGGGCCGCTCACGGTCGGCCACCGCGGCTACCCAGCCACGGATCAGGTTCGGGACGTTCTTCCGGGGCTCCTTCGCGCCGAGGAACGCGACGTACGGCGTGTCACCCAGCCCCAGCCGCGCCCTGACCCGGGCTTTCTCGTCGTCGCTCGGCGAGTGGAACGCCTCGTGGTCGACGCCGTGATAGGCCACGTCGATCCGGGTCGGGTCGGCGTCCAGCAGCCGGATCAGCTCGTCGCGGGTGGCCTTGCTCGGCACGATCACCCGGGCCGCGCGGCGCAGCGACGTCTTGATCGCGCTGCGGAAGAAGGTGCGCCGGGACTTGTCGTAGTGCTCCGGCTCGGTGAAGAACGTCGCGTCGTGAACGGTCACCGTCACCGGGCAGGACGCGCGCAGCGGGCACGTGTAGAACGGCGAGTGCAGCACCTGCGCGCCGACCTGCTGGGCCAGCAGCGGCAGCCCGGTCTGCTCCCAGGCCAGCCGGGCCGGACGGTGCGCGACGGCGGCCGGGGCGCCGATCACCTCGGCGTTGGCAAGTAACCGACGGTAACGCTCCGCATCGGTACGCTGGCAGACCACGGCAAGATCGGTATCGAGCCCGTTGAGTGCCTTCAGCAACCCGTCCACGTAGCGCCCGACACCACCACGGTCCGCCGGGACGCTGGTTGCATCGACAAGTACGCGGGTCGCTTGACCGCCGGTCACGGGTTCACTCCTCATCGGGCCTGCCGTGGGACTCTTACCGCAAGACTACGCCCGACGGGCCGCCAGGCAGTGACCGCAACGCGACGATCATCCCAACCTCTGCGGGCGAGCGATCCGGCGTTACCGATGTGTGATAGATCTGCGCTGGTGAACAACGTGCGTGAACTCTTCACCGCCGCCGTCGATGCCGATCCGACACGCCCACTGCTCACCTTCTATGACGACACGACGGGCGAACGCACCGAATTGTCCGGCGCGACCCTGGCCAATTGGGTGGCAAAGACGGCCAATCTGGTCGTCGACGGAGTCGGGCTCGGGCCGGGGGACCGGGCGCTCGTGCTGCTGCCGCCGCACTGGCAGACCGCCGCCGTACTGCTCGGTTGCTGGTCGGCGGGGCTGTCGGTACTGCTTTCGACCGGTGCCGGCGACGCCGCGGGCGGGACCGCCGACGTCGCGTTCGTGGCGGCGGACCGGACCAGCGAGATCACTGTCGGTGAGCGGTACGCCGTCGGACTGCACCCGTTCGGGCTACCGCTGCGCGACCTCCCTCCCGGGTACGCGGACTACTCGGTCGAGGTACGCGGCCACGGCGACCGGTTCGCGCCGGCCACCCCGGCGGGCGACCAGGAAGCGCTGTGCGCGCAGGCGGCCCAGCGCGCGTCGATACTGGGGGTCGGCCCCGGCGAGCGGGTGCTCATCGACGCCCGGACGCACCCGGATCCGGTCGACTGGCTGCTCGCCCCGCTGTCCGCGCGGGCCAGCCTTGTCCTGTGTGGACACCTGGACCAGGACCGGCTGGCGGCGCGCGTGCAGACCGAGCGGGTCAATCGTGTGATCTAGCGTTGGCCAGGTCCTCGAACGCGTGCAGCGATTCGGGGTTGGCCAGGGCGCCGCGGGCGGCCGCCGCGTCCACCGGGGTACCGGTGAGGATCTTCTTCACGGGTACCTCGAGCTTCTTTCCGCTCAGCGTCCGCGGGACGGCCGCCACCTGGTAGATCTCGTCCGGTACGTGCCGGGGTGACAGCGCGGCCCGCAGCTGGCCGGCGATCCGGGACCGCAGCGCGTCGTCCACCTCGACGCCCTCGACCGGCACCACGAACAGCAGCAGTTCGCCGGCGCCGCCCTGGTCGTCCTCCAGGTGCACGACGACCGAGTCGGCGACCTCCGGCATACCGTCGACGACGGAGTAGAACTCGGCGGTACCGAGCCGGACCCCGCCCCGGTTGAGGGTGGCGTCCGAGCGCCCAGTGATCACGCAGGTACCCCGTTCGGTGATGGTGATCCAGTCCCCGTGCCTCCAGACACCCGGGTACACGTCGAAGTACGCCTCCCGGTACCGGTGCCCGTCCCCGTCGCCCCAGAAGCCGACCGGCATCGACGGCATCGGAGCGGTGATCACCAGCTCGCCCAGCTCGCCGGTCACCGGTCGGCCCAGCGGGTCGTACGCCTCGACCCGCGCGCCCAGCGCCCGGCAGGAGATCTCCCCCTGGTACACCGGCAGCAGCGGCGAGCCGCCGACGAATCCGGTGCACACGTCGGTGCCGCCGGACAGCGAGGCGAGCAGGATGTCCGCGCCCACGTTCTCGTACACCCAGGCGAAGCCCTCCGGCGGCAGCGGCGCGCCGGTGGAGCCCAGCCCGCGCAGGCCGTCCCCGACCAGGTCGCGGGGGACCACCCCGGCCTTGCGGCAGGCCAGCAGGAAAGGGGCCGACGTGCCGAAGTAGGTGATGCCGAGCTCGCCGGCCATCCGCCAGAGCGCGGCCGGGTCCGGCCGTGCCGGCTGGCCGGCGGGCGCCGAGACGACCGGATTGCCGTCGAACAGCACGATCGCCGAGCCGACCGCCGGACCGGAGACCAGATAGTTCCACATCATCCAGCCGGTGGTGGTGAACCAGAAGAACCGGTCGCCCGGCCCCAGGTCCTGGTGCAGCGCGAGCATCTTGAGGTGCTCCAGGAGGATGCCGCCGTGCCCGTGGACGATCGGCTTGGGCAGTCCGGTGGTACCCGAGGAGTAGAGCACGTACAGCGGGTGGTCGAACGGTACCGGCGCGAACTCCAGCGGCTCGCCGGTCGGTGCGGCCAGCTCCGCCCAGCCGTCCGGCGCCCCGCTACTGTCCAGATAGGACAGTGTGACCGTGTGCTCCAGGGAGGGCAACGCCTCCCGGATCGCGGCCACCTCGCCGCGCCGGTCGATCGGCTTGTCGCCGTACCGGTACCCGTCGATGGCCACCAGTACCTTGGGCTCGATCTGGCGCCACCGGTCGGTGACGCTGCGGGTGCCGAACTCGGGAGCGCACGAGGAGAAGATGGCGCCCAGGCTCGCGGTCGCGAGCAGCAGCACGAACGTCTCCGGGATGTTGGGCAGGTACGCGGCGACCCGATCGCCCCGCACGACGCCGAGGCGCACCAGCCCGGCCCGTACCCGGCGGACCTGCTCGCGCAGTTCGGCCGCGGTCAGCGTCACCGGATCCCGGCTCTGCGAGACGCCGAAAACCATCGGAGTGGTGTCCGCCACACCCGGCATCCGCAGCACCGCTTCGGCGTAGTTGAGCCGGGCGCCGGGGAACCAGACCGCCCCCGGCATGTGCGCATGCTCCAGTACGGCGGTGGGCGGGGTGTGCGCCGGCACCATGAAGTAGTCCCAGACCGCTCCCCAGAATCCGGAGAGGTCCGTGGTCGACCATTCCCACAGCGCCCGGTATCCGGCGAACTCCAGCCCCCGCTCGCGGGCGAGCCAGTTCATGAAATCGCCTATGCGGTAACGGTTTCTGGCATCGGCCGGCGGAGTCCAGAGCACCCTGTCCACGGTCATCGCGCTTCTCCCCACGTCGGTGGTTCAACCATCCTGCACCGTGCCGGGACGATTCGGGATGGCGGGAGCCGGCGACTTCGGCGGCCGGATCGGACGAGAAGGACACCGGGTCTGTCTGGGCGGTTTCCGCCCCGGTTGGCGCCGCTCAGCGCGGGTGTCGCTGGGCTGTTGATCTGCCCGGAACACGGTACGGTCCCCGATATGCGACACATCGCAACCCTGATCGGCGCCATCTTCATCGGCCCGCTGGCCTGGATCCTGATCGCATTCGGTCAGGACCGGTCCACCGCCGCGTTCGCCCGGGTGCAGAGCACCGGCGCGTTCCACACGGGCGACTTCGTCCGGCCGCTGGTGTACCTGGCGGCGGCCGGGGTGCTCGTCGGCCTCATCGCGACCCTGCGGTTCTCGCCGCTCGGGGCGGTACTGACCGGCGTGGTGTACGTGCTGAGCTATGTCTGGCTACTCGTCGACCCGAACTGGCTGCTCCACCTGTTCAGGCGGAACCTGAGCGTGTTCGGCCAGACCGCGGATCCGACCCTGCCGGTGCGCTCGGGCACCACCCTGATCGTCGGCTCGCTGCTCGTGGTCTCGGTGCTGAGCGCCAAGCGGTGGCGCCGGTGGCCCCGGCCGGTGGTCGCCGGGGCTCCCGAACCGGCACCCGAACCGATCGGGTACAGCCTGGATCATCTCGGCTTCGGCGACGAACCGGACGCGCTGGTGAACGAGTTCGCCGGCCCGCCGAGCCCGCGTACCGCGCCGCCCCGGGAGTCCGTGCAGCCGGCTCCCGGGCGGTTCGTTCCGCCGATGCCGCCCCAGGCGGCGCGGCTGCGCGTCGAGCAGGCACCGCCTGTCGATCAAGCCCGGCGCGAGGAGCCGACGGCCGACCTGTCCGTGCCGCCCGCTCCGACCGCGCCCACCCTTTCCACCCCCGCCTCATCTACGCCGGCCCCATCGACACCGGCCCCGCCGGCCCCGTCTACGCCGCCGGCCCCATCCTCGGCGCCGGAGCCGGCGGGGCAGCCGCGGCCCGCCGGTCAACCCGATCAACCCGCCGTACCCGCACAGCTCGGGTCCATCGCCGCCGCGCTCTCGGCGCCGGCGCCCGCACCCGCCGCCGATCCCGGAGCGTCGGTGGCGCCGGTCGAGTCCACGCCCGCCCCGTCCTCCGGTGACTCGGCCGCCACCGGGCCGGTTCGGAAGCAGCCGACCGAGGACGCGCAGGCGCCGGTGGCGACCGCCGTGGCCGCGGCAACCCAGCGCCCGTCGGCACAACTCCCGTCGCCAGAGCCAACGGTGACAGAACCCCCGTCGGCAGAGCCCCCGTCCACACCGGCGAGGTCCACGCAGCCCGAGCCGCCCCGGGACGAGCCGGCTTGGGCCGGGTCCACCGGCGACGAGGCGACGGAATCGCCGCCCGAACCGTCCTCGCACGCGAACGCGCTGGCCGGGGGCGTTCAAGAACCGGCGGCCGCATCGACGCCGGAGCCCGCATCGGGGCAGGACGAGCCGGGGGCCACGTTCACTCCGGACGAGCCGGCGCGCACGTCGGCACGGGACGAGCCGGTGGCCTCGACCCGGGACGAAACGGTGGCGGCACGCGACGAGCCGGCGCGAACGACGCCGGCCGCGAACGACGACCCGGCGACGGCAACGGCGACGGGCGGCACGGCAACGGACGGCACGGCGACGGGCGGGCCGGCCGACGAGCCGAGCGCTCGTACCGGTTCCGAGCCGGAGAAGCCGTTCGACCGGTGGGCGGCCGTCGAGTCGCAGGCCCCCCGGCTCAACCCCACCCGTACGCCACCGGCCGGCTCGCCGTGGGCGACCCCGCTCCGCGACGCGTCCGAGGATCCGCCTCGCTGATTCATCCGGGCTGGGATGCTGGTGCCGAACCCCCTGGGACGGTTCGGCACCGGGTTGCGGCGGCGCGACGAGTGCCGGCCGATCCAGGGGACAGCGGGCGGCCGGCCGGGCAACGGCGGGACGCGTCAGCCGCGCAGCAGCTCCCGGGCCATCACGATGCGCTGCACCTGGTTCGTTCCCTCGTAAATTTGCGTGATCTTGGCGTCACGCATCATCCGCTCCAGCGGGAAGTCCCGGGTGTACCCGTACCCGCCGAGCAGCTGCACCGCGTCCGTGGTGATTTCCATGGCGGCATCCGACGCGAAGCACTTCGCCGCCGCCCCGAAGTACGTCAGGTCGGCGTCACCGCGCTCCGACTTGCCCGCCGCCGCGTAGGTGAGCTGCCGTGCCGCCTCGAGCTTCATGCCCATGTCGGCGAGCATGAACTGGATGCCCTGGAACTCCGCGACCGCCTTGCCGAACTGGCGCCGCTCCTGCACGTACCGCTTGGCGAAGTCCAGCGCGCCCTGCGCGATCCCGATCGCCTGCGCCGCGATGGTGACCCGGGTGTGGTCCAGCGTCCGCATCGCGATCTTGAAACCCTCGCCGGGCTGGCCGATCATCCGGTCGGCCGGGATCCGCACGTTGTCGAGGTAGACCTCGCGGGTCGGCGAGCCCTTGATGCCCAGCTTCTTCTCCGGTGCGCCGAAGCTCACTCCGGGATCGGACTTCTCCACCATGAACGCCGAGATGCCGCGGGAACGCTCGCCCGGCGAGGTCACCGCGAAAACAGTGTAAAAGTCCGAGATACCGGCATTTGTGATCCACCGTTTTGCCCCGTTGATCACATAGTGATCATTATCACTAGTCGCTCGCGTCGTCATCGACGCGGCATCGCTGCCGGCCTCGGGTTCGGACAGGCAGTACGAGAACATCGCCTCGCCACGCGCCACCGGCGGCAGGTACCGCTGCTTGAGTTCCGGCGACGCGGCCAGCAGCAGCGGCATCGTGCCAAGCTTGTTCACGGCCGGGATCAGCGACGACGCCGCGCAGGCGCGCGCCACCTCCTCGATGACGATCGCCGTGGCCAGCGCGTCCGCGCCCGCGCCGCCGTACTCCGGCGGTATGTGCGGGGCATGGAAGTCGGCCGCGCGCAGGGCGTCGTACGAGGCTTGCGGGAACTCACCGGTCTCATCCGCGGCCGCGGCGTTCGGCGCGACCTTTCCGTCGCACACCGCGCGTACCGCCTCGCGGATCGCCTGGTGCTCCTCGGGCAGCTGGTACGCCTCAAACTCGGTCATCCGGAAACCTTCATTCGGGGATATCCCGGCTGCCCGGAATGAGTGACAGGCCGGAAGGTCTGGGGTGTCGGCGCTAGGCTGGGCGCGTAGCGCAGCTAAGCTTACTGACCGGTAACCCGATGGCGTTGCCAGGCCGGGTGGGTCAAGCACTATCCTCGCCGGGACGGCGCGGTGGTCGCAAACGCCCGTCCGGCCCGGAGTAAGGAAATTCTCCGAGGTCGCGGCATATGCGGCACGTGTGCGAGCGGAGACGAGGCGTGACGATTTCGTACCCAGGGAGCCAGCCCCTGACGCCCCCAGAACTACTCACCCCGCCTTCCGGGGCAGGCCGGCCACGGCTGACCTTCCTTGGCACCGGATACCTGGGCGCCACCTACGCGATCTGTTTTGCCGAGATGGGCTATGAAGTTCTCGGCTTCGATGTCGACGAACCCAAGATTGCGAAGCTGGCCAGCGGCGAGGTGCCGTTCCATGAACCCGGCCTCGACGAGCTGCTGCGCAAGAACCTCGCCGGTGGGCGGCTGCGGTTCACCACGTCGTACGACGAGGTGGCCGAGTTCGGCGACGTCCACTTCATCTGCGTGGGAACCCCCCAGCGGGCCGACGGCCTGGCCGCGGACCTGAGCTACGTGGAAGCCGCGGTCACCGGCCTGGCGCCGAAGCTGACCCGCAAGGCGCTGATCGTCGGCAAGTCGACCGTGCCGGTCGGCACCGCCGAGTGGGTCGAGGAGCTCATCGCCCGGCACGCGCCGGAGCGGGCCCAGGTCGAGGTCGCCTGGAGCCCGGAGTTCCTGCAGGAAGGCTTCGCCGTCGAGGACGTGCTGCGGCCCAACCGGGTCATCTTCGGGGTGAAGAGCGACTGGGCCTACGGCATGCTGTACGGCGCGCACAAGGGCGTCTTCGACCTGGCCATGACCGAGGACCGCGAGGTGCCGGTCGTGGTCACCGACTTCGCGACCGCGGAGCTGGTGAAGGTGGCGGCCAACGCGTTCCTGGCCACCAAGATCTCCTTCATCAACGCGATGGCCGAGGTCTGCGAGGCGGCCGGCGCCGACGTGACCCAGCTCGCCCGCGCGATCGGGTACGACCCCCGGATCGGCAACCGGTTCCTCCGGGCCGGGCTCGGCTTCGGTGGCGCCTGCCTGCCCAAGGACATCCGGGCCTTCCAGGCCCGTGCGCAGGAGCTGGGTGTCGGCGAGGCGCTGCGCTTCCTGCACGAGGTCGACCTGATCAACCAGCGGCGGCGCCAGCGCGTCGTCCAGCTGGCCGCGGAGTTGCTCGACCGCCCGAACGGGCCGGCCGGACCGGACCTGAGCGGCCGGCGCATCGCCGTGCTCGGCGCCACGTTCAAGCCCAACTCCGACGACGTACGCGATTCGCCCGCCCTGTCGGTGGTGCGCAAGCTGTCCCGGGCCGGTGCCACGCTGGCGGTGTACGACCCCGAGGGCATGTCCAACGCCGAGCGCGAGTTGCCGGAGGTCGGGTTCGCCAAGACGCTGACCGACGCGGTGGCCCGGGCGGACCTGGTGTGCGTCCTCACCGAGTGGGAAGAGTTCCGCAACGCCGACCCGGCGATGCTCGCCGAGCTGGTGAACGGCAAGCGCGTGATCGATGGCCGAAACTGCCTTGACCAGGCACTCTGGGTCCGGGCTGGCTGGGACTACCGCGGTATGGGGCGTCCCGAGCCCGCATGACGGGTTGGGGCCGAAGGTCCCCAAAAGGAGGGGCGCCCCCACGGGCGCCCCTTTTGTCACTGGCGTCGGGTCACGATCGCTCGGCATCCTTTGCGTAGACGCGACGGGAGGGTGCCGTGGGGACATATCCCTGCTCGAACTGTGGTACGACCGCGGACACGTCCACGGGCTGCCCAAACTGCGGCCACAGCGTCCAGCAGGAGATCGCCGACCTGAGTCGGGTGATCACCCAGATGCAGTTCCGCAACCGGGACATGGTCGACGAGCGGACCCTGCTGATGCGACGCATCCAGGGCGCGATCGCCACCCGGTCACTGCTGCAGGAGTCGCTCGCCAGCCGGCGCGGCTCAGCCCGGCAGGCCGGTGTCAAGGCCGCCCCGCGGCGCCGGCTCGGCCCGCTGCCGGGGCTGTCCCGTCAGCGGGCGGCGACCGGCACTCCACCGCCTCCGGCCGAGGGCGTACCCACCTTCACCGGCCGGCCGATCCGCCCGGGCAAGCGGGTGTCGATGCCGAAGCCCGCGGATACGCCGCACGCCCCGCAGCCCGAGACATCCACCCGTACCACGCAGAACGCCCTGCTCTGGCTCGGGGCCCTGCTGTTCGCGGTCACCGGCACCGGCTACCTGCTGCGTGAGCTACAGGGCGGCTCGCGGGTCGCGGTGTTCGCCCTGTTGGCCGCCGTGGTCCTCGCCGCCCCGCTGCCGATCGCCCGGCGCGGGCTGGTGTCGACCGCCGAGACGCTCGCCTCGGTCGGGCTCCTCTTCGTCCTGCTCGACGGGTACGCGATCTGGGCCAGTGACGCGCTGGCCGGCACCCGGATGTCGGGTACGGCCTTCGCCGGGCTGGTGTGCCTGGCGACCGCCGGCGTGGCGGCCGGGTACCGGACGATCAGCCACCTGGTCGCTCCGCGCTTCGCTGCCGTACTGCTGCTGCAGCCGGTACTCCCGTTGCTGTTCGCGGGCCTGATCCACGGGGTGGCGGGCTGGTCAGCGATCCTGGCCGCGGTCGGCGCGCAGGATCTGGCGCTGGCGATCGTGCTGCGCACCCGGCTGAACCGTGCCGCCCGGCCCCCCGCGAAGTCGATCATTGATGCCGAAGAGATCGAAGTCGCCGAGGAGATCGACGAGCACGCCGCCGAGGGCACCCCGTACCTGCGGGACGCGGTCTGGATCCTGCACGGCTCGGCCGTGCTCGCGGCCGTGGCCTGCGCGGTCGTCACGCTCGCCGGCGCGCACGCCATCACGGTGGTGCTGGGCGGCGCCGCCGGGCTGCTGCTCGCCGCGACCGTCGGCCTCGGCGGGGGACTGACGCTGCGGCGCTGGCCGCTGCCCGATGTCGCTACCGGGCTGGCCACAGCGGCGCTGATCTGCGCGATCGGTCGGGTCACCGCGGTGGCGTTGCCCGGCTGGGGACTGGTGATGACCGGCCTGGCGATCCTGGTCGCCGGGGTGACCGTCCGGCTGCTCGGCCCGCTGGCACATCAGGGGCCGCGACTGGCCGGGGCGCTGTCCGCCGGCGCCCTCGCGCTGATCCTGCTCGGCCGAGGGCTGGACGCGATCATCGGACCGCTGCGCGCGAGCACCCCGGCCTGGCACGCGGACCTCGGCCGGTACCCGCACGCCGTGGCGGAGGCCGCCGGTCCCGGTGCCGGCCAGCTCGCGCTGGCCGCGATCATCCTCACCGCCGCCGCGCTGACCATGCTTCCCACCCGCGACCGCGCCGACGGCGTCGTCGTCGGGTTCGCGCTGACGCTCCTGCTGGTACCCGCCGGCCTGTCGCTGCCCTGGGCGGCCGTACCGCTGGTGCTCGTGCTCGCCGCGGCGGCTCTCGGCGGGTACGCGCTGATCGCGCCGACCACCCGGGCGGCGTGGATACGGATCGGTGCCGCCGCGATCCTCGGCTGCTACGCGGCCGCGGTGGCGCTGGCCCGCCCGGAGGCCGCCGCGCTGGCCCTGTCCGGGCTCACCATCTTCGGTGCGGCGATCGGCGTCGCGCCGCGGTTGGCCGAGGCGTCGCTCGGGCCCAACGCCGACCGGGCGGCCGAGGCGGGCTGGGCGGGAGCGGCGTTCGCGCTGCCCGGGGCGGTGGCGTTCGCCACCGCGGGCACGGCGCAGAGCAACCAGTCCGGCCCGGTACCGGTGCTCGCCGCCAGCTTCCTGGCGGTGGCCGGCACGCTGACCGCGACCGCGGTGAGCCAGGTCGCCCGGGGCCGCCCGGCACCGCTCCTGGTCACCGGCAGCACCTTGGGCGCGGGCGCGGTGGCGGTCGCCGCGTTCGTGGCCGGCGGCGTCCCGCTGGTCGACATCGGCATCGCCGCCCTGCTGCTGATCAGTGCCGTCATGCTGTGCCTGGCCCCGTGGATGGACACGAGCCGGCGCATCGCCGGGGTCGCCGGAGGCTCCGACATCGCGGCGACGGCGGTCACCGCCGCGTCGGTGGCGGCGGTGGCCCGCGTCGCCGGGCTGCTCGCCCCCGGGTACGAGCTGGCCTCGGCGGCCGTCCTGGTGCTGCTGGTCGCCGCCGGAATACGGGCCATGCCGGCGGCGTGGCGGCGCGGCCCGATCGTCGGCGGAAGCCTGGTCGGTACGGTGGTCGGGCTGATCGCCGGCGTCGAGGCGGTACGCGGCGCCTTCGCCGCCCTGGGCGCCGTGAAGCCGGTCTGGCACACCGACCTGGCGCACTGGTCGGCGCGCATCTCCGGCCCGTTCGGGGCGCAGGTGCCGCTCGCCCTCGTCCTGCTCGCCGCCGCAGCGGCCGTGGCGCTGCCCGTACCCGCCTCGTACGCGGTCAGTTCGGTCGGGATCGGCCTCGCCGCCCTGGCCGTACCGTCCGCGCTCGACCTGCCGTGGTGGTCTCCGATCCTGTTCAGCGGCATCGCCGCCACCGGCATCGGGATCGCCGCCGGCCGCAGCACCGTGCGCGAGGCGGCCTGGGCCCGGTACAGCATGGCTACCGTGCTGTTCGCCGACACGATCGGCGCCAGCCTGGTCCGGCCCGGAGTCACCGCGCAGACGCTGCTCGTGTCCACCCTGGTTCTCGCCGGTGTCGCCTGGGCGGCGGCCGCCACCCTGCACAGCCACGAGGGCGCCACGCATCTGGTGCTGATCGGCGGCTTCTCGCTGTCCGCGGCGATGTCCGCGCTACCGGCCGGCGCCGCCTGCCTGGCGCTGGCGTCCGGGGCGTCGTGGAGCTTCGCGCTCACCTCGGCGCTCACCGGCCTCTGCCTCGGCCTCGCACTCACGGCGGTGACCTGCTACAACACCGAGTTCCTGCTGCCGTTCGCGACGGCCGGCGTGGCCTTGGTCGGCACGGCGATCGCGGTCAGCACGATCGGCACAGCGCTGCCGCTGGTCGTGTACGCCGCCGCGGCGGCGCTGCTCGCGGTGCTCGCCGAGCTGTTGCGCGCCGCGGTGACCGCCCGCGGGCAGACGCTGCCCGCCGACCAGCGGCGCGGCCGGCCGCTGGCCCTGCCGGGCCGCCCCGGGCATGCGCTGATGCTCGCCGCCGGGCCGGCGACGGTGCTGGCCGCGGTGGCTCTGGCGCCGTCGGTCGCCGCTGCGGCGATCGGCCCGTACCAGTGGGTCGAGTCGGTCTGGACCGGAGCACCCGGGTCCTCGCTGGCCGCGCTCGGCCCGTTCGCGCACTGGGTCGGCGACGCCACCTCGGTGGCCGCGGCGCTGATCCTCACCCTCGCCGGCGCGCTGGGCGCGGTCGGCTTCGGCGGACGGCCCGAGGCGGTCAGCCGTCGAGCGGTCTCGGTGGTCATCCCCGGCCTGGCGATCACCCTGCTGATCGCCCCGTACGCGCTGCGGATGTCCTGGCCGGCAGGGCCGGTCCTGGCGCTGGTGGTCGCGGTACTCGCCGGCCTGGGGCTGGCGCTGACCGCGGCCCCTGCCGGTACCGCCGATGCCACCCGGCAGCGCCCGGCACGCACGCTCGTCCTGGTCATCTGCCTGCTGGCCGGCGGCGCGGGGCTGGCCGGCAGCCTGGCGACCCAGTCCATGACGTTGTGGGCGTTGACGATTACCGCGGGCGGCGGCGTGACCGCCGCGATGCTGGGCCGCAGCCGTGCGGCGCGGGTGGTCGGCTGGCTGGTCACCGCGTTCGCCGGGCACCTGCTCGCGCTGGTGGCCGGTCTGGCCGCCGGGCTGCCGGTGTACTGGTCGGCGTTCCTGGTCGCGCTCGTCGCCGCGGCGATGCTGGTCGTCGCGTCGCTGCTGCCCCGGCTGCGGCAGCCCCAGGCGGTGAGCGAGGCCATCGCGGTCGAGGCGAGCGCCTACGCCGGGGCGGTCCTGGCCCTGGCCCTCGCCGCCCGTTCGCTGCCGCATCTGGCGGTGTTCACCTGTGCCTGGGGGGCCGTACTGTCCGTCGCCGCGTCCCGTCCGAACCGTCCACGGCTGTACCGCAACGCGCTCATCTGGTTCGCCATCGCGCACGAGCTGGCCGCCTGGTTCCTGCTGATGTACGTGTCGAAGGTCGCGCTGCCCGAGGCGTACACGCTGGCCGTGGCGGTCGCCGCGTCGATCATCGGGTACCTGAGGGTCCGCCGCGACCCGGACGTCTCGAGCTGGTTGGCGTACGGCGTGGCCCTGGTGGCGGCGTTCCTGCCGAGCCTGGCGATCGTGCTGATGACCAACGAGACGCCGACCCGGCGCGGCGTACTCATCGTCGGGGCGGCGGCGACCGTGGTGTTCGGCTCCTGGCGCCGGCAGCAGGCACCGGTGGTGGTCGGCGGGGTCGCGCTGGCCGTGGCGGCGCTGCACGAGCTGGCCGTGGTGTCCACCACCGCGCTGCTGTGGACGATCATGGCCCTGGTCGGGGCGGTACTGGTCGGCCTCGGCGCCAACTTCGAGAAGCGGCGGCGGGACATCCAGCGGCTACGAGGAGCTCTTGGCCGACTGCGCTAGCTCGTCCTGCAGGCCCTGGTTCTTGTGCTCGACCAGTGCGATGAGGTCGCGCTGGTACGCCGCCATGCGGTCGAGCAGGGCCGGGTTCGCGACGCCGAGGATCCGCACCGCGAGCAGGCCGGCGTTGCGGGCGTTGCCGATCGACACGGTGGCCACCGGTACCCCGGCCGGCATCTGCACGATCGACAGCAGGGCGTCCATCCCGTCCAGGTACTTCTGCGGGACCGGCACGCCGATCACCGGCAACGTGGTCGCCGAGGCCACCATGCCCGGCAGGGCCGCCGCGCCGCCGGCGCCCGCAATGATCACCTTCAGGCCCCGGCCGGCCGCCTGGGCCGCATAGTCGAGCATCGCCTGCGGCGTGCGGTGCGCCGACACGACCCGCACCTCGTACTGGACCCCGAACTCGTCCATGGCCTCGGTGGCGGCCCGCATGACCGGCCAGTCCGAGTCGCTACCCATGATCACGCCGACGCTCATTGTGACTCCCCCGCCCGGGTATCCGGCATCGGTATGCCGTCCTGTAGCCAGCGCGCGGCGGCGACAGCCCGCTTCCGGGTACGCGCCATATCCTCGCCGAGCGCCGTGACATGCCCTATTTTGCGGCCCGACCGGACCTGCTTGCCGTAGAAATGCACCTTAATGCCGGGATCCGCGGCGAACATGTGGTGCAGCCGCTCGTCCATGGACATCTCGCTCGGCTCGCCGCCCAGCACGTTGGCCATCACCACGGCCGGCGCGGTGAGCCCCGTGTCGCCCATCGGATAGTCCAGCACCGCCCGCAGGTGCTGCTCGAACTGGGAGGTACGGGCACCCTCGATGGTCCAGTGGCCGGAGTTGTGCGGGCGCATCGCCAGTTCATTGACCAGCAGCCCGGTACCCGTGTCGAACAGCTCGACCGCGAGCAGCCCGACCACACCCAGCTCGGTGGCCAGCCGGATGGCCAGCCGCTCCGCCTCGACGGCCAGCTCCGGATCCAGGTCGGGCGCCGGAGCCAGCACCTCCACGCAGATGCCCTCGCGCTGCACGGTCTGCACCGTCGGGTACGCGGCGACCTGCCCGAACGGGGACCGGGCCACGAGGACGGCCAGCTCCCGGCGCAGCGGTACCCGCTGTTCGACGATGAGCTCGACACCGGGCAGCTCATCGGTCTCGCCGACGACCCAGACGCCCCGCCCGTCGTACCCGCCGCGAACCGCCTTCACCACGACCGGCCACCCGGTACCGGCGGCGAACGCGGCCACGTCCGCCGGCGTGCGCACCGGCGCCCACCTCGGTACCGGAGCCCCCAGCTCGGTCAACCGCTCCCGCATCGCGCGCTTGTCCTGCGCGTACCGCAGCGCGGCCGCGCTCGGAGCCACGGTGGCGCCGCCGGCCTCGATCGCCCGGATGTGCTCCGCGGGTACGTGCTCGTGGTCGAACGTGACCACCTCGCAGCCCTTGGCGAAGGTACGCAGGGCGTCGATGTCGGTGTGGTGCCCGATGTGCACATCGGCCGCGACGAGGGCGGCACTGTCATCGGGCGAAGCGGCGAGGACGCGCAGGGATTGTCCGAGGGCGATCGCTGCCTGGTGGGTCATCCGGGCCAGTTGCCCACCACCCACCATGCCGACCACGGGCAGACCGGTTCGGGTATCCATCTCGGGCGCCAGCCTAGCGCCCGGTCGGGGCCGGCCAGGCGCTAGGCCGACGCGGCGCGGGACAGGTCCGATGTCCGCCTGGTCCAACGCTGCCCCGGTTTAACGCTGCCCCGGTCCGGCGCCCACCCGGCCCGGCGCCCACCCGGCCCGGCGCCCACCCGGCCCGGCGC
>JBDZVD010000250.1:0-3684 GCA_040255525.1 Micromonosporaceae bacterium | reverse complement strand
AACGCCGTCAACGCCAACCGCACCACCGGCGCCTTGCCCAGCACCACCGAGCCGATCGCGTAGCTGAGCCGGTTGGCGAACGCCGCGAAACCGGCGACCTCCTCCTTGCTGGGCGCCTCGATGCGGTACGCCGGTGGGGGCTGCGTCACTTGCTGTACTCCTTGCGGTGCTAGCACTTCGGTAGGTTCCCGATCGTGGCGCCGCCGTCGAGATTGACCCACGCGTACGGGATGTAGTTGTTGCCGTTGAAGGGTATCCGCAGCCACTGGTTGGTCTTCCGGCCGCCGTACGGGGCGGCGTTGACGGTCTGTCCCGTCGTGTAGCACTGCGCCTGAACCTGTGCCGGGGCGAACTTGGCGCCGACCTCGGTGCCAGAGGTCTGGTTCGGCGTCGGATACACCCAGATGCCCCCGGTCGTGGACCCGTGCCCGCAGTAGCTGTCGTTGGTGCAGACCACGGTCCCGGTCACTGTCGGCGTGGTCACGCTGCCGGTGAAGCTGGCCGAGCCGGCCTTGTTCGACGCGGTGACCGCGAACGCGTACTTCGTCGCCGGCCACAGCCCGCTCCTCTTGCCGCCGGTACACGGGAACGACCCGGCCGCCCCGCCGTTCAGCGCGATCGTGCAGGACGTGGCGCTGCCGTTGCCGTTGACCGTGAACGGCACGTTGATCGCGTTGAAGCCGCTGGACGACGCGGTCCCGTGCGTGATCACCGGTACGTTGATGGTCTTCGCGCTGCCGGTGGCAGCCGGCCCACTGCCCGCCAGGTTGACCGCCTTCACGCTGACCCGCACCGTCGTCCCGTTGTCGAAGCCGGTCAGGGTCACCGAGGTGGCACCGGTCACGTCCTGGCTCTCGCCGCCGGCGGTGACCACGTACTTGGTGATCTTCCGGCCGTTGTCGACGGCCGGCTGCCAGGCCACGCTGATCGCACCCTTGGCGTCGACGGTCCGCGCGGTCAGCCCCTTCGGCGCCTCGGGCACCGTGTAGGGCACGACCGAGTTGCTCGTCGGCGACGCCTTGGAGCTGGCGCCCCGGTCGTTGATCGCGGTGACCGTGAACGCATACTGCGTGCCGTAGGCGAGCTTGCCGGGTGGCACGGTCAGCGTGGTCGACCCGGTGGTCATCGGGTCCACCGCGGCGCCGGCGGAGACGGTCGCCACCGAGTACCGGACGATCTTGTGGCCCTGGCCGTTGGCGGCCGGCCAGCGCACGACCACCGATCCGTCCTTCTGCTCCGCCGCGGTCACGCTGGCCGGCGGGTCGGGCACGTCGGAGGTCGGTACGACCGGGTTGGCGGCGCGCTTGGGCCCCTTGCCCTTGCCGTTGACCGCGTACACGGTGAACCGGTACTCCTGGCCGTTGACTAGGCCGGTGACGTCCAGCGACCGCTGCCTGGCGCCCACCTCGTGCGGCGCGCCGCCGTCGCCCTCGACCACGTACCTGGTGATCGCCGAGCCGTGCGCCGGGGCCGCGCCCCAGGTGATGTGCGCCGAGGCGTTGCCGGCCACGGCGGACACCCTGGTGGGGGCGCCGGGCGGCCCCACGGGTGGCACCGGCGGCGGCGGGGGAGGAGGCGGGGGATTGGGCGGTGGGTCGCCACCGAGCACGTTGTTGGCGTACTTGTCGACCACCTTGACCCGGTTGTGGCTGTCCACCACCCGGGCGGTGGACGAGTTGGGCGCGTTGATGAACAGGTGGTCGGTCTTGACCTGCAGTTCGAGCGAGCCGCCCGGGTGCGGGATCGCGATCGTGCTGACCAGCTTGCCGGCCGGATCCAGCACGTACACCGTGCCGGTGGCGTTGTCGGCGACGTAGAGCCGCCCGGCGAACGGCACCGCCGGCGCGACCGGTCCGCCGCTGCCCGGCACCGCGAAGTCGCTGACGTGACCGTTGTCGACCACGTAGACGTGCCGCTCGTCCTGCACGGTGACCGGCACGCCCGCGCCGCCGCCGCCGCCGGTGGTCGACGGCATCGTGCCGGTGCCCGACACCGGCACGCGCAACGTGCGCTTCTGCGCGCCGCGCACGGTGGTCAGCGTGTCACCCGTCTGGTCGAGCACGGCGACGCCGTTGTCCAGCGTGGACATCGTCAGGTCGTGCCCCGGGTCCGCGACCACGACGGTTCGGGTCACGCTGGGGCTGGTGGTCGCGGCCACCCCCTTGGCCGGGTGCGGCACCGCGGGGCGGACGCCGACCACGGTGCCCTCGGTCGGTACCAGCAGCCACAGCGTGCCGTTGCCGTCGAACGCCGCCCCACCCAGCCCCGGCGGGAAACGCAACGGCTGACCGGTCGGAGCCAGCGAGGTCGGATCGAGCTGGCGCACCAGGCCCTGGACGCTGTCGACGATGAATCCGGCGTCACCGGAGAGCACCACGGTGACGCCGAGCCCCGGTGTGGTCTGGCTGGTCGCCGCGATCTGCAGCGTAGCCAGATCCAGCGAGCTGACCTGGCCCGTGTCGAGGTCACGCAGGATCAGGTACCGGTCGGTCTGGCTGACCTGGATCACGTGGCCCTGCGCGTCGACCACCTTGTAGCGGGTGTCCACCCGGCCGGTATCCGCGTTGACCCGGGCTATCTCACCCCGGCTGGTCGACCACATCCACAGGCTCGCGTTCGACGTGGCCAGGGCGTGGTCGGTGGCACCGAGACCGAGCACGGTCGCGCCCATGGCGACCGCCAGGCCGAGCACCGTGGCCAGAGTGACCCAGGCACCCCGACCCCGAACGAATTTGCCGGTCCGCGACATCGTCACGCCTCACCGTCGGCGTTCCACTGGTGCGTCGGCCGATGGCTGCTGCCCCGCTGCCCTCGCCCCTGCGCAAGTCCGCGGCCATCATAGGGGCCGAGTCGGGGTCAAGGGAACCCGCTGCGTGTGCCTGTGGATACCCGGTGTGATCAACTGGCGCTGGCGGTGGGGTGGACACCCCGCCGGGTACAGGTCAGGGCCGACGTGGCCACCTCGTTCGTGGTGTACACCGCGACCACGGTGAAGCAGTAGTCCAGGGCGGGGTTGAGGCCGTTGAGCGTGTACGCGGTCGAACCCGCCGGCAGCGTCTGCAGTGCCCGGGACGTCTCGCCCGCCCGCCCGCCGGCCACCACGAACGGTACCCGACCGGCCGTCGGATCGCTCCAGGTCAGCGTGACCGAGACACCGTCGTCGCGCAGCTGGACCTGGCCGGGTGCCAGCCGGGCCGGCGCCGACGACGCGGTCGCCGAGGGGCTGCCCGCCGACGGCGTACCGCGGTGGAACAGCACGATGCCGATGGCCACGCCGGCGGCCACGACCACCAGCGTGATCAGGGCCATGGCGATCAGCGGCCCGCGCGTGGGCCGCGCGTCGCCGGCCTCGCGCGCCTGCAGCGACGGCGGGACCCACTGGCCGACGGTGGGGGAGGCCCAGTCGTAGGGCTGCGCGGTCGCCGGGCCGGCCGGTCCGCCGCTGAACGCCCCGGCCGCCCGCTGGCCGGGGACCGGACCCGGGAGCGTGCCGGTCTGGTCCCGCGGAGTGCGGTGGCCCGCCGCGACCTCCGGGCGGCCGGCCGGTGACGGCGCGGCCGGCGCCGGATCGTCGGCTGGATCGTCGGTCGGCCCGGAAGGCGCCGGCAGGCGGTAGACGCCCGGGCCGGCGGGCGCGGGTGCTTCGGCCCGCGGCGCTGCCGGGGGCGCGGGTGCGCGTCGATC